>JALHNT010000020.1:86097-131197 GCA_022843385.1 Anaerolineae bacterium | reverse complement strand
CGGCGCCCAAGCGCTCCCCAAATATGTACTTGAGTCGAAGAGTTTCTTGACTTCTCCAGTCAATATGGACAAAGCATAGACACCGAATCTATGCGACTGGTTAGGATCTATTCCTGTAATCGCAACCCATTCTCCATCCGGCGACCATCGGGGGCTATGTGGAATCAAGGTTGTAGTATTTGGCGCGACGGCAAATGACATATCTTCTTCACGGTTGTCAATAAAGGCGAGCCACTTCTTATCTCCTGATATGCCTTCCACAGCAAGATAGTTACAGTTTGGAGACCATACAATTGACCTAAACACAATTGATTGATTGGTCAAAGGCAATGATTCTGTTTGCCGCATTTCCGGGTCAACGACAACAATCACATCATGAACTGATTGTGGGTCGTTCCGGTTTCTCAAGGATGCGAATGCAATTCTATTCGTCCAAGTGATAGTTCGATCTCCTTGATAATTACTCTGTTGCGGGATGTTACGCATAACCAGAAAGGCCAATACTCCAGCAACAATTATGCTCATCAAGCCGATAATGCTTCTTCTGGAGCTAAACATCATTAGCTGCATCCAATCAGGTTAACAGCCCTCGGATTTCGTCGGCGTGTTCGCGTTCGTGGTGAACCATGATGCCGATCAGGTCTTCGGTCAGGCCGACCATCTTCCAGGGGAACGGCATCTGGGTGGGCAATTTCTCCGGCGGCAAGTTGTGCAGCGCGGCTGTGAGCGCCGAGCGTTCGGTCTGCCAGTCGCTCACGGTTTGGGCGTAGGTCAGCGATTGGCGGGCGGCGACGGAACGGGCGTTGTAGCCATCAATACCGGGGAAATCGGGATAGTGATACGGTTCGCCGCGCCCATGCGCCAGGATGAGGTCTTTGGTTATCTCATCCCAACCGGCGATATGCGCCAGGACTTCCTTCATCGTCCAGCCGGGATAGATTTCGCGCTGCGGGTCACAGGCGTCAACTACCGGCTGCATCGCCTGGCGAGAAGCCTCCAGTGCGGCGATCATCTGGGGAATGGTGTCCATGTCAGTGTTGCCCTTCCTCTAGAACGGGTGGAGAAGTTGTTAGTTGCTAGTTCCTAGTTCTTAGTTTTTAGTTCCCATAGCAAGGTGGCAGAAAACGGATTGAATGCTGATCTGGTATCTATTCACCTATCCGTGATGGAGGCCATGCGGACACCCCATTGGGTGTCCCTACACGGCAGGCACTTCGTAGGGACGTGCAACGGCACGTCCGAAAATCAGGGCAAGGTGAACAGATACCTGATCTGAAAAGCACAATTCACAACAGGTCATAACAAGTGCCAACCACCGTAGACAGACCTGACTTGCACTAATAACTAACAACTAGGAACTAGCAACTAACAACTGCGCTGGTGGTCATAGTTAACGACTCCTGGCACTCAACCGGGATAGAAGTCCGGCACGATGGTATGTGACTCGCGCGGTGGACGGACGTACTGTTCATCCGCCGCCGGACGCGGTTTCAGCCGGACCGGTTCGGGCATGGCGCTGGTATAAGCCGGGAACAGACCGAGCAGGTGACGGAAGCAGTTGAGGTGAGCGCGGCGCTTGTCATCGGCGTCGATCTGATACCAGGGCGACTCCTTGATGTCGGTGTATTCCATCATGCGATCTTTGGCTTTGGAATACTCCACCCATTTCTCGCGCGAGAGCAAGTCCATCGGTGACAACTTCCAGGCTTTGGAAGGATTTCCGGCGCGCTCTTGAAACCGTTTTTCCTGTTCGGCATCGCTGACCGAGAGCCAGTATTTGACGATATGAATACCGGAACGGACGACCATGCGTTCAAATTCAGGGCAGGAATAGAGAAAATCCCAGTATTCCTGTTCGGTGCAGAAGCCCATGACATGCTCGACGCCGGCGCGGTTGTACCAACTGCGGTCAAAGATGACGATCTCGCCCGCCGCCGGGAGATGGGCGACGTAGCGCTGGAAGTACCACTGGGTGCGCTCGATGTCGGAGGGTTTGCCCAGCGCCACCAGACGGACGCCGCGCGGGTTCATCGGCTCGGTCAGCCGCTTGATGGTGCCGCCCTTGCCAGCAGCGTCGCGCCCTTCAAAGATGATGACGATCTTTTGCCCGGTTTCCTTGACCCAGTATTGCAGTCGCACCAGCTCGAATTGCAGGCGGCTGAGTTCATCGTCGTAGAATTTGCGCTCCAGTTTAGAGCGGTGATTGTTGCCATTCAGCGGGGTTGCCGGAGTGTCGTCTGCTTTCGCCTTCTTCTTTTTCGCTGCCTGCTTCGCCATCATCAAGCCCTTTTCGCCAACGCCGATCATGATTCAACCATAGCGCGGTTCGTTTAGCGCGTCAAACACTGCCCGGCAGTGTTATCATTTATGATGAGCATTTCCACAAAGGCAAGGCATCATGCTCCCGATTTCTGACTTAAATCCCACACGACGGATCCCCTTCGTCACCTACATTTTAATCGGCATCAACGTCATTGTGTTCCTGTGGCAACTGGTGCTGCCCAGAGATGTGTTGGCAGAGGCATTCGTCAGCCAGTCGATTGTGCCGTACCTGGTCACCCGCGAGGGCCTTACCATCGAGACGATCCTGGATTTCATCCGCAGCATGTTCTTTCATGGCGGTTGGCTGCACCTCCTGGGAAATATGCTGTACCTGTGGATTTTCGGCGACAACATCGAAGACCGGCTGGGCTGGCTGCTGTACATCGTCTTCTATCTGGCGTGCGGTTTCATCGCCGGCCTGACGCAGGTGTTGATCGACCCCACCTCGCGCATCCCACTGGTAGGTGCCAGCGGGGCGATTGCCGGAGTGCTGGGGGCGTATGCGCTGATGTTCCCCGGCGTCAAGGTGCGCGGGCTGCTCTTCATGGGGTATTTTTCGCGGCTAACCGAGCTTCCAGCTCTGGCTGTGCTGGGGTTCTGGTTCGTGCTGCAATTATTTGACGGCTTCACCTCGCTGGGTGCAAATAACCAGGGCGGCGGGGTCGCCTTCTTCGCTCACATCGGCGGGTTCGTGGCCGGCGCGGTGCTGATCTGGTTGTTCATGCGGGTAGTGCCACAGCCGCCTGTCGCTGAACGGGTTGACTGGCTATATGAGATGCACAAAGGTCAATGGATGTAGGGGCATGACAGGTTGCCATGCCCCATTCTCAACCGGTGACGCGCTACCGGAGAAGTCAACTAGACAGCGCGGGCGACCATACGGATCAGGTCGTTGCGCGAGAGCAGGCCGACCAGGACGCCGTGATTGACGATGAGCATGACATCCAGGCCGTGATGCACCATGCGCCAGGCCACTTCGCTCAATTCGTCGGACTCGTCGGCGACTGAGACATCGCTCGACATGACCTCGTCCACGCGCATCGTGAGCAGCTTATCATCGGACGGAATAGGCTTCTGGTTGAAGAGTTCGCGCTGGGTGACGATGCCCATCACGCAGCGGCGCTGATCGACCACCGGAATACTGGTCAGGCGGTGCTTGTTCATCAGATGGATGACATGGCTGACCGGGGTTTCGCTATTGACGAACACCAGCGGCTCGGTCATCAATTGTTTCAGGTTCATAGTGGTATGCCTTAGAAATCAAACAGCTCGCCCAGGAAGGACTTCTGTTTTTTCTTACGGTCATACTCGCTGTAGCCTTCGCGCTTGTAGTGGTCATCGTCATCGTAGTCCCGGCGCGGGGGCGGCGGCTGTTGTTGATAGCCGGGTGGCTGCTGCTGATACACCGGCGGCTGTTGATAGACCGGCTGCTGCGGCGCAGCGGGCGGCGGTTGAGCAGCAGGCGGCTGGGCAGCGACTGGCGGCTGGGGTGCAGCGACCATGCCAGAGCGTTCGATGATCTTGTCTAGCTCACCACGATCCAACCAGATCCCCCGGCATTTGGGGCAGTAGTCGATTTCAATTCCCTGGCGCTCGGTCATCACCAGATCACTACCGTCAATTGGGCATTTCATACACTAAAACTCCTTCTAGATACGTTTCGTCCGGTCATAACGCGGCGATTTTTGCCGGTCACGGCGGTTCTCCTGATATTCATCATGCAGATCCGCCAGTTGTTGGGACGAACGCGGCTTCCAATTCACAATCTCATCATCGACGATCAGCCAGTCCTGAGCAGCGCGTTTACGCGGCTTGCGACGGCGGCGAAATTCCATCTCGTCCAGTTGTTCAAAAGTCTCATCCATGGTGCTTTCCATTCACAATAAAGGTTGTTTGGGATGAAGGGGCGCTGAACACGCCCCTGTTACTTAGAGATCAGCCGCCTGCATCTTCATGGACGGGTTGGCGTCCAGCGCCCGCAGACGCGCCACTCGTTCCGCCGTCACCGGATGGGTGCGGAACAGGTTGACCACGCCGCCCGAACCGGCAAAGGGATTGACGACGTACAGGTGGGCGGTGGAGGGGTTGACATGCATCGGCTGGGCGAAGCGGCTGTGCTGCCAGTTCTCCAGCTTTTCCAGCGCCCGTGCCAGCGGCTCGGCCTTACCGAGAATGCGGGCACCACCTTCATCGGCACCAAATTCACGCGCTCGTGAGATCGCCAGTTGAATGACGATGGCAGCAATGGGGGCGAGAATAATCATCAGGAAGCCGCCAGCTACACCGGCGAGACCGTTATCTTCATCATCCTGACCGCCGAAGCCACCGAAGATCATGCCCCACATAACCATGTCGGCCAGCATGGTGATCGCGCCACCGATGGTCGCGGCGATGCTGGAGATCAGGGTGTCGCGGTTCTTGATGTGCGCCAGTTCGTGCGCCATGACGCCGGCCAGTTCTTCATAGGTCAGCAACTGCATGATGCCGGTAGTGGCAGCCACAGCGCCCTTTTCCGGGCTGCGTCCGGTGGCGAAAGCGTTGGGCGCGGGACTATTGATGATATAGACGCGGGGTTTGGGAAGGTTGGCATTCTTCGCCAGCCCTTCGACCATACGGTGCAGGTCAGGGGCTTCCTGTGGGCTGACTTCCTTCGCGCCGCTGAACTTCAGCGCCAGCGTATCGGAGAACCACCAGGCTCCCATATTCATCAGGATGGCGAAGATAAAGGCGAAGATCAGGCCGCCGGTGCCACCCAGCGCCGACCCGATCATCATGAGCAGGCCGGTCAACGCACCCAACAACAGGGTGGTCTTGATCGTACTGTTCAACATACAGAAGCTCTCCTCAACTTACAACGGAACGGATACACGATGACGATACAAGTTACATTACGCGAACAACATCAGAATTGTTTTAGAATGGGGGCGTTCTTTAAGCGCCCCCTTATCTGGCCGATTAGCCGGACTTCAGCACGCCACGACGCAGCAGCAGCTTCTCCAGCTCGACACCCCAGAAGACGACAGTACTCAACAGCAGACAGATCGCCAACTGCTCCAACGAGAGCGGCGTGGTGTTGAAGATCTGATTGAAGAAAGGCGCATAGACCGCGATCAGTTGCAGCGCTATCGTGACCAGCACCGCGCCGATGAGGAAGCGGTTGCCGAAGAAGCCGACCGTGAAAGTCGAGTCGCGGTGTGAGCGCAGGCCGAGGGCGTGTCCCATCTGGGCGATGGTCAGGAAGATGAAGACCATCGTATTCCAGGTGAAGGGGTTGTAGTTCATCCCCTGCGCCGCCGCCTTGGCATCGGTCAGTTGCTCGACAGTGATGCCGAGGGTCTGAGCGGCCGTTGCCACCGCTTCCGGATTAGTCAGATCGACATCAACGCGCTGGGCTTCGATCAACTGCTCCTCAGTGATATTCAGGGTAATCGCCGTCGGAGCCGCTTCGGTGCGATACTGATTGAAAGCCCATACCCCCAGCAGCAGACCCGGCACGCCGAGGAAGATGCCGACCAGCAGAATATGCCGCGCCATGCCGCGCCCGAAGATGCTCTCATTGGGAGCGTAGGGCGAACGCTTCATCGCCCCCGGCTCGGCCTTTTCCACACCCAGCGCCAGCGCCGGAATGCCATCGGTAATCAGGTTCATCCACAGGATTTGGAGGGTGGTCAGCGGGATGCTCATCGACGCCACTAACTGGGTCGCCAGCAGCACGAACAACTCACCGGTATTGCTCGCCAGCAAGTACTTGACGAAGCGGCGCACATTGTCATAGATGGTGCGGCCCTCTTCGACGGCGCTGACGATGGTGGCGAAGTTGTCGTCCACAATCACCATATCGGAGGCCTCTTTAGAGACGGCCGTGCCGGTGATGCCCATCGCCACACCGATGTCACTGCGCTTGAGGGCGGGGGCGTCGTTAACGCCATCCCCCGTCATCGCCACGATATGGCCCTTGGTTTGCAGCGCCTGGACGATATTGAGCTTGTGTTCAGGCGACACGCGGGCATAGACTGACACTTTGCCCACAATGTTCTCTAGCTCGGCCTGGGAGAGCTTGCCCAGTTCGTGACCGGTCATCACCGTGTCGGTTTCGGTGGCGATGCCCAGATCGCGGGCGATATTGAGCGCGGTCAGCGGGTGATCGCCGGTAATCATCACCGGACGGATGCCCGCACTGCGGCAGGTGGCGACAGCCGCTTTCACTTCTGCGCGCGGCGGGTCGATGATACCGACCATGCCGACGAAGATCATGCCCTTCTCAACCACTTCCGGCGTCCAGGCCGAGGGTAATTCTGGCATCCGGTGCATCGCCATACCCAGCACGCGCAGCCCTTTTTGCGCCAGCCCGTTGTTGGTTTGTTCGATGCGCTGACGCATGGTGGCATCCAGCGGGACGATCTCGCCATCGTTCCAGACGCGATCACAGATTTCCAGCAAGCCATCGACCGCGCCTTTGGTGATGGCGATGTAGTCGCGGTTGAGCTGGTGCATCAACTGGCTGAGATAACGTTCGATGCCTTCATCGGGCTTAACCGATGCCTCCAGGTGATGAACGGTCGTCATGCGCTTGCGTTCAGAGGAGAATGGCACCTCACCCACACGCGGGAAGAGCTGGTCGAGATGATCTTTCTTGATGCCGAAGCGCGCTGCCGCGACCACCAGCGCCCCTTCAGTGGGGTCGCCAATCGCCTTGAAACCGGCTTTCTCATCCAGTTCCAGCACGGCGTCGTTACACATCGAGTTACCGGCCAGCAGCAACGCCTGTGCGGTGTCGCTCGGTTCGGGCATCCCGGTGCCGTTCATCGAACGTAGCATCTCGCCGCGCTGAATAACTTCGGTGATTGGGGCGGTCTTACCCGCAATATCGACGACCGTCACAGTCATCTTGTTCTCGGTCAGCGTGCCGGTCTTGTCGGAGCAAATCGTCGTGACCGAACCCAGCGTTTCGACAGCGGTCAGCTTACGAATGAGTGCCTTACGCTTGAGCATCCGCTGTGCGCCCAAGGCCAGCGCCACCGTGACCACTGCCGGCAGACCTTCTGGCACGACCGCTACGGCAATCGCCACTGCGTTGAGCAGCACATCCTGGAGCGGGTCGCCGGTAATCATGCCGATGATAAACGCTACCGCCATAACGATGATCGCCACCACCAACAGAGTCTTGCCCAGTTCGCTGATACGACGCTGGAGCGGCGTCGGGTCAGCATCAACTGACTGGATCAGTTCGGCAATGCGACCCAACTGGGTCTTCATGCCGGTTTCGACGACGATAGCCGTACCGCGTCCATAGGTGACGGATGTCCCCATATAGAGCATATTGTAACGATCACCCAGCGGGGCATCGCTTTCGTGAAGGGTGGCAATGGATTTCTCCACCGGTGCCGATTCGCCGGTGAGCGAAGCTTCCTGCACCTGGAGGTTAGCTGACTCAACAATGCGCGAGTCAGCCGGAACCACGCTGCCGGCTTCGAGCAGCACAATATCGCCCGGCACCAGGGTGCTGGACTCGACATCGAGCGTTTTTCCCGCGCGGCGGACGCGCACCATCGGCGCAGCCATCTTCTTCAAGGCGGCCATGGCCTGTTCAGCGCGATATTCCTGCACCACACCTAGCACTGCGTTGAGGACGACAATCGCCGCAATGGCGATCACGCTATCCACTTTACCCAGCACGGCTGAGATGACCGCCGCCGCGATCAGCAGCAGCACCAGCGGATTAGTGATCTGTTCCCAGAGGATGACGAGCGGACTCTTGAGGCCCTTCTCGATCAGTTCGTTGGGACCGAACTGAGTCAAACGCTGCTGGACAACCGAATCATCCAGCCCTTTCTCAGCAGTGCTGTTCCACTGCGTGAGGACTTTTGCGGCATCGATGGTGTGCCAGGCGGTGCCAGGCGCCTGACCAGTTTTGGTTGATTGAGTTTCAATCTGTTTTTCGAGCATTCACACTACCCCTGATGAAAAGTAAAAAGCCGACAACTGCTCCCCCAAGATTCTGCTATCAGAAAGATGAGCAAGAGTCGTCGGCCTACTGAGCGACTCGTTCAATGACGCTTCGGAAAGTCTGCCGTCTTGTGTCATTCTGGGAGGACACCCCAAGGGTATCCTGAGAAGATTGCGAACACTATAGCATGGGATTGTGACCCCTCACCCCCTCATAATTGGGGGGTGTAAGCATTTTTGATGAATGTTTGGTGAGTGAGGTAACGAGAGAAATCAGGGGAACTTTTCGTTGAGGTCGCCATCGACAGTCAGGACAATGATTCGCTCGCCGGTGCGGGTGCTCATGTCCGTGTGCAGGCTGATGAGTTTGGTGCCAACTGTGTCCTGTACGATCTGTTCCAGCAGCGGGCGCGACGACTCAAAAAGCTGGCGGCGCGATTCTTTGACCAGGGTACGGCCTTCCGATTTTTCAGCCAACTTCATCTCGGCCGGAGTCAGGATGCCGCGCAGTCGCACCAGGATCATATCGTTGATGAAGAAGGTACGGGCATCAAGCGGACCACGCCCCAGGTATTCCTTCTCGAACTTAATGATGGCTTTGGTGAATTCGGCCTCAGCCTCGCCCCGAGTCTTGCGCCGCTGGTTGAGTGTCATGCCGGTCTTCGCTCCTTAACTGATCGTCAGCATTGTAACACTGGCGTGGGCATTGCCCCACCGTCACTCCCACTTGAGCTGGTGGATCTGTGCCCGGCGCGGGGTGAAGGTCGGCTGTGGCGGGGCGGGGATGTGTAGGCGTTCTTCACGGGTGGCAGCATGACGACGTGCCAGTTCCAGATTGAGGCTGATCTCGCCCATCCGCATCGCCCAGTGATGATTGGCAGAAAAGACCGGCTTGAAGAGCCACGAGAGGCGGCGCAGCAGCGGCTTGGTCGCAGCGATCTTCCAGTCGTAGATGGCGTTGACATAGTCGCCATCTTCTTCAAAGATCCAGATGCCGCGCCCAACAAAATCACCAGAGGCTTCCAGGCGCATCCCGTAGGGCTTATTGACATGGGTGACGTGGAACTGCCAGCGCAGGGTATAGGGCAGCCAGCCTTTGGTGTAGAGGTCGATGACGCCGCCCACCCCGTTATCTCCACCAGGGTTGATCTCGCGAACATCGAGATAGACCGAGGGCCACCAACGCACCAGATCGGGCGCATCGCTGAGGATGTCGAAGATTTCCT
Organism: Anaerolineae bacterium; assembly: GCA_022843385.1. Classification (GTDB taxonomy): domain Bacteria; phylum Chloroflexota; class Anaerolineae; order Aggregatilineales; family Phototrophicaceae; genus CFX2. Next base: position 121,703 of record JALHNT010000020.1, on the reverse strand, counting down.
GACAGGTGCTTTTCAGCCGCCAGACGGTGATGAAATGATACTGGTTGGTGCTCATCTATTATGTTCCCCCTTTTTGTGTCCTCATCAAGCAGCAACATCAAACCAACCCTGCCCGGCTGGACAGGGAAAGGCAACCCGACAGGCATTCGTCCGTCATCAGAGATCGGGCAGCAGCCCCAGCCCGCGCAGCAGCCCGGCCACATCCCACAGGTACGAGGCTGTCCTGATCTTGCCAGCGTAGGCATGAATGATGGTGACGCCCTTCAGAAGCACCTGCCGTCCAGTGGGCGGGATGTGCAGGATAGTGCCGCGCTGCGTGCCAACGGCTGACCAGACCAGGGCGATCTGCTCACCTTCGACGATGCAGGCGTCCTTTGTGAAGATCAGGTCGGGAAAGGATTGCAGGTAACCCTCATACATCTCGCGCAGCCCATCATAGCCGTGATAGACCCGACCCTGCCCGGTATCGATCCCCTGAAAATCAGGGTGATACAACGGCACCAGATTCTCGAAATCATGAGAATTCCAGGCGATCACAATCTGGTCGATGAGTTGATGCTGGGCTTCAGTCCCGGTCATGATGAATTACCGCCCTCGCTGGTGGTTGATAATGGCAGTGTACTGCGAATCGCCGGGTGATGACCAGTTCAAAGACTACTCACTTTCTGCTCACTTCGTCACTTCCGGGCTGCCGATTTCCTGTAACCACAGGATGGCGGTGACGCGCTCGATGCCACTTTTGAGGTGACGACGAAAGCTGCTGAAGGGCAAATCGAGCAGTTCGGCAGCCTGCTCCTGGGTTGGCGCAGGCTGGATGTAAGTGTGATACAGCGGGCGAAAAAACTTCAGTTCACGCGGCGAGCCTTGCAGGCTGTCGGCAGCATCGCGCAGCAGTTGGCGCAGGATCGAGACGCGCTCGGTCTCGCTGGCATTCAGTCCTTTCCGTTCCATGACCAGGCGCGAACGGAGCAGCGGATTGGCGAGCAGGGCATCCGGGCGGACGAAATCCTTCAGGGCGGCCTGCACTGCATCGGCGAAGTCGTTCTCACTTAGGACGATCATCTGCTCGACCGGTGGCGGTGGCGTGGCATTGGGGGCGGTATTGACCTCGCGCTGCCCCAGCAGTTCCAGCCAGGCCAGCGGCGGCACGATGCGCCAGTCGTGTCCATAGATGCCATAGGGCCGCTCACCGACGGTGAAATCGACCTGGGGCAGTCGCGTCAGGTCGGCATAGGAGAAGGCCATCAGCCAGAAATCGGGATCGTGACAGGGGAGGAAGGTGAAGGCTAGCCCTGGTGTCGAGAGATAATGGCGCACCATGTTGACGAAAATCTGGCTCTGTACCGGGGAAACGCCCTGATAATCATCAGCCGTCATCCAGAAACGAAAGAGCGTGGCTGACTCGCCGGTTCGCAGCGGGGTGTGATTTTGCAGATAGGCTTTGGCCGCCCGCACCGCCGGATCAACCGCCACATCGTCAGCAGTGGTGTGATGGAGCGCCAGCAGCATGACAAAGCCCAACGGCTGCCGTTTGCCATCGCGCATGACCAGCACGCCATCCGGTTGACGGGCGAACCAGTACGAGGCCAGCCGTGCCGATTCGGCACCCTCTAACTGATGAACCATCTGCGTCAGCAGCGGAACATCGCCCGGCTGCATCACGTCAGCCAGGATGTTCCCGCCGGTCTGCCACTCAAAGAACGGTTTAACCAGCGGGTTATCGCGGTGCAGGTAGATGTAATCGGTCAGGATGCGCGGCTGCGAAGCACCAGCCGACTGCTGAAAGCGATCAAAGTAATGCTTGCGGGCGCGTTTGTGCAGTTCAGCGTACCACTCCGGATTGCGCCAGCGGACATCAGTTGCCAGCGCCTCACGCGCCAGATCATGAGGAAAAATTCCTTCCGGGCCGGTCTCGATGAAAGACAGGCTGTTGAGCCAGTTGAATAGTTCGTGGGCATCCAGTACCGAGAGCATCTCCGCCAGCAGCGACTCGGTGGTCAGGCGCACCAGGGCGCAGGCTTCGAGCGCAGCGCGATGCGCCGGTCCCGGCACTTTCTGGACGAATTGTTCGAGGAGAGTCTTGACGATGTTCGGCACCTGTTCCGGCTCGAAAGCCACATCCTCGCGCTGCGCGAAGACATCGGCCACCAGCGACAACGCCAGCGGGTGTCCATGCGTGAAGCCCAGGACGGCGCGATGCTGGCTGGCCGGAATGTTGCGGCGGGCGAGATAATCCAGGCTGTCATCCGGGGCGAGGTTACGCAACGGCAGGATATACATCAGACTTTGCCAGCCGGGGTCGGCGCGCCAAGCCGGGCTGGGGGGTGTACGCCCCGACATGACCACCAGAGCATTTTCCGAGAGCTGCGGCAGGAAGACTTCACGCAGCCAATCGTCGAGCGGGGCGAGGTTCTCGCAGGTATCGAACAGAATGACGTAACGTGAATAGGGCGTCATGGCTTCGTGAAATGAGTCAGCCGGTGCGATGTTCATCGCCTGGCGCAGGCTGGTCAGGAAGGCTTCCGGCACCGGTTCGATGTTGCGGGCATCGAGGTAGATGGCGGGGAAATTGTGCTGCTGGGCGATGGCCTTATATTCCTGCACCAGCGTGGTCTTGCCAACTCCGCCGGGGCCATAGATATGCAGCAAGTGGAACGGCAGTTCAGGCGACAAGAGCGCAGAACGAAACACCTCTTTTTCCGCGGTGCGCCCGACAAAACGCGCCTGACGCGCTGCCCGCAGCCGTTCAGCCAACATAATCTGTCACCCTGCTCTGCCGCCTATGTGAGACCCGCCATCATGACCCGTATGCCCGGATTATAGTGCAACGCAGCGGCAAGAAACATTTCAATGAGCATAACACCCCCAAACAAAAAGCCTTGCGAGTATCACAAGGCTTCGAGAGACACACGATCAGGCAGTCAAAATCAATAGGTTTCCCAGACCGGTTCGCCACTGAGCAGGCGGCGTATCTGGCGGGGGAAACGCGAACGGCTGATAGGCTTGCCGATGAAACCGTCAAAGCCGGCAGCCATGCATTTCGGTATTTCAGTGTCGGCATCCTGAGCAGTGACCGCCACGACCAGCACTTTCTTCAGCCGTTCTTCGGCACGAATCTGACGCAGGACTTCATAGCCGGTAGTCTTGGGCAGATTGAGGTCAAGGAAGATGATGTCCGGGCGCGGTTTCATCGCCAGTGCCAGTTCGACCACCCCCTGACCGCTGGTGTTCATGAAGGATTTCATGCCGAGGTAGCGCATCATAACGCCGATGATCGCCATGCCACCAGCGTCGTCTTCCACTGCCAGAGCGTGGTATTTGGTAAAATCAATCTCAACTGTGCTGACCATCGTTACCCCCACGCCTCTTGATATACCGGAGTTGAAGCTGCAAGATGAAGAACATTACAAACACTAGGCGAGTATAGCAAATGCTGTTTCACAAACCAAGTCGCTGGTTAACTGTTTTGACGATGACATTCATCGTGAGTGGCTGCCTGATGCCCGAAGGGACAGCCGCCCCCAGCGCCTTAGCAATATTGACCCCTTCCCCAACGCCGGTGACCAACAACGGGTGGCAGCTCATCGCACCCGGTCTGGAACGCCGAACCTATGAGCCAGATGGCAACGCCTTGCAGGGACTGGTGGCGCTGCGGATTGATCCGACGCTGTTTGAGTTCCAGGTGCATTATCGCCCCGGAGAACCGCTGGATGCGCTGTCGTGGTCACAGGAATTGACCGAGGCAGCCGCTTTCGTGAATGCCAACTTCTTCGATCCTGAACACAACATCCTGGGGATGCTGGTCAGCAATGGCGTGACTTACGGCGCATCCTACTGGGATCGCGGCGGGATGTTTGAGGTGAGCGAGACGGGGCTGCGGATTCGGTCGTTGATCCATGAGCCGTATCAGGGCGAGGCGCTGCAACAGGCGGTGCAGGGATTCCCGATGCTGGTGCGCGATGGGGTGGCTACGTATTCGGATCGGGGTCGCCCCTCACGGCGGACCGTGATCGGGCAGGACGCGGATGGACGTATCATACTGATGGCAACGCCGCTGATCGGCCCCAGCCTGAGCAACCTGAGCGCTTACCTGCCGACAACTGATCTGAATCTGGTCAACGCCTTCAATCTGGATGGCGGTGGATCAACGCTGATGGTGCTGGGTACGCCGAGGCTGGAGCTGGTGGTCGGGTCGCTCGATCCGGTGCCGGCAGTGCTGGCGATTTATCCGCGACAAACAGGCAACTGACCGCGAATTCACATTTTCTAACTTTTACCCAGGGTTGTTTGTCCGTATAGTAAAGGTCAAACCGCCTGTCACCAGGGAGTGCGACACATGCCGAAGTGGGAATATCTGGTCGTTTATGTACAAGCGCCATCGATCAACGCGGCTGCCGCCGACATGGGCGCAGAGCAGCATCTGCGAGCGGACAAATACACTGAGCAGCTCAACCAATATGCCAACGCCGGTTGGGAGCTGATGCAGTTTGAATGGGATGGCGAAAAGGGCGTCCGAGCCGTTTTCAAACGCCCACGCGAATAACCGTCGCTCAATCAATCCACGTAGGTAATCCGTTTGGGCGGGCCTTTCAGACTGATGACCAGCAGGGTCAGCAGGAAGCCGCCGACAAATCCGCCAATATGGGCGAAGAAGGCCACTCCTCCGCCGAGCGTATTCGCGCCCAGCGACAGCCAGCCGTTGAGCAGTTGTAGAGCGAACCAGTAACCCAGCACGATCAGCGCCGGAATATCAAAGGTCTTGGGGAAGAAACGGAAGAAGATAATCATCACCCGCACCCGCGTCCCCGGATACATAATCAGATAACTGCCCAGCACCCCGGCTATCGCGCCGCTGGCACCGATCATCGGGACGCAGATAACGCTATTGACGAGCGTCTCGGCAAAGGCGGCGATGAAGCCCCAGATGACATACAACCCCAGGAAGGCGCGTGAACCGAAGTATTCCTCGACATTGCGTCCGAAGATCCAGAGGAAGGTCATGTTACCGACCAGGTGCATCCAACTGCCATGAAAGAACATGCTGCGAAAGATGTCAATACCGGACTCAAACGAGATGGGACTCTGCGCCACCTGGCACATGACGGCGGCGTAATTCCAGAACTTGGCATTCAATTCTGCCGGGGTCTGGGTCAGTTCCCAGAGGAAGACCAGGGCATTGACCAGAATCAGGCCGTAAGTGACATAGGCCACTTTCCGCACTGGATGAAGCGTATTGATGGGGAGCATCGTTCAACCCTCATGTGATTGGACTCCTGTTCTCATTATACGACAAAGGCGGAGGGCTAGTTGCACTGAACAAAAAAGGGCGAACCGAGTGGCCGCCCTTTTGTAGCTGAAATCCTGTATGACTTACCGCTGATCGACGGGAACCCAGGGCAGACCCATCGGGCCGACATAATTCAGGTCGGGGCGGATGAGGCGGTTGTTGGCGAACTGCTCGATGATGTGCGCCGTCCAGCCCACGACCCGCGCCATGGCGAAGAGCGGGGTGAACATATCGACATCCAGATCGATGGTATACAACACGATGGCGCTGTAGTAATCGACATTGGGATACAGCTTGCGCTCGATGAAATAGGCGTCGGCGCGGGCAGTATCGGCCAACTGCTTGGCGATCTGGAACCACTTGCTGTTGCCGCTGCTTTCGGCCAGGGCTTTAGCCTTGTCCTCCAGGATAGCCGCGCGGGGGTCGAGCGCCTTATAGATGCGATGACCGATGCCCATGATGCGGCGGTCACCTTCCTTGATGTTCTTGCGGAACCACTCGGCCACATTTTCCGGCTCGCCGATTTCCAGGAACATGTGCATGGCTTCGGCATTCGCGCCACCATGCGACGGCCCCTTGAGCGTGCCGATGCCGCTGACGACGCCGCTGTGCATATCGGAGCCAGTAGCGACCGTGACCCGCGAGGCGAACGTGCTGGCGTTCATGCCGTGTTCAGCCAGCAGCACCAGATAGACGTTGATGGCTTCAACCGCGGTCGCATCAGGTTCCTTGCCTTCATGCCCGGTGAGCATATAGACGAAGTTCTGTGCCAGGTTCAGGTCTTTGCGCGGTGCCAGCGGTTCATGCCCCTTGCGGATGCGATCCCAGGCGGCGCAGATGGTGGTGATCTGACCGGTGAGACGGATGGCCTTGCGGCGGTTGGCCTCGACACTCTGATCTTCGCTATCGGCATCATACATCGCCAGCGCCGAGACGGCCGTGCGGAGCATCGCCATCGGATCGGCATTCTTGGGATAGCTTTTCAACTGAGCCAGCATCTCGGCTGGAAGGGCTGCTTCAGTGGCGATGGCGGCGCGCAGGTTTTCCAGCTCGGCCTTGTTAGGCAGTCGGCCTTCCCAGAGCAGGAAAGCAACTTCTTCAAACAGCGCATTTTCGGCCAGGGTTTCGATGGAATAGCCCTGATAGACGAGCTTGCCGTCCTGTCCATTTACCAGACTGGTCTTGCTCTCAGCGACAACGATACCCTCAAGACCTTTCTTTGTGGGTTCTGCCATTTGAATTACTCCTTTGAGGTAACACCCGATGAATCAATAAAAGCCCATTCAGGGCATTGTCAGCAACATACGATTACGCCTGGGCGGGAAATGAGCGAAGACAACAGATTTCTCGTAAGATGGCGCGAATGAATGTGCTCAGTATAACAATCTGTGATGCGAGTTTCAATTACCGCGATCCAAGACTCGGCAAACCTTAATCGACAAATTGCTTGCAATCCGCCAGAAAGCATGTTAACCTGAGCGCCATGAGAAACGTAAACCGCTTTGCCTGTCGCAGTATGATGGTGTGTCAGCCCATGTGTATGTGCATGTGTTGTGCTACGTCATTGCCTGGATGGGGTGAAGCGCGCGCCGGTTAGACATAACCGCCGTCAGCAGCAAAGTGTAAGAGCTAACCCATCCAGGTTAGCTCTTTTTATTTGTGGTGAAGGTCATGAACATTCGTCTGAAACACGATCTGCAACAACAGATTATCCGGCAGATGCAGGGCAGCTACCCCAACGAGGGCGGCGGCTTTCTGCTGGGGTACCTGGAAGCAGATGCGGTCACCATCCACGACACGATTCAGGTGCAGAATGTCTTCGCCGCGGAAGAACAGTATCACCGGTATGCCATGAGGCCGCAGGATTGGGCGCGGCTGGAAGATGAGGCGGATGAACGCGGGCTGACCCTGGTGGGTTATTATCACAGTCACCCGGACTCCCCTGCGATCCCTTCGATTTATGACCGCGACCACGCCCTGCCTAACTTCACCTACATCATCACCGCCGTGTATCAAGCACAGGCGAAAGAGATGCGCGTGTGGCGGCTGCGCGATGACCGCACCCAGTTTGATGAAGGGACGCTGCACCTGAGCGATTAGCTGGTACCCGTCAGCACTTTCCATCTTCTTTATCTGGAATTCAGGTTGCTGGTGGAAAGGGCTGACTGTTGAAAGCTAAAGCGTGTTTTCGACAGTCTTATCCAACCGGTTCACGAGAGGAATGCACGATTATGGCGAGCGAAAACGGACATCAGCGCGAATGGGCTTTTAACACCAAAGCCCTGCACGCCGGTTACAGCCCGGACCCAACCACGCGGTCCCGTGCTGTGCCGATCTATCAAACGACATCGTATCAGTTCAAGAACACCGATCACGCAGCGGCGCTGTTCGCCCTGCAAGAGCCGGGCAATATCTACACCCGCATCATGAACCCGACCAATGATGTCTTTGAGCAGCGGTTGGCGGCGCTGGAAGGCGGCATCGGTGCGCTGGCGACGGCCTCCGGTCAGTTCGCCCAAACGCTGGCGATCCTGACGCTGGCGAATGCCGGCGACGAAATCATCTCGACCAGCGCCCTCTACGGCGGCACCTATACCCTGCTGCTGCACAGTCTGAAGCGGCTGGACATCAAGACGCACTTCGTCGAAGGGGCCGACCCGCAGAAGATCGAAGCGCTCATCAACAACAAGACCAAGCTGATTTATCTGGAGACTATCGGCAATCCCAAGCTGGAAATCCCGGACTTCGAAGCGATTTCGGCCATCGCCCACGCGCACGGCATCCCGGTCGTGGTCGATAACACCTTCGCCACACCCTATCTGTGGCGGGCGTTCGATCATGGCGTGGACATCGTGCTGCACTCGACCACCAAATGGATCGGCGGCCATGGCCTGAGCATCGGCGGCGCGATTGTGGACAGCGGCAAGTTCGACTGGAAAGGCAGCGGACGGCACGACGGCATTGTGGAACCGGAACCGGCCTATCACGGCGCGGTCATTCACGATCTGGTCGGCCCGGCTTCCTTCATCATCCGGGCGCGCGTCGTCGGCCTGCGCGACTTCGGCGGCAGCCAGGCACCCTTCAACAGCTTCCTCAACATCATCGGACTGGAGACCCTGCCCCTGCGGATGCAGCGGCATGTCGATAATGCGCTAGCCGTCGCCAAGTGGCTGGAGCAGCACAGCGCGGTGTCGTGGGTCAATTACCCCGGCCTGCCTAGCCATGTCAGCTACGAACGCGCCAAAAAGTATCTGCCGAAGGGCGCGGGCGCGGTCATCGGCTTTGGCATCAAGGGCGGGCGCGAAGCGGGCAAGCAGTTCATCGACAGCCTGAAGCTGTTCTCGCATCTGGCGAACGTGGGCGATGCCCGTTCGCTGGCGATCCATCCGGCGACCACCACTCACAGCCAGCTCAGTGAGGAAGAACAGAGTTTCACCGGCGTCAGCGGGGATTATGTCCGTCTGGCGATTGGCATCGAAGACCTGAACGACATCCTGTGGGATCTCGATCAGGCGTTGGCGGTGGCGCAGGGCGTCAGCGTTCATCCAGTAGCGAAATAAGCCAGGTGGAGGGTGCAGGGGCGGCCGCACAGGTCGCCCTTTGCGAAATCGCGCGGTGAGGGGAATGACAAGGGGATATAGGCGGATGGACGATCATGATGTAGCATCGACAAGGATGGCAAGGAGTTAGCGGCCATGGTGCTGTTACAGGAAGAAACCGTGAGTCCTTATGACTGGACTGTTCACAATATCCCAGCCCGGCGTCCCGGTTCTGTCGGGATCGTCAAACGACAGTATGCCCATTTCATGCAGACCCTTCCCTTACGGAGCGGCGAGAAGCTGGAAGGCTTCACGCTGGCCTATGAAACCTATGGAACACTCAACGAGGCGCGTTCCAACGCGATTCTGATCTGCCACGCCCTGAGCGGCGATGCTCATGTGGCCGGCTACCACAGCACCAACCCCAACGAGAAACCCGGCTGGTGGGATGACGCGGTGGGGCCGGGCAAGATGTTCGATACCGACCGTTTCTTCGTCATCTGCTCCAACGTGATCGGCGGCTGCCAGGGCAGCACCGGCCCGTCATCGCTGGGGCCGGATGGCAAGCGCTACGCGATGCGCTTCCCGTTTGTCACCGTCAAGGATATGGTGGCGGCACAGCGTTATCTGCTCGATCACCTAGGCATCGAGAAGCTGTTCTCGGTGGCTGGCGGGAGCATGGGCGGGATGCAGGCGTTGCAATGGGCGGTGGATTACCCGGAGCGCGTGGGCAGCGTGTTGTTCATTGCCAGCACAGCCCGGTCTTCAACGCAGAATATCGCCTTCAACGAGATCGGGCGACAGGCGATTTATGCTGATCCGAACTGGAAACAGGGCGATTACTACGATGGCCCCGCGCCGAGCGCCGGATTGTCAGTCGCCCGTATGGTGGGGCATATCACCTACATGAGCGAAACCTCGCTGGAGAGCAAGTTCGGGCGCGAGACGCAGAGCGGCAGTGATCTGGCCTACAACTTCGATATCGACTTTTCGGTGGAAAGCTACCTGAAGCACCAGGGCGAGAAGTTCGTCGAGCGCTTCGACGCCAACAGCTACCTGTATATCACCAAAGCGCTGGATTACTACGATGTCGCCGATGGATTTGGCTCGATGGAAGCGGCGCTGGCGCAAACCCGCTGCCCTTTCCTGGTGGTCAGTTTCTCCAGCGATTGGTTATATACCGACGCACAGGCGCAGGAGCTGGTGACGGCGCTGAAGGCGGTGGGACGCGAAGTCGAGTATGACCATGTGGAAGCATCGTTTGGTCACGACTCGTTCCTGGTCGAAGTCGAGACCATGACCCATCTGATTGGCGGTTATCTGAACCGGCTGGCCGAGCGAACGGGGCTGGAATAGATCGCGTCCCCAAGTTCAGAAACAAGATAAGCGCGCTAAAGGCGCTGAACAAGCAAGACTATAAAACCAGGCGGACGGACGTGCGGTTGCACGTCCCTACACCAATCCGTGGTTCGTAGGGACACCCAACGGGGTGTCCGCGTAATGTAAGCATCATGTCGCGGTGGCCGAGAGGCGAGGCGGTGGACTGCAAATCCGCACACGCGGGTTCAAATCCCGCCCGTGACTCTGACAATGACAATGACAAACAGAGGAAAACCCTATGGCAAACATCAAGATTCCAACCCCGCTGCGGGTGTTCACCGCCAATCAGGCGCAGGTGAATGTCAGTGGCGAGACCGTCGGCGCGGCGCTGAACGATCTGGTGACACAATATCCTGAACTGCGGCAGCACCTGTTCAATGGCGCGGAGCTGCGGAATTTCGTCAATGTTTTTCTGGGCGAGGAAGATGTCCGGTTTCTCGATGGGCTGAATACTGAACTCAGCCCGGAGGATAACCTGCGTATTATTCCCAGCATCGCCGGAGGACATTGAGGCCATGAGCGATAAACTACGCAAGGTCGATCAAACGGGTCTGAAAGTCGGTCAGGCAGCCACCATCATCCTGCTGATCCTGGCTTTCGTCATCGATAGTCCGCTGCTGGTGGCGTTGGTGGCGCTGGCGCAATTGCTGGGCGGCCTGGATAGTCCGGCTGCGCCCTATCGCCTGTTTTATCAGCGGGCATTGAAGCCAACTGGCGTCGTCAAGCCGAACGTCATCAACGACAACCCGGAGCCGCATCACTTCGCCATGCTGGTCGGCGCGTTGTTCAATGGACTAGCAACAGTGGCGCTGCTGGCCGGCGCACCGATCCTCGGCTGGGTGCTGGTGGGGATTGTCGTCGTGCTGGCAAACCTCAATTTCTGGGCTAATTTCTGCCTGGGGTGCTGGATGTATTACCAGTTCAACCGGCTGGGCGTTCCCGGCTTCGACCGCACACCCCTTCATTGAGGAGATGAGCATGGCACTCGAACGGATCGTGTTAGTCATCGGACTGGTGCTGCTGGGATGGGTCATCATTCAGTGGTACAAGCAGCGGCAGATCAGCCGCATCAACCCGACCAGCGATCCTTTGCTGGAAAGTTTGCGCCCGGATGTGGCGTCTATTGTCTACTTCACCACGCCAGGCTGCATCCCCTGCCGGACGCAGCAGCAGCCAGCGCTGGCGCAGTTACAGTCCGAGCTGGGCGAGATGCTTCAGGTCGTCAGGATTGACGCGACGCAAGAAACAGAGGTCGCGGATCGTTGGGGCGTGCTTTCGGCACCGACCACCTTCATCCTGGATAGACAGCGCCGGGTGCAGCATGTCAATTTCGGCGTGGCGGATGCCCAGCAGTTAAAGCAGCAGTTGAAGGCGATAAAGGCAATCGAGTGACGCTTGAGGGTAAACATCCGCAATTCATCCGGTTGACCGACACGCCACCGAACGGCAATGTACCGCCATCCTTACTGGCGCAGGACTTCATCACGCCGACGGAATGCTTCTTCGTCCGTTCGCATGGCACGATCCCGCAAATTCGGTTGGAAGACTACCGCCTGACGGTGCGGGGGTTAGTCGAAAAGCCGTTAAGCCTGTCGTTCGATGATCTGCGCCGCTTCGCCAAAGTGGATGTGATGGCAACGCTGCAATGCGCGGGCAACCGGCGCGACGAATTGGCGGCGATTGAACCGATCCCGGATGAGATCATCTGGGGTCATGGCGCGATCAGCAATGCGGTATGGGGCGGTGTGCGCCTGCACGATGTGCTGATCGAAGCGGGCGTTGACCCGCAAGCGCAGCACGTGGCCTGTACCGGTCTGGATGAGGTCGAGCGCGGAACATCCACCCTCGGCTTTGGCGGGTCAATCCCGCTGACGAAAGCCCTGTTGCCGGAAACGCTGCTGGCCTACGAGATGAATGGCGAGCCGCTGCCCCCACTGCATGGCTTCCCGCTGCGGTTGATCGTTCCCGGTTACATCGGGGCGCGCAGCATCAAATGGCTGAATGAGGTCGTGGTGCAGCAGCAGCCATCGGATAACTACTTCCAACAGCGAGCCTACAAGCTGTTTCCACCCGACATTCGACGGGAGACTGTCGATTGGAAGGGCGGCATCATGCTGGGGGAGAACACGCTGAATGCAGTGATCTGTTCTCCAACAAGTGGCGCAACAGTGGAAGCCGGGACAACCTGTGTGCTGGGTTATGCCCTGAGCAATGAGCATGGCGTGGTGGAGCGAGTTGAGCTGTCGCTGGATGAGGGACAAAGCTGGCAAGCTGCCACTTTCCTGGCCGAACAGCACGATGGCTGGACATGGCGGCTGTGGCAGGCACAGGTCGTGTTACCGGCGGGAGAGGTGTGCATCCTGGCGCGTGCCAGCGACAGTGATGGCAACACCCAACCCAAAGATGCCCGCGACATTTGGAACTTCAAAGGATATGGCAATAACGCCTGGCACCGAGTCACGGTGCAAGTCACGGAAAACAAGGGGAGTGTATGAGCGCACTTGTGAACGCAACAGCGGAGCTTTCCCACGAGGAAATTCGCCGCTATGCTCGTCATCTGATTATGCCGGAAGTGGGCATCGAGGGGCAGCGCAAACTCAAGGCTGCCAGCGTGCTGTTGATCGGCACCGGGGGTCTGGGCAGCCCGCTGGCGCTGTATCTGGCCGCCGCCGGCATCGGGCGCATCGGGCTGGTGGATTATGATGTGGTGGACGAAACCAATTTGCAGCGGCAGGTGATACACGGGCAAAGCACGGTGGGTCATCTGAAGGTGGACAGCGCCGAAATCCGCATGAAGGAGATCAACCCGAACCTTCAGGTCGATAAGTACAATGTGCCGCTGACGTCAGAGAACGCGCTGGAGTTGTTCGCGCCCTACGATGTCATCATCGACGGCACCGATAACTTCCCCACCCGTTATCTGGTGAATGATGCCTGCGTCAAGCTGGGCAAACCCAACGTCTATGGTAGCATCTTCCGCTTTGAGGGTCAGGTGAGCGTGTTTTATGCCAACGAGGGCCCGTGCTATCGCTGCATGTTCCCCACCCCACCCCCGCCGGGTCTGGTGCCAAGCTGTGCCGAGGGCGGCGTGCTGGGCATCCTGCCGGGGACGGTTGGCACGATGCAGGCGACAGAAGGCATCAAGCTGATCCTGGGGATCGGCGAACCGCTGATCGGACGGATGCTGCTCTATGATGCGCTGGAGATGAGCTTCACCAAGATCAAGGTTCGCAAAGACCCGAACTGCCCGGTATGCAGCATTCCCCGCGACCAGGTGCAGTTGATCGATTACGAGCAGTTCTGCGGGATGCCGGCGCATGATCGCAGCGATTACAAAGCAACCCAGAATGGAGCGAATGTGAGCCAGACTTTGGAAGAAACAACGGTGAAAGAACTGAATGCGCGGCTGGACAGCGGCGAAGACCTGCTGGTACTGGATGTGCGTGACCCACACGAGTGGGAGATCAGCGCACTGGATGGCACGTTACGCATCCCCAAGCCGCAGATTGAGGCGGCCAAGAATGATGTGCTGGCCGGGCGCAAACGCCGTGAAGATACGGTGCTGGCGCAGATCCCGACGGATCGTGAGATCGTCGTCCACTGCCGTTCAGGGAAACGCAGCGCCGACGCCATCGGTTTCCTGCGCGAGGCCGGCTATCACAACAAGCTGGTCAACCTGAAAGGCGGCATCCTGGCCTGGTCGGACGAAATCGACCCCAGCCTGCCGAAGTACTAGCGAAAACGCTTGATGAGGTCGGCATGACCGGCCTCATCCACTCCCCTTGATCTCCCACAGCACGATTTCTGGCGGACAGAGGAAGCGGGCGCGCGGCGCACCCAGCCCTTCCAGCCCAACACCACGCGCGGTATAGAGCGTGGTTTTGCCCAGTTCATAGCGCCCCATGATGAAGCGGTTGCCCAGATGACTGCTGGAAAAGAGCGCCCCAATCAAGGGCAGGCGAATCTGCCCGCCGTGCGTATGTCCACACAAATACAGATCAATCCCATGATCGTTGGCTTCCGGGGCAATATCAGGTGGGTGCATCAGCAACAGATGCAGACCGCTCTTGGGGGCGTTCAGCATCATCTTCTTCAGGTTTTCCCGATCACGCTCCATGTCATGGATGACCACCAGCCCCAGTATGTTCAACTCTCCGGCAGGCGTCTGAAACGAAATCCACTGATTGGGCAGCAGCTTGAGGTTATCGAGGTCTTTGACAAAAGCGTAGACCCGTTCCAATGGTTCGACCAGCGGCGTGCCAGAGATACAGTAGACACCCAGCGGAGCGCGCCACTGGCTGATGATCTCACGGATGGCGGATTCGGCTTCGGGGTCGTTGGTGTTGGAGAGGTTCACAAAATCGCCAGTAAAGACGATCAGGTCTGGCTTGAGTTCATCGATCAGGCGGTTGAGATGGCGTTCGCGTGGCGTCACCCGTTCGACATGAATATCACCGATTTGCAGCAGCCGCAGCGGCGGCGCATCAGCCTTCCACTTGGGGGTGATGTAGGATTGGCGCGTCACACCCAATCGAAAGGGTTCAACCCAGGTGGAGTAATAGACAATCGCTGTCACGATCAGCAGCAGCCCCACCCCTAACCACCAGGGCAGACCAATCCAGCCGAAAACCAGCAGCGTTGTAGCACAGACAATTGCCAGCGCAATCACCGACGGACGATCCGGCCCGAAGCTGCGTCCGGTAACCCGCAGTTGCAGCAGCAGCCACCAGTTGCCACCAATCGCTGCCAGATACGCCAACAGGGTGATGATGCCGACGACGCCGTGTGGCAACCAGGCCAGCGCCACCAGCAGTCCATTGAAGGCGATGATGCCAACGACGACATTCGCCGGCAAGCGCTGCATCTCGTTGGTCTTCACCAGGAGCGTATGCAGGGGGGTATGCTCCAGCGGGTCTACGTAGGGTTTCTTCGAGTCAGCTTCCATGATGGTGCCTTCAAAGTAGATGATCGATGTGTTTAGCCGGGTTCAGAGGCTAATGGTAGTCGAATGGTGAACTGACTGCCAATCCCTTGCTGGCTCTGGACGCTGATCTCGCCATCATGAGCCTTGATGATCTCGCGGGCAATACTCAACCCCAATCCGGTACCCTTTGTGTTCTCGCTGGCGCGGAAAAATGGCATGAACAGATTGGGCAGCGCGTCGGGAGCGATGCCCACACCGCTGTCGCTGACCTCGATGATAATCTGGCGATGAGGCTTATGCTGATCCTCGAGATGTGCCGACAGCCGAATACTGCCGCCCTGTTCCGTATAATGAATGGCATTCACAACCAGATTGGTGATGACCTGAATGAAACGTTCACGATCAACGCGGGCGATCAGAGGCCTATCTGACGGAAGCACCAGATCAATCCGAATAACCTTCTGTTCGGCCTCGATCTGTTGCACATTCACCACTTCAGCGATCAGATCCCTCAGATCAAGCTGTTGATACGATAGTGGAATGACACCGCGCTCAAAGCGGGAGTAATCCAGCAAGTCCTCAACCAGATTTCGCATCCGCCGGGCAGTCTGATCGATGACATCCAGATGCTTGTCGATGTGTTCGGGTCGCTTGCGAATCAGATAAAGGCGAGTGATCAGATTGGTAATTGGCGTTCGCAATTCGTGTGAGGCATTGGCGACAAACAGCGATTTCTGCTGCTCCAGCACTTTCTCCTGACTGATGTCGTGGACAAGTGTGACCATACCAATTGAACGCTTATCTGGGCTGGCGATGCGGGTGACAGTCAGACGAGCATCAAACTCAGTACCATCTTTCCGACGTATACGCCGATCACCCTGCCAAACCCCTTCTCGTTCGACTTGCTCCGAGATAGCGGAAAGCTGATTATCTTCATCTGCGTGTTCAGCAGACAGCGTGATCATTTGCAGCAACCATTCTTCTGCGGTACACCCCGTCAGGCGGGTTAATGCCGCATTGCCAAATTGCTCGATGTGATCACCGGAGATAATCCCATGCACCCCATCATGCATTGAGTTGAGAATGGCCTCAAGTTGGGCTCGCTCGCGCTCCAGTTCGTCGGTTCGCAGCGCAACATGCTGCTCCAGCTCACCAGCATAAGAGTTGATGGCCTCAAACAAGCGAGCATTGTGGATCGCAATGGCAGCCTGATCGGCGAAGGCCTGCAGCTTTTGGGCATCTATCTGAGTAAATACATCAGGGGTGTTGCTATCCAGATTGACAAATCCGATGACCCGATCCTCTATGCGGATTGGTGCGCCCACATAAGCGCGAATGCGCTGCGTGATCGGGGAAACAAAAGCCCAGTGGGGATTGTTATGGGTGTCTGAGACCAGAATTGGACGGCCACTCTCATACATTTGCTGCAAGTTGACATATTCGTCCAAGCGCATTTGCATTGACTCAAGCGCAGTGATGGGTGTTCCATATTTTTCGAAATGGCGTCCCCGCATAAAACGCGCCTCTTCGCCATCGATGAGCAGCACGGAAGCCGAGTCGTACGGTATGACCCGTTCGATGTAGCGCAGTATCTGATCAAGAATCTGCTGCAAATCCAGTGAACTGTTGATTGCAGAGACCGTATCACGCAGTGCTTCAGCCAAGAGACGCTGTTCACGTTCAGCAGCCTCGATACGTTTGCTTTCGGTCACATCGCGGCTGACAATCACCAACCCAATAATGGTTTCGTCTTCGTTTTTCAGTGGTGTGGCTGAAGCCAGCAAGGAAGCCTGTGTGCCATCAGACCGTGTATGCGGCAGCTCCCCATGCCACGTCCCATGATCCAGGACATCTTTCAGCATCGTGCCAGCCAGCTCGCCACTGATACCAAAACTCGACAGATGGCTGATAGGCTTTCCAAGGATCGAGCTGGCTTTCTGCTCAAAGATAATCTCGGACGCACGATTCCAACTTCGGATCATCAGATCCCGGTCGAGCGAAATGATGGCATCTGAAACATTTTCCAGCAGATTAGCCTGGTACCGCAGTTGTTCTTCTGCCTGTTGACGCTCAGCCACCTGCTGTCGTAGCAAATCGTTGGTGTGGAGCAATTCGGCAGTACGCAACTGAACCCGATCTTCCAGCTCGCTGTTGGTCGATTGCAGAACAGCCTCATAGCGCTTACGCTGCGTGATGTCGTGGGCAATACCAATCAATCCAGTTACTGTATTGAGAGAGTTGAGCAACGGAATTTTGCTGATTGAATAGTTGCGCGTTTCATCCGCAAAAGCATGAGTCTGTTCTCGGTCATATACAGACTCACCACTCTCCATGAGCGCGCGCTCTTCATCTCGATACTGCTGTGCCAATTCGGGTGGGATGAGGTCATATGAGACCTGCCCCAGAATCGCAGCAGGCGCTTCTGAAAGAATCGTCTGCGAATAATGAGCATTGGCGAGGATATAGCGCCCTTCCCGATCAATAGCGAAAATGTGATCAGGGATATTGTCGATCACAGTGCGAAGCAGATTGCGTTCATCTGACAGACGCTTTTCCCACTGCTCCCGTTCAGCAATCAATTGCAGGAGTTGAGTGGCAGTCTTGCGGTAGGCTGCCGCACGTTCTTCGGCACGAGCTTCGAGATTGGCATTGGCCTGCTGCAAACTGACTTGATGATCGAGGGCAATTTGATTGCGAAAGCCCATCGCCAACAGGGTCAGAGTGCCGGTAATAGCCAAATAACGAGACGACGCGCTCAGAACTCCCAGGCTGATAATGTCGGGGCGAATGGCGGCAATGACGAATAGCGCCACCAGGTCCATGACCAGGATAATCGCGGTCGACCGTAGCGATAACAGGATGCTGCTCAGAAGTACCGGTACGAGCAGGAACAAAATCGTGCCTTCCTTGGCACCATTTTCACGCATCGCTATCCAGACGATGATCAGGACGAAAGCCACACAAATGATCAGGAAAGCTGCTTTCCCATAATGACGGGTGCGGCTCATCCAGTAGGCAATTGCCCCTACTAACAGCCCGATGAGTGTGAATGGTACACCGCTGCATTTGGCTGTTGCGCTACAATTGGTAAATACATCAGCAATTAGCATCGAAGCTATTGCAATAGGCACCAAAACCAATAACAACGCCGCCAGGAATTGTGCCTGACGACGTTGTTCAGGTTGCTGCAATTCAGCAGATGGCTGGGTCAGTCCATTCCATACCAAACGCAGGGTACTCGCGCTACTGCGGATCAAACTCGGATTCACGCCCTAACGCCTCCGCCGATCATTACCAATTCAGTATACATTGATATCGCATCAACCCTGGATGTCGTCACAAGCCACACCACCCATTACAATCATAGTCCAGTTTTCGGTGAAGTGAACTATAGATTATCGGCGGATCAAGACCTATGGGAATGTTTCGGAGCCGTTTATCAACCATTGTCCGGCACTTGAATCCACTGCGCGGCCTGCGGTGGCTGGCGTTTCGATTTGCGAATTGGCGACGCCGGCGCGCGCCCATCGACTACATCATGTTCACCATGCCCTCGCAAATGCCGATGTTCAGTGAGTCGCGCGACTGGCTGCGGCAGCGCGTGCTGGGGCCAGCGGGAATGAGTCTGACCGAACTGGATCGCCTGCTGGAACAAATCGGCGATGACCCCCGGCCGAAGGGCGTGGTGCTGCACTGGCGCGGTGTGTCGATGCCGCTGGCGCATTTACAAACCCTGCGCAACAGTCTGTTACGCCTGAAAGCGAAAGGCAAGCGCATCATCTGCTTCGCCCAGAGTTACAATCTGGCGTTGTATTATGTCGTCAGTGTCGCCCATGAAATCATCCTCCAACCGGGGGGTGAAGTCGATACGCTGGGGCTGCGCAGCGAAGCCACCTTCCTGAAGGACGCGCTCGATCTGATTGGCATTCAACTGGACAGCGTGGCAATCTCACCTTTCAAGGGCGCTTATGATCGTTTCACCCGCAGCGGCATGTCAGCGGAAGGTCAGGCACAGTTAGACTGGTTGCTGGATTCGCAGTATGAGATGCTGGTGCAGGGGATCGCTGAAGGCCGCAGGCTGACGACCGAAGCCGTGCTGAAGATGATTGACAGCGCACCCCACCTGGATGCTGAAGCACTGACCGCCGGGTACGTTGACGGCGTGATGAGCGAGGAAGATCTCCAGCGCAAACTAGGTAGCAATCGGATGCTGAGTTGGCGCGAGGCCGAGAAGAAATTAATTCAGAAATGGCGCAGAACACCGGAGCGGTACGTCGCCCTGCTGAAAGTCAGCGGGTTGATGTTCCCCGGCGAGAGCGCCAAACCGCCGATTGACCTGCCGATTCCCTTCATTGGCGGCGAACGAGCGGGTGACCTGACAGTAGTGCAGCAGGTGCGGCGGGTGATGAAAGACAAACGGGCTGCCGCTGTCATCCTGTACATCGACAGCGGCGGTGGGGCATCGAGCGCTGCCGAGGCCATGACCAGCGCGTTGCTCGAACTGGGGGCGGATCGCCCACTGGTGGCTTATATGGACACGGTGGCGGCCTCCGGCGGCTATTACATCGCCACGCCGGCGCAGTGGATTGTGGCGCAGCCAGGCACCATCACCGGCTCGATTGGTGTGCTGCTGGGCAAACCCGTGACAGCGGGGCTGTTCACACGGCTCAAACTGAACCGGGTGGAAGTCACGCGCGGGGCGAATGCCTCGTATCTCAGCGACAACCAACCCTTCACCGAAGCGCAACGGGCGCGGGCGTTGCAATCGATTCAGCACATCTATCAGCAGTTCGTAGCACATGTTGCGCGCAGCCGCAAGCTCGATGAAGCAGCCGTCGATGCTGTCGGCGGCGGGCGGGTGTGGACAGGTGTGCAGGCCAAAGCGCATGGCCTGGTGGATGAGCTGGGCGACTTACGGCTGGCGCTGGCAAAAGCGCGTCAACTGGCTGGACTGCCGGAAGATACGCCGCTGGTGTTGGTCAGCGGCAAGGGACGCCCCCTGCCGGCGCAACTGGCAGAGCGGAGTCAGCCGGCAGCCGCATTGCACTATGTACGGCAGCAGATGAGCGCTATCCTCAACGGCAAAGCACAACTGCTGCTGCCCTTTCATCTCGATAACCAGGAGTAGCGTTTTGAGAGCTTTAGTGACAGGAGGAACCGGCTTCGTCGGTTCGCATATCGTTCGCGCCCTGAACCAGGCCGGTCATGAGGCGCGGGTGCTGCATCGTCCGGCATCAAAGCTGGCAGCGCTAGAGGGGCTGGCTTACGAGTCGGCATTGGGCGACATTCTGGATGCGGCTGCCCTGCTGCAAGCCTGTCAGGGGTGTGGCTGGGTATTTCATGTGGCGGCTGTGGCGGATTACTGGCGGGCGGATCGCGCCAAAATGTTTGAAGCCAATGTCGAAGGGACGCGCCGGGTGCTGGACGCGGCACACCAGGCAGGCGTCCAACGGGTGGTGTTCACCAGCAGCGCCGCAGCGGTTGGGCTGCGCGATGATGGCAAGCCGTCGGATGAGTCGATGCAGTTCAATCTGCCACCGGATCGTTTCCCCTATGGCTACAGCAAGGCTCAGGCCGAGCTAGTGGCACTGGAAGCGGTAGATAAAGGTCAGGATGTAGTCATCGTCAACCCGACCATCATCATGGGGCCGGGCGATTTGAACATGATCTCCGGCAGTTTTATCACGCAGATCAAGCAGATGGGGCCGTTGGTGCCGGTGCCGCCGGGAGCGATTGCGGTGATTGATGTGCGCGATGTCGCCCGGATGCATCTGGCGGCAGCCGAACGCGGGCAAACCGGTGAGCGCTACATCCTGAACAGCGCCAATTATCGACAGGGCGAGTGGCTGGGCATGATCGCCGATGTAGTCGGTGTGCGCCGTCCCTTCCTGCCAGTTCCCGGATGGCTGCTGCCAGTGGCCGGTGCAGCTATCGATGCCGCCCGTGCCATCGGCATACAAACGCCTGTCGATGGCAATCAGACGCGACTGGGCGCGAGCAACATCATCTTCGATGGCAAGAAAGCGTGGCGAGACCTGGTCAAGCCAGAGATCGATATGATGCAGAGTTTACGCGATACCTATGACTGGTATCGCCAGCACGGATTCATCCCTTAGGAGCAGCTTCATGGACTCGTTTCGTCACCGGCATCGGGTGGAGATCCGCTTCGCCGACCTCGACTCGCTGGGGCATGTCAACAATGCGATGTATCTGACCTACATGGAAACGGCGCGCATTCGCTACTTCCACGTCTTGAAGCTATGGGAAGAGCGACAGTCGAGCCGGATTGGGCCGATTATGGCGCGGGCCGAGCTGGATTACCGGCTGGCGTTAACGCTGGATGACGACGCGGCGCTGGTGCTGTCGCGCTGCGTCAGGCTGGGCAACAAGAGCTATCAGATGGAACAGATCGTGACGCGCGAACGCGATGGTGCGGTGGCGGCTGTCGGGCAGATTGTGCTGGTGGCCTACGATTATCAGCAGCAGGTCTCGATCCCCCTGCCGGATGCGTGGCGCGCCGCCATCCGGGACTATGAACCGGCTCTGGCTGATTAAGCCTGTCTGAGAATTGCGCCGCACCCCTCGTGATCTATGGTATAACGCCATCAGAATGTAAAGGATGTGCTGGATGGTGCGGCGTCTATTCCACTGGAAACGACTTCTCCTTATCTTTGCTCTGGTGATCGTGATCGCTGGAGCCGGCTTCGTCGTTTGGGCTAACAATCCCCTGCCTGCAACACCCGATGCGCTGGAGTCGCTGCAAAGCGATAGCTTCGTCTCAGTCAGCCAAGTGAACGGCTGGTATGTGTTCCAACCCAGCCAAACACCCCCAACAACTGGATTGATCTTCTATCCCGGTGGGCGGGTTGACCCGCGCGCCTATGCTCCTCATCTACACGCCATCGCCAGCGACGGTTATCTGGTCGTCCTGGTGCCGATGCCGCTCAATCTGGCGGTGTTCGGTGCTGAACAAGGTACAACGGTGATGCAGGCTTTCCCCGCCATCAACCACTGGGCGATTGGCGGTCATTCGCTGGGCGGGGCGATGGCGGCGCGCTTCGTGCAATCGAACCCTAACTCAGTACAGGGATTGGTGCTGTGGGCATCCTTCCCCGATATTGATCTATCCAGCTTCAATCTGAAAGCCGCTTCGATCTACGGAACCGATGATGGTCTGGCAGCCAGCAGCGTCGTCCTCGACTCCGCCAGCCGGCTGCCCGGCGATGCGGTTTTCACTGCTATCGAGGGTGGCAATCACAGCCAGTTTGGCTCGTATGGCTTTCAACCGGGAGACAATCCCGCCAGCGTCAGCCCGGCGGAGCAACAGAGTCAGATCGTCAGCGCGAGCCGTGCGTTGCTACAGCAAGTGGGTGAAGAGGGATAAAGGAGAGGGTGATGGAAACAGCAGCACAGGCAGATCATGCCCCATTTACTGATTCAGGCATCAGTCTGGATGTGTTGCAATTTCCGGGTACAGAAAACATCATCCCGCCTCGTCCACACCATCTGATCGGCATCCACACCGGCCAGCCGATGACGCTGTTGCAGCAGCGCGACGGTCAGCGCCATGAGCGTCTCTTCCTGCCGGGCGATACAGTGGTCATCCCGGCGGGGCTGGAGAATTACTGCGCCCATCGCTCCGCTGCCGAGGGCATTTACATCAGTCTCAATCCCGACTTGATACAGAATGTCGCCCTCGCTGCTGATCTTCAGCCAAAGGGTTTTAAGGTCATCAATCACTTCGGTGCCAATGATCCATTTCTCCATCAGATCGGCGTCAATCTGGCTGAGGAAGCCCGTTCTCCTGGGCTGGGCGGTCAGCTTTACGTACAGGCGCTCACGCAGCAGATCACCATTCACCTGCTGCGCCGCTACAGCAGTCAGGGCGTCACGATCCGTCATCCGAGTTTCAGCGAACGCAGCGCCCGGCAACGGGTGCAGGCGGCGCTGGACATCATCCAGGATCAACTCGACAGCGATCTTTCGCTGGATGCGCTGGCCGCCGCCACTCATCTGACTGCCTTCCATTTCAGCCGAGTCTTCAAGGAAGCCACCGGACAATCCCCCCACCAGTATGTGATCCAGCAGCGAGTCGAACGCGCCAAACACCTGCTGCTCCACAGCCGCCTGAGCATCGCCGAGATCGCCGCCCATGTCGGGTTCGCCGATCAGAGCCATCTCAATCGCCACTTCAAACGCCTCACCGGTTACTCGCCACGCGACCACATCAAGACCGCAAGAATGTCCTGAAGCGGCGCAAGAATGTCCAATGGCGGGCAAGCAAAATCGCCTATCCTGTAAAGCGTAAGGTCAAATTCGACAAGCGATTTACAGGAGTAACTGACATGAAGAAGAAACTGATCATCACCATCGCCACCGCCCTCACCCTCAGCAGCGCTGCCCTCGTCGCAGCCCAGGAACCAACCGGTCACGTCTGTGGCGCGGAGGCGGCCAGCGCCGCGACCAGCACTCAGGTCAGCACAGCCACGCCGGAAGCGGTGGTGCTGGCCTTCGTCGAAACCATCAACGCTGGCGACCAGGAAGCCGTCTTCGCCCTCTTCGCCGAGGATGCCTGCGTCGCTTACGGCACCGGCGCTTGCATGAGCGCTGAACGCCTGGAACGCTGGTGGCAGTCCGACATCTTCAGTGTGGAAGGCCGGATCGAAGAAGCTGAACTGACGACTGACGGCAGCGAGGTCACGCTGACCGGGCAGTATCGCTCGAACGGCTGGAGCGGGCGCGCCAACTATGTCTTCACGGTCGCCGACGGCCTGATTACCGGCTGGTCCATGCGCTAAGTTTCATCAAGCCTGCCGTGTTCACGTTGAGTGGATGCGGCAGATCACTAACCCAAACGATCTCTATCACCCAAGCCCAATACAAGCCGCCGATCCACTGAGCATGGATAGGCCACGTGAATAAGGAGTCCGATCATGCAGCAGCGACAACTGGGAAATCATCTGAAGACCTCGGCCATCGGCTACGGCGCGATGGTATTGGAAGGCTACTACGGCGGCATCGAACGCGAGGCGTCGATCCAGACCATGCAGTTCGCCATCGCCAACGGTGTCAACCTCATCGACACAGCCGATGCCTATGGCAATGGACATAATGAAACCCTGGTCGGTCAGGCCATCCAGGGGCGGCGCGATCAGGTGGTGCTGGCAACCAAGTTCGGCATCGTCTTTGAAGCCGATGTAGATGGCAGCGAAGTCCCGACCAACTGGGGTTACAGCCTGAAGATCAACGGACAGCCGGCGTATGTGCGCCGCGCCATCGATGGCAGCCTGAAACGATTGAACACCGATTACATCGACCTGTGGTACGCCCACTTCCCCGACCCGAATGTGCCGATTGAAGAGACGGTCGGCGCGATGGCGGAAGCGGTGATGCAAGGCAAAGTCCGTCACCTGGGTCTGAGCAATGTCACCGGCGAGCAGTTACGCCGTGCCCATCGGGTACATCCGATCGCCGCTGTGCAGAACGAGTACTCGCTGTTTCAGCGCAACGCCGAAGCTGATGTGCTGGCGGCAACGAAAGAACTGGGCGTAGGCTTTGTCCCCTGGTCGCCGCTGGGGGCCGGTTTCCTCAGCAGCTTCGCCGGGAACGAGTCGCAAGCGCTGGCCGCCGATGACTTCCGCAACAACAATCCCCGCTTTCAGGGCGCAAACCTGCGGGAAAACCAGGATCGCTTTGCGCCGCTGCGCCAACTGGCGGATGAACTGGGCATCACACCAGCGCAACTGGCGCTGGCCTGGCTGCTGCATCAGGACGATCAGATCGTCCCCATCCCCGGCACACGCAAGACCACGCGCATCCTGGAGAACGCCGGCGCTGCCGCTGTGCATCTGACCGTCGATCATCTACAATGGATTGAACAGCGGTTCCCGCCAGGACTGGCTCTCGGCAAGACGCTGATGGCGTAAAGCAGCGGAGTTTCCAGGGTTGCAGCAGCGTTCACGACGACATATTCTCCGTACAATCAGCGCACTCGGCGGCATCGGTCTGGGTGCGCTGATCTATCGTTGGCTGCCCCGCGCCACCTCTTCAGCCACCGAACCACCTCCGCTCCCGCCTGCTCCCGTCATCGTTCCGCGCAAGGCCTGGGGAGCCAGCCCACCCAATCACACAGCGATCAATGAATATGGGATCGCCAGCAGTCCGCTGGAGACCAACTGGTATGTCTACAGGGATGATCTAAAACAGGTCTACAACACCGTCGCCATCCATCACAGCGCCCACCTGCTGGCCTCCGATGAAACCATGAAGTCGATCCAGGATTTGCACATGCGACGCAATGGTTGGGCCGACATCGGCTATCATTATGGCATTGACAGGGACGGCGTGATTTACGAAGGGCGCAACATCCAGGCGCGGGGCGCATCGGTGGCCGGTTATAACACCGGGACAATTGGCGTGGTGGTGATGGGCAACTTCGAGACCGACCAACCGCTTGAAGCGCAACTGACCGCTTTACAGCAGATGGTCAACTGGTTAGCGGCTTTCTACGAATTGTCGCATCTGGCGGGGCATGGCGAATTCAACTCAGAGACGGTATGCCCTGGCCGCAACCTCTCGGCTTACCTCGATCAGGTGGCGTTGGCCGCTGGCTTGCAGCGCGGCATCAGCGGCCATGTGCCACCCCGATGAAGCCCTACAACCGCCGCCCCGTGAAATAGCGCATCAGCAAATCTTTACGCACATACAGGAAGATGATGAGCGCTGCCAGGAAGCCAGCGATATGGGCGACGTGGTTGACTCCGCCCAGATCAGCCGTAGTATCGAGGAATTGAAGCGCCTGTGAAATCAGCTCGCTGGCGAGGAAAAAGATCAGCAGGATGAAGCTGGGCAGGCGAATCGTCCAGCGCCAGACCGGGGCTTCTGCCACCGCCCGCACCCCGAACAGCTTGAGCAGCAGCACCACCGGCACACGCAGTATGATGCCAATCCCCCAGAACGAGGTGAGCAGTGAACCAGGGAACAGCACCAGGTACGCGCCCATCACCCCGGCAATCGCGCCGCTCGCACCAATGCTGGGAATATCTACCCTGTTGAAGTTGAAGACTTCTGAGCCGATGCTGGCGATCATGCCTGCCCCCAGGTAGAACAGCAGATAACGCCAGGGGCCACAGGCATCCTCGACGCGGCGGCCAAATGCCCACAGATAAATCATGTTGCCGATCAGATGCCACATGTCGGCGTGCATAAACATGCTGCTGAAGGTGGCGAAGGCACCGATGCCAATGCCGTCACGCATGAAGATGCCGCGATAGCCGAACGTCCAGATCTGCCGGATGTATTCGTTCAGCATGACCGAAGCCGGGCCCAAATTCCCTTCATCCAGCAGTTGCGACCCCTGGTAAAGATTGGCCGCCTGGAATAAGACGAAGATGATCGAGTTAATGAGGATCAAGAGGAGCGTCATCACCGGCAGGGTGCGATAACGGGTGTTCTCCAGATCGCCGATGGGCATCGGCACCACGAACGACTGAATGAAGAGGGTGATGATGATAAGAAACAGAAAGAAGAATAAGGCCAGCATAGTGCGTCCTCGCTATCGACTGAGCAGGTCGTCCAGAGTCGGGATGTAGAACTCGATGGGGTTGGGATTGCTGATTAGACCCAGCGCCGTGCCGAATACCATGCGGAAGGCCAGGATGAGCAACACCGCGCCAACCACGCCCAGCAGCACCCGCGCCGCAACCGGGATCATCGGGATGGCGGTTGCCAGCTCCGGTTCGGCCAGGGTCGCTTCAAAGTCAACATCATCGCGCTTCGGCTTCTCCGGCACACTCCCGCCCAGCCAGGTCGCAATCGGCTGCTGCTGCGGTGACGAGGCGGCTGTCACCAGCAGATACCCGCCCAGCACACTGAGCAGCACCCCGGCGATGCGCCCGGGCCCCAGCCGCAGCAGATCCAATCCGGCGTCCTGCCAACCCATCAACAGATAAACCGAGCCAAAGCCAACCGCTTCACGCAGCGCCATCCACACACTGCCGCGCTCCTTATCGGTCAATTGCGGCAGATAAACCGAAAGCTGCTCGTCGGCCTTCTTCCCTTCTTTGGAGCTGGTTCCAAGCTGGGCGGCGCGTTCAAAATACTGCACCGCTTCCTGCGTGTTTAGTTGTTCCTTCGCCACTTCCGCCCGGCGCAGCAGCAGCATTTGATTCTTGGGATAATTGACCAGCGCGGCATCCAATGCCTGCGCCGCCAGATGATATTGACCATTGGTGGTGAAGTAATCGATCACCTTGACGATGTGCTTCTCATCGATCTGCGGCAACCCGGCCAGCTTCAGCCGCAGGTCATCGGCTTCGCCATCGTGATGGGTGCGCTTGGCGATGTCGATAGCCGTCAGGTAAACCGACGGATGATCGGTGCCGCTGTTGACCGCCTTCATCACCAGCTCGTGGCAGTCGTCCAGATAATTCATTTTGGCGAGATGCTTGATGGCGTTGGGCAGCGCAACCTGATGATCCGGTTGAAGATCCAGCACCCGCACCCATTGTTCGATGGCTTCTTCGGTCTTGTTCGCTGCGATCAACGCCTCTGCCTGTTGCAGATGTTCATCGATCTGACGCTGGCGGTTACCTGATAGAGCGCTGAATTCTTTGGTCTTGCGGGGCGGCGTGTGATTTTCTGGCACCGGTGCCGCCACCGCAACAGTGGGAAATGTGGCAGTGGCGCTCTGCAACTTCGTCATCAACGCTCGTGCCTGCTCATTTTCCGGGTTGATTTGCAGCGCCCGTTCGATACATTGACGCCGCTTGTCGGCATCGGTCACCGTCCGGGAGAGCCACAACCAGGCCACATCATTCTGAGGATCAAGCCGGAGCGACTGGGTGAGCAGGGTGCGGCCTTTTTCCATATCCTTCTCATCGCGTAGCGCTGCGATGCCCTGTCGAAAAAGGGTCTTGGCATCCATTAGAACCTCATGGTTTCATCTTAAGCAATTCTATTATAGGGCTAAGGATAGACTATCCATTCAAAAAGATTATCCAAAGGGCGAAATGTCCTGAAGTTCAGTTGACACTCGTCACATTTCGGGGAGGATTACGCTGGCGAGGAACTCAATCGGGACAGGGCAATCGCTGGGATTACCCCGCCTGAGAAGAGTTTCGAAGAGGATTCGGTTTAACTCCGGTCCTTGCGCTTCTTCAATAACTGACCCGCGATGTTGCCATCGGCTGAAGCGGTTGGTGTCGGAGCAGCCGTTGGTTCTGTCGGGCGAACGATGTTGGTTGGCACCGGCGGCGCTATGCTTTCACTGGATTGAGATTTGCGATTGAGCAGCACTGAGGCCGTCGTGGCAGCGCTGCTGCTCTCGGCGCGCTGACGTCCGCGCAGCTTGGCATCCATCAGGGTTGTGATGCGTTCCGCCGTCGGTTCAGCCGACATCCGTCCGAAGAGCGCCTGACGCAGCCGCGCCAGATCACTCTGGGTGATCACCAGTCGCCGCACCGCAATGTCCAGCGGCAGCAGGAGCAGCGCGATGAGCGTGAGCAGCGGCCAAAGCGGAGTCCCGGCCACAGCCGCCGTCAGATTGTGGTTAAAGGCCAACGCCGGGTCTTCCAGCATCGAACGCCCACCGGTGAGCGCTGCCACCTCGGCCAACAGCGCCGCGCCATCGCCTACGCGGGTACGGTCATATTCCGCCGAGTAGCTCATCACCCAGCCCGTCGTCTGGTTGAGAGTCAGGTTGGTATCGCCTTCTGAGCCGCCGCGCACCGCCAGCAGATACGCCCCTTCCGCTCCAGGCGTGAAGACTGCTTCATAGCGCCCAGGTGCCACCTGGCGCAGCGTGGTGAGCTGGGGTTGACCTTCCGGGTCCACCAGCGACATCTGCAAATCCAACCCGTTGAGGAAGCCGCCCTGGTCATCACGGGCATCGACGATCAGCCGCGCCTGTTCGCCTTCCATGACCACCCGCGATTCGATGTTGTTGGTTGTGCCTTCGGTGATCGTCCAGCGCACCGTCTGATCCCAGAAGCGCACATAATCGCCCCAGTTAACCCAGTTCGCCCCCCAGCGGGCTGTCGCATCACTGGTGAATGATACCGCCCTGCCCAGGCCATACTGCCACGATGCCAGCAGCGGATCACGATAGGTATTGTCGGTACGGAGGATGACCTGCGCCGTCTGCTTGGCAGTCGTGGCAACATAACCGGAAAGCTGGGGCGCGGCGCTGATGCCGTTCAGGATCGAGCTGGTAGCCGTCAGCAGCGGTGCAAACGAGCCTTCTTCGACAATATAGGAACGGGTCGCCAGCACCACTTCCTGAGTGAAGATGGCCGGAATTTGCTGGACAACTTCCACCTGATGAAAATTCCCCCCACCAGTCTGTGCCATCTGTTGCAAGAAGCCAGGGATGCCGGTGCCGATGGCGATGACCGAGGTCGTCACCCGATCATCGTTGTTGAGGCGCGTCGTCAGTTCGACCAGTCCAGTCGGGTCAGCCCCGCCATCGGTCAGGAGGATGATGTGCTTGCGCGGTGAGGGGTCCGGCGCAATATCCTGTGACACCAGAGTCATTCCCGCCAGAATATCGGTGCCACCGCCCACATCGAGCGAAGCCACCAGGCGCTGCAAGGGCGTCCGGTCACGCACGGGCTGGATGTTGGCGATCCAGTAGCCAACCGAATCGAAGGAAACGACACCGGCACGGTCATTCGGTTGCAGCATGTCAATCGAGCGGATGATGGCTTCTTTCGCCAGATCAAGGTTGGTAACACCGCTAGGGCCGACCACCCCCATACTGCCTGACCGATCAATCACGAAGGCAATCGTCAACTGCGGCAAGCGCTGCTGATCCTTGACCTGCGACTCAAGTGGTAACGTTTCTTCGAGAGGGGTCTGGAAATACCCGCCTGGCCCGTAGCTCTCCGGCCCGCCGATGCTGACCAACCCACCGCCCAGATCGCGCACATAGCTCTGGAGCGCCTGCATCCGCTGTGGCGTTAGGCGGACAGCCGAGACATTTGCCAGCACGATGCTCTGGTACTGTGCCAACGGAACCAGACTGACCGGCAGCCCTTCCGGGGCAACCACATCCACCCTTAAACCAGCCTGCTCCAGCGCCGGCTGCAAATACTGAACTTCCTCGGCTGAAGGCGCAACCAGCAGGATGCGCGGCGGGCCAACGACCCGGCTGAAGGCGGAGAGCTGGTTGTTCTGATAGAACCCATCATTGCTCACCGGATCGACCTGTACCTGAAAATCCTTGAAGCCAGAACCGGCTGCCGTAAGCGACAGGCTGTAATTGTTGCTGCCCTGGCGCAGACTGATCGGCTGCTGGTGAATGATCTGCCCGGATTCCAGCACGGTGATGCGGGCTTCGGTAGCAGCCTCGGCAGCAATGGTCAGATTCAGGTCAAAATTTTGGCCGTCATTAATGGCGCTCGGCACGCTGACATTGCTGACCTGGACTTCGGGCGTGTCTGCCGGGGTATAGGGGACAAAGCTGATCTCAACACCAGTGGCCGCCGCTAACTCAGCCGCCGAGGCCGCATCCCCCACCGTTTGCGCCCCATCGCTCAGGATGACGATGCGACGAGCGGCATCCGACGGGAGCATCCCCAGCGCCAGCCGAATCGCTTTTTCCAGATCGGTGTTGCCGGTTGGCGGAGCTGCGCGTGATGCGCCTAGTTCGCGCACATTGCTCAAGGCGCGTTCGATGACGGCGCTCGAGCCAAACTGAATTACACCGGCTTCGTCATCCGGGCGCATGGTTTGCAGCGATTGGCGAACATAATCCAGCGCCGCTTCTCGCGCTGCCTGCCCCATACTATCCGATGCATCAATCAGAAAAATGACAGCCAGTCGATCCGCCGACTGGGCCGACTGAGCACCAGCCAGCGCAAAAACCAGCAACACAATGATCGCTGTGCGGAGCAGCAGACTGGTGATGTCGCGACGGCGGCGGTAAGACAGACGCGGCCAGCCCAGATACCAGATGATCGGTAGACAGATGAGCAGGAGGATCAACGCCAGCGGAGTCGTAAAAGCCATGCCACAACCTGTAAACTCGCTTTCCGTCGCAAGTTTACCACGTTTTGACACCCGGCTGGTATGTGAGGCGCTTTAGAGTTTGGCTGAGGCGAAAAGCGCGGATAGCAACCGTGAGCGAGCCAGCGACAGCAGCTCATCGAATCGTTCGCTCAAGACCTGAGACAATCCGCGCAAACTGGCGGGCAGATCGGACTCGCACCGCGCCTGCTGAATGGTTTCGACAACCGGGTTGGCGTAGCGCAAATAGAGCGTTTCCGCTTGCGGGGTGGCATCAATACAGGCGGCGACGCCCGCGCCGATGACACAGGCATAGACCGAACGATCCAGGCGATTCCAGTGATGCCGTCCGGACTGGCTGCTCAGGACCTGTACCAGTTGTTCGACCAGGGCGGCGCTGAAGTATTGGCGCAGTTCAACCCGCGAATCGAGCAGCAGGGCGACGCTGGCGACAGGCGACAACGAGGGCAGCGTTTGCTGGCTGCTGATCTGTGCCAGGGCGAAAGCGGTTTGCTCGGCGCTGTACTCCACACCCCACCGTCCGTTGGTCAGCGCGGCTTCAGTCCGCCAGGCCTGCAAAGTTGGTGGACGAGCCGGCGCGAAGGATGGATTAACCAGATGGATCGCATGACCACTGGTGGCCCGTTCTTCAAAGGAAAAGAGAGGCTCGGTTGGACTAAAAGCAAAGCGCGACATCGCCAACATCCTATCCACAAATCCGCTTACCGTCATTGTAGAAGCATTTTGACTTGTCGAATCATTAAGGATAAAGGATGCCTGTTATCATCCTTTATCCTACACGTTCATGGGAGGGGTGGACAGTTGGTGAGTTGCGTCACTGTATCGGCGCGTATCCAGCCGCGAATTTCGCTGCCTTCGACCAGGAAGTACACCCGGTACCAGACCAGACGATCATCCGGCCCGCGATCCTGTTGCAGCACATCCGCCCCGACCCGCGTCGGCAGGAAGCCGATCAAGGGTGCCCGCGTGGAGGGTTGAGCGCGCACTCGTACCGAATCGGCACCGGCATTGAGAATGCGACACAGCACCGCCGGCGTCGGCGTAACTGTAGCGGTCTCAGTGGCCGTTGCTGTCAGAGACGGCGTGAATGTCGGCGTAATCGTGGGCGTATGGGTTGGGGTGTTGGTCGCCGTCGGTGTCAGCGAAGCCGTGGCCGTGAAGGATGGTGTAATCGTCGGTGAGGGCGTAAACGTCCAGGTCGGCGTGCTGGTGAAAGTTGGCGTTAAGGATGGCGTCGGCGTGTTACTGGGCGTCGGTGTATTGCTGGGCGTCGGCGTGTCGCTCGGCGTCGGTGTGATGCTGGGTGTGAAGGTGGCGGTGGGAGTCGCCGTCGGCGGTGGGAACAAGACCGGCGACCACAAGCCCTGAGTCGCAAACAAGGTAATTCCACCAAAGACCAGGATCGCCAGCAGAATGCCGGCCAGGGTGAAGCGTCCGCGCCGCCGCAGCGTTCGTATCTCGCTGTCAAGCCGCTGGATTTCAGCCCGTCGCCCTAGCACACGGAAGGGGTCTTCCCGCAATGCCGCCAGCCACGCTTCCGCTTCGCCAACGTTGCCGTCTTCCAGCGCGAATTCGGCGCGTTCCAGATAGCGTGACAACAGATCGCTGACGACGCTACGGTATCGTTCGTCCTGGGCATAATCCAGCAACCCATTCAGCATCGAGCGTGCCTGCGCCAGCTCATTATCCATGTTCTGCGCGATGAGCGATGAGGCGCGTTCGATGACCTGTTTGGCGCGCTGCATGTCATTACTGGTCGAGCGCGAGTCCAGCAGAACGTCTGCCATCGCGCTATCACTGGGATCGAGCTTGACCCCCAGTTCCAGCAGATTGAGCGCATCATTGGTCTGGCTGATCCGTTCTTCCAGCCGGTTGGCGTTCCGGGCTCGATTGAGGGCCGACTGCGCCTGGTCGTTGATCTGGGTCTTGATGCCCATCAGCCGGTTATTGGCAGTCTGAGTCAGTTGAGCCAGGCGCTGGCTATCTGGCAGCGATTGACGCACCCGCATGATGATGTTGAGGATGTTCTGAAGCTGGGCGACCTGCTCAGTCAACGAGCCACTCAACATACTGAGCTGCACCGTCGCCTGATCGGTCTCAGACTGGACCCGCCGCAGTCGTTCGATCCGTTCTTCCGCCTGCGGGTCATTCGGCACAACCCGCAGCGCCCCTTCATACTTACGCAGCGCCTCTGCCCAGTTATCGCTCTTGATGAGGCGATCCCCTTCCAGCAGCATTTCTCGCGCCAGCGCCAGATCCTGAATATCGAGCAGCGCCTGTTCGGCATCCTTCCAACTGAGGATGCCACTGCGTTCAGCCAGATCGCGCGCTTCACGGTAGAGCCGTTCGGCTTCGTCGTAATTCCCGGCACGCACCAGCGAGTTGGCGCGGTTATAGGACACGCGGGCGTCGAAGGGAATGCGATGATCCGGCACCACACCGCGAATGATATTGTCTTCGGCCTTCTGGCGATATTCCAGCGCCGTCGGATTGCCCGGCTGATTGGAGAGGACGCGGTTGGCGATCTCAACTGTTTGCTGATAATCACCGGCGTAATAGGTCTGGGTGAGTTCCGAAATCATCTCATCGATGTCGGGGCCGTTGCTGAACCCTGTCCCCCGCCCGGGCATCCGACGGGCTGGCGGTGATTGATAGATCTCTTGCTCCGGCGCGGGATACCCAGCCGAGGTCGGGTACGTCGGTGCCGGAACAGCGGGTGTGCTGGCAGGTGGTGGAGTGGGCGTAGTTGACGCCTTCGGTGGCGCGGGAGCCGCTGTGCGCTGCACCCCATAACGATTGAACAGGTCGGTCACCCGCTGGGCAGCCTGCCCCCCGCGCGTAGCGGCTTCTTCCAGCAAGCCGATGACATCGGTATCCTGAGCATTCAGGGCTAATCCCTCAGCCAGAATATCGATTGCTTCGTCAACATCATCATCATCGCCGGCCATCTCGATGCGAATGCGCGCCCGGCGCACCAGACCGCGAATGGTGGCAGCAGTCGGCGACGTGGGATTGCTGATGCGCGCCAACTCGCCGAAAAGCGCCTGGGCTGCCGGTTCATAGGGGGTGTTCTTGGCATCTGCCAGCAGGGTACGCGCCGCGCGTTCCAGTTGCGAGATCAGTCCGGGGTCCGTATCAGCCTGGATCGACTGTATCTGCCCCCGCAGGTCATCCAGCCGCTGTTGCAATTGACTGCTCATTCCATCATCCTTCCAGATTCGTCCGGTACATTACCGCAATCGATCATCAGGGGCAAGTCTCATCAGCTATTGATTTACCAGTACCAGAGACTGTGATAGAATCATGTCGTGAGAAGAAATGAAAAGACTATGCTTCCTATACGAATAATCCCTCGTTACCGCTTGCTGCTGATCTACGACATTCGACCTGATCTGGTGGAACCCTACTACCAGTTCGTGATGAACGAATTCGTCCCAGCACTGCAATCGATGGGATTATACATGGCGGGCGTCTGGCATACGGCCTATGGCGACTATCCGGTCCGGCAGGTGGAATTCATCACCGACAGCCTGGATACCGTGCGCGAAATCTTCCAGAGCGAGCGCTGGGAACAACTTGAAGATCAGCTCGGCACGTACACCCTGCGCTACCAGCGCAAACTGGTGCAATATCACGATCGTTTCCAATTCTGAACCTATCCCTGAATTTCTCAATTTGACAGAACATCCATCCTGTCGTACCGTAATAATCAGGGAGAGATGGTTACGATTCAAGCCATCATTGAGAACTCACACAGTCAACCATCCAGCAGGACATCGTTATGGACAATCTGATTCTCATCGTTGATGATGATGAACAAACGCTCATTCTATTGCGGCAGGTCTTGAAACCGTTTGGCATGGAAATCCTGCAGGCCAACGATGGTCAGCAAGCCATCGACCTGTTGGAACAGCACACCCCATCAATCATGCTGCTCGACATGCTGATGCCGCATGTGCCAGGGATTGAGGTGCTGGAATACGTCGCACAAACACCGCGTCTGGATAAAATGTACATTACCATCATCAGCGCCCATAAGATGTTCGCCTACAAGGATCAGGTGACGCGCGCTGACAATTACCTGGTGAAACCGATCCGTCCCAAAGACATCCGCGAAGTGATTCAGGCGGCACTTGACCGGCAGCTTGCCAGTTAACCTCAGCAGAAGGCAGTTATCAATCTGACTGCCTTTATCATCTGATACAAACCTTCGATTTGACCCTTCGCCCATGTCCTGTAAAATGAACGGTGTGATGGCAGTGACGAGAACTGATTATGCCGTTGGATTTTGAAGCCCTGGTCGGACATCTGTATATGGTCGGTGGACGCTCGATCAGCGCTCAACCGCCCGGTAGTCTGGTCGAGGTCGCGCCCAAGAAAGCCGCGCGCGGACGCGAGCTGGACACCATTTTCGTCATGGTCACTCCCACCGGTGATGCCACCGCCCCAG
>JALHNT010000020.1:0-86087 GCA_022843385.1 Anaerolineae bacterium | reverse complement strand
GCCAGCGACTACGCGCGGCTGGCCGGACAGGCCGCCGAGCGCTACTTCGACAGCACTGGCAGCGTGACCAGTGGTTTGCGCGGCGTATTCAACTCCTTAAACCAGGATCTGTTCGAACACAATGGCGGCAGCAAGAAGCACTACGAAGCTAACCTGATCTGCGGCGTACTGCATGAAGACGAGTTGTTTCTGGGACGAGTAGGGTCGAGCATCGCCCTCTACCGGCATGAAGGCGACAGCCACCAGTTCCCGACCGAGTTCAGCAACGATGAGTCGCTGTTTGGGCCGCCGCTGGGCGTCCAACCTGTGCCTGAATTGAAGATGACGCGCTATGCGGTTGGCAGTGGCAGCCGCTTGATTCTGGCTGACTCGCGACTGGCTGATTTCAGCATCGACAAGATGAACGGCGCGCTGATGATGGCCGAAATTGGCGATGTGCTCCTGGGATTCAAGGACCTGGAGCCGCGCCAACTGTCGCTGCTGGCCGTCGAATTTGTCCCACCTGAAGCGCCTTCACCCGCCTTCGTCAAGGATACACGCCCTTCCACCCGGCACAACCCACAGCCAGCAGTACCGGTGATCGCGCCCACACCTGAACCAGCGGCAAGCACAACTGAAAACGAACCGGCCAAGCGCCGACGCGGCGACAGCATTCTCATCGCTCAAATGAAGCGGCTGGGGGGCGGGCTGGCACTGCTGGTCGCGGGTTTCCTGGGCGGTATCAATCGCATTCTCGACCGCGTCATCCCGCCACCGGCTGAGGGCGGGCGTGGCTGGCTGCGCACCACCACCGCCACTGGCATCGCTGTTCTGATTCCGATTGCCATTGTCGGCCTGGTCATGGCTGTGGTGTTGGGGCGGGCTGGCGAAAGCGAGTTCGAGTTTTGCGTCGAGGGTTCCAATAAGCTCTCCAATATCGCGCGCTCGATCAATTCGGGTGATCGCGCCGGGGTGCTGGCCGCCTGGAACGGCGTGATCGCCAAAGTGGATCAATGCAATGACATGCGACCGGAAGGCGATCCGTCGCTGGCAGCGCTGGTTCAGGAAGCCCAGCGGGTGATCGATGCTCTGTATCAGGTTTCGCGCCGCCCGACCTTCGTCGTGGATAGCTTTACCGGCGCGAGTCTGAACCGGATGGTGCTGCAAGGGCTGGATATGTATGTGCTCGATGGGCAGAACCAATTGGTCTACCGCGTGACACTTGATACGGACGGCCGCAGTGTCGTCCCCAACTCGCGCGTGGTCGTGCCAGGGATGCGGTTGGGTGCGCTGGTGGGCGAATTCCGCGTGGGTCGGATGGTCGATATTCTGTGGTCGGAAGAAGAGGCGCTGATTATGGCACTGGATGAAACCGGCCTGCTGATCGAGTGTTCGCCGCGCTTCTTGCAGGACTGCGCCGCACAGCGTTTGCTGGCCTCAGAACGCTGGGGCAATCCGATCAAGATGACCTTCTGGCAGGGGCGGCTCTACATCCTCGACCCCGGCGCGAACCAGATCTGGCGCTACGACAATTCCGGCGGCATCTTCAGCTCGCCTATCGAGTATTTCGCCGGCGACGCCCGCCCGGACATCAGCGCCGCTGTCGGCTTCGGCATCGACGGAGCCGGCGTGGTCTATATCCTCAACGCCAGCGGCGAGATCAGCAAATGGACCGGTGGCAAGCAGACCAGCTTCGGCTATGCCAGCTTCCCCGAAGGCCAAATTCTCAACTCGGCGGACGCGCTTTTCCTGAGCGCCGATCCGTTGAGCCAGGGGCTGTACATCGTCAGCCGCACCAACCGCACCATCTACGAAACGTCACTGGCGGGAACCTGGGTCGCCAGCTATCGCGCCCAGAACGAGGATGACTTCGCCGGCCTGACCAGCGTTTTCGCCGAGGCCACACAACAGATCGTCTACACCCTGTCCGGCAACTCGATTTTCGCCTTTGACCGCACCCAGACCGCCACGCCGTAGGGCAAGCGTAGGCTACACAGCGCCCGCAACTCCGCTATAATGCCGCACAGTCGGACTTGTCGGAGAGTGTTTTCATGCGTATTCCCGCCTGGTTATTCGTCATTGGAATCCTTCTGGTATTTGTCGTCACCGGCCTGCTGTCGGTAGCGGCCTTCGCCATTGCCCAGCAATTCGCCATCGCCTCCGGTCAGGTGTTCGGCGAACCGCTGTCCTTCAGCATCGGCAGCGTTCCAACCTCAACACCGCAACCTACCGTCTCGCTGCCGACACCGACCCCAGCGCCGACCATCCCCGGTGCTACAGTCGTGCCGGCGCTGCCGACCGCCACGCTCGACCCGGCAGAACAATTCCGTTATACCGATCCCTTCCGCGTCAACATCCTGCTGCTGGGCATCGACCAGCGCAGCGCCCTGAATGAACCCGGCCCCTTCCGCACCGATACCATGATGGTCGTCAGCCTCGACCCAGTGCGCAAGACCGCCGGCATCCTATCGATCCCGCGCGATCTGTGGGTCAGCATCCCCGGTTCACCCCGCCCTGACCGCATCAACAATGCGAATGTGATCGGCGATGTCAACGGTTATCCCGGCGGCGGGCCGGCGCTGGCTGCCGAAACCGTGCGTCAGGTGTTGGGCATTCCGATTGATAAGTATGTGCTGATTAACTTCGAAGTCTTCACTACGGTGGTCGCGGCCATCGCGCCGGATGGAGTTGAAGTCTGCCTGAATGAAGCCATCGATGATGAATATTACCCGGATGCTTCCTACGGGTTCATTCGGGTGCAGTTCCCTGCCGGTTGCCAGATATTGGATGCTGAACGGTTGCTGCAATATGCCCGCACCCGGCATGGCAACACCGACTTTGACCGGGCCGCCCGGCAGCAGCAGGTGATGCAATCGCTGCGCGACAAGGTGCTGAACGTCGGTGGCTTAACCCAGTTCATCGGTCAGGCACCGGCGCTGTATAGCCAGCTTTCGACCAGCGTCAAAACCAATATGTCGCTCGATGAGATGCTGCGCCTGGCCTCGCTAGTGCTGGAAATCCCGCGTGAGAACATTCGCACCGGCGTCATCGATTATCTGTACGCCGAGCAGGCCACCACCAACAGCGGCGATCAGGTGTTGGTGCTGCGCAGTAATGCTGTTGGCCTGCTGCTCAATCAGGTGCTTTACCCGGACACGACCACAACCGGCATCGCCGATCTACGCGCCCGCGCCGAGACCGAGAACGCCAGCATCATTGTGCTGAACAACACCACCACTTCCGGGCTGGCGAGCCAGACGCGCGATTGGCTGCGCGGTAAGGGGCTGAACAACCTGGATGTAGGTGACACGCAGGACAAAACCGGCGGCAACACCGTCATCCGCGTCTACGGCAACGCCGTATCGACAGCCAAGTACCTGGCCGAACTGATGGGGTTACCAGCGGATCGCATCGAGTCCACCCCTGATCCGGCGGGCAACCCCACCGGGGCTGACATTGCCATTGTGATCGGGCCGGATGTGCAGGGGATTATTGCCGGGCAGTAAACAAAAAGGGCGATGACTGTGCATCGCCCTCTGAGGCTTGAACCGAAGCTTACCGCTGGCGACCAAACAGGCGCAGCAGGAACAGGAACAGGTTGATGAAGTCGAGGTAGAGCGTCAGCGCGCCAATGATGCTGACGCGGGTGGCAACGGTGCCATCAGCCTCGATGTCCTGACGGGCGGCTAGCTGGGCGATCTTCTGCGTGTCATACGCCGTCAGCGCCACGAACAAGCCCACCCCAAACAAGCTGATAATGAGGTCGAAACCACTGCTGCGCAGGAAGATGTTCACCACGCTGGCGACGACCAGGCCGATCAGCCCCATCACAAAATAGCTGCGATAGCGCGACAGATCGAACTCGGTAGTAAAGCCGACCACGCTCATGACGGCGAAGGTGATGGCCGCCGAGAAGAAGGCTTTGTAAATCGCGCCAATGTCATAGGCGACGAAGATCAACGACAGGGTGAAGCCGTTGAGCGCGGCATAAGCGAAGAACATGATGGCAGCTACCGCTGGCGACATACGATTGATGGCTGCACTCAGCGCCAGCACCAGCACCAGCTCAATAACGATCGCCCCGATGAACAAGCCATTGCTCATGGCGGCGCGGATCAGGGTCGGCGAACCGGCAACCGTGACCGCGACAATGCCGGTCAACACCAGCCCCAGCGTCATCCAAACATACACCATCCGCATGACCGGGCGCAGCGCCAGTGCCAGACCACTGGTGATTGGAATGGCATTCTCGTTGCGCGCGTCGAAAATGTTTGACATGCTTTTTCCTCCCTGAATATTTCGACACTCTGATTATACGCCTGATTAGGGCAACTGTCCCCTAGCCATTTATCCTGTCCTAATGGGAATGCCCATGCCCGCCGTGTTCTTTCTCATATTCCTTGAGCGTATGCCCCACCTGATCGGTACGTTTCTCCGATTCCTTCTCGATGTCGGCTGAATATTTCGTGACAGCCGCCTTGTATTCAGCAACGTGTTTCTTGAAGTCCGTTTCCGATTGTCCGTTTTCCCCTTTGAAGGTTGGCGGCGGATTCTTGGTCATGAAATCGACAAAATCCAGCCCATGATTACCCTCATGGAAGCCGAGGCTGGTGCTGTGCGCTGTCACCTTGCCGCCCGATTTGTCCTCAGCAGTTGTGCCGCGACCATAACCAGAAGTGGAGCTGGCTGATGCATCCTTGCCATAGATGGTCTGAATACGGGCTTTCGGTGCAGGTGGCGGGGTGAAGCGGGTGATTTTCTTCTTGGCATCATGGTCATAATCACCGAAGGCTGTACCCCAATCGATGTCGACCTTGGTGACAGCGCCTTCGATGCTGTTATCGTTGCCATCCGGGGCCAGCGTGACAGCGATGCCGGATACCATGAAATTAATCTCACCGGACAAAGGATCAGGCACCTGATTTTGGGTGACTGGCGTTGAGAAGCCCGATTCCAGATGATGCGCCTTCTGCCAGGCCCACATCGGGATGCGTCCGTTGTTTTCGCGGTAGAGGACATCCGCACTTTTCTTCAGGTCTTTGACCGCCCGCGCCATCAATGCCTGAATTGACGCGATGTAGTTGTCCTGCAATTGCTTCTTTAGGGTGGCATCCCCCTTCAAGTGCTGGTCGATGCGATCCATGTTGCGGACAATCGGACCATACCAGCGATCCAGCGAGTCATCAAAATCAGCCTGGGTCAGGGCCTCCTGCTGGGTTTTGTGGAAGGAGGCATTAGCCTCAAAAATCTTGATCGCCATTTCCACATCCGCCCGATGATTTTCGTCCTTAGCGCCCCCTTCGCGCTGAATGGTGGACTGCATCAGCCGGCTGACCGCCTGGTTGCCTATCGTCCGTTGCAGGTACAGCACATCATGAGTCGAGAGGGGCATCCCCTTCGAGAGATCGGGGACATGCTGATCGACCTGTGCATCCGCCACAGACGCGGGCTGAACAGCGCGCGGTTCGGGTTGTGCCGCGACTGGAGCCTGCTTATGTTCATAAACGCGCCGTTTGGACTTCATGATCTGTTCCCCCTGGTGAGGTAAAAACCCGGATGCCCACTGCCCATTGAACAGAATGGTCATCGTCATGACCAGTGTAGCAGGATTTTGAATTACCTGCTCACCAGCCCCAGGTGCCCGGTGCGCCCTTGAACGGCCCGACAATCTCCGAGGTAATCCAGCCGCCGTAGAAATCGCCCTCCTGCGGCTGCACCTGTTCGTCATCGACAAAGCAGGCATCCATCCGCCCCGGATAAAAGGCCAGATGATCCTTGATTGTTTCATAACCGGTCGCGGGCGTGGGGTACGACCAGGCGACGTTCTCCGCCACCTTGCCCTCCACCTTGAGCGTCCAATAACTGGCTGCCCCTTTGAACTCGCAGAACGTGTGCCGCGCCGTACTGCTGAAATATTCCATGCGGATGTCTTCCGGCGGGATGTAGTACGACGGGGGATGGCTGGTTTCCAACACCCGCACCGCCCGTGTGGTATCGACAATTGTGACGCCGTTGAAGATCACCCGCACCCGTTTGGCGGTGGGCGCGACGCGGGGTGGCCGGGGGTAATCCCAAACGGATTCTTGGTTGTAAAGTGGAATTTGCCGTTCTATTTGATCTGACATGCGGTAAACCTCTCTCCGTACAAATAACAACATAGGAAGGGAATAGCGCCGGGGTGCAAATCGCCTCCGGCGCTTTCTGCTTTACCACACATTCTAATCGAACCAAGACCGTTGGGAAAATGCGAGGAGTAAAGATCATGAGCGAAATACTGGATATGGAGAAAATCTACCGCCAAGAGCGGCAGCGTTGGTTGCGCGAGGAAGCCCCGCGCAAGTCGTTTCGGGATTATCTCGCGGATAGTGTGCCGTATTGGATTATTTTAGTCGCGTTAGTGCTATACGGGCTATCCGCACCGCACACCGCCGGAGTGTTTGACAAGCTCACTCCGGGTTGGGGCTGGATAGCGCCCGTCGGGGTTGAGTTTGGTTTGCTGTATTCTGCATTCCGTCGACGACTGGCAAAGGCTGAGAAGCAAGCTTTGCCTTTGACACTGTGGGCGCTAGAACTGCTTCTATTTCTTACCGCCATGCTGGTAAACGGCGCAGGTTCATTTTCATCCGTGATCGACGTTGTAGAGCTAAACGAGTTGTCGTTTTCTGCTATTGCCGAGCAGTTTGGACATCTGCCAGCAACCAGTCAAGCGGCGCTAATTATGGCGCTGCTATCCGCGTTTATCATTCCCATCGGCGCATTAGTCGCAGGCGAAGGACTAGCCGCACTTGCACTTGAGCGCCGAGAACGGACAGATCAACGCGATGAGCTATGGCTAGAAACCGAATTTACGGTAGTGTACCGAGCCGTCTATGTACGCTATATGCAGCAGGGAATAGCCGAACGAGAAGCCCGCCAACGAGCGTACACTGAGGTTCGCGGATACTTGGGTAAGGGGA
The DNA here is from genome assembly GCA_022843385.1 of Anaerolineae bacterium. GTDB lineage: Bacteria > Chloroflexota > Anaerolineae > Aggregatilineales > Phototrophicaceae > CFX2. The sequence continues at coordinate 79,152 of JALHNT010000020.1, read as the reverse complement.
GTGTATCAACGTCCGGCACAAAAATGCTGTCCGCTCCGAACACCGAAAACGGACAAAGCGGACAGGAAAACGGACAGCAAGCGAACGGACAGAACGGACACGGCGGGCGAGTGAAGGCGAACATTCACGCACATTTGGACGCCAATCCAGACCTTGAACAGTTATCCATCAATCAGGTGTTGACACAACTGCACGCAGCAAACATCAAAGCCGGACGGACAACGGTTGCCGAAGTTTTGCAGGAACGAAAATATACAGCTTCCGTATAAATTCTGCACCAAGACGGGGTTCATAACAGCCCCGTCTTTTTTGCTTATTCATAATGATACGACCTGACAAAACACATAAAATGACTATAATTGACCACATCATTTACGCACAAACCCCACTTATGTGTGATCCTTTAATTTATCGTGGTATGGGACGCTGTTGGAAATGGTGCAAGCAGCTATACGGGAGTGGTCTGGCAACAGTCAGCATGGGAAGAATTGGCATGTGTATCAGGGGGATGCGCTTAGTGTTCTGAAGGAACTGCCCGATAATACCTATAACTGTGTGGTAACGTCGCCGCCGTACTTTTGGCTCAGGGATTACAAAGTAGAAGGACAGGTTGGGCAAGAAGACACGATTGACGAATACGTGCAGGTAATCTCATCCATTATGGACGAGGTGCGGCGTGTTCTTACGGAGGACGGTTTGTTATTCCTGAACATCGGCGATACATATTATTCCGGCAAGGGGCAGTCTCAAGGAAAAGACCCCAAGAGTAACAAGCGACGTTTTGGATTGAGGGCAGTTGACAAGAGTGGGGGGATGGGGATTGGTTTAGAGCGAAAAACACTCATAGGCGTCCCCTGGCGCGTGGCTAATGAAATGACCCTTCGGAATTGGGTGCTAAGAAGTTCCATTATCTGGCACGGTAAGCAAGGGTTGAATGAGGCAGTGATTGATAGACCGAGGCGCAGCTACGAATTCATTTTTATGTTCGCTAAAAGTCGCTACTATTATTTTAATCGTAGTGCGCTCGCCGCACAGAAGGTTACGATTGGACAAGAAGATCAGGGATTTTCTCAAGGCGAGGATGTATGGAATATCGTCGCACGTCCAAAGGTAGCAAATGGGTTAGAAACTGCGCCATTTCCCGACGAGCTAGTGCAACGTTGCCTTGACATTGGCTGCCCACCAGAGGGTCATGTACTTGACCCTTTCGCTGGTGGGGGAACGACCTTGCGGGTTGCCTTGCAGTCAGGAAGAACCACCACCGGGATAGAGCTAAATCCCCAATTCTGTTCCTATATTGTTGATCAAATTCAGGGGATATGACGCATGTATTTGAGCATTGAGCAGGTGATAGAGGCGCTTAAGCACCTCGAAACAATGCACACGTTTTTTGGAACAACGTTTTTAGTCCTCAAAGCACACAATTTACCGATTGGACGCACGATTGATTTTCCCCTTATCCAAAAGGATAAAGAGTTTCTAACTCAGTATTACAAGCCGTATACACAATCCCAATGGTACTACCGTGTATCGCGTACCAGTGCTGGCGGATCGCAACATTGGCTATCCCCTAAATTTCCAGGTGGAGGACTACAGAAGGTTCGTTCCCAAGACCCATTGAAACGCGCATTTCTGCATCCCAAAGATTCTAGCATGTGGGGATGGCAAACCAATTACATTGATGTATTGCGATCATGTTTATACCGGGGGGATAAAGTTGCTGCCTTTCATTTGGCAGTTTGGTTGTATAGAGAAAGGGAGTGGCCGGACGAAACCACAGGTGAGGATATTCTGTGGACGTTTATTGACGAATTTCAAGTTTCCCAAGAAGAGGTTGACGCACTTTTTGATGTAACCGTGCCTGAGCCAGTACGGTTTCAGCAGAGTAAAATTACATGGAAAGAATTTCTTGCCATAATTGACCAAATGCCACCTGATGCAGAGCGAGAGCAAGGTGGTACGTTGGTATATTTACAACTGCGTGGTATTGGTCCAGCGCCAGAACTGGAATTTGAACCAGCAGAACGCATTAACCTTATCACAGGTGATAACGGTTTAGGTAAGACCTTTCTTTTGGAGTGTGCATGGTGGGCGCTCACTGGCTTATGGTCAGGCTTGCCAGCCCACCCCTATGTCCGTGACGCATATATTACATATCAAATAGCCGGAGAATTTTCTAAGTCTAAGAAGACAACGCTTGCCTACGATTGGCAACGCCAAAGTTGGCCTCCTAGACCAATTCATGAAACTGTTCCGGGGTTGCTTATCTATGCTCGCACGGATAATTCATTTGCCGTGTGGGATCCTGCACGTCTCTTACAAACATCATCCGGTGAAAACGTGCCGGAAGAAGTGGTATTTAGTCCTAATGACGTTTGGGACGGAAAGCAAACCACGTATGGTGGTAGAAGTCGCTTTATCTCCAACGGACTAATAAGTGATTGGGTTAAATGGCAAAACAGCCCAACTCGGCATCCGTTTGATACATTGCGGCAGGTTCTCAACCGTCTTTCCCCGTCTGAATTCCCACTTCAGCCAGGCGAACCAACGCGATTACCTAATGATGCCAGAGATATGCCTACCTTACGACTACCGTATGGGGATGTACCGCTTGTTCATGCCGCAGCCGGTATGCGTCGTATTGTTTCCCTCGCCTATATGATTGTGTGGGCATGGAATGAACATTTGATACAATCCGAGGCTACTCACAAACGACCAGAGCAGCGAATGGTCGTAATAGTGGACGAAATTGAAGCACACCTTCACCCGCGCTGGCAACGGCTTATTGCCCCAGCAATGCTGGAGGTTCAGCAGGACTTGGATGAAAATTTACAAATGCAGTTTTTCATCACAACCCATTCGCCGCTAGTAACCGCGTCCGTTGAGCCGTCGTTTGATGCTACTACCGACAAACTATTCAAGCTAGACCTTGTTGAACCCGGCGTCTCTGAACAGATTGTACGATTAGAAGAAATGCCGTTTATCAAACATGGTTCATCTGATGCGTGGGTAACTTCTGACGTTTTTGGGTTAGAACAGGCGCGATCCGTAGAAGCGGAACAAGCCATTGAAGCTGCCAAAGCACTACAGTTGGATGATAACCCCAACTCAGAGAATGTGCGGCGTGTTCATGCCGATCTTGTAAAGTACCTAGCCCAAGATGATGCGTTTTGGCCTCGCTGGATTTGGTTCGCGGAACAATACGGAGTAGGCGTGTGATTTCTGTACAACTACAGCCAGAGCCGCCAGACTTTGAGGCAAAAGTCAGACAACCAGGAAAGGAATTTCTCCGCAAACATCCAAAAGCTAAGAAACTTGACAGCTATTGGCGGGAGATTATTCCTGATTTATGGAGAGCCTACAGCGGAGTTTGTGCCTATTCTTGCCACTGGTTTCCACCTTTGGGTGGAGAATCAGTTGACCACTTCATACCGAAATCCGAGAAACCCCACCTCGCGTATGAGTGGTCAAATTACCGTCTGGCGACACAAAAATTAAACAATCGAAAAGGTGCTGCCACTGATATAGTTGATCCATTTACAATCAATGGCGACTGGTTTTTATTGGTATTTCCAGCAATGTTAGTGAAGCCAAACTCTAGTCTCGCAGATACGGCGAAGCGTAAAGTACAGAATACAATAAACATCCTCAAACTGAACGACGAAGCTATAGTCAACCTTCGATTAAGCTACGTTCTGGAATATTGTGACGGTGACATTACACTCAAAGGACTTCAGAAAAAAGCCCCCTTTATTGCCCGCGAGTTAATTAGGCAAAGTCTGACAGAAACGGTACGGGATATGATGAAACGCCGCACCGTTTGAGCAATCACGCTTACAGCAGCAAATCGGCATAATGAAAGGGTAGGATTGTTCTCATAACATAACCGCGTTATATTCCTCTGAAAATAGAGGAGCATTTGTATGACAACCCAAGTACGCGAGTTTTTTGCCGCTGTCGGACACAACATTCCACTACTTAAACCCGATGAGTTTGGCGTGCAGGTAGCGCCGACCAGCTTGTATCTCCTCAAGACATTTGAAACGTGGGAGACACGAACCACCCGGCAGATTGTGTTTGAAGGTGTTCCGCCGTATCCCACGATCATCATTCATGTCACCTATGAGGGTGATACTCCGGCAGATCAGACGACAGTTAAAACGGCAATAAAACAAATAACGAGCAGCTTATTGACCGATGACCAATTAAGCGCGTCGGCTCTGCCACTAGCTACAGCTTAAGGTAGCAAAACCTCCGCTCTGTAATTCCTATCTCGGTTGAAATCCCCCCGATGATACCGTAGCATTGTTCTATGGTATCACCGGAACACCCACATTTAGACCCGCCCCCTGTACTCACCATTACAGACCTGCAATCCGCAGTTGCCGACGTGGACAGGCGGCTAGAATTAAACGACGATAACGAAAACACAATTGAGCGAACGATGAGGCGAGAACAGCTATGGGAAAAACGCGACGAGTTACAGGCTGAAATTGACTTGTTCTCTCCCCCACCAGAACACCCCTAACACGTCGCACATTGAAAACATGCGCGACTTCCCTCTGAGGCTAACATAAAATTGTCAGCGGCTATAATTCAAAATGTGAGGCGAGGGGGAAAACTACAACAGCCTTATAGTTTCCTATTTCGGCTACATTGCTATAGGTTGTTGACTTTCAATTTCCAAACAGCTAGGGTAAGTAAGCTATGCTTACTCCTGATGATCTCAAAGCTATAGAGCAGCTATTCGATAAAAAACTCGAAGCCCAAACAAAAACAATGTTGGACGGCGTTGCTGATTACATCAATGATGCGTTAGTTCCGATATTGGACAAGCACGAGAGACGCCTAGAACACCTAGAGGAACATACCATCCACCCGCCTGGAACACCGACAATATAAGCTCCGTACAACAGTGTAGGGCAACACGTTTGTATCTGACAGTTTGGCATAGTCTGTCCCGTAGCATAAGTGGCAAGAAGTTCAACGAAAATTTCTTTGCCTGCGGGGAATGCTACACTACATCTTATGCGGCACGAGGGAGACAGCCGACCAGAACTAGACCTGGAGCTACTACGAGCTTACGCGGAAACATTTATCAGCAGGTGGGATACCTATCCCGTCCAGAACCCCAAAGACGGGACATATTTTCGCGCTAAGGACTTTACCACTGATACCATACAACCGCTCTCGCTGGCTATAGTGGAGCGACATTTACGCGGTCAGGGTATCACCATTGGCGCATATCTGCTGGACACCGACAGTCAAGCAAAATCCATTGTGTTTGACGCCGACGATGCAGAACATTGGGCGAGTGTTCAACATATGGCTGACCAGCTTGAACAAGAGGGCGTGCCGTCCTACAGAGAACAATCCCGGCGCGGCGGTCACTTGTGGCTGTTTTTTGACCGTATGCCGGGAGCAGACGCCCGCCGCTTTGGAAATTTTCTGCGGAACAGGTACGAGCTAGACGGAGTAGAACTGTATCCGAAGCAAGACCGATTGACGGAGATGAATAGCGTAGGTTCATTAGTCCGATTGCCATTGGGTCTACACCGTCACCCGGAACTGCCAACACCGCAGCGGTTTGTTTTTGTTGACCGTGAGAATGTACCGCTTGCGCCGTCGGTCAGAGAACAAATGGCGATCCTTACCAACCCGCAGAAAGTTCCCAGGCGCTTTGTTAAGGCTATTTTGAAACGAGCGCCCGAAGCCAAACCACACTTCTCTACTCCGCAATTTGACAAGAAAAAGTTCTCAAAGAACATGCCCCCGGACAAGAAAATCAAAGCGGCAGTTAGCGTCCATGATTTCGTATCGCAGTTTGTGGAACTCACCCCAACAGGCAGAGGCTATTGCCCATTCCATGAGGATCATCGGATGAGTTTTAGCACACCGCCAAATGCGAATTACTGGCATTGTTTCGCCGGATGTACTGGACAGACCGTTATTGATTTTTTTATCCGTTGGAAAGGCTACCAGAGCCTTGATTTAGACCGTGAGCAATGGGGCGAGGTTCTGAAAGAACTTCTCGGAATGTTGCATTTGTAGCGAACCATTAGTCAATTCCCCTTTTTCCTCAAACTCCACAAACCACCTGTTGACACGCATTTCGGGATGTGTCACAAGTAAAGTATGAAGTCTGCAATCTCCGCGACCAGTTTTGCCCGCATCGTGGGACGCGATCCTAAAACAGTCATTCGATGGATAGAAAATGGCTTGATACCCGGCGCTAGACGTGTGGGTGATCGGTACGAAATTCCCGCTACAGAGGTTGAGGCGTATAAGAAAAGCACTGTTTATCCTAGCAAAAGACATGGCTAAAGTTGTTTCTTTTTCAATCTATAAAGGCGGCACTGGTAAAACGACTAGCGCCGTTAATACAGCGGCAGCACTTGCCGAACGCGGTAAGAAAGTTCTATTGGTTGATCTTGACCAACAGGCACAAACCACAAAATATCTTGGATTTGACCCCGACACTATTCCAATGAATTTAGCCCATGTATTTATGCAGAACATTCCAATCGCGCTTACTGTCCAGAAGACAGCATTCTCATTTGATTTAGTGCCAGCTAGCGACCTTCTAGCGGCTGTTGAGGCGATGCTTGAAAGTGGTAAAGATGAAGGCTTACTACGAGAGAAATTAGACGCAGTTGAGGCGGAGTATGATTTTATTTTGCTTGATACTCCCCCAGGCAAGGACAAACTGACGTTTAACGCGCTGGTATCAGCCCGACAGATTATTGTGCCAGTGTCTACAGAACGAATGGCGGTAGATGGACTGGCAGACCTTATCAAACATCTACATACGGTGCTATGGCCTAAATACGATTTAGACCAGGACATACGGATTTTGTTTACCAAGTACGACGCGACGACTTCCCTATCCCCCGGCATCGTAAAGAGCGCACAGAAAATTTACCGAGAGAATGTTTTGCCGATGTTGGTACATTCTGCCGTAGCATTTCCCCGCTCATATGAGGCGAGACAACCGATTATTCAGTTCGCGCCGTCACATCAAGGTACGCAGGCGTACCGAGAACTGGCAGCGTGGCTTGCTCAATGAGAAAAGTAGACACATCTATGTTTGTCGGAGCGGAAAAAGCCAGCCGGATAAAGCCGGAAGAGATAGACATGGCTGGCTTACCTCCTATTCAGAAACCAATTCCACACAACCAGCAGAGCCAGGATCAGACAATAACCGAACGGAAAACCGAACGAACGGAATTCCGAACGGAAAACCGTTCGGAATATCACTCCGCATTTTTCCCTCTTAAGCGACGCTCCACCCGCTATAGTTTTGAGTTTTATGAAGATCAAATTTTCAAGTTGAAGGAGCTTAAACATCGGGCAGAGATGAGCGGAGAGAAAGTAACACTATCTGATATTGTCAGAGAAGCTCTTGATCTATATCTTAAAGATAAAAACCTCAAATAACCGAACGCATTTCCGAACGGAAAATCGTTCGGAATATCGAACGAACGGAATTCCGAACGCCTTTTAGCGCCTCTTGACAAGCTAAACCCGATACATTCATTATGAGATAAGACATAAAAAAGTCCCCTGCCAGGGACTTTTAGAACGCGCGTTTTCGAACTTTAACATTCCTATCGTAGTAAAACCCGGCAATCCCTGTCAACCGGAAAACACAAAGGGCGGCATTGTTCGTGCAACTTTTCGTCCCACCGTCTACGGCAGCCGAGGCGGAGAGGGGGGACGCTTTCTTAAGCGTTTAGGGGGGAGAGGGTGTTTCTGGACTGAAGAACTAAGAAGACTATATGGAGAGATAGACTGTACTTACGTTCCACAGAGAACGAGAACAAAGTCTTTCTATACACTGATCTTAAAAAATCGGCGAACCGCATCAAACTATATCGTTCTATTGCGCTTTTGCTTTTCTGGTGATGTAAAGCACCATATAGGCAAGAGTACAAATGCTATACGAATAGCTTTTGTCTCTGTTCAGAAAACAGCAACGAGATCAACATACTGTTCAACATAACGACCAGCATAAGCAATGCTGGATTTTATTGTGCAATAAACGTCCTCAAACGCCGTCAACGAGAATGTGTCTCTCCTCACCACCCCTCTCTTGCCCAGGCTTGATTTGCCCGATAAATCGGTTCAAATCTTCACACTGGTCTGCGAAGGGGGGATCGTCGAGCCACGCGCACCGCCTCGCTTTTGTTCGGTCTTTCAGCCCGCTCAAAAAGCGAGGCTGCCCCCACCGCCGCCCCGCGACCAAGAGACTTTCTTTCAGAAAAGTCTCGCTTGGTTTGGTCGCGGGTAGACCTGAGCCGTTAACGGCTCAGGCGGGCGTGGGCGTCTGACGGGACAAGCCCGCCATCCGCACCACTCGGCGGGGGCAGCCTCGCTTACGCTTCGGCGGTGCGCTTCAACGGAACGTGCAACGGCAAACGAGAACGGGGCGAATTCACTCACAGAACGATGGAAGGGGAGAGCAATTTGTTTGAGTATGCTATAGTGTAAGGAGTAGGGTGAAGGATGAGGCATCACCCACAAATCAGCCTACTTGGTTTAGCAGGTCAAGGCAGGCTTATTTAACAACATCCGACTTGGACGAAGTTTCTACCTTCTTTATCCATTCGGTTGTCAAATCCTCGAATTCGTCCAGGAGTATCCGGGCATCTTTGATTTGTACAAGCTGCTTATTGAGCCGAGCGATCTTCTGTTTCGATGTGAGCGTTTTCCAATCCTTCATAGCGTGTCACCTCCTTTCGGACAAGATAATCGGTTATTGCACCTTTGAAACGATGAACTCCTGTCGCGTGCATCCCATATGAACCCAGGCATGAAACAAGCGTTTTCCTGTTGGGCTATCAAAGGGAATAACCAATATCCTGTTTGTTCCCCAATCGAACATCCGAAACTCTTGGAGGCGCAAATCCACCAGGATATATTTCGGCGACCTTCGCATAGCTTTCACCTCCTTTCCGGGTAGTTACCAGTAGGGGTACAGTTTCCCGTAAGTGGAGATGCCTCACCTTCAGCCTAATCCTAGCTCGTGGTGAATGTCATTTTGGCAGTGTGTACCGAGGATTTGATACGTAATGGTAAAATTTATTTAGTGCGAAGAGTGAAGGTGGGAATACCTTCTTACTCTTCTAGCATGACGTATTGGGCAATGTGCCTGTCTGAACTTTGTTCAACGATAAGCCGTACACGAACTTCTTGGCTCGGTGTGCGGCTTTTTCTTGGTTTCGTGAGCGTGTGTAGCACCAGCCCAAACGCAATCACTCCACCGAGAACTATTTCAGGATGCTTGATTAGCTCCATCATCGTTGTTCACCTCCTTTCGACACGGGATACCTTACCAATGTCCCCGTGTGCGCCAAAAATCCTCGATCTGTTGCAACGTTGTCGGTTGCCAGTTCAGATCGCGCTCAATTGGTAGTCCATGTTGACCACGTATCGTTTGTAGTTCCGAGAGTAGGAAGTATCCCAACTCTAGGAAATGACCTTTCACAAGACCAAAAAACGTATCGTGTCCATCGAACTCGGAAGCATACCAATCCCACGAACTATCCGGTGTGAAATAGTGGACGAGCGCCAGCGCCTTTTTTCCCTGTTGCTCATTTGAGTACAACGGGGGAAGGCATGTTCTGAGATGAGCGGTCATGAGTTCCATAGGCATCACCTCCTTTCAGTGGTCTGCTAGAGGCAGTCGAACTGCAAAGAGGTATTTTCCCACCTTCACCCTGATCGTACCCCTGCAAGACTGTCAAAATGGCAGTTGTGGCATGGTGTAATGACCATAAACGGCATCATATCAACGGAGACGGGAATATGGTCATTTTGGGAGCGGAATGCGGTCAGAAAGTCATTTTGACGCCGCAAGCGCGACGACAGGGCGCGTATGTGATCGGCACAACCGGAACGGGGAAAACGACGCTTTTACAGAGCATCTTGTATCAAGACATGCTGGCAGGTGATGGATTGTGCGCGTTAGACCCACACGGCGACATGATTGACGAACTCTTAGCTCTTGTTCCATCAGGACGGGAGCAGGACGTTATCGTATTTGCGCCCGGAGACGACGACCAGATAAGAAAACCGTTAGGGTTAAATATCCTAGACTGTGATCGTGATGACCCGCGACAAGTCCGCCGTGTGACATCCACCGTCATTGATACGCTTCGCAAGCTATTTTTCTATAGTTGGGGTCCCCGGATGGAAGATTTACTTCGTAATTCTATTCTGACCTTGATGGAGCATCCCGATACCACGTTACTTGACTTGTGGTTACTGCTAGCCAGCCCCACACACCGGGAACACTACAAACAGGGGTTGCAAGACCCGTATCTCCGGCAGTTTTGGGATGTACAGTTTGCAGGCTACGCCGCAAGCCAGCGCGATCTGACCGACCTTGTAGGTTCATCGCTCAATAAAATCGGGCGGTTTTTAGCCGATCCACACATCCGGCGTATTGTGTCGCAGCCGCACAATGCCTTTAGTCTCAGAAAAATTATGGATGAGCGGAAAATTCTCCTGGTCAACTTGAGCAAAGGTGATCTAGGGGAAGATAACAGCGCCTTACTCGGTTCTGTGCTGGTCAATCTGCTCTTAATTGCCGCCTTGACGCGTCGGGACATAGCCCCTGCTGACCGTGTGCCGTTTCACCTGATTGTTGACGAATATCAGTCCTTTGCTACCGAGAGCTTCCCAACGCTGCAAAGCGAGGCAAGGAAGTATGGTATTGATGTGATTGTCGCCCACCAGTACCGTGATCAATTAGACGACCTCAACCGAGGCAGCACGCTTAATGTGGCGAATTTCATCGTTTTGCGGGTATCCGGTGTGGATAGCCACGAACTGGCAGCGCAGTTTGACAACACGCCGCCAGAAGCGGAAACAGAGGTACAGCCCAAGTACATCCGGTCAAAGCTCAACCCGGATTATGTAGAGCGCACCAGTGCGTTTGTTGAAGTAAAAGGAAAAGCCCGGATTTACTCGGACGTTGAGGCGGAATGCGCGAATACTCTAGCAAGGCTACCCAACTACACAGCGCTTTGTAGGCTCATTGAAGATGGGAAGATGGTCGAACACGAAATAGCTATCCAGCCGGTGAGCGCAATGAGCAATTCAGAGCAACGAAAGCGTATCCGGTGCAATGCTCTGAACTACGGTCAGGAAGCGGCTACCGTTGACCAGTGGATTTTAGAGCGGATCGGCACAGAGATGATTTTCGACTACTTACGCACCCATCCCGACGACCAGGACGAGTAACAGCGTCGGTGTGCTATAGTGAAAAAACTATGGACACCCCGCTCTTTTTTGGACTAGCAAACCACATGCAACACGAACCACCTACCCCACCCAAGAAACGTGTCCCGTACTTTGACCGTCCGCCGCTTGAAGAAGCGCCGGAGATTAACTTTACGCCGCGTGACAAGCAGATTATCGAGGCGATCCACCAGCTTGATGGGAAACTTGCGGACTATCAGATCATGCGATTGTTTTTCAACAGCGAGCGCCGGATGAAAGAGAGGATGAGCGCATTGTACCGCGCCCACTATCTTGATCGGTTTAGCCGCAAGCAGCGCAATGCTTACGAATTCATGCTCTATTACGTGGACACGAAAGGTATTGAGTATTTATGCTCACACTACGGCAAGACCGAGAAGGAATTGCGACCTCTAGCCAAAGATACCCAAAAGCACCTTATTCACCATGATGTCCGCTTAAATGACGTGCGGATAGCGGCATATCTGGACGCGGAGCGACTAGGGAACATACAGGTGTTGGACATGATAAACAGTCGGACGTTTTGGGCGAAGCCGGAAAAGGTGACGTACACCGACACCAGCGGTAAACGTACCCGTGAGATTAGACCGGACTGGTATTTACACATTGCCACGCCAGGAGCAGGGGATACGCAGCGAGAGCTACGTTACTTTGTCGAGTACGACAACGACACCGAAACTAACGTCGATATCGTGAATGAGAAGATCATTCCGTTCCTTGCCTACCGGAACAGCGAACGCTTTGTAGAGCGGTTTGGCGAGGGGGGAGTACGCTACCTGTTTGTCACCACGACACCGCTCAAAGTCCGCAATATGAAACGCGCAGCGGATAAGATTGGCGAAGGCGCGAAAATCTGCTATTTCACCACCTACGAACAAGCGACAACGCCCGGAGCGTTCTTCAGCGAGCCGATATGGTATCGCGCCACGATTGACGAACCTCTAACTCTCTTGGGTAAGTACGCCACGCGCGAGGAATAAGAGAAATTTTCGTTGAATTAACCCCGCTTCTGCTATGCTAGAAATACCCGTGTGGTGCTGGACGAGCGCGGACTAGCAAACCAAGATAGCCCGTGCGTCCGTTTTCTGTCCAGGTGGACACAAACAAAGACCCCGCCGAGGAGCGCGGGGTTTCAAGGTTTCTTTCTCTTCAATCGCAGGAGTAGGGGACAGCGTACTCGTTACCCGATTGCAAAAGACAGAGAACTTGCTTTGTGGTGTGCGTCCACACCACCCGGCGAAATGATCTTAACCACCGAACCGATACTGAGGACGATAATCGAATACCTGTTGCTCTTGACGTGCAATGGCGTTTTGTATCATCCCTTGCCAGTCAACCGCGCTTTGATAGGCAAATGTCACGAATGAGAGTTGATAGATAAAGTTTCCACCGTGATACTTGACCGCCAAACCCCATGTTTCACGCGGACAGATGGTCTTGTATTGACCATACATTTCTACTACATAGCTAAATCCGCGAAATTCCTTAACCTCCGGCAGTTCATGGATGTTCTGTAGCGGGGTGACATCGTAGAAACATCCTGGTGTTGAGACGCATAGAGCTTCATCGGTCAAAGTCAGGATTGCCATTCCGACATAGTTGATTTCGTTCGGCGTCAGCATATAGACGGGGCGATCCGTGATACTGTTTTGCGGCACGAGGAAACCTTGTTTCGTGGTAAGAAGGTTCGTCATACGACACTTCCTAGCGCGGGTTAGTAACTGTGGACAAATCACGATACCATCTTCCATAGGCGTCAGTAATCCGTCGTAGCATTTCCACAGCGGTGTTCTTTGCTCCGAAGCCTGCAAACGGTGCGACCTTGAATTCTACACTTGTTTCTATGCGGTATTGCGGGTCGATAAAGAGCAATCCAATGATCGCAAAAGCAAAGTTGTTCATTGATGTAGATGTGTAGTCCCCTGCCCAATCTCGCAAATGCTCCCAAGGAATAACAAGGGGCTGATAACCCTCTTGATATCTCACACTATTCAACATTTGGTGTGGACGGAATGACCAGCCTTTTGAGGGAACAAAAAGTAGAGCTAAACGTTCTTCAACGAGTTGGCCGTGTATGTCTGCGTTTGGAATGCCGGGATATGTGCTGTCTTTCCCCAAGAGCGTAACATCAGCAAGTATAGTACCCATTGTAGTAACTCCTGTCCTGTATCCGTTCGATAAACTCATTACACCACCCCAAGACTGACAAAGTGGCAGGCTTTTCAATTAGAATAAAAGTAACCGTAAGGAAATTCGCCGGAGCGGTAAAATGGACATTAAATCAGCCCTCTATGACATAGTTAAAGAGCTTCTGGATAGGGGCTACACTGTAGAACAGGTTGCCGAACCGCTTGGTGTTTCGTCACGCACTCTGCGTCGCTGGAAAAGCCCTGATGAGATACAAATTAAACCTGCCAGAATTACACCAGCAGTTATACTTGGATTGTCAAAACTTCTTGGTACAACATGTCAAGACGTAGCGACAAGATTTGGATTTGGTTTTCTCTATGCTGACAGCCGCAACGGAGGTCAGAGAGAAGACATTAACTTGTTCCCTTTAGCAGCCATTGGGCGACCCAAGAACGTAGACATTGCAAACGCAGTTGGCGAATTGCTACAAGGACGACAATCGCATAGCGAGGGTAATCTAAGTCTAGCCAAGCGACGATTTGAGGACGGTGTAGGTTACGCGCTTAGGGGCGGAGAACCGCTTTTAGCAATTTACGGTCAACTCTTTTTTGGCAACCTGCTACGAATGACTGGAAAAACAGTTGACGCAGAGCGGGAGTTTCGTTCAGCGGGATTAGCCGCAAGGGAATTTATTTTCCAGCATACCGGAAATAAATCCCATCAAATGCAGATGCAGATACGTATTGCAGAGCGTTTGGAAGCGCGGGCTGAGGGATTTCAGGTAATTTTGGACTGGTCAAAAGGAAATTTAACTCGCGTGATTACAGAAGCGCCAAAGGTGCTAGACAAACTTCGGGCGTATGAAGATTATTCTTTCATGCCGCATATTTTTTACTTTCTAGCACGAGCGTACAGCAATCTGGAACAGCCAGTAAAAGCGTTTCAATATGCCGAGCAAGGGCTTGAGACTGCTCGCCGCCTTGACGCTTCATATTATAAACAAAACGAACTTTTCTTAGATCATCCAGCAGGTTCAGGGCATCAGCACAGAATAGAGCATCTCTTAGACTTAGAAACCGACCTTCACATACTGGATGAGACGTACCGTGACGCTGAAACCATTTATCTTTCAATGCGCTTACCGAATAGCCCGGCTACTTCATGGAGTTTACATAATTGGTTCTATTCAGGGTGGCAGGAGTATATTCAACATCGTCGGCACTTGCATACAGGGCGAGAAGCACTTGACAGCAATCTGGACGCGACGTTTGAGATGTGGCGAAATGAGGTTGCAAGCAGGGGGCATCTTCATGCCGAGGCTATTGCAACGTTTCATTATGGTCGCACACTGTTTACCCGCCGTCTGCTGAATGAAGCAGAAAGGCATCTAAGGCGTGCCTTGCAGGTCGCTGAAGATGCCAAAGCGGAATTCACTGCTGCCTTGAGTTCAATAGAACTGATTTATCTCTACGCTGATCGAAACGAGCAGGGCGATAGAGAGCTTGCCAACGACCTTGTAAACATGCTATATGGCAAAGTGGAAACGCTACGCATTCCGTTATTAACGGAAAAGTATAGTAAAGCACGCGAGGTAGCATCGAATATCAGATAACAATAATGTGGGCTGTTTACTCGATGCTAGAAATGTCTGGTAGAGCAAGACCGACGACCATTCGACCAAAACGAACTAACTGGATCGGAGACAGACTATCAAATGAACCTTAAGAGGGGCATGATCCTTCTATTTCAATGCTGCGGTCAATATCCAGAGCCACACACCTATATAGCAGCCAGAAAATTGTTTCTGGAATACCATGAATTTGTTGTACTCCCCAAGTTATCGGGAATTCGACCAGAACGGACAAGGACAATCCAAGAGATCCAAGCAGCATTTCCCTTTGAATTGCCGAAACTGCGTGAAGGCGAACCATCCCGCCCGGTATATCCCCTGGTAGGTGATGAGCTTGTTTACTGGAATTTGACCGCCGAAGCCAGAAATCTAACCCGACCATATGAGGAGTGGGCAAAACAGCAACCAGATGGGGCACTTTTACTTTCCAGTCAGTTTGATCTTTGCGATTGGTTTGCAGCAGAGGGCGCTCAGTCTTTATTCTTTGCTCTAGTAAAATGGGGGGTTCGCTGGAAAGAAGCGGAAGCCTGTCGAGCTAAAGGTTTCGGTAATCTACTAGATAGTTATTGGTCGAACAATTTGGAACTGCGTTATCCACCACCACTAGACTTCGATGTGAATATCAGGAAATAAGAGAGTACCACTACGCATTTTCCCTCCGCCAAGCGAACTGGTTGTACAACCTCGACTGTCATTTTGGCAATGCCATCGTGCTACGCTTGTCTTACACTCACAAGGAAATTTTCGTTGAGAGTGGATGTTTTTATTAGGAGAGAGGATATGTGCAATGGCAGCTACGAAGAAACCCCCGAAACCGAGTGGCAAATTTCCCTCTTTGAGGGAAATAAATACTGCGACGTTGCTTTTGATTAAATGGCTCATGGAGAGCCAGAGTAACAAAACTCCCAATGAGCAGACAGTTTCACCGACACCGAGTGTAAATGGTCAAAGCGGGCGGGAAATAAAACATTGACCTATAGACAGGTATCCCGCCGATTACTTTTCAGCGAAAATGGTCAGAGAAATACTTGCACATATTGACACCGTAGGATGATTGTCCTACGATAAGGAGCAAAAATGAATGATGTGAGCGATCTAATTTCCTTGACTGAAGCCGCTAAACGTGCAGGCGTTGCCCGTAATACCATGCACCGAGCCGCCAAGAATGGAGCAGTAAAGGCAGTGCAGTTAGGGCGAGATTGGTTTATTTATGCAAGTGACATTGAACGATGGAAAAGAGAGGTGTACCGCCCAGATATGGCAATACGTTTTCCCGTAAAGAAGGAAGACAACGATGAACAGAAAGAATAGAGGAGAAGTGCGCGGCGCACCCATGCCGCACTTTGAAGACTGCCCGGCAACACTTTAGCCGAGAGTACCGGGCAGCCTGTCCAGTTGGTGAACTAGACATAAGGATTGTACCTCAAATGGCAAACTCTGCTTTCTTCAAGCAGGCACGTACCGCATTCGATGAATTGTCGGTAGATGGGTATATAGGCGACCCACAGGGAATACTTGCTTACGCCTATATTCGAGTATCCAGCGAAGAACAAGCAACAGACAACCGTTCAGGATTGGCAAGACAAGTCGCGCACTGTCACGATATTGCCAAAGAAAAAGGCTACCGTATCCCTTGGGATATGGTTTTTGCCGATGATGACAGCGGTTTCGTATTTGAAAACCGTCATTCCCTCACGCAACTCAGAGACGAGATTAGATCATCCGGGCGACGAGCCAATGTAGTTGTGATGGAAATACTTGACCGACTAAGCCGTAACGCAGATTGGCATCAAGGCTATCTGCTGGACGAGATGAAACGTCACGGCGTTGAGGCGGTATTCTGGAAAGCATTTAACTCACGAATTGAACGCGCTGTCATGGGCGCAATTGCCCAAGATGCAATGGAGTTATCGCTTGCCCGTATGTACGAAGGTCAACGGGCGAAGGCGCGAAAGGGACAGGTTACATCCCGTACCCGCGCATACGGCTACAAATTCGTTGATAGTCAGGGGCGAGAAGGTTCTACCGCTCGTAAAGACACGCACTATGCAATTTTTGAACCAGAGGCGGAGATCATTCGGCGCATCTACACAGAAGTTGCCAGCGCAAAACCGCTTCGACAAATAGCCCGCGACCTGACAGGGATTTACCCAACACCCAAAGGAAAAGTTCAATGGGGTAAATCAACAATCAACGCACTGGTAAACAGCCCGAATTACAAAGGCGAGTTTCATGCGTTTCGTTGGTCGAAAGACCGTGAGGGACACAATATCGAATATGACGACTACATCATTGTCCCTATTCCCGCTATTGTGAGTGTGGAATTGTGGAATGCCGCAAATGACATGCTTGAGAAGAACCGTCAAATGTCCTATCGGAGTGCAAAAAAGCCCTACTTGCTCACAGGACTTATCAAATGCGCCAATTGTGGCCTTTCATACGTCGGACATTCAGGACAAACACGAAAGGGAAGAAAAGGCACTGAAGTACGCAAAAACCCACTTCAGGTGTATTGGTGCAGCAGCCGGGGCGACCATCGGCATAAGGAAATTCTTTGTCCTCAGGGGAAAATCGGGTGCAGGAAACTTGATACAGCGGTTTGGTCGGTCATTTGTATGGTGCTGCTCAATCCAGAGATATTGACCGATGCACTAGAACGGCAATTTGAGGAAAGCGGCAACGCCACTTTGTTAGAACAAATTGCGTTCATCGAAGGACAAATCACCGCAAAGCAAACAGAGGACGAACGGCTTTTCAAGGCGTATATGGCAGGCGCATTTGACGAAGACGAATATGCCGATCAGCGGCGCTTTCTCAAAGACAAGAAGCAGACGTTACAGGCAGAAGCCGAACGGTTGCGTAGCCGTGTTATGACGCGGGAGCAGATCGAAGCGCAAACTCAGTTTATCCTTGAGACAGCCGAGCAATTGAAGCACTCAGGCAACTTTGAAGATGCTCCCTTTGAACTAAAGCAGCAAATCATCAAACTCGTAGTGAGCAAGATCATTCTCAATACCGATGAGGGATGGTTTCGACTTGAAGGAGCAGTATCGGGGCAATATTCCTTTGCTGAAATACCGCCCGACGATACACCGGACGGAGATGGAAACGGCATGGCGGCTCACAAGCCGCCATCCGGCAACCTGTCACGCGGGAAATTGTCGGCTATTACAACCAAGAATGCACCGACTCCTGACCGGGTTGTGGGGTTTGTCGCTGAAGTCGACCAGACATCGGATAAACCTCTTTAGTCTAACAATTCACGCAGGTGTTCAATCGAACCACGTCATTACCCCATCCAGGCGCGGTTCAGCCGTTCCATCTGGTCGGCGCTCAGACTGACCTCCAGCGCATGCAGGTTTTCCTGCAACTGTTGTTCATCGCTGGCTGCGACCAACGGCAGCACCGCGGGTGACGAGTGCAGCATCCAGGCCAGGATCACCTGATTGACTGTCGCATTGACTTCCTGAGCGATGGTACGCAGCATCGCCAGACGCCGGTCATTATCCGGCATCTGGAAAATGTCCGGGAAGGGACGGTCAGACCGGGTATAGGAACCGGTTTGCAGGGCGGTATAAGCCAGCAGCGTCGTCCCGCTGTTCTGACAAAAGTCCAGCAAGTCGTCATTCGCCATGATCTGCGGATCAACCCGCGCGCCAGGCCGGAGCTTGAGATAGGTGTAGCGCTGCTGGATGCAGCAGTAAGCCGACCAGCCGTTGGTCTGGCTGATCCAGCGCGCCTGCTCCATGCGCCACGCCAGATAATTGCTGGCACCGATGAAGCGCACCTTGCCCGACTGCACCAGCCGGTTGAAGGCTTCCAGCGACTCCTCCAGCGGCGTGTGGCGATCATCCCGATGAGCATAGTACAGGTCAATCGTGTCCACGCCCAACCGCTTCAGACTCTTCTCACATTCGGTTTCGATCTGGCGCGCCGTCAACCCGATCTTCACATCCTGATAGCCAATGCCACATTTGGTCGCCAGGAAAACCTTTGAGCGATTGCCCCGCTCCCGCATCCACTCGCCCAGCAAAGTCTCACTTTCGCCACCCTGGAAGCCCGGAACCCAGAAGGCATAGATGTTGGCGGTATCGATAAAGCTGCCACCGGCAGCGAGATACTGATCGAGCAGCCGGTAGGAAGATGGCTGGTCATTGCGACTGCCGAAATACATCGCGCCCAGACAGAGTGCGCTCACCTGAACGCCGGTACGACCCAGCGGTAGCGTTTGCATCAGACAATCCTTTCGTGGGAGTGAGGGGTGCGGCCCGCGCCGCCAACCCATTCAAGCTGACACTGGTGTATGCCCGCACAGCGCGGTAAACTGTTGCCCTTGTAATCATACCGCTTATCCCCGGTAAATGCTCCACGTGAGCAGTGCCGCGCCAAACAGTGTGAAGATGAACGTATGGATCGAATTTCTGCTGCGGGCAATCTGACAATTGAAGTGGACGCCAACCAGTGGCGTCTGGTCGTGAACGGCAGTGATCGGGTACAGGTGTTGTTGGAAGCCGCGGCGGGTCAACCGCTGCGCTACCAGGAAATTTTCGCCACTAAACGGCGGCTCCCCCCCATCGGTGTGATGGAAACCACCAATATCCAGCGCGTGGTTCTGGGCTGGTCGCGCGACGATGAGTGCTGGCATCTTGGTTTGCTGCTGGAAGCGCCGGTCGCTCAACCACGCGGCAGCCGCTGGTGCGAAATCGCCCGCTGGCCGGATCCCGATACTAATGTCTTCGATGATCTGGCGGCACAGGCCGGGCGCAGTCTGGCGCGGACGCTGGGACGCCCTTTCAACCTGATCGAACCAGAACCCCAGGCCACTACACCGGTTGCGCCGCCACCCCCGCTGCGCCCCCTGCCGTTATCATTCGATTTGTGGACGCTCGATAAAGACGAAAACCTTCAGATCACCCGTGCGGCTCGTTGGGCGCGTTCTCACTGGCTGCGCATCCTGTGGTATGCCCTGCTGGTGGTCATCTATGTCGTCCTGAGCATCACCACCCTGACCGGCACCATTGCCCTGCCGCGCCCGGAATTCTTGCCCTATCTGGGAATCGTCACCGCAGTTCTCCTGTTCGGCATCATGGTGTATACCTGGATCCAACTGATGTCTCGGCCGGATCGCTTCACCTTCACCTACAGTGGTGTGCAGGCCATGCGCGGCAGCCGTGAGCTGTGGATGCTTGAACGCAGCGAGATCGAAGCGGTCTACGTCAGCGAAGTGGTCAATCGCAAAGGTAAAAAGCGGGTGATCCTTCATGGCGAGTTAAATCTGCTGCTGAAGGATAGTTCGTTCAAGCAACTGGTCGAACAGCCCCATCCGGTTGAAGACAATGGCGATACGCCCCTCTCGACTTTCGAGAGCGTTTCACCGCTGACGCTGTATGATGCCCGCAGCGATATGCAGATGGCGGGTCTGCATCTGGCACAGACGTTGAACCTCGAATGTCGCTATGATCTGCGTCTGAAGTAAGGCTGGCCGCAGGGGGCGCAGGCTCCCTGACTGTTCTCCGCAAGATTGATCTTAACGCAGCGTTAAGTAAAGAAACCCTTTATTCTTGATATGATCTTAAACATCAGATGATCTACTCATTGGAATTCGATTCGATAGGAGCGCAGCTTCACCCAACCGAAGCGCAACAATCACCATGACAGCTAAACGTCCCCTCATTCTTTTCACCAATGATGATGGCATCGCCTCACCGGGCCTGTGGGCCGCTGCCCGTGCTTTCGCCAACCTGGGCGACATCCTGATTGCCGCCCCGCGTGAGCAACAGTCCGGTATGGGACGCAGTATGCCCATCGCCAGCGAGGGACGTATCCATCCCTATACCGCCATGCCGAATGGCAAGAACTTCGCCTATACGGCCTATGCCGTGGACGGAACCCCGGCTCAGGCGGTTCAGCACGGTGTGCTTGAATTGGCCGACAGGCTGCCAGCGCTGGTCGTCTCTGGCATCAATTATGGCGATAATCTCGGCAACGGCGTCACCATCTCCGGCACGGTTGGCGCGGCGCTCGAAGGAGCCAGCCTCAGCATTCCCTCGCTGGCGGTGTCGCTGCAAACGCCGAAGGATATGCATCTGTCGCATTCACCCGATGTCGATTTCACCGCTGCGGCTCATTTCACGCGGCTGTTTGGTGAGTGGCTGATTGACAATCGTTACCGTCCGGATGATGTCGATGTCCTCAAGATTGATGTCCCCTGGGAGGCGACAGCCAGCACCGCCTGGCGCGTCACCCGCATCTCGCGCCGACGCGTGTACTGGCCGACACGCCCGGAACGGGTAGTCTTATCGGAGATGGGCAAGATCGGTTATCACTATGACACCGATCCCGCCAAGGCCGAGCCGGACTCGGATGTTTTCGCTGTGCTGCACGACAAGGTGGTTTCGGTGACACCGATGAGCCTGGATTTGACTTCGCGCACCGACCTGTTCCGCCTGTGGCAAATCCTGGCTGGCGAACGCAAATATGTCGAAGACCAGGAACGGGAGATGGTCTAAACCTTTCCCGCCTGCTTTACGCATCCCAGATCGTATCGGGGTCACCAAAGGCCCCGGCAATCGCCTCTTCCCAGGGGGCATCCAGTTCCACTGCTACCGCTTCCGCATCGAGTAAGGCCTGTATCCAACGGCAGACCTCCCCGGAATCATAACGCGGATTGATCGTCACTAACGCCCGGCTGACCGGACGCCGCAGAAACGGGTTCGCCCCCATAAAGGGAAACACACACGGCAGGTGACTGACGAACTCCAGCACCGCCTCGTCGGCGGTCAGCCAGAACGTGCAGACGCCGCGTTCGCAGGTTGGCTCAGTCATGTGATAGGGGCGTGGTTTAGGCGGGTAAGCGGGCGAAGGACGCGGAACTGACGGTTGTAGGCTGGTCATACAGTTGCTTCCTTGGGGTGACAATTTACATATTTCACAGCGTAAGGGAATCTCTGATTTCCCTGTCCCCCCAAAATAGGGGGTATATGCGTCCGACTGTGGTCTGTGCTAGGCTTATGGATAGAAGGTACCAGGCCACGAGGACATCATGATTCGCTGGATTGTCATCTTGTGTTTGTGCGCGCTGCCGGTCAGCCTGCGGGCGCAGGACGATGCCGATAATGGATTGATTTATGGCGGTCAGATTACCGGGCAGATCAACCGCGCCCAGCCGCGCCTGGTCTATTACTTCGACGGTCTGCGCGGCGAAGTCATCACCATTCAATTGACTGCCACCGGTGGCGACCTCGACCCGGTGTTTCTGCTGCTCGATACGGATGGCCGCGTTGTGGTGCAGCAGGATGATGGTGCAGAAAATGACACCATTCAGATCAATGCACTGGCACTGCCACAGACCGGGCGCTATTACGCCGTGGTCGGGCGCTTTGGTTTTGGGCTGGGCAGCACGGTGGGATCGTTCAGCCTGACCATTGAGCGCATCGGCGTCAGCTCTGAGTCGGGAAGCGTACTGCGCTACGGCGACTCGGTCATCAATAACATCGACAATCTCTCGCCACAGCTCTACTACAGCTTCCGCGCCCAGCAGGGCGACATCATCGAAATTATCATGCAGCGCAATTCCGGCAACCTCGACCCGTATCTCCAAGTCGTCAACAGCCGCGGTGAGGTGATCGCCGATAATGACGAGCAAGTCGGCTCAGGTTCGCTGGACGCCCAGGTAAATAATCTGGTCATTGAGGAAACCGGGTCGTACATCGTCATCGCCAGTCGCTACGGTCAATCCGCCGGCACATCCAGCGGGCGGTTCATCCTGACGCTGCGCGAAGCCCAGAACAGCGGACTGGGAAACGCCGCCCAAACCGCCATCCGCATCGTCGCTGGGGAAACCGTCGAGGGCGAAATCGATGACGACGCGCCCATTCGTTTCTATGCCTTTAACGCGGTGCAGGATGAAATCATCAGCATCAAGATGGATCGCATCGGCGGGACACTCGATGCCCTGGTCAGCATCGCCGATGCCAATTTGCAGGAACTCAGCCAGGATGATGACAGCGGCGGTGGGCAGAACGCCTTGTTGAGCAGCTTCCGCGTCCCAGCCGACGGACGGTACTATATCCTCGCCAGCCGGGCGGATCGCGCTGCCGGGACGAGCAGCGGCAGCTATCGGTTGCAAATCCAAAGCCTGGGGAATGCCTTCGACGGCGTACCAGACTGGATGCAGCGGATTGGCTATGGCACGACCATCACCGGTCGGGTGGATGCAACAACCCCTGAAGTCCTGTTCGCGTTTCGTGGGGAAACAGGTGATGCGGTGACCATCTCGCTTAATCGGGGCGACGGCGATCTTGACCCGTTCCTCAGCTTGCTGGATGCCAACGGCAACACCCTGGCGGAAGATGATGATAGCGGCGGTGGGCAGAACGCGCGCATCCTGCGCTTCGTCATCGAAAGCAGCGGAGTCTACTACATCCGCGCCTCACGCTTCAGCGGCACGGATGGCAATCCCAACACACAGGGGAGCTTCGTGTTGGTTCTAGCGCGGATTGCCCGCTAGAGAATTGGATGAGCAGCGCCTTTTGCCAGCAGGGCCCGCGCCTGCTTGAGGTTATCGGTCATGTGGACTTTCGCCAGTGCGCGCGGATCGAGCTTGTAGAGAATGTCATAGATCTTGCGGATGATGCCATTCATGCCAACGATCACCACCGGGCCGGTCCCGCTTTCGCCCATCGTCAGCAGTGACTTGGCATTCGCCAGTCCGGTCGCGCTGAAGATCTCGCCGAGGGGGATTTGAATGCCCTGCCGGACATCGACAATCGCGGCGATTTCCGTTTCTGTCGCGGCTGTTAGCTTATGTATAGCAGCCAGCACCCGACGCAGTTCATCCCAGTTCCATGATGTACCAAATTCGCACAGCAGGACGGTTTGTTCATCGTTATCCCAATACAATTCAATTGGCATCTTGTATCATCCAATTCTTGAGTACAATAGAATCAAGGTTAAGCTTGCAACTTTACAGGCACTTCAATACAGGATAAGAAAGCATTAAAGGACTCAGGCTAACTTGAATTACCGGATGGGGCGTGGTACTTTAGTCGCGCAGACACCAACTGAATTCTCAGATTTAGGCAGATATGAAACCTGAGCAAAAACTCGATCAGTGGCAAAATTGGGGTCTGATTGGTCTACGTTTCGTATTCCTGATCTATGCCACTATTCAACTGCTTGCCATCCCAGAAGCTCAACGCGGCGTTCTGAACGAGATTATCATCACGCTGGTGATCGGCGTCATCTCGACTGTAGTGCTGATTATTCCAGTGCTCTTCCCTGGAATGATGGTGATCTTCAATCCCCTTGTCCTGTTGGGGGATTGGGTAATGATGGGGTTGCTCATCTATGTGGGACGAGCAGAGGCCACTCTGAGTGTGGTCTACGGCGTCATGCTGATTTTCACCAGCGCATTTCGGTTGCGTGGATTCTGGGGGATCATCCATTCCGTTGGTCTGATTGCCGTATTCCTCATCATTAAACAACAATTCGTGCCTCAGCCGTTGATTGAGCGAGCCGAAATTTCGCTGCCACTGCAAATTGCACTTATGGTTGTCTCAGCCGTAGTCGCCAATGTCTGGAGCTATATTCTCCATATTCAGTTCAGCGATGCGAAAAAGCAAATCAACTTTGCTGAAACTCAGAAGATCGAACAGGTCAATGCCATGCAGAAGCGCACCAAAGTCATCTATGACATGGCGGCGATCCTTGGCACTACCCTTTCGTATCAGAAGATTCTCGAAGCGGCAATGGATGCCGGTTGGCTGGGGCTGCGTAACGAGAAGAGACGCAACAGCGATGATCTCGTCAGCATGGCGCTGCTGTTCGATGCTGATGACGATAAGCTCCATGTCTCAGTCAGCAAAGGTTTGGCCCGTCGAGATGAAGAACGGGCAATCGCCGGCGTGGATGGCTGTGTTGGCATGGCGCTCGCCGAGTGCATCCCAGTCATTGTTAATGAGCGAGCCAAAAAAGACCTTGAATTGGGTTCCTTTATCAGCTTCCAGGACGTAATGTCTGTGTTGGTTATCCCTCTGCGCGCCGGGTTCGATAACTTCGGTGTGCTGGTTTATGGCAGTCGCAGTTCCGACGCATTCACAGATGAGCACCTTGAACTGCTGACCGCTATTGGAACGCAGGCGACCGTAGCACTCCAGAATACACTTCTGTACCAGAATCTTCTCACTGAACGCAACAAGATCATTGAGGTCGAAGAAGAAGCCCGTAAGAAACTGGCATCTGATCTACACGATGGTCCAACCCAGGATGTATCAGCCATCGCTATGCGCATGAATATGCTGCCGCGCATGATCGAACGTGCGCCACAGGATGTCAACAACGAGATCAAACGCATCGAAGAGCTGGCGCGAAAAGTGACCAAAGAGATCCGCCACATGTTGTTCACCCTGCGTCCACTGGTACTGGAAAATCAAGGGCTGGCTGCCGCGCTCGACCAACTGGCAGCCAAGATGAAAGAAACTCATGGTCAGAATGTGGCTGTGCGCGTCTCACGTGAAGTTGAGCAAATCCTCGATGAGCACCAGCAGGGCGTCATCTTCTACATTGTAGACGAAGCTGTTGGTAATGCACGCAAACACGCCAAAGCCGAACTCATCACTGTTAGCATCAATCGCCAGGATGAAGTCGTGGTCGTCACGATAGGCGACAACGGCGTCGGTTTCGATGCCAAAGCTGCCGAGGAAAACGCCCGTAATCGCGCTGGTCATTTGGGCATGGTTAACCTGCGTGACAGAGCTGAGATCTTGGGGGGCGCATTGAAGATCGACAGCGCACGCGGCAAAGGCACTCTGGTGACCGTCATTGTCCCAATCCGGCCCGATATGCAGATTGGTGCCAACAAGGACAACCAACGGCGCGGCAATACCAAGCTGGAACAAAAGACACTGAGTCGCCTGGGGAACCTGGATGATCGCGACTTCTATCGATGACTGGATACGACCTCGCTGCTGAGCGCGGCGTACCCAGCCTGGTCTGGCGGGCTGGGCAGGAACGCCGCCTCCAGATGATCGCCCGCTGGGCGAAAGTGCAGAATGCCGATGTACTAATTGATGGCTGCGGCATCGGCACGTATGCCGCCCACATACATCAACGTTACAGGGCGCGTGTCGAGGCTTTTGACATCGAGGCCGAACGGGTGCAAGTGGCACAGCAAACTACGCCGCACGCGCTGATCGCGGCTGCCGAGTATCTCCCCTATGCCGCTGACCGTTTCGACACCATCCTCTCGCATGAAGTGCTGGAGCATGTCCAGGATGATCGTCTGGCTGCAGCAGAGATGGTGCGCGTCCTTCGTCCCGGTGGTCGCATCGTCATCTTCGCCCCCAATCGCTGGTATCCCTTTGAAACGCATGGTCATTACTGGCGCGGAGAATATCACTTCGGCAACACCCCCCTCATCAATTATCTGCCCAATCGCTGGCGCAACTCGCTCGCTCCGCACGTGCGCGCGTACACGGGTCGCAGCCTGCGCCGCCTGTTCGACGGTTGCCCGGTAACAGTGATCCATCACAGCCGCGTGTTTGGCGGCTACGATAACATCATCGCCCGTTTGGGCGCGATGGGTCGTCTGCTGCGGGCCACGTTGCAACGGTTGGAAGGCACTCCGCTGGATGTCATCGGCTTATCTCACCTGCTCGTTCTGGAGAAAATGACTTGAATGCCCTGAAAAATCTATTCCTGCTCGACCCGGATGTGACCTTCCTCAATCACGGGTCATTCGGCGCGTGTCCCATACCCGTCTTTGAAGTCTATCAGCAGTGGCAGCGTGAACTGGAACGACAGCCAGTGCGCTATTTTCGTGAGGCGGATCAACGGTTGGAGGAAGCGCGAAAGCGATTGGGGACTTATCTCAACGCTGCGGCCGATGAACTGGTTTTCGTCCCCAACGCCACTATCGGGCTGAATACAATAGCCCGCTCACTGAAGCTGGAACCCGGTGATGAAATACTGACCACCAACCACGAATACGGCGCGTTGGATTACACCTGGACGTTCATGTGCCAGAGAACCGGGGCGCGCTATGTGCAGCACCCTATCCCCCTGCCCGTTACGACTCATGCCGATTTCGTCGAGTCGTTCTGGTCAGCCGTCACACCACACACCAAAGTCATCTTTTTGAGTCACATGACTTCACCCACCGCACTGATCTTCCCGGTGCAGGAAATCTGTCGTCGGGCGCGTGAGGCGGGCATCCTGACCGTGATAGATGGGGCGCATGTGCCGGGTCATCTGCCGCTTGATCTGGCGGCTATCGGGGCGGACTTTTATTCCGGCAATCTCCACAAATGGTTATGTTCCCCCAAGGGGTCGGCGTTTTTGCATGTCCGCCGTGAGCTGCACCACCTGGTCGAACCGCTGGTGATTAGCTGGGGTTGGACTGAAGGCGCATCGTTCGTCACCCAGAATCAGTGGCAGGGAACGCGCGATCTAGCAGCCTTTCTCTCGGTTCCAGCAGCCATCGATTTTCAGGCCGAACATCATTGGGATGAGGTGCGTGAGCGCTGCCACCTGCTCGCCAGCACCGCCCGCCAACAGGTCGCTGCCCTGACTGGACTACCGCCGATCAGCCCGGACGGTTATGAATGGTTCGGGCAAATGGCAACGCTGCCGCTGCCACCCTGCGATGTAGCTGTCATCAAGCAGCGGCTTTATGACGAATTTCGCGTCGAAGCGCCGATGATTGACTGGGGAGGACGACAGTTCATCCGCGTGTCGTTCCAGGGCTACAACACCACCGATGACCTCGAGACGCTGCTTGGCGCACTCGACAGCCTGTTCCACCTCACCAATTAGGTGAGGGAGCAGCAAGCCAACCGACTGATGGCAACAAGAGTACAGGAACAAAGACCCCTTCCCTGGCTCATGGAAGGGGCCGATTATAAAAGAGGTCTACAGACTTAACGGGATGGACGTTCGGTAAGCGTCACCGTCAGGGCAATCTCTTCGCCATCGCGCCACACCGTCAGTGTGACGGTCTGCCCCGGACGAGTGTTGCCCGCCAGATAGGTCACCAGCGCACTCATATCCTGCACAGGAACCCCATCAATCGCGGTGATGATGTCAGCCTGGGTTGGCACATCAAAGCCATTCACATTGCGCACCCGTGACGCACCGCGCAGGCCGCCCAGATCTGCCGGGCCGCCTTCACGGACGCGAGCGATGACCACGCCGCTCAGATTGTTGGGCAGGTTCAACGCCTCCATCAGCGTCAGGTTCAGGCCAGGGCCAGCTTCGATGCCCAGATAGCTGTATTCAACTCGACCCGTGGCGATCAATTCCTGTGCCACGCGATTGACCAGATTGCTCGGAATAGCAAAACCGATGCCGGAGTTGCTGCGCGTCTCGCTGCGAATCTGTGAATTGACACCGATCACCTGCCCCTGAAGATTGAGCAGTGGGCCGCCGCTGTTACCAGGGTTGATGGCCGCGTCGGTCTGAATCACAGAACCCACCGAATAATTGGTCAGGCCGCTGATGGTGCGATCCAGCGCACTGATGATGCCGGTGGTCAAAGTCCAGCGCTGACCGAACGGGCTACCAATCGCCAGCGTGGTTTCGCCGATGAACAACTCATCTGAGTTACCAAACGGAATCGGTTGCAGGCGATCAGAAGGCATATTCACGCGCAGCACGGCTACATCCGAGTCGAAATCGGCGCCAACCACTTCGCCTTCGACAATCGTGCCGTCGATGAAGTTCACCTCGATTAGATCGGCATCTTCAATGACATGCGCATTGGTGACAATATACCCCTGGTTGTCGATGACGAAGCCCGTCCCGCCCGATTGAAAAGCCCCTTGAACCTCAGACGTTCCCGATACGCTGATCGAGACGACTGACGGGCTGACCCGCGCATAAATATCGGCGAAGTAGCGCTCGTTTTCCGTAATGGGATCGGGCTGCTGGAAGACCACCACCGGGCGTTCGATCAAGGTGACCGAGCTGGCAGTAGTACGGATCACGGCGGTACCGAGGACAAATCCCAACGCGACCAACAGCAGCGCCGCGCCGCCGATGACCAGTCGTTTCGACCAGTTTCCAGAACTCATCATTCAGCTCCCTGTACACGTTCTCATCTCTGAAGTTCCTCGCACTGTAGGCTACTTCGATGAGAAATCTCTGAGACCTGAATTTATTCTACATCAGATTGCATCGCTTCAATCAGCCGCTTGCCGGACGCCGGCGTAAGCTGGGACGGAAGACGGTTGGCACCTGCATCCGCCGCTGGTAAACCACCCATTCGATCATCAGCACGATCAGCGCCAGCAGCGCCACCCAGGGCCAGAACTCCTGCTGCCCGACTTCATCGCGCACCGTCGGCGCGATCACATTCCCGCTCAGGCTGATGCTGGGCTGCGGCGCGATCTGACTCTCAATCGGTGAGAAGAGATTCACCGCGAACGGCGCAGACTGAATGAGCTGCTCCCCATTGAGAATTGCGACCTGATAGATGCCGGGGAGTTCGGTGTCGGCATACGAGAGCGTCTCACGATCAACGACCAGATCGCGGATCGTTCCAGCCAGGTCAGTCACGCGCACCGTTGTCGCCTCAAAGGGTGGGCGAATAGCCAGCGATTGCCCAATGCGCAAACCTTCAGGAGCCGAGAACGCGGCGCGTGGCGTGAACCACTCCAGCAGGTTCGACATCAGGATCGGCCAGGTGATTTGCAGCGGCAGATCGGAGTCATGAACATCAAACGTCAGGATCGCCACCTGTCGCCCATCCGTTTCGCCGGCCAGCACCAACGGCCCGCCATCGCTGTTGACCAGCACATCAGCCCAATCCACCCCCGACAGTTGATTGAAGCGCAGAATGCTGACATCGCCAAAGTCGAGGAAAGTGGTTCGGGGGTCATTCGGCGCTACCGTCAGATTTTGGGTTTGTTCGCTGGCTGCGCCGACGTTGAACAAGGTTGTGCTGGCCGGTGGCGCAATAATGAGCAGGTCGCCATCCGGCAGGACACCATCCGCTGGCAGCCACTCATCAAGAATGTAGACATCATAAGGATCAGTCGGAAGGGGTCGATTGATGTCACCGCGAAACGCTTCAATGCCCGGCAGGCTGCGTAAGACCTGCTCGATGAAGAGATTGCCTTCAGACATGAGCAGCGCCCGGCGCGACCCGGCACCACTCGATACTGCCCAGGCCGTGTTGTCATCAGACAGAAAATCCGCCACAGTGGCATCGCCCGGAAGCGTCAGACCCGCCTGCACCACGCTGAAATTCTCCGGCAGCGCTTGCGACACAATCGGCAGGCTGCCACCCGCCGGGATGGTGTAGCGTTCGGCGCTGAACAACTCGCCATCCACCCGCAGATCGAAAATGACCTCGGCATCCTGCTGTCCATAATTGGTCAACTGGGCGAACAACTGCGGTGGCTGACCCGGCAGCGCCCGCGTCGCCAACGCGGTGATCGCCTGATTACTATCCGACTGACCGATGGGGATATAGCGCACTTCGCCGGGAACGCCGGGCAAACCAGCGGCATCACCCAACCCGCCGTCACTGATGACCACCAGGCTGAAATCCTCGCGGTTGATGGCATCGGCTGCCGCCAATGTGAAGGCTGCCACCCAGTCGGCTTCAGCCCGGCTCGGTTGGGCATTGTTGATGGCATTGCGCAGAACATTCTGGTCGCCCGTCGAGGTCACCAGCACCTCCGGCACATCCGTCACCCGGATGATCGTCATCCGGTCGCTGGCGCTCATAGTATCGATGATGCTCAAGGCTTGCTGCCGCGCCGCTTCAAACCGTGACTCGCCATCCGGCATATCGGTGGCGTTCATGCTGGCCGAGGCATCCAACAGCAACTCGATTTGCCCAGCGCTCACCGCTGGCACCGTGATAAAAGGACGCGCCAGCGCTAGCGCCATCAGCAGCAGGATGAGCAGTTGCAGCAGCAGCAGGAGATTGCGCCGCAGCTGCTGCCAGGGCGTATTGGCCTCGCTGTCGCGGAGGATTTGCTGCCAGAGAAAGGTGCTGGATATCATCACTTCGCGCCGCCGCAGCCGCAGCATGTACAGCAGGATGACCGGGATCGCCAGCAGCAAACCCAGCAGCGCCAGCGGTGTCAAGAACGACATACGCGATACCCTAACTACTTGTTTTCAATTCGGCGCGAACCGTCATCAGCATTCGCCCCAGATGATTCTCGCCCACCCATGCCTCGCGATGCGAGTCCCAGACCGCGCCGAAGAAGCGATCATTCCAGTTGTTGCCTTCGATCAGCAGCGTTTCGCCCGTCGCCAGCAGCTTGGCCGCCAGGTCCGGGTAACGGGTGAACTTCTGCCGGATCAGGTCTTCCATGATCGTCAGGCTGACATCAAACCAGTCGTCGCGGCGCGGGATGCGCTTGCCCATCTGCTTGGCCGCATTCGGCGATTTGGCGGCGCGTACCCGTCGCCGCAGCTCGAAATCATCGGTCTTGGCGGCCTGATAGGCATGTTCAACCGTCGGGTATTCCGCGTTATCCAGCGTGACTGGCGAGGCGTAGAAATTGGAGAGAAAAGCGTGTTCGCCGCGAAAATCGGTGATCGGTTCAGTCGGCGTCATTTGACCGCCCCTGTGCGCCGCAGGTTCTCCAGGATGATCTTCTCCCAGGGCAGGCTGGTCTCCACGCTGACGTGATGCACACCCCGTTTGACACACTCGGCACGAATGCCCTCGCGCCATTCGCTGAAGCGGCGCAGATACAGATCGCGCATCCCACCATCAATCGAGACTTCCTGGGGTTGCCCGGTTTCGACATCCACCAGGCGCAGATCACCGGCCAGCGGCGGCGTCACCTCATCCGGCGACAGCACTTGAATCACGCCGACCTCATAGCCCTTGCCCAGCAGCGCATTCAGACCATCCTGAAAGCCATTGGGCGCGAACAGATCGCTGATGATGAAACACAGGCCGGGGCGCCCACCACGCACGGCATACCCCTTCAACGCCGCATTCAGGTCGGTCACACTCTGCGCCTTCAAGCCACCGACAAAATTGAGCATCGTCAGGCTGTGACCCCGCCCGCGCACCGGCCCGAACTGTGTCGGACGCCCTTCGCCCAACGATGACAGCGTGAGCCGGTCATTGGTCGCCAGCGAGATCGTCGCCAGCCCGGCCATGAGGCGTTGGGCATACAGAAATTTCTGCCAGTCACGTTCACCGTCCTGCGGCCACGACATGCTGGCCGAGGTATCGATCAGCACGTGGACAGCCAGATCTTCCTCATCTTCCAGCAGCTTGATGAATGGGCGCTCCAGCCGCGCCATGATATTCCAATCCAGCCGGCGCAAATCATCACCACGCGCGTAATCTCGATAGTCGGCGAACTCGATACTCGTCCCGCGTTTGCTCGAACGGCGTTCGCCCTTCATCGCCCCGGCCCGCACCCGCGTCGCCACCAGCATCAACTGCTCCAGCTTACGCCGCGTCTTTTCGTCAAACAGTTTGTCATCAGCCATAGTGATTATCGCGCAACCGCCTTGTGCAGATCGGCGATGATGTCATCCGTGCTGATGCCCTCTGCCAATCCTTCAAAGCTCAATAGGATACGATGTCGCAGCGCCGACGGAGCCACCGCCTGCACATCATCAAACGAGACATTGAAGCGCCCTTCCAGCAGCGCGTTGATCTTGGCTCCTAGGATGAGCGCCTGCGCCCCACGCGGGCTGGCCCCGTAGCGCACATACTGCTTCACCCGTTCTGGTGCGCTGGCATCATCGGGATGGCTGGCGACGATCAGCCGGGCGACATATTCGTTGACGTGTGAGGCCACCGGCGTATTCAGCGCCAACTGCCCCATGCCGATGATCTCTTTGCCATCGGCCACTTTCTGAGCGCGGGGATTGCTGGCTCCAGTGGTGCGTTCCAGCACCGTCACCAAATCGCTGACGGTGGGATAGGTGACATTGACCTTGAACATGAAGCGGTCTAACTGCGCTTCCGGCAGCGGATACGTCCCTTCCATCTCCAGCGGATTCTGTGTCGCCAGCACGAAGAACGGTGACTCCAGCCGGTAGGTGCGGTTCGCCACCGTCACCGATTGTTCGGCCATCGCTTCCAGCAGTGCCGACTGGGTTTTGGGTGTGGCGCGGTTGATTTCGTCCGCCAGCACCAGATTGGCGAAGATCGGCCCATCCTGAAACCGTTTGACTTTGCGCCCGTGTTCATCATCTTCCAGAATATCGGTGCCGGTGATGTCCGCCGGCATCAGGTCCGGCGTGAACTGGATGCGGGCGAACTTCAGGTCCAGCGCATCCGCCAGCGAACGAATCAACATGGTCTTGCCCAGCCCCGGCACGCCTTCCAGCAGCGCATGGCGGTTCGCCAGCACACAGATCAATACCCCGCGCACCACCTCTTTCTGACCAACGATCACCTGGCCGATCTCGGCTTCGATAGCTCGCGCGGTCTGGCTGAATTGTTCAATCGTCGTATCGCGCACTGCATCCACCATGCTGCTGATCCTTGTAACGACTATGCCTGTTGCCGACTATCATAACGATTGTCGGACAGAACTGACAATCAATACTCATTTATCAGTTAAATTGACAAGGGTACTGTCTTCCACCAAACTGCGCTATGCTCTTAGGCAGAATTCGTTAATCCAACAAAAACGGACTATGAACGCTTACGATTTCTCCATCAATTTTTACGCCGGGTTGATGCTCCTCGCCGGAGTTGATCCGTACAACAATTATCTGTATCGTTATCCCTTTCCCTTCACCTACTTCTGGGCGCTGCTGGCGCTGCCCGGTTATGACGCCATGCCCCTCATGTTCATCCTGTGGGGGGTTGTAAACGTCGGCCTGTTGATCTATGCCTTCCGCAAGAACTTCTGGCAGTGGATCTTCTACTTTCCGGTGCTGCACGAACTGAGTGCCGGGCAGGTCGAGTTGATGTTCTGGACGATGGAGCGTGAGATTCGCCCTGGTTGGCGCGGCGCGATCCTCGGTGCGTTCATCACCATGAAGCCGCAGAGCGCCATCATCCTGCTGCCCTGGCATCTGGTCAACTGGCTCAAGACGGATCGCAAGACGCTCGGCCAATGGGTCATCTGCACTGCTTTGCTCTGGGGAGTGCCGCTACTCTGGAGACCTGACTGGCTCTCGACCTGGCTGGGCGGGCGCGGCGCGGATGCCAACCTGATCTATTCTGCCAGTGTCACCACCGGCATCTTCAGCACCCTGCGGCTGACCGGCCAGTCGCTCAACCCGCCCTACAG
Organism: Anaerolineae bacterium; assembly: GCA_022843385.1. Lineage (GTDB taxonomy): Bacteria > Chloroflexota > Anaerolineae > Aggregatilineales > Phototrophicaceae > CFX2. The sequence goes on along the minus strand of JALHNT010000020.1, from coordinate 44,895 downwards.
CCAGACACTGCTCATCATCCTGGGCATACTCGGTGTGATCGCCGCGCTGATTTTCCTCTGGGGGCAATTTCAGCCTTCGAAAGAGATTGCCAAAGCCTGTGCCTCGATCGCCAACCCACTTGGCCTGCTCTACACCCAGATGACGCTGATGGGTACGGCTCCGGCCTGGCTGCTGGTGCCGCTCAATCTCATCTCGCTCGTCCTGGCACTCACCTGGGGCAACTTCGTCGTCTGCCTGATCGTGCCGATCGCCGTCATCGCCTGGCATGTCTATCAGCGGCGACGATCCGACGCGCTCAAGCCCATCCCGGCCAGTCCGGGTTAAGGGTTGCCGCCCTGAGTCCGTCCCGGTTCCAGCGATGAGAAGTAATCGCGCACCACATCGCGCAGACCCAGCGGGATGTAATCCTGCTGCAACGCTTCGTTAGCGGCATCGCTGTAATCGCTGAAGACCTGATTATACGGGACAGTGGTGCTGCCGGTTGGATTCTGGGCGAACTCGCCCTCCTGCACCGGCGCATCCGATGCATTGGCATCCAGTTCAAGCTGGGTATCGCTCTCACCGCCGATGCGCTGCGGCGGCACATACACCGGGTCGAACTGGCCTTCGCCTTGCCCATCCGGATTATTGTTCTGCGATGAGCCATCAGACTGCTGACCACCGCCGCTCGATCCCTGGCCGCCGGACTGGTCGCCAGCACCCGAACCCGCGCCGGATGATTCGCTGCCCGATGAACCCTGCTGGCCGGATTGTCCTGACTGGCCGGATTGCCCTTGCTGCCCGCCCTGCCCGCTTTGTCCCGATTGTCCTTGCTGACCCGACTGACCACTCTGATCCGACTGACCTTGTTGACCGCCTTGACCGTTTTGCCCTTGTTGTCCCTCTTGGCCGGACTGACCCTGCTGGCCTTGCTGCCCTTGCTGACCGTCCTGCCCCTGTTGTCCCTGTTGTCCCTGCTGGCCGTCCTGGCCTTGCTGACCCTGTTGACCGGATTGACCTTGCTGACCGGATTGTGAGTCCTGACCCTGCTGGCCGTCCTGGCCTTGCTCACCCTGTTGACCGGACTGACTCTGCTGACCGGATTGTGCGTCCTGTCCCTGCTGGCCGTCCTGACCTTGCTGGTTCTGCTGACCCTGTTGGCCTTGCTGATTTTGCTGGCCTTGCTGTCCCACCTGATCGGCCGCCTGCTGCACCGCCTGCGCCGACTGGCTCATTTGCTGCGATGAGTTCTGCTGGGCTTGTTGCGACTGCTGCTGTTGCTGTAATGACTGCACCGCCTGGTCGATCTGCTGCTGCGCTGTGCTGGTGTCACCCTGTTGCAGCGCCTCCGATGCCTGACTGAGCGCCTGCGATGCCTGGGGATTGGATTGCGCTAAGGCCTGCGATGCCTGATCGAGCGCCTCCGACGCCTGTTGTTGCTGCTCCGGCGTCATGCTCGACAGATTTTGTGCCAGCTCCTGTAACTGCTGGATCAGGTTCTCCAGCGCATTTGCCGATTCTTCGGGTTCTGCCGACTCCTGAGTCTCGATACGCTGCAACGACTCCTGCGCCGCGCTGGCCGCCGCCTGCTGCGCCTGCATATCCTGATTCATCGCATCGGCCTGATCCTGCAACGCCGACTGGGCATCCGAAAGCGCGGCGAAGGCTTCTTCCGGCGTCACACCCGGCTCCTGCAAGGTCTCACGCGCCACTTCCAACGCTTCCAACAGCTCTTCGCGTTCGGTCTCTTCCAGCAGCGGATCAGCCGCCACTTCCTGGATGGCCTGTTCTACCTCTTGCTGGGCAGCTTCCAGCGCCGCCTGTTCGGCCACGTTGGCCGCAATCGCCGCTTCCTGTGGATTGGGGATCAGCAGCAATGCCGTGACGACCAGGGCCAACGCGGCTGCGGCGGCCCACTCGCGCCAGCGCCAGATGAACGGCAGATGATCAGCCGGTTTGACCTGACGCGCCTGCGACCAGGCATCATCCACCTGCAACGTCGTCAGTTCATCGTTTGAGGCAATGCGTCCATCCAGCAGCTCCAGCGCCGTCGAAACCCGTTCGCGCAGTCCGAAGAGCAGATCGAACCGTCGGGCAGCCACCTGCGGCGGGCGCGGCCAGAACCATACCGCCAGCGCCATGACCACCAATCCAGCCACCACCCCGACCAGCGTTACCAGCGTCAACTGCTCTGCCGTCAGCCAGGGACGCAGCCGCGAACCCAGCGCCAGCGCCAGCCCGATCACCAATCCGGGCAGCAGGCAGCGCGGCAGCCACAGCGAAAGCTGCTGCAACCGCAGTCGCACATCCCAACCGCGAATGAGGCGGCGCAGATCGCTCTGGCGTTCCTGAAAAAGAGGCTGGGTCGTCATGGATAACCTCGCTCCTGGCAATCGCTCAGGCTTCGGTCTTACGGGTTTGGCGGATCGACAACACAATCAGAATGCCGGATGCCACCAGATAAATCATGGTGAAAGTGATCCAGGGCGACACGCGCGGAATCGTGCTACCATCGGTCAGCGTGTCGGTCCAGAAACCCAATGTTTGCCGGTCAACCAGCAGTTGTTGGGTGAGGAGCGCTGTCACAATCGGGTTCAGGCTGACCAGAAAATCATTCAGATACTTAAAGATCGCTTCCAGCGTCGGCTGATTGCGCACTGCGTTGGTCAGCACATTGACGATGATGCTCAACACCAACGGCACACCAAAGGTCGCCACCAGCGTCGTCGTATAGGCACGGACGCTGGCCGACAGGGTGCGCGGCGCGGCAGCCGAGAAGTAGATGCCCACTGTCCCCAGGGCAATCGCCGTCACCGCCAGGATGACGAACGACAGCAGTAGCTCCTGTTCGGTCACGCCGCCAAAGAGAAAGGCGATGCTTTGCAGCGGGATTGCGGAGAGCAGCAGCAGCAGCACATAACTGAGCGCTGACTCCAGCTTGCCGATGACGAACGTCGGGCTGGGGAGCAGCGTTGTCCGCAGCAGGTCATAGGTCAGGCGTTCGCGCTCACCGGTGATCGCCCCGGCCGTAAAGGCGGGCGCGATGAAGATGATGAGCATCAGCTCGATGCCGACTACCCCGGCAAACAGCACTCGCCCGATCTCGCCGGCTGCCGCCGAACTGCGCTGCTGGGGTGCGGTGATGAGATACAGCAGCACCAGAAACCCGCTCATCAGACCTAAGTAGACGCTCAACACAACGAAGGCGCGCACCCCGCGCATCCGCCCACGCAGTTCTTTCAGCATGACCGGATTCATGCGAAAGGCACCGGTATCCTTCATCAGCATGACGCCGCACCACACACAGGCCGCAATCGTCAGCAGCGCCGGAGTGAAGCCCAGCAGGATGAGCGCCGCGCCATTCGCCAGCGCCAACACCCACACCCCGGCCAGCGCCCAGAACTCGCGCGCCACCGTGCCGACGTTCAACACCAGCAGCAGACTGATGTTCACCTGCAAGATCAGGATGACCGCAGCCGCAGCCGCGTCCGGTGAAAGCGGCGTCCGCGCCAGCAGCAGCGGTTGCAGCGTGTTGAAGATGCCCGGCACCAGTCGCAGCGCCCCGACGATGGCGAGCAAAAAGATGATCCCCGCCAGCAGCGCATTGAGGATCGCCCCCCAGCGCAGGATTCGTCCTGCCCGTTCCAGCCGCACTTCGCGCGGGCTCAGGGCTTCTTCGTGCGTATCGACCATTCGAATGGTATCTTGGGCCATATCGCTTCCTAACGCCTCATCACCAGACACGGCAGGTACAGCACTGTCTCGGTGAAGGTCTGGACGGTATCAATCGCTTCGGGGGAACAATTCAGCAGCAGCTTGATTTCGGCATCGCGCTTGATGAGATCCACAATCGTCATCAGCCCGGTCACCTGGGTGTTGCCTTCTGCGCCGACCCAAACATCAATCCCGCCGCCATCCATGGCGACCGTCCCCGCCAGATAACCATAATCCAGCGGATAGATCACCTCCGGGTAGCGTGGGTGGGCCGAGTGGCGCGGACGGTCAATGATGATACGGCTGCCCGCCACCAAACCATCGAGCGCCTGCCAGAAGGTCGCTGCCATGCTAGGTGACCACACCCTTCGTCACCCGCATGAACATGGCTTCCAGGTCTTTGGTTTCTTCAGTGAAGCCCATGATCGCCACGCCGCTGCTGCTGAGTTTCTGGTTGATGGCCGCCACCCCTTCATCGTCCCCGGTGAAATCGATGCGCACTCGCGAACGCCCACCTTTGGGTTCCAGGATTTCCACCTGAACCACGCCCTGCACATCACCCACCAGCGACTTGACCTGTTCAGCACTTTCCTGATCGCGCACGATCACCATCAGTTCACGATGCGGAATCAACTGGGCGCGCATATCGGCCATGCTGCCCTGTGCCACCATCTTGCCGCCTTCGATGATGCCGATGTGGCTGCAAATCTCGCTCACGTCCGCCAGAATATGAGATGAGAAGAAGATCGTCTTGCCCATCCTCGCCAGTTCAACCAGCAGCTCGCGGATTTCCACACGGGCGCGCGGGTCGAGGCCGGAAGCCGGTTCATCCAGGATCAGCACCGCCGGATCATGCGCCAGCGTCCGCGCCAGCGATAAGCGCTGCTTCATACCCCGGCTCAGTTTATCCACCATATCGTCACGCCGGTGCGACAGATCGACCAGCTCCAGCAGGTCATCAATCAGCTTCTTGCGATTGGCTTCCGGGATGTCATAACAGGCGGCGAAGAAATCGAGGTATTCCCAGGCGCGCATGTCGTCATATACACCGAACTCATCCGGCATGTAGCCAATCGCCCGCCGCACCGCGCGTGGCTCGCCGGCGACTGAATGCCCAGCGACCCAGGCTTCGCCGGAACTGGGGCGGGTGAGCGTCGTCAGCATCCGCATGGTTGTGGTCTTGCCCGCGCCATTCGGCCCGACGAAGCCATAAATCGACCCCGCCGGGACTTCCAGCGACAGGCCGTTCACCGCCTCGAATTTGCCGTAGCGCTTCTTCAGTTCCTTGGTCTCGATAATGAAGTCAGCCATTCATCCTTCTCCGCAACAATACCCATTTAGGAAGCGGCGAACCGCCCGCGTTGTTCAATGCTCAGATCGCTCAACTGGATGTAGCCCCCCACATCAGCCGCCACCCGAATCTGCACCGCGTTGGCCGGCCCCAGGAAGCGCCCTGGATTGGTGATCTGGAGCTGGCTGGTGTTCAGGCGAATATCTTCCCAGGCTTCAGTGTTCCAGTTCCATAGTTGCAGCACCGTGTTGCGATTGCTGTTCTGTTGACGATCTGCGAACACCGTCAGTTCCCGCACAGTCGCCAGCACCGCCCCCGGCACCGGTGTGAAGCGAAACACCGCTTCATCGCCAGGGCTGAAACTCAGACCAATCGGCACCACCTCGTTGAGCGCGGTACGGCTTTCCACCGTCCAGGTGAATTGATCGGACGCGATGCGTACTTCGCCCGGCGGTGGCGTTAGCGTCAGCGCCAGTTCCGTCAGATACAGCGTCGTATCAATCGAGCGCGACAGCCCGCCTTCCAGCGTGACATCCAGCGGCGCAGTGGTCGCCCAGGCTGCTAGATACACCTGATTGCCGCGCCCGGTCAGCAGACCGTAGGTGTCCTGAATGAACGATTCCAGGAATATGCGGCGGCGATAGGCTTCCTGATCGACGGCAGAGTCACTCTGTGCCTGAAAAGGAAATGGTTGCCCATCGAGCGCCGTGCCGAGGATGTCCGCGATGGTCTGGGTGGTGCCGCCGTAGTAGCTGAAGGATCGCGAGAACGACGAACGGAAGATGCTGCCCGTATACGACAATGGTGAGGGCGAGGGTAGCGATTGCCCCGGCAGCGTCATCTCGAAGGGTTCAACCGCGCCCGGAGCCAGCGTATCTTCCAGCATCAGCGCCTGCCCCCGCGCCAGGATGACCGGGCGTTCCAGCGTTTGTTCGGTGTTGTTCTGGATCGACCCACGCACCTTCTGATCGCCCGTCGCCGGATCATAAAACAGGGTCGCCTGTCCACTGATCGCCGGTTTCTCGATCATGGTCGAGGCGCTGAAGCCGGCGATGAAACTGGCATCCACCGGGAAATCGACCGCGCGAAACACATCGGTCTGTTCAATCGTGGTGCTGGACTGAACGCCGCTGCCCAGGATCGACTGAGTCTGGATCGAACGCGGAATCGGACGCAGGAAACTCTCGCCAGCCGCCGACAAACTGTACTGGGCGCGACGGGGTGAGAGCAGCCCGACCAGTTCGGTGACACGAGCGCGATCTGAATCCGCCCACGACTGCACCACCGCCAACCGGCTCAGCGTCACGTCATTGCCGCGTAGGTTAAAACCAATCGTCCAGGCGAAGGCGCTGAAGGCCACGATCAGAATCGGGATAGATAACCAGGCCCATTCGCGGCGGTTGAGGCGGTTGAGGATGACATAATTCAACGGGCCAATCAGCCCGATATACAGCGCCAAAAAGCCACACAGCGGCAGGATGTTGGGCAGCAGGTTGACGCCTGGCAGCACATTCACCGCCTGATCGGCCTGAGTCCAATCGGCAATCCCGTTCGCCCAGCTCGGCTGTGGCGCAACGCTGGTCGCCAGCACCAGCCACAGCGCATTCAACCCATCCCAGCCACGCAGCGGCAGCGCATTCGGGTCAGCCGTCAGATAATCGATCGTACCATTGCCGTACAGGCGGCGTGCCAGCAGCGGCACGGCCTCATCTGTCTCAAGCAGCACGTCAGCCGCCGGTTGCAAAGCGCCGGTCGCCACCACCGTCGCTTCGTTCAACCGATCATCACCCCGGCGCAGCCATTGCCCAATGGCGTTCAGGTTATCCAGTGTGACGCTGCCTTCCGGCACTAGCGGCAGCACATCATTGAAACCAGCAGCCGTTCGCTGCCAGTTCGCCCCGCCTGTCACCACCAGATGACCACCGCCCGCCACCCAGTCGCGCAGCGCTGTCTGCTGATCGGTGCTGAGGTTGCCGCTGTCGATGTCATTGAACAGCAGCCAGTCCACCGCTGCCAGCCCCTCGACCCGATCCGGGATGTTGTCAATCGTCCAACTGGCCTGGAATCCCTGAAAGCCAGCGTCATGGATACCCGTCAGATCAAGAATCCCGCTGGGCGACTGGCTGACCAGAACATTGAGGCGATCACGGGGTTGAATCGAGCGCACCAACACCGGCGTGACCGCCAGCACCACGCCATCCCGATCAATCAGCTCGACGCGAATCTCGTTGGCAAAGCTCTGGGCGGTGATATACATGAACACCGCCTGACGTGAACCCCCAGGGAGATTGATCGGCAGCGTATAGGTATTGGTAACCGCATCATTCGAGGTTTCCGGGCGAACGACCAGGCGGCCTTCAACGGCGATGCCATCGTTCGTCAGCCGTACATAGAGAGGTATCCAGTTGTCTTCACGAAAACTACCGTCGAAGCCGGCATCAACAGTCAGATTGATTGATTGTTGCTGCATCGGCGGCGCAAAGGCCGTTAACAATACGACCAGTGACAACAGGCCAAGCAACCGCTTTATCATAAGGTCAATCCCAGCATGACTCATCAGGACGAATACCGTGAACCCCCTGCTGTCCGATGCCAGTCCCCGCTGCGCCTAAACAACAGCGCCGCAACTGTAGATTAACACACGTTGGCGGCGCTGTACAACTTATCTACAAATTTCTAAACAATTGCCATCCCGCTAGGGATTGGCTTCCGGCACGCCGGCGCAGTCGCCCACCGCCTGCACCACATCCTCGCGTACCCAGGTTTCGTCTTCCAACTGCCACCAGGTGAAACCCTCTGCGTCCTGATTCTGACCAATCACAGTGGCATCCTGTCCGGCACCCAATTGACCAGCCCGTTCAAAATTCGTCCCTGGGCCAGTACGTTTGTTGACATCGCGGCTGGAGCTGACAATACACTCACCTTCAGCAGCGGCCTTTGGCACCTGATACACCCAGATGTTGCGGGCGTCACAGCGCGCATCCTCGCCCGCGCCGATCAGACCAATGCCATACGAACCGGCGCGCTGCGCTACCTCGAAGCGGTCAATCGCCAGTTCGCCATTCACATACACCGAAGCCTGGTCGCCCAGCAGCACAATCAGGAAATGCTGCGGATCATCCAGGTCAACCTCGAGATTCGACACGACGGAGTTCGAGCGCTCGGTTTGTGAGAACACATCTTCGAGGTAGATGAAACCACTATTGATAATCCCTACGTCAATGTAGGTGGTTGCCGTCCCACGCGAGTCAGTATTGATGCGCGAGATCAGCGTGCAGCTTTCAAACTCGCTGTCGTCACCCACGGTGAAGGTTAATTCCCCGGCCATCACAATATCCTGGCGCGGCGAACTCCTGGCGAGCGAGGTGAACCATGCACCCCTACCGGTGAAAAAGGCGTAGTCTTCGCCAAACAGCAGGCTGGAGCCACTTGGGATCACACCCAGGTCTTCCAGTTCCGCGATGGCGTCTTCTGAATCACCACCGAAGTCGCGCAACTCAGATGGCATGTCGGAGCCGCCGACGGTGTTGCCACCCCCACCACTGGTTGCCTCAGCTTCCCAAACCTGAACATTGTCAAAAGCAATTTCGACATCCGACTCATCTTCAAAGCCGCCTGCCGTCAATCCAACAAATCCGCGTGAGAAGGCATCATCTGTCGCCTCTCCAATCAATTCATCGTTGACATATAACGCCAGATACTCGCCGACACATACCGCGACAATCTGGTTATCATCCCGCCCGGGATTGATCGCCCGGTTTTCGTCCCAATCAACCAGGTTGGTCTGCTCATCACCTTCCACTTTGATGATGCTGCCTGAACCGGTGCCACTGATACGGAAATAATAGCCATCACCATTATTGGTAGTATCTGCCCGGCAGATCACGCCATAAGTACTTGATTCATCTTTCGAGAGCTGGCTAGTGTCCAACTGGATGACCACATCTTCATGCCGTTCATCATTCAGCGCCCAGGTGAAGATCGAGCCCGTGATCGTCATGATGAATGCGCCGTCTTCAATGAATGCCGCATATTCATCCTGCTCAAAAGTCTCCCAGACATTATCATCATCGAAGGGCTCTTCCGATGCTAAATCAACCACTTCGACTATTTCTTCACCTTCGCTCAACAGCTCATTGAGCTGCCGCGCTTCGCGATCCTGCGCCTGTAGCGGCAGGATCCCAATTGAAAAAACCACGATCAGGAACAAATAAATGATCGGGCGACGAAGCATGACACTTGCTCCTACTCAACAATAGACCGTTAGTTAGCATTATAGCCGGAACGGCGCAATCGCGTTCATCGGTACAAGGACGGAATTCATTACAAAAAAGACACCTTTCGGTGTCTTTTCGGTTTGGATCAAGAGGGACGAAAGACATAGCCCACGCCTGGCTGCGTGTGGATGTAGCGCGGGCTGTCTGGGGTTGGTTCCAGTTTCTTGCGCAACCGGCTGACATTCACCCAAAGATATTGTGTCTCGGCCTGATATTCCGGCCCCCACACTTTCTCCAGAAGCTGTTTATGTGTCAGCACTTGCCCTTGATTCACTGCCAGCGTATGCAGTAAGTCATATTCGATGCGCGTCAGTTCCAGTGGCTTATTCTCCAGGAATACTTCACGTCGGGCAAAATCCACAAACAGGTTACCCAGATCAAGCGGCTCGCGAGTACGATCGGGAATGCGCCGGCGCTTGAAGATGACGTTGACGCGCGCCACCAGTTCTTCATCGCTGATCGGGTTGGCGATGTAATCATCCGCGCCAATCATCAGCGCCCGCACCTTTTCCGCCTCTGATGGCTCATCCGCCAACATGATGATCGGCACTTCAGTACGTTTGCACAGCCGTTCGCAAATGTCCAATCCGTTCGCTTCAGCCAGGTTGGCATCCAGAAAAATCAAATCAAGTCGGATCGAATTGACATCGCGCAACGCTTCTTCCGGTGATGTATATACGATGACTTCATACTCATCGTCCATCTTATCGCGCAGTCGCTCGACAATCGTCGAACGTCCCTCAATCATCATGACTGTCTGCATAGGCCGTTCGGATACACGCCGCCCGGTCGAGTTTGCTGGGTGCCTCACTTCCGCAGGACGAACCGCCTCTATCACCGGTTCGGTCACCGTGGCTGTTGGCAGTGCAGGTGGCATCCAGTTAAGATCAGCCTGCGCTTTGATGGGCAGTACAATAGAAACAGTGGTACCTTTGCCCAAGGTGCTATCCAGCGCCATCGAGCCACCGTGCCGCGCCACCACTTCATGAGCCAGGTGTAGTCCTAGACCACTTCCCTCTTCGTTTGTGTTATTGCTGGCATGGAAAAATGGGCTGAATACCTGCTCAATCTGGTCGGCGGGAATGCCCACACCCTGATCACGCACCGTCAGCCGAACTGCTTCCCCTTCGCTCTCAAGTCGCAGCGATATTGTGGCGCCACGTGGCGAGTACTGGATGGCATTGCGCAATACATTGAGGATGGCCTGTTCAAGCCTCAGTTCATCAACCTCTACCAGCGGCAGGTTGGACGGAGCCTCGATTTGGATGAAGCGGCGATAATCTGCAAAAGCCCGGCTGTCGACCATGCGCTGAATCAGTTCATACAGGTCAACTTGTTCCGGACTGAAAGACAAGCCAGAAGCTTGCAGGTTATACATCTCCAGGATGTTGTCCCAGAGATACCCCATGCGCTCTACACTGGCTTCAATCTGCCGCAGAAAGCGCGACCGTTCCCGATGCGTGAACCGGCTATGCTGCTCGCTCAAAGTCTGTACCAGACCGCGCACTTCGGCGTATGGCACCCGAATGCGTTCGGACATCATGCCGAGCAGGATCGACTGGTTATCATCCGTCCGACTGTAGCGCGCTTGATCGCGCACAATTCCTGCCCACGACATGCGATTACCATTAGCATCGCTCATCAACATGAATTCCAGATCGATCTGGCGTGGCGGATCCGTCAGTGTGAGGTTGACAATCGGGTAGTCCTCACGCTCCTGCGGATCGGTGCTGACCAACCGCTCAACTGCCTGGCGCAGGTTCTGCATGGTAAGCGAAGGATTATCTGTTTGCCGGGCAATGCACTCCAACAGTACATCAGGCGCATACCCCAGTACTTCAGAGGGCTGAATAGCTGTCAACTCAGTGAATTGTGGATTGCAGAAGGTCACATTGCCGCGATCATCCATGAAGAAAATGCCCTGCGAGGTGCTGCGGAGCAACGTTTCCAGGCGCGCACTCTTCTCGGCCATATCCTGAATTAACGTGGCGCGCTCAATCGCCAGCCCAGCCGCATGCGCGATGCTGGCCGCCAGCACTTTGCTGTCTTCGCTGCTATACTGACGATCTCCACCCACGCTGGCGATGATGCCGCCGATAAAGCGCGCAGAGTCCATCACCGGGACAACCATTAACTGCTGACCGCGCAATCCTTTGAACAGCGCCATGAGGGGGTCTTTTTGTACCAACCCCTGTTGCAGGGTCAACGGCTGTAGGTGATTTTCATCCAGTCGTTGCAGCAGCGCCGAAATCTGTCCATTAGCTTCTAACTGCTGAAAGCTCCTGGCGACATCTTCAAACCGCGTTTCAATTATCGTCTCGCTTTGGGCTGGATTATTGGGGTACACCCAAACCAGCGCTTGTCCGACATTGGGAATATCAGCCACCAGCTCATGCAGGGTGGCTGCAATCTCAGTTTCGGTTTGGACGTTGATGAATCGCTGCCAGGCGCGCAAAAGATGCTGACTGGATTGCACGCTGATGCGTTGGCTGTGCGAATAACGAGTATTGTTGAGCGCAACGCTGAATTGTGACGCGAATAATTCAAAAGTCAGAAGATCGTCGTATCCTAATGGACTCTGGTAGGTGCCGAAGACGGCCAGCGCTCCCAGTTTCTGTTCCTGATACGCCAGGGGCAGAATGATGGCTGACTCTGGCGCCGGCAGCGTTGGAATGGGAACAAAGTGCGGATCAACCACGATGTGTTGGAAGACCTGTACAATTCCGCTTTGAATCACACGCCAGAATGGATCGTAGTCTTTGGGAATATGAATGCTTTCGTAAAGCGCATTAGCCGCCACACAGCCTTCTCTTCCGGCATACAGTTGTAGTGTATTGCCGCTGACCAAGACCACCGCCATGCCATACAGCTTAAAGACCCCACACGCCCGATCAATTGTCTCATGAATCAGCGATAGTGGATCAGCCGCACTGTGCATCCGTCGCGCCAACAGTGTAATGGATTGAAGATTGTGATTGCGCTGCGCCAGCATTTGCGCCTGTTTACGCTGGCGCAGGATCAGCCGCAACCGGCGTTCTAACTCATCGCTGGACAGATCAGGCGTCAGGCAATCGTCAGCGCCAGCTTCCATTAAGTCTGTTTGATTTTTGGAATCAGCAGAGGCCGAGAATACCAACACAGGCACCAGTGGCACACGACGCTTGATCTCTTTTAAAACACTGGTAATTTCATCCCTCACCAACACTTCATCCAGCATAATCAGCTCATAGCGGGCGTCACGCAGAGTCTCCATGGCCTTGCCGGTATCATTCACCGACTTGACATGATAGGCTGTCTTGTTAAGAGCTGCGGCCAACCGTTTGCCGTTGGCACTGACCAGCAATGTCTCAATCGCTGTCATTCAGATTCCGTTTCCAGATGAACTCTTACGCTAATTATCGGAGAATAGTCGCACCGATCTTCATTATAACCAATTTTGATTTGTATGATGAAAGGTATTTGCTTAGGGCAAACGCATATCAAGTCTCAATGGTAGATGAGCAAAGAACATGCAAGAGATAGAAATCATCCCAACCAGCCATTTTACGCTTGGCAGCAATGCCAAGACGGTGAGGCGGGGTGTGTTTCAAGAGGTTGAGTGCGATATGGCGCAAGACAGCCATATTCTGGGGAGCATGGTCTTTACGAATACGCGAAGCATCTTCATGGAAAGCGATATCCAAAACCCAGTGCAGACCGTTCTCAATCTGCCAATGATCCCGAATAGCCTTAAGGAAGTTGTGAGCCGAAGCCTGCCAACTGCTGATGAAGTAGCGAGTAGAGACTTCCGTTTTTTGAAACGTTGTGCGGGTAGTAACCAACTTCACCAAAGTATGAAGGTCTTTCCAGACAGCAGCCCGCCGCAGATAGTTGCGATATTCGGGTTGTGTGACCAGGGTCAGGTGACGAGTTTCATGGCGTCCATGTGCTTGCGAGACCTGGGTAGCCGTCTCATAGATAACGTCTTGATAGTGGTCTTGCTCAAAACCGTCAAAGAGTAGTTGCAAGTCTTCATACACAGTGCCATGATTGCCCTTAACGGCAAAAATGTAATCGGCATTCGCCTGCACGATGCTCTCCGCCAGATTGGTTTGGGTGTTGAGAGCATCCACCGTCACCACACATCCGGTAATGTCCAGACGCGCCAATAATTCTGGAATAGCTCTGATTTCATTGGATTTCGCCTCGACTTTTTGTTGACCGAGAACCAGTCGATTCTCGCTTGTCCAGGCACTCACCATCCAAATTCCCGGTCGTTTGGTGGTTTTTTCTTCGCTGCCACGCAACTTCTTGCCGTCCAGAGCGATTATTCCGCCCTCACTGGCTTCACACAGGCTTTGGGTCCATTCCAGAAACATCCGTTGGAAGGCTTCCTCATCCATCATGCAAAAGACCCGTCTAAACGTATCATGAGAGGGTATGCCATGCCTTAAATCCAAGAAGCCCTTCAACCAGTCGGTTTTGGCGATCCCATAGCGTTCAATCTCAGTGAAACTGTCGGCTCCGCAGATCACCGCTAAAATGGAGATCACCAACACATTGATAAACGGATGATCTTGATTCTTTTCAATGCGCGGGTCTTCCAACTCTCCCAGATACTCAAACAGACTCGTTTGTGGCAACATGGCAAGTCCTTTTTCTTGCCATTATCCTCCATTGAGATTTGATATGCGTTTCCCCTAGGTATTTGCTTTGCTGATCCTTGCGAGAAAATTGACGCGGGTTTCGCAAATCACAATGCTTTCCGGTAGACTATTATGGGGTGAGTGTTGTACGATTAGACTATGTCGTCCAGTAAACGCTCGGAGGAAGCAGCATATGAGCGGTGAAACGCGAAGACTTGGTCAAGATGATGACCTGGCTGCGGTGGCCGAACCTGAAATTCGGTCAATTGATTTAGGGATGCCCCGCCCCTGGCGGATTGCGCTGCGCCTGGTTGAACATCAGGTGCAGATGATTTTTGATCTTTCAGGTGTGATGGTGATCGGCCGCGCCCATCGTGAGAGTGGCTATTATCCTGATATTGATCTGGGGGCGTTCGGCGGTTCTGACAGGGGCGTCTCACGAGAGCATTGTTTCATTAAGCTGGAAGATGACCGCGTTGTCATCATGGACAATGCCAGCGCCAACGGCACCAAGCTCAACGGCGAACGACTGAAAGCCAAGCAGAGTTATCCGCTTCGTCATGGCGACGAAATTCAACTGGGGCTGTTCACCATTCAGGTAGAACTGCTCACCAACCCCTTCCTCTAGTCTTCTCATCGAATTCTTGCTGGACTGTAACATCCCTGCGTTATAATGGACTGATCGTCATCAGTCTGTTATGACGCAGCGCGTGTCGCTGCTGGTTCCCCAAGGATGGTGCTGTCGTGGATTTTCTGAGACGCCGCAAACAGGAAGAACAAGTCAAGAGCGAGGGTCGGTTGCCGCCGGGGCAGTCCCTCACGCAGAAGTTCCCGGTATTGACCTATGGCCCTAATCCGCCATTCGACCCGGCCACCTGGGATTTGCGTGTGTTCGGCGATGTCGAAAAAGAGATGCGCTGGTCGTGGGATGAATTCCTCAAACTGCCTACCACCACCATCAGGGTCGATATTCATTGTGTCACCCGCTGGAGCAAATTCGACACCGATTGGGAAGGCGTGCTGTTCCGCGATTTCATCAAGCTGTTCGGCGTCAAACCCAGCGCCCAGTATGTCATCGCCCACTGCGATTACGGCTACACCACCAACACCCCACTCGCCGCCATGATGGACGACGATGTGCTGCTGGCCTACAAATACGACGGCAAGCTGCTCGAACCCGATCACGGTGCGCCGGTGCGGACGCTGGTGCCAAAGCTGTATTTCTGGAAGAGCGCCAAGTTCCTGCGCGCCTTGGAATTCAGCCCGGTGGATAAGCCCGGCTTCTGGGAGCAGGGCGGCTATCACAACAATGGCGATCCCTGGACAGAAGAACGTTTCCAGCGCCGCGGCTGGTTCTAAACGATAACTCTCACGAGTAAGGGCAGCCCATGTGGCTGCTCTTGCTTCGGCCTCGACCACAACAAATGCCGAACTAATAACTATGAACTAACAACTAACAACTACCCACCCCGCTCCAGCGCCCCGCGCCCGACAATCTCCAGCGCCGTGTCGCCCGAAGGCGGCTGCATCAGACCGGCGCGGGTATCGCGGAAATAACGCTCCAGCGGCAGATCGCGCGTCAGGCTGGTGCCGCCCGCAATTTGCAGCGCCTTATCCGTCACCTGATTGGCCGTCTCGGTCGACAGATGTTTAGCCGCCGCGATGCGTGGATATACGCTGACGCGGTTGGAACTCCCCCGCCACTCATCCGCCACTTCCAGCAGCAGCGCCCGCGCCGCTTGCAGCATGACATCGATCTCGCCGATCTGCCGTTGAATCTTGGGCAGCGTGGCGATGGGTTTGCCCAGCGCTGTCGGCACCCGCTCCAGCGCAAAACGCACCACTGCGCTTCGGGCCGCCATCGCCGCCCCCAGATAGACCGAGGCCATAATCAGCGGGAACCAGGCATTCTGACCATCGCGCTTGCCCCGTTCCACCAGATAATCCTCTGGCACCACCACATCCTTCAGATACAGGTCATGGCTGTCGGTGGCGCGCAGACTGAGCGCATCCTCGCCCCAGGTCTCCGCCCATTCCACCCCCGGCGTATCCATCGGCACGACGATCACGCCCGGTTCGCCCTCGACATCCAGCCGCACCAGCACATGCGTCAGATGCCGCCCGCCAGTGGACCAGGTTTTATGCCCGTTGATGACCCACCCACCCGCGCCACGCACCGCCCGAGTCTCAAAGATTGCCCCGCGTGATGGACTGCCCAGCGCCGGCTCGCTGGCGACGGTGTTGAATAACCCCTGATTCGCACCAGCCGTGAACCAGCGTTCATAGGCCGCTTCGCTCATCCAGGGGCGATTCTCGCTGACGTTGCCGAACAGGTGCAGGTGCATCCCGGCCACCATCGCCGTCGAGGCGCTGCCCTGCGCCAGTTCAAGCTGCGCCGCCACACACTCCCGCAGCGACAGCCCGAAGCCGCCGTATTCCTGCGGGATGCTCATCTTCAGGTAACCGGAGTCTTTCAGCCCGGCCACATCTTCCGCTGGCAGATTTGCCAGCCGATCCGCTTCTTCAGCGCGGGTAGCGCAGTCAGCAGCGAGTTCGCGGGCGATAGTCAGAATATCTGGAGTAATCATGATCCTCGATTCACTGGATACTGGACAATCAGCCAGGGATAATACGGTTCGGGTTCAGCCCGTGTCCCCTGCATCTTATCCTCAGCAATCCACTCATACACTTGTTTGGCTTCGGCGTAGCTGTCAATCAGCCCATACGAGTTAGGCCGTATGTTAAACTGCTCAAGCATAACTTCCAGCAGTCCGGAACTCAGCCAGGAATGCTCCAATCCCATCTCGTAACTCAAAATCTCGTAACCTAAGGTTACTCCCCCCTCCGGCAGCGGATCCCGATCATTGACAACATGCCCTGCCAGAAATTGACGTTGCCGTTCATCATGATCGGGCGAACTCCACACGATATAGTTCGGATGTTCATCCGGATAAGGCTTGTAAGTTAGAAACTCGTCAACTAATTCACGATGCAGTCCCGCCGCCAGCAGCAAAACAGCCCAGTCTTTCGGTATGAACCGCCGGATCATCTCCTGGGTTTCGTCCAGATCATAATAGCCAAACAGGTCAGCGTCACAGGTGACCGCCCATTGATGAAAATCCTGATACTGGTATTCACGGATGCCAAATCGTCTTAACTCAACCCGATTCTTATCCGGCTCCCATCCCCAGGTAACCGGCAGAACACGACCAATATGGCGTGAGAGGCTGATGATGCGCTCTGGCACCAGTGGCGATTTCCACCAACCATCAGCGGCGTAAGTGGCTACAAAAAAGCCGCCCCACACATACTCATTCAGATCAATCGGGTTCACCGGATGTCCTTCAACACTTTGCCATCCTTCATCATGGCCGGCCCAATCATGACCCTCGA
Source organism: Anaerolineae bacterium (assembly GCA_022843385.1). Lineage (GTDB taxonomy): Bacteria > Chloroflexota > Anaerolineae > Aggregatilineales > Phototrophicaceae > CFX2. The sequence goes on along the minus strand of JALHNT010000020.1, from coordinate 27,615 downwards.
TTCACGGGATACTGGACAATCAGCCAGGGATAGAAAGGGAAAGGTTCAGCGCGTGTCCCCTGCATCTTATCTTCAGCAATCCATTCATACACTTGTTTGGCTTCGGCATAAGTATCAATCAATCCGTGCTGATTAGGGCGGATACCATGAAGTTTGTGCATGACATCATGTACTCCATAACACAGCCAGGAGTGCCCAAGATCACCAAAAGTTAGACTCAGCACCTCATAGCCCAGTGGTATGCCGCCCTCTGGCAGCAGCTCTCGATCATTGACTCGATGCCCTGCCAGAATTCGTCGTTGGTCTTCATCATACAATGGTGCATGAAACACCTCATAGTTTGGGTGTACATCAGGATAAGGCTTATAGGTCAGAAACTCGACAATCATCTCGCGATGCAGTCCAGCCGCCACCAGTAGAACCGGATAATCCTTTGGCACCCAGCGCAGAATAGTCTGTCGCCCCTCTTCGAGATTTTGAAACTCACTAAAAATACCCTGAACATGCTCGCCTACCCAGTCCCGGTATTCATCATAGTCCGACTCACGGATACCAAATTCTGCGGCGTCCAACCGAGCCTTCTGGGGTGGTTCTGTGCTAATGGTTTGCAGCAGCTTGCCAAAACACTTTGATATGCTGAGAACACGCTCTGGCAGCAGTGGCGATCCCCCGAAGCCTTTCGTAGCGTGCTTCGCCACGAAGTATCCACCGACTACATAATCATTCAGATCAATCGGGTTCACCGGATGTCCTTCAACACCTTACCATCCTTCATCACCAGCGCGATGTTGCGGGTATCTTCCAATGCCCGGATGTTCGCCAGCGGGTCAGCACGGCTGATGACCACATCGGCCAGCTTGCCTGCCTCCAGCGTGCCAACCCGATCCTGCCAGCCCAGACACATGGCGGCGGTGCGCGTAGTGGCGACGATCACCTCCATCGGCGACATCCCGATGCCGGTCATCAGCCCCAGTTCGCGCAGGTTGGTGCCGTGTGGCATCACCCCGGCATCCGTCCCCATCGCAATCGTCACCCCGGCTTTGTGGGCGCGGGCGATGCTGTCGCGGTGAATCTCGATCACCTCTTTGGCTTTACGCACGCCATATTCCGGCATCGTCCCTTTGGCCTCGGCAATCTCAACCACCGCCACCGGTGCCAGCAGCGTCGGCACCAGATAAGTCCCGTGTTTTAGCATCAGTTCCAACGCCTCGTCATCAAGGAAGATGCCGTGTTCAATCGAGTGGATGCCGGCCCGCACCGCGTTCTTGATGCCCTCCGCCCCCTGCGCGTGTGCCATCACCTTGATGCCACGCCGGTACTGTGCTTCCTGGACGATGACCGCCAGTTCTTCCGGCGAGAACTGGGTGAATTCCGGGTGATCGGTCGGGCTGAGGACGCCGCCGGTCGAGCAGATTTTGACCACCTCAGCGCCAGCCCGCAGCACTTCGCGCACCTTCTTTCGCACTTCTTCGACCCCATCGCAGATGCCGCTGGGATTGCCCGGATACTCCGGGAACAGATCGAGCCTCGCGCCGGACAGCATCCAGCCATCGGTGTGACCGCCGGTGATCCCCAGCACGGTGATGCTGATCTGCATTCGCGGGCCGACCACATACCCCTGTTCCACCGCCTGCTTGACGCCCATATCAGTGCCACCGGCGTCGCGCACCGTCGTGATGCCGGCATCAACCGTCCGCCGCATATGGTCAATCGCCTTGTAGAAATTCAGCGAAAACGGCGTCTGCATCATGCGCGGAATGTTGATGTCCTCGAACATCATATGCACATGAGTGTCGATCAGCCCCGGCAGGATGAATCCCCCTTTGGCATCAATCTCGCTGAAGGTCACATCCGGCAGGCGCATTTCGCTGAACGCGCCGACGCTGCGGATGTGGTTGTCCTCGATCAGCATTGCCGCATTCGGGATCGGTTTGCCGCCGTTGCCATCGATCAGGGTGCCATTGCGAATCAGGGTGTAAGCCATGCGTTGTTTTCCTTGCTGAAATACCGCACTATAGATCACTACGATCTCTTAATAACCACTTGAACCTTTCCTGGCCCATGCACGCCCAATATCATTTGCATCTCAATATCGCCCGTTCGGCTGGGGCCGCTCACGAAGCAGATGTTGCCATGCTCGCGCATCAGCGACAGGTCGGTTTCGCGCTGTTTGGCAACCCAGTCTTCGAGCTGCGGGACGAGCTGATCGGCGGTGATGACAACGATATGCGCCGGAGCCAGCACCGTTGGGATGCGCCCCTTGCCCGGTGCGGTGCTGAAGACCAGCGTACCGGTAGCAGCGATGGCCTGATCCGCCCCTGTCAGCCCCACCTGGGCATGGCGGATCGTCTCCAGGGTCTCCTCGCGGAACTCATCGTGCGTCTCTGGATGGTGGATGTTCACCCCGGACTGGCGGATGGCGGACTCCAGCGCCTTGACCGGAATGTGCTGGAAATCCCAGGCGATGATGTCGCTGGCCTGATGGCTCTTGAGCAGTTCGATCACCTTGTCGCACACCGCTTCGTCATCATCGACCACAAACACCTCACCCAGCAGCCGTTCCATCTCAAAGCTGAACCGCTGGATCAGGGCTTCGCGGTCGGTATCCTCAACCTGCGCCACCCGGCGGTACTGGCGCGGACGGGGCGGCGCATCCGGGAAGGGTTGTTTGGCAGTGCGTAACTTGTTCAGAATGGTTTCGCGGGCAGACATCGGCAGCACCTCGGCAGACTCAGCGGTTGACATCGCCTGAGTATACCGCAGCCCTGTCGGATGATGGGTATGACCATCCGCGCAATTTTCGCTCCCGTGAGCCTCAGTTTTCCATACCGTTCTCCAACCCTTCAGCAACGGTCAACGCCTCACTGCTCGCGTAAAATGGTTAGCATCAGGCGGCTCGCGCATAGAACAAAAGGTTTACCAAAAGTTCACCCATAAGCACACAAGCCGGTGTATTCTTCTCATAGAAGTGCAATAGAGTACGCCCGTGTGGGTCATCAGGTGGGGAAACCCATTGGCAGCACTGCCACAAATCGCCTGCCGCCAGTGCCGCCGCCGCCGCCACAAACCGGTAGTCGATAGCCGATAGCCGATAGTCGATTGATAAAGGATTTGCTCGGTGATTTCTCTCTGTATGCTCTGTATTCGTCTTTTGCCGAATGCTGAGGGCTGAAAGCTGATGGCCGACGGCAATTGTTCACAAAAGTCAGGAGTGACTTTGACGAATTTGACGAATTTTTGCACCGGCCATCCATCAGCAGCAGAAAGTCTCATTACTCGTCACTCATTACTCGTCACTTTTCACTTTGCACTTTACACTCAGCACTTGAGTCGTCCGCCGGCCATGATTCGCGAATCGAAAAATAGATTGATGCGAATCTGACGAATCTGACGAATCTTGTGAATCAAGCGATTGGGAAAAGTAGAAGGTCGCGTTAATAGCGGCGCATCTGAGGGAGAGATCCACCACCGCAAACGACGATCCGCCGGCGGTGGTAGTTGATGAGGGAGGTTAATCAGCCCAGGCCGAATCAGAGCAGGCTAATTGACTGATGGTCTGGCAAGCCCATTCACAAGAGGCATCAGCGAAAGCCAACCGACCTGCTTTGAACGAACAACTAAGAACTAACCAACTAAGAACTAAAACTGTGTTAGACCGGAACGCTCTCCAGCGCCAGGTCATGCAGCTTGATGACCGCCCGTTCCAGGTCGGCTTCAGCCACCACGAACGAAATGCTGCATTCCGACGATCCCTGGGCAATAGCCATCACATTGATGCCGTTGTTGCCCATCGTGGAGAACACCCGCCCGGCCACACCCGGCGTCCCGCTCATGCCCGCCCCAACCGCCGTGATAATCACCACGTCGTCGCGGACATCCACCCGGTCGATGTCGCGGGCGCTGATCTCGCTCTCCAACTGGGTCTCGATGGATTCCTTGACCTGCTCGGCGCTGTTATCCGTCACCAGGAAACAGAAGCTCTGCTCGGAGGACGACTGGGAAATCATCAGGATGCTGGCTCCAGCGTTGGCCGCGGCCAGGAAGGTGCGTCCCGCAATCCCCGGCACACCGATCATCCCCTTGCCGCTGACCGTCAACAGGCTGACCTTGCGGATGCTGGTGACGGCCTTGATGATCGTCGCGCTCGGCGCCCCTTCCGGCCCGATCAGCGTCCCGGCGAACGACGGGTTGAAGGTGTTGCGGACGCGGATCGGAATGGCTTTATCCAGCACCGGCTGCACCGTCTTGGGGTGCAGCACCTTCGCGCCGTAGAAGGCCAGTTCGCCCACCTCCTGATACGACACATAGGGCAGGACGCGGGCGCGTTTATCGACACGCGGATCGGTGGTCATCACACCATCGACATCCGTCCAGATGATGAGTTCGTCGCTGTTGGTGGCTGCGGCGAAGATCGCCCCGCTGTAATCGCTGCCTCCGCGCCCCAGCGTGGTGATGGCTCCGCTGGCCGTCGCGCCGATGAAGCCGGTGATGACCGGCGTCACCCCCTGCTCGATCAGCGGCATCAGCTTGCGATCCACCCGCACCTGGGTCTCGTCCCAGATCGGCGTGGCGCTCTGGAAGCGGTCATCGGTCAGCAGATAATCGCCGGCGTCATGCGCCTCGGCCTTCACCCCATGATGATTGAGCGCAGCCGCCACCAACCGGGCGCTCATCCGTTCGCCATACGAGACGATGGCATCGGCGATACGGGGCGTCTCTTCGGTCAGGATGCTGACAGCATTGCAGATCTCGCTGTATTCCACCAGCAGGCTCTTGATCTGGTTGATCGCCTTCTCGCGCAATTCGCCGGGAGGCAGCAGTTGGTTCAGCGTATCTTCGTGGCGATCTCGCAGCTTATCGGCGGTCGAGAGGTAGCCCCACTTGTTGCCCGATGCCGCCTGCTTCACCGACGACAACAGCGAGTCAGTGACACCCGACATGGCCGAGACGACCACCACCACTGCGTTGCCCGCCTGGACTTCCTGCTTGACGATCTTGACGACGTTGGTGATGGCTTCCGGGCTTCCCACCGAAGTCCCGCCAAATTTCATGGTGATGAGCATGATGTCCCTCGCTATGATTGTGATCGACTCAACAAAAAAGCGTGTGGGGTTTCCACACGCTTCCATTGGCACTTTCAGGCTTCTGGCGACGCTACAGCAGGAAACTCCCACCCGTTGGTTGGCAACGAGTAGTGGTCATCATGCCGCAAGTCATTCGCATACAGAACACAGGATGTTCTCCTCAAAACATGTGTCAAGATTAACCGTTCTCACGAGACCTGTCAAGCAAAATCCGACGAATGGCCTACGCTCTTTTGCGCAATATGGAATTTGTTGCTAATCTGACGGGTAGTTATTTCTGAAGTAATGAGGGTGTTGGTTTTGAAAGCCATAAGCCAGCTTCTCCTGCTGAGTCTGTTACTCCTGGCGGCCTGTACCGGAAGCGATGGCGCGTCACAACAAGCGCTCGTCGCCACTGATACGCTCGCCCCCATCGTCAGCATGACGCCGCGGTTCACCGCGACGCCCGTGCCATCGCGCACGCCGCTGCCCACCGAAACATCGACGCCATCCAATACGCCGATCTCACCCACGCCATCCAACACGCCAACCCCCAGCGCCACCCCGCCCATCACCGGCATCGTTGCCTCGCTGCAAACGGTCAATGTGCGCGAAGGTCCCGGCGTCAGCTTCTCGGCCATCATGGCGCTCACCCCTGGCACCGGTGTGCAGGTCATCGCCACCGATCCCGACGGCCGCTGGATCAATATTCGCCTGGAGGATGGCCGCGAAGGCTGGATCGCGGCTGACCTGCTGCGGATCAACCCGACGCCGACGCTCATCCCCAGCGCCACGCCCTCGCCTGATCTGACGCTGATCGCCCTGGGTACGCCGTTCCCGACCGCCATCCTGGGTGGTGGAACGATTACCCCCACTCCACCGCGTTCGGTGGTCACGCCCTCACCCGTCGGCACCCGCGACTCGCTCAGTCTGCCCGTCACCGGGACGCTGGCTCCGCCGCCCCTGCCCGTCGTTGACCTGACCGCCATTCAGGAAACAGCGCTGGCACTCAACCTGCCGACTGCTACTGCCAGCTTCACCCCGCTGCCAGCCATCAGCCCAACACCGAGTGTGCCGTTCGTCGGCATCACCTTCACCCCGGCCCCCGGCGAGGTCACCTCGGCTCCGGCTCGTGTGGTCGATATTGGTGCGCTCTGCGATGATCCGAGATACGGCATGGCGCGACCGACCAACATCACCTCGACCACCCAGCTCGACATCTTCTGGGCCTGGCTGGCGACCACGCCGGAACTAATCGACCAGCATATCGCTGCCGTCACCTACGAGATCGCCCTGAATGGTGTGGTGCTGGATAACCTACGCAACTGGCGTCAGTTTGGTCTGGCGACGCGGCAGGTCAGCGGTCAGTACGCCAAGTTCTGGTATGTCCCAATCGGCACGCTGACGCCCGGCGATTACGTCGTCACCTATCGCGCCACCTGGAGCCGCGCCATCAGCGATGGCCTTACCACCTGGGGCCCGGGCACCGCCAACGAGGAAGAACGCGGAAGCTGCACCTTCACGGTACGCTGAAGCTGGAAGGGAAGAGCCTGCTGCTGATGAGCAGGCTCTCTGGTGAACAAGCTACTTGAGCGAGTCGCGCCACTGCACCATCATCTCGATCAGGTCGTAATCCCAGGGTTCGCCCATGCCCAGGATCATGTGGGTTGCGCCGACCTCAGCGAAAGCATCCAGCCGTTTTTCACGTATATCCTCGGCAGAGACCGAGGCCGTCCGTTCAACATCAGCCGGGTTGCGTTCGACCTTCTCGCACCACTCGGTCAGCAACCCGTTCTTGCGCCCCCACTTATCGGGCGGACCGAAACCGTTCCACAGATCGGCATATTGCGCCGTCAGCTTCAACGTCACCTTCTCGCCCTCGCCACCGATCAGGATCGGGATGGGGTTGCGTACCGGAGCCGGAATCTCAGCCGCCATCCGCTGCTTGATGATGGGCAGCGACTCACCGAGCGCCCGCAGCCGATCCGGTGCCGTGCCAAAGGTGTAGCCATATTCGGTGTAATCGCGCTCGAACCAGCCCGCGCCAATCCCCAGGATCAGCCGTCCATTGCTGATATGGTCAACCGTCTTCGCCATATGCGTCAGCAGCGCCGGATTACGGTAGCTGTTGCAGGTCACCAAACAGCCGATCTCAGCCCGCTGGGTCAGCGTCGCCATCGCTGTCAACAGCGTCCAGCCCTCGAAGTGATTGCCCTGGGGGTCGTCATACAGTGGGAAAAAGTGATCCCAGTTCCAGATGCTATCCACGCCAATCGCCTCGACACGCTGCACTGCTTGGGCGAATGAGGCATAGGTCGTCTGTTGCGGATGAAGTTGTACGCCAACGCGCATCTTGCTCTGCTCCCTTGTCTAGTGGACTCCACGCGATTGTATCCCGTGCCTGACCGAAGCGGCAACTCAGAACAACATGCTGCGGCGTTCGCGCAATGCCCGGATCACCTCGCGGTCAGCCTTGCCGAAGCTGTAGCGTTCCAATTCGTCCGGTCTGACCCACGCCCAGTCCTGGACGCCCCGTTTCTGCGGCTCACCGCTCACATAACGACAGGTGAAGGCGTGGAGCGTGATCCTGAAATGGGTGAACGCATGCTGCACCGTCGTGAACAACTCGCCCACCTCCACCCGAATCGCCAGTTCTTCATCCAGTTCGCGCAGCAGGCATTCGGTCAACGTCTCGCCCGGCTCCTGCTTGCCACCAGGGAATTCCCACAGACCGCCCAACAAACCCTCCATTGGACGCTGCGCGATCAGCAATTGTCCCTGGTCATTCCAGATCATCGCGGCAGCTACATCATAATGCGGTGTCGGCGCTTTGGCTTTCTTGACCGGGCGTTCCCGCTGTGTCCCGTTGGCGAAGGCGCGACAATGACGCTGTACCGGACACTCAGCACAAAGGGGCTGACGCGGCTTGCACACCACCTGCCCCAGTTCCATCAATGCCTGGTTGTAATCGCCGGGGCGATCCAGGTGCAGCCAGTCTGCGGCCTGCTGCCACAGACGCTCCTTGACCGCCGGCTGCGTCACATCATCAGCCAGATCGAGCAACCGCGAGAATACGCGGATCACATTGCCATCCAGCACCGGCGCTCGCTCGCCAAAAGCGATGCTGGCAATCGCACCAGCCGTATACCGGCCGATGCCCGGCAGCGCCAGCAATCCTTCAGCCGTCTGGGGAAACGTGCCGTTCATCTCCTGAGCAACTTTTCGTGCTGCTTGGTGTAAATTTCGAGCGCGGCTATAATAACCTAAGCCTTCCCACAACTTCAGCACATCGGCCAACGGGGCAGCGGCCAGATCGTGGACAGTGGGATAGGCCGCCAGGAAGCGGGTGTAATACGGCTTCACGGTTTCGATCTGGGTTTGTTGCAGCATCACTTCGGATAACCAGACCCGATAGGCATCCTTGTCCTGTCGCCAGGGCAAGTCGGCAGCATGTTGGTCAAACCAGGTCAGCAGATCGGTTTGGAAAGTCATGAACGATTCCTGTTGATGAGCAAGCAGCGCTAGGGATATATGATGCCAGCCAAAAATAAACGTTACGTGATTCCGATGGACGACTATCGCGCTGCCTTTGCCGTTCAGGTATCGCGGCGTTTTGATCCGGCAGTCGTTGCAAAGACGCTCGGCTTCACCGAACCACGCCCCACCATTTATGTCACAGGCGGCGCATCCGCCATGTCGCCGGAAGACCTGATGGCGACGCGCAACATCGTCGAAAAAGGACTGGTGCGCTTTGCCGAAGAACAGAATGCTATCGTCATTGATGGTGGCACACAAGCCGGAGTCCCGGTGCTGATCGGCGACGCCCGTCGCAAAAACCGCTATCGCTTCCCGTTGATTGGCATCGCCCCGCTGGAATTGGTGCAGTATCGCGGTCATAATCAGGACAATTCAGAAGCGTCACCGCTGAATGCTGGACACTCGCATTTTGTGCTGACCGCTGGCGATGAGTTCGGCGACGAATCCGAGATGATAACCCGGCTCACCTACACCCTCTCCGGTGAACGGCAGCAACCGGCTCTGGGCGTCCTCATCAATGGCGGCAAGATCACGCGCAAGGAAGTCTTCGAGCGCACCACATCTGAATTGTATTCCTTCCCGCTGGTGGTCATTGAAGGCACAGGACGCTTTGCCGATATTCTGGCGCGGGCTTTTTACGATGGTCGCGCCGAAGAAGCCGATTTACAGGCCATCATCGACAAGGGTCGGCTGTTGTTGGTATCGATCAATGACGGCCCGGATGAATTGCGCGCCAAGCTGTCGGCATTGTTCCGGGCGCATAAGCCACCGGCAAAAACGGGCTAACTTTGAAGGACATCACCTATGAAACGCTTGCTGGTTTGTCTGATATTGATCCTGCTGTTGGGACAAACGCTGTTCGTAGCATCAGCCCAGGATGTCACGCCGACGCCACCGCTACCCACGCCGGATGTTGAGCGCATCGCAACCGAGATCGCCAATACGGCGGATGAGATTGCCGCGATGGAAGGGCGCGCCCATGATTCGTTTGATCGCGCCGGCAATTTCCTTGGCATCTTCGAGGCCATTGGGCTGATCGTTTCCGTCGTCAGCGGCTTCATCACTGTGCTGGCAATCGTTGGCGGTCTGGTTGGCTTTCGCGGACTGGCTTCTGCCCGTGAAGAACTGGAAGCAACACGCGCTAAGGTGCAGGAAGACCTGGAGGCTGCCCAGGCTCAGTTCCGTACCCAGATGGATGAGCAGCTACGCAATCTCGATACACTGCGACACGAATTACAGCAGCAGGCTGCCGACCAGCGCGAGCGAGTCGCCAAAGCCAATCTGGCGCTGTCCTATCTTCCGGTCGGCGAGCGCCTCTATAAATCCCAGGATCGCGAAGGCGCAGTCAAGACCTATTTGCGCGCCCTCGATCTCGACCCCGATAATCTGATTACCCGGTACCGGCTGGGTTATGTTTACACCCAGATGGGACGTCTGGATGAAGCCCAGGAACACCTGACCTATGCCCTGACGCTGCGCGATGATTTTGCCCCAGCACTGGCCGCCCTGGGCTATGTCACCCGGCGCAAAGCCGAGAAGATGTCGCAGGGCTTAGATCGCGACAAGATGCTCAACGAAGCCGAACGCCTGATCCTGGCGGGTCTCTCCATTTCGCCCAACCTGGTCGATGATGATGGCGAGTCGTGGTGGGGATCGTTGGCCGGTCTCTATCGTCGGCGCGGACAGATTGATGCGGCGATTGATGCCTATGATCGCGCAGCCAAAGTCACCCCCAAATCCTCTTATGCCTTCAGCAACCTGGCCCTGCTCTTTGGTCAGAAGCAGGATAGACAGCGGATGCTGCGCTCTTATCAGCGAGTGGAGCAGTTGGCGTGGGGCGAAATCCAGAAAGATGCCGACAACTACTGGGCTTATGCCGATCTGGTCACGTCTCGATTGGCTCTCGGCAAGGTCAAGGAAGCCGACGAAGCAGTGGTGGAGATGTTCAGCATTGCGCCGAAAGGCTCAACTCATGAATTTGAGAGTCTGCGAGATACCCTGAAGAATCTGTCGAACGCGCTCCCGGCTAATCAGAATGCTCATATCGCCGAGTTCATCCAGCGCCTGGAAACCAAAATTGCCGACATCAAACAGGGTCTTGTCCAGCGCGATGCAACCAGCAACTGACTCTTGCAAACACATCGAATCGGGTTAAAATATTCTTCATCGGGCAATTAGCTCAATTGGCAGAGCACTCCTTTGACGTGGGAGGGGTTAGAGGTTCGAGTCCTCTATTGCCCATCAGAAACCAGCGACGGCTGGTTTTTTCAACGGGCGATTAGCTCAGTTGGTTAGAGCGTACGGTTCACATCCGTGAGGTCGGGGGTTCGAGCCCCTCATCGCCCATCGAAGCCAATCCATCAGCGATTGGCTTTTTTGTTTCGGATGACCGCGTTAAACTAGATGCTGCTGTAAAAGTGATGTGAGGCAAGGTTAAGCGACGATGGAATTAAAGCCCAACGCATTCATGGATCGCTCGGTCATCGCGATTGAAGATATTCAACTGCAAACTGCGCTCGAACGCGGCACCGGCAACGCCGATGGTCGTCGGCGGCAGGTGATGAACGAACTGGACGACAGCTACAGCCTGCGCCAGCAAGGACGCGCTGCCAAGCTGCGGGCATTGGCCGACCTGCCCGATTTGCTGGAACAGATGGAACAGAATGTGGTGGCTAATGGGGGTCATGTCCTGTGGGCCAGCACCGCCCAGGAAGCCAACCAGCACATCGTTGACATCTGCAAGAAGCACAACCTCAAACGCGGCGTCAAGAGCAAGAGCATGGCGACCGAGGAAATCGGCTTGCTGCCCGCCCTCGAAGCGGCCGGCATCCGCATGGTCGAAACCGATCTGGGGGAGTACATCGTTCAGATCGACCACAGCCACCCCAGCCACATCGTCATGCCTGTCATGCACATGACCAAAGATGAAGTCCGTGACCTGTTCATGGAAAAACTTCAGATGCCCTACACCGACGAAGCCACCGAGATGACCGCCTTCGCCCGCAAGATTTTGCGGGAGGAATTTCTGGGGGCGGATTTTGGCATGAGCGGTGGCAACTTCATGATCGCCGAGACCGGCACCGTCGTCATCGTCACCAACGAGGGCAATGGTCGCCTCTCAACTGGAATGCCGCCGGTTCATATTGCTGTCGTCGGCATCGAGAAGATCGTCCCCACCTGGGAGGATTTCGCCACACTGATCCAACTGCTGCCGCGCAGCGCCACCGGTCAGCGCATGACGGTCTATGTCAATATGTTCAACGGCCCGGCGCGCTCGGATGAACCGGATGGCCCGGAGGAATTCTATCTGGTGCTGCTCGATAACGGTCGTTCTGACATCTACGCCAGCGAATATGCCGAAGCGCTGGCCTGCATCCGCTGCGGTGCCTGCCTGAACGCCTGTCCGGTGTATCAGAATGTCGGCGGCCACAGCTACGGTTCGGTCTACTCCGGGCCCATCGGTGCCATCATCACCCCCCTGCTCCAGGGCAAAGAGAACGCCCATTACCTGCCCTTCGCCAGCAGCCTGTGTGGAGCCTGCAAGCAAGCCTGCCCGGTGGACATCAACATCCCGGATATGCTGCTCAAGCTGCGCCGCGACCTGGAACACAAACAGGATATGGTCTGGACGCTGGGCATGAAAGCCTGGAACTTCGGCAACAGCCACCCGCTGCTGTATCAGATCGGTGGCAAGGTCGCCAGCCTGGCAACCAATGTTTTGACCCAGGCAACGGGCGAAGATAAAGTCAAGACGCTGCCCTTCCCGCTCAATGGCTGGACCCAGTTCCGTGATTTTCCGCCGTTCGCTGACCAGTCGTTCCATGACTGGTGGCGCGCCAACCGTGAGCGTCCGTCATGAGTCAGCCCGCGCATCAGGATGAGCGCTATTTGTCCAGCCAGCCCCCGCCGATTGTGCGGGTGCGTGGGCCGCTGCTCTCCGGCTGGTTGATGTTCTTTGTCATCTCCAACCTGGTCGTCTCCTTCATCGCCATTCAGAATGCCAACTGGTTGACGCTGGCCTGGAGCACTTTCGGCATCACCTGCGGCGTCGGTGTGTGGTTATGGTACAAATTCGCCTTTTACGGGATGCTGCTGGGCTACGGTTATAACATCGCGGCAGCGCTGGATACCGGTTCGGTGCAAAATGTCATGTTCAGCCTCGTCTTCATGGGGTTGACCTATTTTCTTGTCCGGCAGAAGTGGGAGTTATTCCGATAAACAAGCCAACCAGGCGTCCGCGCCAAAAACCCCAGACTTTGAGTGATGTCGGGCGGGAACTCAAACAGCGTGTGCGCGCGAGCAAAGCGCCAGCGCCCAAACCGGAGCCAGTCGTCGTTGCGCCACCAGCCCCGGTCGTCTATGCCTGTGAAGTGGATGTCGCAGAAGGACTGGAGGGCATCGCCTGGCGCGAACTCAAAGCCGTCTTCGATGATCGCGTCCAGCGAACCAACCCTGCCGCGCGACCGGGAGCGCTCCGCTTTCAATACACCGGCAACCCGTATCAACTACTCAAGTTAACCACCGTACAGTCCGTCTACTTTGTGCGCCACTTCGCTGTCCCGCGCCCGAAAGCGCTGCTGGGCGATCAGCACTTCAAAGCCCTCCTGGGCATGATCGACTCGGTTCGCCAGCTTGCCCCGGCTGGAGCCTATCAATCGCTCTACATCAGCGCTGCCGGCTCAGACTCATCGGTGATGACTCGTCTGAAGACCGAGCTGGCCGAAAAAGCCGGCCTGACAGCTAACGATGATGAGGGTGATCTGCTCCTGCGGCTGCGGCGCGGCCCAGACGATGAGGGTTGGGAAGCGCTGGTGCGGCTGTCGCCTCGCCCGCTGGCAACCCGTGCCTGGCGCGTCTGCAATCGTGAGGGGGCGTTGAATGCCGCTGTCGCTCAGGCGATGGTGCAACTGAGCGAACCAACCCCCGATGATGTCTACCTGAATATGGGCTGTGGCTCGGGTACGCTGCTCATCGAGCGCCTGTTGGCCGGAGAGGCGAAAAGCGTTGTGGGTTATGACCTCGATCCAGCAGCGTTGGAATGCGCCCGGCAGAACCGCGACGCTGCTGGTTTCGCCGAACAGATCAAACTCAACCTGGGTGATGTGCATGATCTGCCGCTGCCAGCGCGCAGTATAGATGTCATCACCGCTGACCTACCCTTTGGTCAACTGGTCGGTTCGCACGAAGCCAATCTGACTCTCTATCCGGCCTGGCTGGCGGAAGCAGCGCGGATTGCCAAACCCCGCGCACGGGCCGTCTTCATCTCACACGAAGTCCGCCTGATGGAAGGACTGCTGGAAGAGTCGCGTCACTGGAAGAGCGAACACACCTATCGCGTTGGGCTGGGGGGAATGCACCCACGCATCTGGGTGCTGACGAAAAAGTGAACCGGCTTTTCCCGTCAAACTGGCTTCATGTTATAATTTCTCCATTCACGATCAATGAGGTCAGGTCATGAGCGAATCCGAGTGGATCAGTCTGCGTGAGGCTGCGGATATTCTGGGTGTCCACCCGGCAACCGTGCGGAATTGGGCCGATAAGGGTGACTTACCCTCGCGCCGCACCCCCGGCAAACATCGTCGCTTTCGCAAAGCCGATTTGCTCCGCTATGCCGAGAGTCAGGGCGAACTCCCGCCGCTTGAAGTGCAACTGATCGTCCAGAATGCCCTCGGTCACACCCGAATACAGGTCGGCGGCGGGATGCTCAACCAGCAGGGATGGTACGCCAATCTCTCCGATACCACTCGCAACAGCCTGCGCCAGGAGGGGCTGAACACGATGGAAGGGCTGCGGCGTTATCTCGCTGCCGGAGCACCGGATGCGCTGCTCTCGCTGGCGATCAGCATCGGCAAAAATTATGCTGCCGTGTTGAGCCGCGAAGGGCTGCTGCTGGCGGATGCCGTGCGCGGTTTCTTCTACTTCAGCGACTTCGTCTTCAACTCGGTCCTCAACTGGACTGAAGTGACGCCGCAGCGCAACACCACCGCCGAGTGGGGAAACCTGCTGCGACAAGTCAACACCTTCATCCACAGCATCCTGCTCTCCATCATCGAGTATTATCAGACCGAAAATGACTGATCCAGCCTGGGTCGCGCTCAGTCTGGCCGGGCGCATCGGCAGCAAGACCTTGCGGGCATTAATCGACCACTTCGGCGACGACCCGCTTGCCATTCTGTCAGCCGAGGTCAATGAGCTGCGACGAGTGCCGGGCGTCGGCCCGAAAATCGCCCAGAGCATTCGCGCCATTGATCTGAAGCAGATCGCATCCGCCATCGCGCGTTGGCAGCAGCATGGCATTCATATCCTCACCCAGCGCGATCCGGCTTATCCCGCGCGGTTGTGTGCGCTGGATGACGCCCCGCTGACACTGTTCGTGCGCGGCAACTGGCGCGATGACCCAGGCAAGACCGTCGCCATCGTCGGCACTCGATCACCTTCGACAGAAGCGCGTAAGCTGGCACAAAACCTCGCCTCTCGGCTGGTCGAAAGTGGATACATCATCATCAGCGGCCTGGCGCTCGGCATCGACTCAGCCGCGCATCTGGGAGCGCTGGCCGTGCCAGATGGCTACACCCTGGGTGTCCTGGGTTGTGGCGTCAGCAATGTCTACCCACCCAATCATCATCAACTGGCACAGGCCGTCATGCGTCATGGCGCGATCTTGAGCGAGGTACAGCCGATGGCGTCCGCCAGTTCGCCCCATCTGGTCGCCCGCAACCGCATCATCACCGGTTTGTCGGACAGTGTCATCATCATTGAGACCGAAACCGACGGCGGTGCCATGCACGCAGCGCGCTTCGCCGCCCTTCAGGGACGCCCGATCTACACCGTCGATTTCCCGGCCAGCGGCAATCAGGCGCTGCTAGCAACCGGCGCTGGACGCATCATGACCGATCTGAGCGACCTCCCTTTAGATTAAATCCACTACACGTCCGCCCTTTATCGGCGTATAATCCGCTGCATGAATACCCTTCCGCCGCTTCGCAGACCCTTTCATTAGCGACCTTCCGCCAACGGATCATGCGCGTGTGGCTGTTCTATTTGCTTTCCATCCCAATACCTGACTTGACTGCGCTGAGGAATAACGTCCATGCTTGAAAAATTATCCGGCATCGAAGCCCGCTATGATGAACTGGAACGATTGATGAGCGATCCGGCCGTGATGGCGGATTACACCAAGATCGCTGAATACTCGAAGGAACGCACCAGCCTGGAAGAAATCGTCGAGGCTTATCGTGCCTTCAAGCGCCAATCGCAGCAGCTTGACGACGCCAAAGTGATGCTCAACGAAGAGAGCGATCCTGAGCTATTTGAAATGGCGAAAGAAGAGGTGAATACCCTCACTGCCGATGTGACCAACCTCGAAGAAAAGCTCAAAAAGCTTCTCGTTCCCAAAGACCCGCGCGATGATAAAAACGTCATCATCGAAATCCGCGCCGGGGCCGGTGGCGACGAGGCTGGCCTGTTCGCTGCGGATCTGTATCGCATGTACAGCTACTATGCCCAGAACCGCAACTGGAAAATCGACATCATTGACCAGAGTGATACCGGCGTGGGCGGCTTCAAGCAGATCACGTTTGAAGTCAAAGGCAAGGGTGCGTATAGCCGCCTGAAGTACGAGAGCGGAGTCCATCGCGTCCAGCGCGTCCCAGCCACCGAAGCCCAGGGGCGCATCCATACCAGCACGGTCACGGTCGCGGTGCTGGCCGAGATTGATGAGGTGGATGTGCAGATTCGCCCGGAAGATATTCAGGAAGAATTCACCCGTGCCAGCGGTGCTGGTGGTCAGCATGTGCAGAAGAACTCGACCGCCGTCCGCCTGGTACATATCCCGTCCGGTCTGGTGGTCGAAGTCCAGGATGAGCGCAGTCAGCTCCAAAACCGGATGCGCGCCCGCCAAATCCTGGCCGCGCGGCTGTATGATATGCAGATGGCGAAGGCCCGTTCCGAACAGGAAAGCGAACGGCGCAACCAGATCGGCACCGGTGACCGTTCCGAGAAGATTCGCACCTACAATTATCCTCAAAGCCGCGTGACCGATCACCGCGTCAAGGTCAGCAGTTACAATCTGCCGGCGGTGCTGATCGGGGATATTGATATGTTCGTGGATGAGTTGACCGTTCAGGATCAGGCCGGGCAGCTTTCGGGCGGCGGAGATGACGAAGAATAACCTTGCTCCGGCACCGGATTAACGGCTTTATCATATCGAACGGATAAGTGATGGACGACAACCTGCAAGCGCTGCGTGAGATCATGACTCGCTGGGATAAGCGCATTCAGGAAGCGCGTCAACACAGCCAGAACCTCAACGCCAGCAATGTGCATCAGGGTTACTATTATCGCGGCATCGCTGAAGGGCTGGCGCTGGCGCTGCATGACTTGCAAGCCGCGCTGCCCGCCCCCTCTGAAGTAACGCCCCCGGCTTCGGCCGCGAGTGAAACCTTCGCGCGGGTCGAGATGGGCAGCGCTCTCGAATGTCTGAAACGGGCCGGTTGGAGTGCGCCTGACTTGCGCGGACACGCGGACAACAGCTTCAGCCTGTTCTTCCCGGCGCTGCAAACCGTCACGCTCGATGAACGCCTGCGCCAATTGATCGCGTTGGCCGATGTCGTCATCCTCGATCAGGGGCGCTTGCCCAACTCCAGCAAAGCCTATCTCGATTTCGCTTTCCGTTCACCCCCTCATGCAGATCGTTGAGTCGGCAGATGAGGCCGCCGCCGCGCTGGATGGCTGCCGTTTTCTCGATGCCGAGTTCATGTACCGACCGCGACCGGATCGGGAACGGGAACAAGTCGTCTTTGACTACACCCTGCGCTCACGATTGCGTCAACTCGATCAGCGAGATGCGGTGCTGCTGCTTGCCAACAGTGACGAAACCATCGACAGTCTGAAGCGCTTCGCCGACGAATTCCTTCATTTGCGCTTCCTCGCCATTCAGGTTAATCCGACACGTACGCCACAGCCATCCACATCGTCCGAGTCAACGCCGCATCGCCTGCAATGGGAACACCCAGAACAGTGGCAGCGTTACCAGACGACCGATCGCTGGGCGCGCATTGACTACGCCCTGTCTATCGCCAGCCGGCTGACTCAAGCGGGCTACCTGCTGATGCCCGCCCATGATGCCGTGTGGGGTGAGGGTCTGCTCAATCATCTGGTATCACGCAGTCAACGCTTCGCCGCCAATGGACACCCGGCAGCCATCAGTCCTTACACTGATCATCAACATGCATCAGTTCCCAGCATTGACATCGACCCGGACGTGATTGACCTGCTCAACACCGCGTTCGGGCGCGATCCACTGCTCCCGTGGAAAATGCGCTTCGATCAGATGCAGGCCTTCTGGGGCAAGATGAGCCTGATGCCATTCAGCCTGTGCGGCGCGGTGCGCGACGAAGCTGATCAGCAGGTCTGGGAAGATGATCTGGTGATCGATGGTGTCCTGCGCCGCCTGGGCTATGGCGTCCGCTGCTGCTGGGTGAACAACCCGGCTGTCTATCATCAGGCGCTACCCGTCTTTGATCGCGACGGCGTTCGGAATGTCATCCGACGCACGCTGCACTATTCCCTCAATATCCCCTCTGACCCGATCGGCGGCAGCAGCCTGAACTTCCCGCTGGGCAAACTGGCGCGACTCAAGCGATTGTTGAATCCGCGATTCGCCCATCTGAATGCCCAGGCCGAGGCCTTGATTGCCGAATGCGCCGACGAAATTGAGACGAGGCTGGAGCAGTTTGGGGCCTCCTGGCTCGATTGGGGTGCCTATCGTCATGTCGTCCGTGTGGGTGATCCGGCGGTCGAAGTCTGGGGAAGATCGCAAACTCCAGGATTTAATCTGGTTTAGGCATTTGGTAAAATTTGAATATGGATGATGGAAGTTCTTGAGGAGACCTGACGATGATTGAAGCAGGCGATTTGAAAACAGGCGTCACGCTGCGCTTAGATAACAATATTTACCGCGTGACGAAGACCGTCTACAACAAACCGGGGCGCGGCAAAGCGTCGATGCAAACGACACTGATGGATCTGCGAACCGGCAACACGGTTCAGCGCATTTTCCCATCAGAAGAGAAGCTGGATAACATCTATGTCGAAGCCGAGCAGGTACAGTATCTCTACAACGATGGCAATCTGCTGCACTTCATGAATCCCCAGACCTACGACCAGTATGAAGCGTCGCTCGAACTGTTCGGCGATGACATTCACTACCTCTCGGAGAACATGGAACTGGAACTGCGGATGCACGAGGGACTGGCGATT
Organism: Anaerolineae bacterium; assembly: GCA_022843385.1. Taxonomy (GTDB): domain Bacteria; phylum Chloroflexota; class Anaerolineae; order Aggregatilineales; family Phototrophicaceae; genus CFX2. The sequence continues at coordinate 8,755 of JALHNT010000020.1, read as the reverse complement.
GACTACAAGCTGCCGACCACCGTCACCCAGGTGATCGCTGAATCCGATGTGCAGGTCGCCGGCGATACCAGCGGCAAGGTGCTGAAGAAGGCCAAGACCGCCAACGGTCTGGAGATCAGTGTGCCACTCTTTGTCAATGTGGGCGACAAAGTGATCATCGACACCCGCGATGGCTCGTATACCGGACGCGGCTAATCCCGCCCCTTCAACCCGAACCGGATGCCTCATCTGCCGCCCCTCTGCGCGGCAGATGTCGTTTATGGGGATCGTTCATGAGCAGCATTGGGCAGTGGCTTCAGCAGTATTTTGACCAGGCACGACAGTCGAATGATCGGGTGCGCTTAACCCTGTTCAACACCGTCCGCGAAGGCGCATCCCTGCTCGGCAGTCAACCGGAAAAGGCCGCCCCGCTGCTGGAGACCGCCCGGCAGCAGGCCGCTGCACTCGGTGATGCCTGTATAAGCGCCCTGATTGAATCGGCGCGGCTGGAACTCTACACCCTCTACAGTCCTGATCTCACCCGTGCGCTGACCCTGGGAGTGCAATCGGTGCTGGAAGCCCGTCGCATCGCCTCCAATCACTGCCCCGTCGTGGCAGCCCTTCATCTCAACCTGCTGACGGTGTACCTCTATCTTGATCCGCTGGGTTATGCCGATGACATCCGCGAAGCGATTGCCTATACCGAAAATCATCTAACGGATGATCCGATGCTGCTGACCGACCTCAAGATCCGTCATGCCATGCTGGAACTGGAAAGCGGAAGTTATGATCGAGCGCGACACCTGGCCCTGGAGGGATTGAACCTGTCCAGCGAAGACAGCCAGATACGCAGCGGTGTCTACGGTGTGCTGGCGTTAACGGCCTACAAGCAGCATGACCTCGCTCTGGCGCTGCGCTATGCCGAAATGGGCGAGAACCTGACCCGCCCCTTCGGTGAAAGCCTACAACTCCTGACCCTGCAATACCTCGGCTACCGCGCCTGGTTCAGCCGGGCATTGGGCGATGAAGAAATGGCCCGTTCGTTATTGCGCCACGTTCAGGGACAGCGCCAACACATGTCCGCCGAGCCTTACCTCACGTACTACGAAGCCCTCTGCCGCTATCATCAGGTCGCAGCGGAATGGAACGAGGCCATCTCGTATTGCCAGCAGGCCATCGACTATTGCATCCGACGCGGCATGGTATACGCCGAAAGCCAGGCGCGCGGCTTGTTGTGTCTGCTGCATTGTCAGGCGGGGCGTCCGTTCAGCGACGAAATGGGTGCAGCCCGAAAGGCAGCAGCACGACTGCGTAAACCGGAACGACTGCTAGCGCTGTTGTCCAGCTTGGAACAGGGCGACTGCCACGAAGGGTAATTCTGGACGATGGTACAGCAGCCATCGCCAGGGCTTCAATGCATACTATCCCGAAAAAGGATAGACCGATGAGCGACAAATTCCCCACCTATAAAGACGAATTTCTCTATCTGACGACGACAGGACGCAAGAGTGGACAGCCGCGTGAGATCGAAATCTGGTTTGTTGCCCATGAAGGCTGTTATTATCTGTGTGCAGAGGGACGCGACCGCGCTAACTGGGTGCAGAACATCCGTCACGACGCGCACATTTCGTTCTGGGTGCATGGGCAGCGGTATGCCGGCACCGGACGGCCGCTGGATCAGGCCGGCGATCAGTCGCTCATCCAGGCGGTATCCGTGCTCTTCGATGCCAAATACCAATGGAGCGCGGGACTCCTGGTCCAGTTATGCCCGGCATGAAACCAACAGCGGGGGTCGGGGCGTAACAATTGTCAGATTAATCAGACTCGTCTTACACAAGGAGAACAGCCGATGGCAGCCGAATTCGCCAATCAGGTGGTCGTGGTAACCGGTGCCAATGGGAATGTCGGGCAAGCGGTGGCACGACGGTTTGCATCTGCCGGGGCGAAACTGGTGCTGGTGGGGCGCAGCGAAAGCGAACTGGCCGCCATCGCTCAGGAAACCAGCGGTCTGATCGCTGTCGCCGATGTCACCGACCCGACCAGCGTCGAGGCGATGGTCAGCCGGGTTGAGGCCGAACTGGGCAGCATTCATGTCCTGGCGCATACCGTCGGCGGCTACAACGCCGGCGTGGCCGTGCATGAGGGCGGGCTGGACATCCTGGACAAGATGCTCGCGCTCAACACCCGCTCCGTCTATGTCACCTGCGGACGGGTGGCGAAGCATATGGTGGAGAGGCAAGTCAAAGGCCGCATCGTGGCCGTGCTGGCGCGGAGCGCTTATGCCGGTGCCTCCCATCATGCGGCCTATTCCGCCTCCAAAGCCGCCGCCCAGCGCATCATCCAGAGCATGGCGCTGGAACTCGCCAGCAATGGCATCACCGTTAACGCCGTCATGCCCAGCACCATCGATACCCCGCCCAACCGCAGCGCCATGCCCAAAGCCGATTACAGCAAGTGGGTCACGCCCGATCAGTTGGCCGACGCCATCGCCTTCCTCTCATCGCCAGTCAGCAGCGCGTTGAACGGACTCAGCCTCGATGTATTTGGTCAGGTGTAAGACCGGATTAATCGCACTCGTCTAATCAGTGGGGTTCGATCATAATCAGACGGTAGACGTGGGGATCGAACCCAATCCGAAAGCGACGATTGATAGGACACATTATGGCAAAAGTATCCGTCACCAACGAAGGTGGTTATCTCACCACCATACGGACTGAAACGCACACCTGGCACGCCGACGAAACCATCGAAGGCGGTGGCACCGACACGGCGGCTGACCCGGTGGAACAAATGCTGGGGGCGCTGGGGAGCTGCATGGTCGTCACTGTGCAGATGTATGCCAATCGCAAGCAGTGGCCGCTGGAGAAAATCGATGTCGAGTTGGAGATGGAACGCTTCAACGCGGCGGATTATCCGGCCTATCAGGGTAATGCCCAGTTCATTCATGAGATACGCGAACACATCACGCTGCATGGGCCATTAAGCGATGAGCAGAAGTCCCGTCTGCTGGAAATCTCGACCAAATGCCCGGTGCGCCGTGTGCTGACCAATCCGACCTTCTTCGTCGAGGGTCTCAAAATAGCGGAGTAACCCCCAGCCATATCTGCTGCGGCTGCACCCCTCCACTGCGAGGGGTGTTTTGTTTCGCCAAGTTGCGCTAGACTCTCTGTTCTGGAGTGGAGTGTGAAACCAATGGCTGAACAACCCTATTCAATTGATCTCGATCTCAAAGAAGTGCGGGCGATGGTCCGCAGTCTTGTCCCCTACATTTACGAGGACGATCTCTACGGTCGCATTCAGATCGACTCGGCGCGCCTGACACCCGGTGCCATCCTGCTGCGGCTGCGACGCCTGACCGCCCTGCGCGACCAGATGAGCCAGAGTCAGCAGCAGCAGCTCGACAGCATCCTGACCGATCACGATAAGCAGCGCACCGAGTGGCAGGTGGCCTACACCAAAAAATGTGTGCGCGAAGTTGAATCGCGTGTGCGCGACCTCAACACCTATCTAACCGAGTGCAAGGAAAATGAACGTCTGTGCGCCAGCGCCTATCTGCCGGAAGCGCTGCGCCGCACCATCGTCGAGGAAATCATGCAAGCGCTGCCCGACGATGAACCCGCCAGTGCTGACCTCAGGACAAAAGTGCGCTCGATAGACGGTGGACTGCGCCGCTACGTCCGCGAAACGCCCTTCATCTGGGATCAGCAGTTGCAGCCACTTTATCCAGCGGATCACTACTGGTGGCTCTACAATCGCCCTCCCAAACCGGACTGAGCCAGTGACGCTATCGCCTGCCGCCCGCACGCTGATGGCAGCCGGTTTGCTGCTGCTCATAGCCTGGCTCGCCGGTCAATCGATCAGCCGTGAAGACCTGTGGTGGGATGAAGCCTGGACGGCCTGGGCGGTTGAGCCGCGTGATCTGCGCGAGGTGGTGAGCCGGGTGCGAGATGATGTCCACCCGCCGCTGTATTTTCTCATGATGAACGGCTGGCGGCGCATCGCCGGTGACACAGAATTGGCGCTGCGTTACCCCGCCCTGTTCTTCGGATTGATGGGACTGGCGACAACCTATGCCCTGGGCAAGCGCTGGTTCGGTTGGCGAACAGGTCTGTTGACGCTGATCGTGCTGGGCAGCAGCGGCTTTTTCATCTACTACGCTCGCGAAGCCCGCATGTACACGCTCATGCTGCTGCTGGCTGGCGCGGCCACCCTGCTCTACTGGCGCTGGCTATCCCGCTTAAGTCGATCCGAAACCAACGGGATCAGAGCCGGATTGGCTTATGGTCTGCTGCTGACCGCGCTGGTTTATACCCATTATGCCGGCTGGCTGATCGTCCTCACCCACCTCATCCATCTCATCTTCACATCAGGGAAATCAGCCGCGCGGCTGTGGCGCTTCGCCCTGCCCTACGGCATGAGTCTGCTGTTGTTCCTCCCCTGGCTGCCCATCGTCATCGCCCAGCTTCAGGTGAACCCAAACGGATCACTGGCTGTGCCGGTGCCAACCAATACCGCGACGCTCATCTGGTTGGTGCACAGTCCGACGGCTGACCAATGGGGCTTAATTGGCAGTCTGTTGTTGGCCGGGGTCGGACTGGGCTGGAGATATCGTGCAACCCGCTTGCTGGTCATCTGGCTGCTGCTCACCCCGGCTGTGCTGCTGGCGCTCAATGCCTGGGTCCTGCCGGTCTATCAGATACGCTATGTCATCGCGGTCTTGCCGGCGCTGGCCTTGCTGTCCGCTGCTGGAATCGATCACCTCAGCCGCTTTCCCCGCCTGGCACGCTGGCATCCCTACCTTCCGCCTCTGCTGGTGATCGTCATCACCGGATTCTGGCTTGGGATCAATCAGACCAACTTCCGCTGGTTCTGGGCGGCGAAGCCGGACTGGACGGCACCGATCCAGCAAGTGATCCAATCCCGTCAGCCGCTTGAACCGATCATCACCGATCTGGCAGCCCATGACCCCGCCGCCTACTATGCCGATCACCTGGGACTCCGCTCCGGTCTGGCGCTCGACCTGTCGTGGCGGCTGCACCATCTTACGGAAATCCATCAGATCGTAGAGCGCCTAAATGATGAACCAGTTCTCTGGGTTGCTCTGCCTTCGAACACAGCCAAGAGCTGGCAGATCATGACCGAGCTGGATCGAACGCGCCAGGTCAGTTACCGCGCCAGTTACCAGAACATCATCTTCTATCGCTTCGAGGGCCGGGGTGCAAACGACCTCGCATTCCAGTTTGGCGAGCAACTGGCGCTGGTCAACGCCCCAACAGCCGAGCAACTCATGGCCGTTCAGCCCGGCGCTGAGGTCTGCGCCACCCTCGAACTACGCGCATTGCAGACCATCGATGAACGCTATTCCATCGGGCTGCACCTGGTCGATTGGACCGGCAATCGCTCCATCGCCGGCTGGGATGGCGGGCTGGGAGCGCATCATGCTGGCGACTCCTTCAGCCTCACGCCCTGCCTCACCGTGCCATCCGACGCACTGCCGGGTTACCACTACCTTCAGTGGATCATCTATGACTGGTCAACCCTGCAACGGCTGCCGGTGATCGAAGCCAGCGCCGAGCCGCCGCTCACATGGGGCGAGGTGATGGTGCTAGCCGCCGTTGATGTAATCGGTGAATAAAGACTAACAAACGATATTGTTGTATGTAGGACATGCGATGTCTTGCTCATTATGTCCACAACACGCGCGAAATTTGGTGTTGGTGAAATTGACTGTTAGACTTGGTGTGAACTTTTCACTCAGGTATCGGTAGCCAACATGAAAGTTACTGTCTTCAGCCAGGGGACATCGCGTAACGCCGCCATCAGCGAAGTCGGCCAGCTCCTGCAATCGCCATCCGAGATCTTCTGGGTAGACATCATTGATTGCGACGATCAGGAAGCCCAGGTCTTGCGCGATGTGTTCCATTTTCATCCGCTCGCCATTGAGGACACGCGCAATCACCGGCAGCGCCCCAAGCTGGAAGAATACAATGGCTATCTGTTCCTCATTACCAATTCCGTCTCCCAGCTCGATGGCAAGCAGGTTCCAACCCCGGATGCCTCCATCTCGGTTCACCATGATCTGGAGTTTCGTGAGATCAATGTCTTTGTCGGACGTAACTATCTGGTCACGGTCAGCAACCGGGATGATTACACTATTGGCGAGTGCCGCAGACGCATCGACAATGTGGGGAGCGCCTTCCCCATCACCGTCAGTTATCTGCTGTATACCTTGCTCGATGTAATCGTTGATGAATACTTCCCGATCATGGATCTGTTTGAAGAAGAAATCGGTGAACTGGAAGATGTCATCCTGGTTAGCCCAAAACAGGAACATCTCAATCGCTTGTTTGACCTGAAGCACATGCTGCTGCATATGTGGCGCGTGGTCTGGCCGCAGCGCGATATGCTTGGCACGCTCACCCAACCCCATGTCCTGAATTTCTCTGACCAGTCGAGCCAGTATTATCTGCGCGATGTGGGCGATCACCTGCTCTGGATCGCTGACATGATTAACACCTATCGCGATACCCTTACGGGATTGATTGACCTGTATATGTCATCAGTCTCCAACCGGCTCAATCGGATTGTCAACCGGCTGACGGTGATGACGATTGTCATCGGCGTGATGACGGTGGTGAGCGGTTTTTACGGCATGAACTTCGAGCAGACCTGGCCGCATTTCAAAGACCCGAATGGCGTTCCTTTCGTCCTTATTTTGATGGCGATGTTGATTAGCATACTCATGCTGATCCTGCGTCGTGTCAACCGTTCCTGACAGGATGTTTATGAACCAGGCAGATGTGTTGATTGTCGGCGCTGGCTTAAGCGGATTAGCCGCAGCGCAAATCATGAGCCAGCGTGGGTTGAAAATGATGGTGATCGATAAAGGCCGCAGTGTCGGTGGGCGGCTGGCGACCCGACGCATAGGGCAGGGCGTGGCCGATCACGGCGCACAGTTCTTCACCGTGCGTTCGGCTATCTTTCAGGGACATGTCAACCAGTGGCAGGAGAATGGCCTGGTTTATGTCTGGAGTAAGGGCTTCAGCGATGGGCAGCGCGCACCACAGGAATATGATGGACATGCGCGCTATGCCACGCGGGGTGGCATGAATATGTTGGCGAAGCACATCCAGACTGAATTGGGCGAGCGAATCGACCTGCGCCTCAATACCCGTCTCACGCAGCTCGAAGCGGAGGAACATGGCTGGCTGGCGCAGGATGAGCAGGGACAATCCTATACCGCGCGAGCCGTCTTGCTGACCGCGCCTGTTCCCCAGTCGCTCAACATTCTGGGTGCAATGGTTGAACAGCTTGCCCCGGATGATCGTGCCAGTTTGCAGCGAATCGCCTATTCCCCCTGTGTTTGCGGATTGTTCGGCGTCGAGGGTGAGGTCATGTTACCCGACCCGGGCGCGTTGCAGCGGCCACAGGAAGCGATCAGTTGGATCGCCGACAATCAACGCAAAGGCATTTCACCCAATGCGCGTGTGATGACCCTCCATGCCAGCCCGGCCTTCAGTCAGCAGTTGTATGATATTCCAGAGCATGAAGCCCTGACGACGCTGCAGGATGCGCTTCGGCCTTATCTCGGAGCCGGGGCGCGCATCACGCAGGCAGAGCTGAAGAAGTGGCGCTATGCTCAGCCGACGGTTCTGCATCCACAACGCTATCTGCTGGCGAGCCAACTACCCCCGCTGGCTTTTGCGGGCGATGCCTTCGGCGAGGCGCGGGTTGAAGGGGCTTTTCTTTCTGGGCTGGAGGCCGGCGAAGCCCTGCTGAATCATGTTTAGTTCTGTTTGTCCGCTTAAGGAGTGAAGATGTCGGTTGTCAGTTTTGGCGAACTGCTGATTGATTTTGTCGCCCTCGAACATGGAGTCAGCGTTGGCGAGGCATCGGGCTTCAAGAAAGCTCCTGGTGGTGCGCCAGCCAATGTGGCGGTCGCTGTGGCCCGTCTCGGTCAACCAAGCGCCTTTTTAGGGCAGGTCGGGGATGATCCGTTTGGGCATCACCTGGCGGATGTGCTGCGGGCGGATGGGGTCGATGTCAGTGGGCTGCGTTTTTCGGCAGAAGCACGCACCGCGCTGGCCTTTGTTTCGCTGCGCGCGGACGGCGAACGGAGCTTTGTGTTTTATCGACACCCGAGCGCCGATATGCTGATGCGTCCCGAAACAGTAGCGCTGGATGTGCTGGATGGCAAGCGGGTCTTTCATTATGGGTCGATCACCTTCATCCACGAACCGAGTCGTTCAGCCGCCCTGATGGCGCTGCAGGCGGCGCAGGAACGCGGGATGCTCCTCACCTATGACCCGAACCTGCGGGTGGCCTTATGGCCTGATGCCGAAGCCGCCAGAGCCGGGATGCTGGAAGGGTTGGATTACGCCCATGTGGTCAAGGTCAGCGATGAGGAAGTTGAATTTCTGACGGGCGGGCAGGACATCACCCCGCTGTGGCGTCCCTCGATTCAGGCCATCGCTGTCACCTATGGCGCACAAGGCTCAAAGCTGTATACTCGTCAGGCTCAGGCCCAGGTGGCGGGGTTCAGCGTGAAGGCGGTTGATACCACTGGAGCAGGCGACGGGTTCATGGCCGGATTGATCGTGCAGATGCTTGAGCGCGGCGACGATTATGTGAACCATATGAGCGATGTGCTGCGTTTTGCCAACGCAGTTGGGGCGCTGGCGACCACCGAGCGTGGCGCGATTCCGGCATTACCAACACGCGCGACGGTTGAACAGTTCCTGCGTGACCATGGGTAGGGTAGTTGTTAGTTCGGGCG
>JALHNT010000019.1 GCA_022843385.1 Anaerolineae bacterium | reverse complement strand
TGAAGTTTCCGATTGATCCGTTCTCTCGTTACTGCCTGCTGAACGGCGTTGACCAGCTTGGCTTTCTCATCAACCTGGATGAAAACATCGAGACCTTTGAAATGCAGCATCCGGCCCGCGTCAACACGCTGGCTTAGGGAAGAAAGGCGGATTGATGAACCGCGTTGCCATCTATGACACAACGCTGCGCGACGGGACGCAGGGCGAAGGGATCTCGCTGTCGGTTGCTGACAAGCTGAAGATTGCGCGGTTGCTGGATAACTTTGGTGTGGCTTACATTGAAGGCGGGTGGCCGGGGTCAAACCCTAAAGATGCCGCTTTCTTTGACGAAGCCCAGCACCTCGACCTGAAACATGCCAAAATCGCCGCCTTCGGCTCGACGTGTCGCAAGAACAGCGAACCGAAGGATGATCCGAATATCATGGCGCTGGTTGAGGCGAAAACGCCTGTGGTGACGGTCGTCGGCAAGACCTCGATGCTGCATGTGACGGATGTGTTACAGACCACACCACCTGAAAACCTTCGCATGATTCGTGAGAGTCTGGCCTATCTCAAGTCGCTCGGTAAGGAAGTCATTTACGACGCCGAGCATTTCTTTGACGGCTTCAAGCTCGATATGGAATATGCGCTGGATACGCTGGAAGCGGCGATTGCTGGCGGCGCGGATATCGTTGTCCTGTGCGATACCAACGGCGGGTCCATGCCGTGGGAAATCGCGGAGTTTGTTGAGACAGTGCAGCGGTCTTTCCCCGATACGCCGGTAGGCATTCATACCCATAATGATGGCGAACTGGCGGTGGCAAATTCTCTCGCGGCGATCAAGGCCGGAGCGGTTCATGTGCAGGGAACGATAAACGGCTATGGTGAGCGTTGTGGCAATGCCAACCTGTGCAGTATCATCGCCGATTTGGAACTGAAGATGAACATTCGCTGCCTGCCTGATCCCGAACACCTACGGCAGTTAACCACGCTTTCGCGTACCGTTTCCGAGATCGCCAACATGATGCCGGTCAACGGGGCAGCTTATGTGGGCAAGAGTGCGTTTGCGCATAAGGGCGGCATCCATGTGGCGGCCATGCGGCGTACCGTTCAGAGCTATCAGCATATCGACCCCGAACAGGTTGGCAATCAAATGCGTGTGCTGGTATCTGATCTGTCCGGGCAGGGTAATCTCCTGAGCAAGGCCGAGGAGTTCGGGTTGCATGTATCCCGCGAGGAAGCCGTCGCCGTGTTGGACAACATCAAGCAATTGGAGAATGAGGGCTTTGTCTTTGAGGGGGCTGAGGCGTCGGTCGCCATCCGGTTGCACCGCGCCAAACCCCATTACCGACCAATCTTCACCCTGATAGACTTCACCGTGCTGGTTTCTGAACGCAACGGTCATGCATTGTCGCAGGCGATGGTCAAGATTGATGTGGATGGCGACATCGTGCATACAGCGGCTGATGGCAACGGGCCGGTGAACGCGCTCGATCTGGCACTGCGCAAGGCGCTCTTGCCCCGTTACCCTGAGCTGGCGGAATTCCAACTGGCGGACTACAAGGTGCGCATCCCGGATGGCAATAATGGCACAGCCGCTACCACCCGCGTGCTGATTGACACCCAGAACGGACATGACCGCTGGAGTACGGTCGGGGCAGGGGCGAACATCATCCAGGCGAGCTGGCTGGCGCTGGTGGATAGTGTCGAGTATGGGTTGGCGCTTGCCAACCGTCCGCAGGCGGTGGAAGCGCCGATGGGAGATTGAGATGCTGGACAAAGTAAATCTCGCAGCGAAATTTGCGCTGTTCCATGACCATTGGAGTCCGAAAATCGCCGGTGAAGTCAACGACTCGGCGGTGAAACAGGTCAAACTCCAGGGCGAGTTTGTCTGGCATCATCATGATGTCGAGGACGAAATGTTCCTAGTTATCAAGGGACGGCTGTTGATGCAGCTCCGCGATGGCGACCTGTGGCTGGAAGAAGGCGAATACGTCATTGTGCCGCATGGCGTCGAACATCGTCCGGTTGCGCCGCAAGAATGTCATGTCCTGTTGTTTGAACCCAAAGCGACGCTGAACACCGGCAATATCAAGAACGAGCGCACAGTCGCAAATCTGGAGCGCATCTGATCGATCAGGATCACGACTCTGCAAATGGATGAGGCACGGGCTGGCACTGTTTCCAGCCCGTTTTGTTGAAGAGAGGTTGATTGATGAGAGCAATAATTGCAGTTCTGCCTGGGGATGGGATTGGTCCGGAAGTGACATCTCAGGCCGTCACAGTGTTGCAGCAGGTGGCGTCGCGCTTTGGACACGAGTTCACGTTCAATGAGGCACCCATGGGCGGCATCGCCATTGATCGTTTTGGCGACTCCTGTCCGCCAGAAACCATTCGGGTGTGTGAGCAGGCTAACGCGATTCTGCTCGGCGCGGTTGGTGGCCCCAAATGGTCAGATCCAACCGCACCGGTTCGCCCGGAACAGGGTTTGCTGCGCATCCGCAAGCATTTTGAGTTGTTCGCCAATCTGCGCCCGGTGAAGGCGTATCCGGCGCTGGCACAACACGCGCCGCTGCGGCCTGAATTGCTGCAGGGGGTGGACATGTTGTTTGTGCGCGAATTGACCGGCGGCATCTACTTTGGCCCCCAGCAAGAGCAGGGCGATGGTGACCGCGCTTACGATACGGAACTCTATACCGTGCCTGAGGTGGAACGGGTGGCGCAGGTTGCTTTCCGCGCGGCACAGGGTCGGCGGAAGATGATGACGTCGGTTGATAAAGCCAATGTCATGGCGAGTATGCGTTTGTGGCGACGCACTGTGGTCAAGGTGCATGAAGATTATGCCGATGTCCAGCTTGAGCACGTGCTGGTTGATGCCTGCGCTATGTATCTGATGACTCGCCCGGCCAGCTTCGATGTCCTGCTCGCCAGCAACATGTTCGGCGACATCCTCAGCGATGAAGCATCGGTCCTGGCCGGATCGCTGGGAATGCTGCCGTCGGCGTCATTGGGTTCGGGTACGTTTGGGCTGTATGAGCCGATTCACGGGTCTGCACCTGACATCGCCGGGCAGGGCAAGGCCAATCCGACTGGCACGATATTGAGCGCGGCGCTGCTGCTCCGTTATAGCCTGGGCTTGGAAACCGAAGCGCAGGCGGTTGAAGCAGCGGTTGAGAAGGCGCTTGAATCCGGCGCACGAACAGCCGACATTGCGCCGCGTGGCAGAACCTACAGCAGCACGACGGAATTCGCTCAGGCCGTGCTGGCGAACCTATAGTCTCAGGATGCGTTGTTACTGTCGGGTGGCACCGGACGGCTGAGGTTTCCCGTGATGTTGGTCTGATCGGGCGATGGCGTGTCGGTGCCACCGGGGACATGTTTCTGTTCAAGTTGATACATGGCGAGGGCGGCCAGCAGGAACATCAACCGCCTTCCCCCCAGTGACATGCTGCCGAAGGTCATGCCGCGCAGGGCGCAGAAGGCCAACGCGATGTAATATTCGGTCCAGTCATTGGGGCGTGCCAGGCAGTGACCGACGATCTGCCGCAGAACGACCACTGCTCCGAGCAAATCGGCAACGCTTTTCTCGATCACCGGAAGCGGCTGATTGGAGTCCAGGGCAACCAGAAAATCGATAATCGCCTCGGCCTTCACCCAATCATCCCCCAGCATGTACATCACGCCATCGCCGAGCAGGCTGATTTCTAGCGTTGCCCAGTCGAATAATGTGTGTCCTTCGCGGGTATGCCCAAAATCGATCAGCCAGATGCTCTTGTTGGGGCCGGTCAGAATATTGCCGAGGTGCAAATCCCCATGAATCCGGCTTTCCGAGCCGTTGATTTGCCGATCCATCAACTCTTCGTATTTGAAAATCGGATTGTCAAACTGTAAATTGCGAACGCAGATCGTCTTGGCATTGGGGGCGTAAGGGGGATGCAGATCGCGCACCGCTTCTTCAAGCATATCCTGTCGAGTTTTGCCAACCCGCGCCACCAGATTCTCGATCACTTCTCCGCGAAAGAAACCCTTATCCAGTTGCTCCAGATGTCGCGCTTCGATCTTGAAAGCACGCTTATCGGCCTCCATGCCATACCCGACTGCTAACTTGACCAGATTGTGTGCCGGTTCAACTTTCTGGACGACAAACCCATCCAACACGACTGGATCGCCAACCTTCAGGCTTTGCATCCGTGACTTGAGCCGGCTTTGCGTAATCGGAATCTTCAGGACAAATGGGTTTTCCACTGGCTCGGCTTGGGGGATGAAATCCAAGACGAGTAGGGGTGGCAGCAGCCAGTCATATTCCTTCCAGACCGGAAAACGATAAGCTCGTTTATGACCCCACCAGGTCTTGTTGAACTGCTCGAATAATTCCTTTTGCAGCAGATGAGCCAATTCCTGACTGCCATTCTGCTGCACCAGATTGCGCAAATCCTGTGGGACACCACCTGAACTGGCGACCAGCGTATACTTCAACCCGGCTAGCGCTGATCGTTCCGGGGCAGTGGGCGGGTCTTCAAGACGGGCGGTCTGTAAGGGCAGCGCACCCTTGACGTGGGTTTCATAGCGTTGATATTCATCCATGATCTGATCGGAACTGGCGATCTTGGCAACCACCGGCGCATCTTCGCGCCCATCAACATACAGGGGAGCAATCACCAGTACCAATGATCCGCTGAACCCGGTCAACTTGCGTTCGATCCGAACCGTGTGATGTCCCCAGAACATGCGGCGTAGCAGAAATGCCTGTTCCCTGTCGATGAAGTCATCAGCCGGAAACTCTGTGCCGAGTATGATGTGGATGTCTGGCGGCTGGGGGTCATATGAATCGACGAAAGTTTCGATGTCACGTTGTAATTGTTCGAGATTGACATTCAGCGCCTTGAGGACACGGATCGGCAGGCTGTCATTCTCAATCAGGATAGCGTTCAGCAGATCGCGTTCAGTGATCTGGTCGTTGCCGCCCCGATCCAGCGTGACATCTTTGGCAATATCCAGCACCACATTGGTGCGTGGGGTGTAGCGCATCCCCGGCCATTGATGCTGATCGCTGCCGCGCTCGGTCTTGCGGCGGATCATGTCGATGACATATTCTGGCTTGAGGCCGTATTGTTCCAGGACGCTGGCGGTCACGCCGCCCTGGATTTGCAGCATCGCGATGAACAGATGCTCCACGCCCAGAAAATGGTGGCGCATCCGAACCGATTCCTGCCGTCCGTTGATGAGGATTTCTTTCAGCGCAATCGGTGTCATGTTAAGGAGTCGATTCGTCTATTCGGAGCCAGGTGTGACCGATGCGGAACAAGGCGCCGGGCTGGATTGGTACCGTGCCATACACCCTGGCGTCATCAGCACCCGGTTGCTCGACAAATGTGCCGTTGGTACTTTGACAGTCATTCAACCACCAGGCCAGATCTTGCCAGATAATCTCTGCATGAAAGCGTGAGGCAAAGTTGTCATATTGTAAAAAGATGTCATTGGTTTCCTGCCGTCCAACGCTAATGACCCAGCCTTGTCCCGCATCATCCCAGCGTCCGTCGCCGTTGTCGCTGGAAAATGTGAGGCGCTGTCCATCATCAACGCCGCTCATAATTGTGATCTGGACATCTGTCACTGTGTCACCCTTTACCCGCAGCCTACTCTAGAATTATACATGAATTCACCAGATGCTTGCTCATCATCCCAGCCTGTGTTATTCTTTCATCCACAATCTCATAGAGTGATGTCTCATAAAGAGCGGTAGAGGGAACGGCCCTACGACACCGCGGCAACCTCCTTTGATAAGGAAGGTGCCAAGTCCGGCAGCGATCTAAGCTGGCAGATGAGCGCGTTTGTCTGAAGTTTTTCAGGCGTAAACGCTATAGACTTCAAGCCGAAGTCTTTTTTGTTGCTTAATCGGAACCCGGTCACTTTGTGAGCCGGGTTTTTTGTTTTGTAACGAGGGGAAAACCATGAGCGTGATCGACGACAGCCTGGACAAAATTGAGAAAGACCGCGAGGACACGGCGCAGGGAAACAGCACCCGCGCTGTACATGGTGGCACACAGCGACGCAAGGCCTTTAACTCTCTCAACACGCCGATTGTGCAGACGGCAACCTACACCTTTGGCGATACCCAGGAACTCATCGACTATATGGAGCGCAAGACCTGGGGCGATGGCGATGATCGTGAGGAGTACGGGCGTTATGGCAATCCGACGGTTGCGGCGGTTGAACGCAAACTGGCCGCCCTCGACGGGGGCGAAGACGCCGTACTATACGCATCCGGGATGGCTGCTGTTACGTCGTTGCTGCTCTCGGTGTTGCCCGCCGGTTCCCATATCGTCATGACCGATGATTGTTATCGCCGGACGCGCCAGTTCTGTCTGACCTTCCTCAAGCGCTTCGGTATTGAGACGACTGTCGTACCGATGGGCGATCATGCTGCGATGGAAGCGGCCATCGTTCCCAAGAAAACCCGCTTCATCATTTCCGAAAGTCCAACTAACCCGTATCTGCGTATTGCTGATCTGGAGAAAATCAGTCAGCTCGGCAAGCAGTACCGCGTACTGACGCTGATTGACAGCACTTTCGCCACCCCGGTCAACCAGCGCCCGATTGAATATGGCATCGACTTTGTCCTGCACAGTGCGACCAAGTATCTGTCCGGTCATAATGATCTCTTGGCGGGGGTCGTGATTGGTCGGTCAGATCGCATTCAAGCCCTGCGCGATGCACGGGGCGTGTTAGGCGGGATTGTCGATCCACAGAACGCTTATTTGCTCGATCGCGGGATCAAGACGCTCGGTGTTCGTGTGCGCCAGCAGAATGCGACAGCGCTGGCCGTTGCCGAGTTTCTCGACCAGCATCCTCGTATTGAACGGGTCTGGTATCCCGGACTGCTCTCGCACCCGGATTACGCCGTAGCCGCGAAGCAGATGAGCGGGTTTGGCGGCGTTGTTAGTTTTGAGGTGGCAGGCGATCTGAAGGCGACCAGCCAGTTCATTGATCGGCTGAAGATTCCTTATATCGCCCCCAGCCTGGGCGGGGTGGAGAGCCTCATCGAGCAGCCAGCGCTGATGAGCTACTACGAGAAGACCACTGAAGAACGCCTGGCACTGGGCATCAAAGACAATCTGGTGCGCTTCGCCATCGGCATCGAAGACAGCGACGACATACTCGAAGACCTCAGTCAGGCACTTCGCTCATAAAGCTGGGAATAAAGAGGGGGCGTGCAATAGCGCGACCTCCCTCATGGACACTTATTGAAGGATGGCCTCTCGGCTCTCCAATATGGCGCGGAGCGCCTCGACGTTCGCTTCCGATTGGTGTAACTGATTGGGGTAGTTCGCGTGGATATGATCCAAAGCATTGCTGTGATAATTAATCACCGCGTCTGCATCCTTGAGGACATGTCCAGTTAAGACACCGACAACGGTATCAGTGGGCTTGATGATCCCCATGCGTACCAGTTTTTGCACCCCAACCAGCGAACAGGCCGATGCTGGCTCGCAACCGATTCCCTGCCGGTCAATCAGCGCTTTGGCATCCATGATTTCCTGGTCAGTTACGGCTTCAACCACACCGTCGGTCCAATGCAGGGCGCGGACGGCTTTGGCATAATTGACCGGGTTGCCGATCTTGATGGCAGTGGCAATCGTTTCCGCGTGCATCGGGTCTAAATGGTCCAGGCCGCGCTGGTAACTCTGATAGAGCGGGCTGGCACCTTCGGCCTGTATAATCGCCAAGCGCGGCAGCCGGTCTATCAGCCCCAACGCTTTCAATTCATGCAGCGCTTTGCCAAAAGCCGAACTGTTGCCCAGATTGCCACCCGGCACCACGATCCAATCTGGGACTTGCCAGCGGAGCTGCTGGATCGTCTCGATCATGATGCTTTTCTGGCCTTCCAGACGAAACGGATTCACCGAATTCAGTACATACACACCGAGGTTATCGGCAACTTCCCGCACCAGTTCCAGATTGCGGTCAAAATCGGCATTGATCTGAATGCCCGTCGCGCCGTAAGCGATGGCCTGTGCCAGCTTGCCCAGCGCGATTTGCTGGTTCTGAAAGAAGACAATTCCCTCGATACCTGCCCAGGCCGCGTAAGCTGCTAACGAGGCTGATGTATTGCCGGTCGAGGCACAGGCCACCCGTCTTACACCCAACAACCGCGCCTGTGTCAGCCCGCCGGTCATCCCGCGATCCTTGAACGAGCCAGTTGGGTTTTCCCCCTCATGTTTGAGGTATAATTGCGCGACACCAGCCCATTCGGCCAGCCTGGGGGTACGGTACAGGTTGGTGTTGCCTTCGGGGCGACTCACGATGCAGTCGTCCGGCACATCTGGATAGATCAATTCCTTGTAGCGCCACACGCCGCTGTTGTAGGGCGCTTCAAGGGTGCCGAGTCGCTGGTCAAAAAGCTGACGCGAGACAGACTTGCGCAGATAGTCCATATCGTGCTGGACATCGAGCAAGCCGCCGCAGGTCGCGCAGTTATAGATGATCTGGTCAACTGGGTATTGTTGACCACAGTTCATGCATTGTAGTATGCTCGGCATGTTGTTTCACCAATGGCAGGATTACGACGCAGCGCAAGGATAACAAGTTATCATGGTGAATTCCAGAGCAGAGGCCTATGCCCCTGCCTCGATTGCGAATCTTGGAGTGGGTTTTGATATTCTCGGCCTGGCGCTTTACGAGCCAGGTGATCTGGTTCGGGTCGAACCGAGTGAAAAACCAGGGGTCCATATCACACGGATTGATGGCGATGGTGGTCAACTGCCGTTGGTGGCCGAGAAAAATACCGCTGGGATGGCTGCCCTGAGTGTGCTGCGCCAGCTTGGGTCGCTGCTTGGTGTGACCATGACGATTGACAAGCGACTGCCACTTGCGAGCGGTTTAGGCAGTAGTGCCGCTAGCGCGGTGGCCGCGGCCGTTGCCGTGAATGCCCTGTTCGATTCTCCACTCACCTTTAGCGAGCTGCTGCCGGCCTGTCTGGATGGTGAAGCAGTGGCGAGCGGATACCATGCCGATAATGTCGCTCCCTCCCTGATGGGCGGAATACTGCTGGTCAATGGACTCGATGCCTCGCGCATTCGCCGCTTGCCCATTCCTGATTCGCTTCATCTGGCGCTGATTACGCCGGATGTGGCGGTCCCCACTGCCTTAGCGCGTTCGGTGCTGCCCATGCAGATCCCGCTTAAGCAGATGATCGCTCAAACCGCTTCTGTGGCTCGGCTGATGGACGCACTGTATCGCAGCGACCTGGAAGCGATGGCAGCGGCGATGGAAAGCGATCAGGTCATCGAGCCGGCCCGCGCTCATCTGATGCCCTTGTTAAAAGAAGTACGCGCCAGCGCCAAACAGGCCGGCGCGCTCGGGCTTGTCATCAGTGGGGCAGGGCCGACGTTATGCGCCATCTGTTCGACTGAAACGGGGGCGCGGTTTGTCGCAAATGCCATGAAAGGCGTTTATGACGATGCCGCAATCGGCAGTGTTGCCCGTTCCACTCAGGTCGCTTCAACTGGCGCGCGTGTTGTAGCCGCAGTCAACTGAGGCTGTATAAGGGGAATATGTGAATCAGTTCCACGTTCGTTGACTCGATTCGCGCTTCTCTGTATAATAAATTTAGATTGTTCTGAACGTAACAAACAAAACCCGCTGGTGATTAAGGTAGGCCATCATGACTCTGAGTGAGGCGATCAAAACAGTAGAGCATATCATGTCTGAGATCATCAACTCGGATGTCAAGGTGCTTCGCGATGCCAGCAGCCATATCCTCTCTGCCGGTGGCAAGCGTGTCCGTCCCCGCGTCCTGATGGCGACCTATGCCGCGCTGGGTGGCACCGATTATGTCTATGCTGCTCCGGTTGCTGCCGCTGTTGAACTCGTTCACACTGCTAGCGTGGTTCACGACGACATCAACGATCATGGAGTGATGCGCCGGGGGCGCCCCTCGGTGAATGCCATTTGGGGACGCACGTTCGCGCTCTTGACCGGCGACTTTCTCTTCACCAAAGTCTATGAGTTGATGGCTCCGTATCGTGACCTCAACATTGATATGGCAGTGGCGACATCGGCGCTGGTCGAAGGCGAAACGTTGCAAGCGGCTGCGGTCAAGGAACAGAATTTTACCCGTGAAGTCTACTATGAGATCATTGCCCGCAAGACGGCGGCCCTGTTCCGGGCTGCGGCCATGATGGGCGCCAAGCTGGCGAATGCTTCTGAAGCTACGGTGGAAGCGCTTGGACATTACGGCTACAACATCGGCCTGGCTTTCCAGATCGTCGATGATGTCCTCGACTTGACGGCTGACACCGCCCAGTTAGGCAAGACATCGGGCATTGATCTGGCTCAGGGGCGCGGTTATGCGGCTGCCTACAATGGCAACGGCCATGCTGGGGTAGGGACTGCTGTAGCCGAGGTCGAAGTAGCGGATGATGTGGTGGACAGCATTAAGCGCAAGATGCTGGCCGGTGATGCCATCCAGGATGCCAAAGCGAAAGCCCGGCAACTGGCTGATTTCGCCATCGCTTCGCTGGCAGTCCTGCCTGAATCGCAGGGCAAGGATGATCTGATCGCGGTTGCCAACTACGTGGTTGACCGTCAATACTGATCGCTCTACACCGTTCATATGTTAAAATCCAGCCCGTCGGCTGGATTTTTTGTTGGTAGGCGAGGGGAACACTTCAATGCCAAAAGTGGTTTCGGTAGACACGATGCGTCAGGTGGAGGCCGCCGCCGATGCCAGCGGCTTGAGCTACGCAACCCTGATGGACAATGCCGGACGAGCGATCACATCTCGCGTCCTTGAACTGATTCAGGATCGATCTGATGCGCGGATCACGGTGCTGGTTGGTTCCGGCAACAATGGCGGTGATGGACTGGTCGCGGGTCGTCTCATTGCCGAACAATCAATGGCGCTGGTGCGATTTTATCTCTTGAAAGAGCGCGACCTGGACGATGTGAATTTCAAAGCGGTTCATGATGCCCGGCTGTTCGTTGCCTATGCCTCGCATGACCGCGATGGACGCCTGCTGCGCAATCTGGTTGCCAGTTCGGATGTGCTGATCGATGCGCTGTTTGGGATTGGGGTGCGTCTGCCGCTGCGCGATGATGCCGCCAGAGTGCTACGTTTAGCGCGGCGGGCTGTCAACAGTGATACTGAGTTGCTTCATCATCAGGACGCGCTCATTGATCCCACCCATCCCCACCCGATTCGCCCTGCCCGTCCCACCATCATCGCGGTCGACTGCCCCAGCGGACTGAATTGCGATACTGGCGAACTCGATCAACAAGCGCTGTGGGCCGACGAAACGATCACTTTCATCGCTGCCAAACCCGGTTTGTTCGAATTCCCAGGCGCGGCTGCGGTGGGGCGTCTGTGGCTGGCGACCTGTGGTGTACCGGCGGATCTGCCTGAGTTGAAAGGGGAACTGTCGACGTTGGTGGATGGGGCGATGGCGGCTGACTTGCTGCCCGCGCGGAGTGCGAACGCCAACAAGGGAACATTCGGTAAGGCGCTGATCGTGGCCGGTTCGGGGAATTATGTGGGTGCCGCTGTTTTATCGGGTATGGCGGCTTATCGCTCCGGGGTAGGGCTCGTTACCATTGCTGCACCGCCTCTGGTGGTTCAGGCCTTGAGCAGCCAGTGGCTCGAACCGACCTGGATATGCTTGCCCGGAGCTGACGACCATGTGACTGAAGAAGCGGCTACATCTGTGGAGAGTGAAATTACCCGATATGACTCGCTAGTGATCGGGCCAGGCTGGGGGCAGCATGATGCGACCCGCACCTTTCTGACCCGGCTGCTGACACAGCTCACTCCTGATTCACCGGTCAAGATGGTGATCGATGCAGATGCGCTTAACCTCTTGAGTAGTATCCCTGACTGGCACAAGCTGTTGCCCCGGCAAGTGGTATTGACGCCCCATCCAGGCGAGATGGCTCGTTTAGTGGGTGGCTCTGTCGCCGACGTGATGCGAGATCGCTCGTCACTCGTTCAAGAGAAGACGGACGAGTGGAATGTCACTTTGGTATTGAAGGGCGCTCATACGCTGATCGGTTCACCTGATGGGCGCATCGCTGTCCTGCCCTTCAAGAATGACGCGCTGGCGACAGCCGGGACGGGTGATGTTTTGGCCGGCCTGATCGGTGGCTTCATGGCACAGGGACTTATGCCTTATGATGCCGCTGTGTTGGGGGGCTATGTGCATGGTCTGGCGGGGGAGCAGGCCGCCGCGCAGCAGGGCAACAGCCGCAGCGTGATCGCCAGCGATGTCCTGCAACACATCGGCGCAGCGTTAACCAGCCTGACCAACAGGCATAGCTAAATCTTGTCAGGTGTTAAGACCTAGCTCACTCCGACGACGACGGGCGGCGGCTTTGCCATCCGCCAATCCATCGGCGATTGCATCGCTCGGTATAACAGCCTCCACCCGACTACGAACGGTCTCGGCCGTTTGCGCCACTTGCTGACGAGTGGCGGTTCCGCTGCGAGGGACGCGCAGCAAAGCAACCACGCCACCAAACAGAAATCCCAGCAGCAGGCCAGCGATCAACCAACCGGCTGACACATCGTTACGGGGTTGGTTTGTTGTCGTCATTCGCTTTATCCTTTCGCAGCGCCCGCCGGATGCCGCCGATCTCGCGGATGAACACGCTGGCACCCGCGACAAATGAGCTGGCCTTGATGACCGGCTCGGAGACGTTCTTGCCGACGAATTCGACGGTGCCGCGGGCAGTATGGGTCGTTTCCTGAATATTGGTGAGGATAGGCCGGGCTTCTCGCTTGAGCAGATTGATCATGCGGCTGACCTGAACGATCAGGACTGCAATTGCCGCAAGGATGAGAATTCCTTCCAGCACCAACACGATGACGAAGAGATCGCGGAAGTACGCCATGCGCAGCGCAGTCGCTTCCAGGTTGCCGGTGAATGCCAGGATCAGTCCGACCAGGAAGGGGAGGAGGATGATTGCGCCCAGCCCGCCAGCGACTCCGTAGACAATGCGCTGTAAATCCCAACCCGTGCTGGTCTCCGGCGGCGGGGATGACATGGGTGGTTCAGGGACGGTCATGCAATGCCTTTAACGTGTGAACGGATCAGACCGACGGTTTGCGGTTAGCAGCAATGCCGCTAGCAGCGCTACCAGCGCCCCCAGCCCGGCGGGCAACAGATTCAGTGCTCCGATGCTCAGTACCGAAATGCCCAGCAGCGCGCCGGCCAGTTGGCCCAGGCCAAAGCCGATCCATCCTGCCAGCAGAAACAAGGCCAGCCGCCGCGCATCGCCACCGACGATCAGGTGAAAACCGGCACCGAACAGGGTTGCCAGGATGAAGCCGAAAATTGTGTTGGGCGTTAGCATGTTGCGTGAATTGCTGCCACTTATGGTACAATCGTTGGTCGATAGTGTAACATAAAGTTTCCTTTTCAGCATATCGAATGACAGTCATCGACCATCGCATTCTCATTCCGAAGTCGCCCGAAACCGTGTGGGCGTATATCAGCGACCTGACGCACAATCCCAACTGGCAGGTGGATTGTCGCGGCGTGACGGTGATTTCGACGCGCCGAACCGGCCAGGGGGTTCGTTGGCGGCAGGCCACTCCCAGCGGACGCGAATACATCATCGAAATCGCGGCCTGGTATGAGAAGCTCGGTTATGAGTATATCTTTGTCGATGGCGCACCTTTTCGCGAAGCCAAAGGTCGCATCCGCCTTCAGGAGATTGCGGAAGGCACAATCGTTCAGTGGACCTTAACCTATGAACCCGGTGGCGTGCTGGGCGGGTTGCAAAATACGCTTGGTCTGAAGCGTCAGTTCGAGAACGCCATGATCGATAGCCTGCGTGGGCTGTGGAAAGTGATCCAGAGCTTACCCGCTTCTGAGCCTGCTCGTGAGAGCAAGGCCATCCTGCGCGAAGGGCTGGATTACGAAGCCCGCGCCCACTACAAACCGCGCTTTAGCTCACAAAAAGAACCTGATGCCGAAGCCATCGCTCCCGCGCCACTGATCCCCGAACCCGCTTTCTCCGATGAGGATACCCGTCCGCGCAAACCGGTTGTGGTTGAACCGGCTGCGGTTGCGCCGTCTGTGTTGACGCCGGTTGAATCATCGCCTGTGCCGGAAGTGGCTGCTGTCATTTCGCCGGTGGTCAGTGAGAAGCCGCTTGAGAATTTGCCTGCTGCGAAGTATGCGACCCAGGAAGCTGTGGCCGCCTCGACCGATGAGGTTCAGGCTGTTCGCGCGACTGTTGAAGCTGGAGGTATTCCCGTTGCGGTGGAAAATCCGGCTCCGATCACGGCGACACAGGAGAAAGTACCTGTCACGGAAAGTCGATCTGGCGATACGGCTGAGGTCAGCGTATTCGATCTGTTCGGTGTGCCACGCCCCAGCCAGACCCAGCAGTTGCAGGCCGTCAAGATGGAAACCCGCCCGGTGCTTTCTGTCGAGCCGGTCATTGAGACCCTTGCCGATGCGGTTGAAGTCCCCGTTGTGCAGCCGGTTTCTGCTCACCCAACCGTGACGTTATCCGCTGGTCGGGTGGGTATGCGCCTGGTCATGCGCCGCAAACGGGTGCGCGTCCGCCGGCCTGGGTTGTAAGGTCGGAGTTTTGAAAATATGAATCACAAAGTCTCGACGCTCTCAAAATGTGGAGCAGATGCGTATGTATGAGAGTGAAAAGCTACAGGAAGCTGAATACTTCTACAATAGTATGCTGCAAGAGCTACAAAACCCTGAGCATTTTAAGTACAACTTGGGTGCATTTTTGTCTGCCTCTCGCTCCGTCCTTCAACATGCAAGAAAGGAGGCAATAACGAAGAACGGAGGGGAAAAATGGTATATTGAACTTATGAAGAGTAAGGTTTTGTGTTTTTTTAGAAACCAACGTAATGCCGAAATTCATGCTGAGCCTGTAAGGCCATCTCAGTATGTTGACATTACAGTGCAAGAGACTTTTCAAATGAGAAGTACAGTGTCGATCACAAAAATAGATGTTAATGGAAATGTTGTCGAGATTTATTCGCCATCACAAGAAGCGGATGTGTTGACTTTGCCGAACTCTCCACCCACTATTGACTATCATTACAGGTTTTTAGATAAATGTGGAACCGAGGATGATGTGTTGATCCTCGCAAAAATGTACCTGGATGAATTGAACAATGTTGTAATTGATGGAATCGCGAAGAAATTCTTGACACCTTGAAATGAAAACATCTGATCCAAGGTGTCGCGACTATCTCCTGACGCTGCCAAAAGCCTTAAACGAGTCGTAGCAACCAGACCGGGTGTCGCAGCCCAGGTAACTAGTATTTCGTCTAGTGCTGCATCAACGCTTTCATCCCTGTTCCAGCCGGAAACCGTGACCACGCACGGTGAGGATGTACTGCGTTTCTGGGTCAACTTCGCCCAGGCGGTCACGCAGCCGCCGCACCAGCGCATCTATCGCCTGTTCGCTGACACCTTCGCTGTCCACGTCCGGCCACACCGCCTCCACCACTTGCTCACGGGTGCAGATATGACCGCCGTTCACATACAGCAGTTCCAGCAGCCGGTACTGCGGTAGGCTCAGGGGTGGGTTCAATTCGACGCCATTCACGAAGACCCGGCGCGCATCCGGTTCCAGGCGCAGCTTTCCCCCGACCAAGAAATTCCCTGCCTGAGTCGCCAGGGGGCTGGTCGCATCCGAGTCGATGAAGCGCAGCCGGATGACCAGCGCCACATGAATCTCGTCGCCATCGCGCAGCTCACGGCTGCCCTTCAGCGGCAGTCCGTTGACCCAGGTGCCATTCTTACTTTCCAGATCCTGAATGTGATACAAATCCCCATCACGATACACGCGCAGATGCTGCCGGGAAATCTGGCGCTCGGCCAGCACCAGGTCACATTCCTCGCCGCGCCCGATGGTGATCTCGTCCTTTTCCAGCGTCCAGTGGCGCGTTGCGCCTTTGTCGTCCTGAATCATGAAAATGGGGCGTTCGGCATCCGTGTTGGACATGAAATATCCCCTCCGCTAAAACCAAATTCCCTTAACAATCATAATATCATCTGCCATTAGCTGCCAGCAAACGGTATTTGGACGGATTCTGACTCGACCACTCCAACCCATAAGCCCTGATCCGTGAAGATGATGCGGTTGCTTCCGGGTACGGCCTGGCTCGTCCCGGGGGAGGTGTTGCGATAATAGGCTTTGACCGAGTTGATCGCAGCCGTCAGTCCCAATTGGGGGATTTGCTCGAAACCCCATTCCTGTCGATGCACACAGCTCTGGCGCGGCCCCAACAGCCGAATATCGTCTTCTGGCACAGGGCCAGTACCCCCGCCACCCTGCACGGTAGGGTTAGGGCGATTGAAGGCGATCCCCAAACCGCTGGTGGCGTTGTCGTCGCCGATCAATACCTGGTTTGGGTTGTAGAAGATGGCAATTGTTCCCAGCGAGGTGTTGGTCACAATCACGGTGACTCGCAAACTCTGGCCGGATGCCGCTGGCAGTGGCGTGGTGCGCACCCGCAGACGGATGGGTGCGGCAGCGTTGCGCCCGATCAGCGATTGATGTTCGGCGCGCTCTTCCCCGGTACGCAGCCAGCCGCACGGTATGGCTTCATCGGCAAAGGGAATCACCGACGGCAGCAGGCTCGGCAGGAAACCCGGCCCGGCGATGACGGCCAGAATAATCAGCAGGAACAATCCGACAATCGTGTTGGGATTTTCTGAACTGCGGAGAAACCTCATAAGTCCTGAAGCCAGCGTAAGGTATCGGCAAGAAGCGCCGAGCGATCAAGCATCTCTATATTGTGCCACATAATCCCCGGATCGTGTCCCCGAAACCAGGTCAACTGCCGCCGAATAAAATCATGAGTGGCGTGTTTTGTTTCCAGAATGGCTTGCTCCACCGGGGTGCCATGTTGCAGATGGCTGGCTAACTGGCTGTAACCCAACCCGCTCATCGAGGGCAATCGCGGATCATAGCCGCGCTTCAGCAGCTCATTGACTTCTTCTACAAAGCCCGCCGTCATCATCTCATCCACCCGCTGGTCAGCGCGGGCATACAAGGTGCTGCGTTCACCGGTCAATCCCAGGTGACGCATGGTGTAGGGTGGGGGATATTTCTGTTGTAGGCTGCTGATGCGCTGCCCGGTTTCCAAACAGACTTCTAACGCCCGCGCCACCCGCCGCACATTGCGATAATCCGTGCGCGCAGCAGCAACCGGGTCGAGCGCTTGCAGCCGTTGATGCAGCCGTTCCGCGCCATGTTCTTCAGCAAATGCTTCCAACTCTGCCCGAAGCGCGGCGTTGGGCGGAACTTCAGGGATCGACCATCCCTCCACCACCGCTGTCACATACTGCCCGGTGCCACCCACCAGCAGCGGGACCTGACCTCGTTGATGAATGGCGTCGATGGCGGCATAAGCCTGCTGCTGGTATGTCGCCAGCCCCAGGTCTTCGTCCGGCGCGACGACATCAATCAAGTGATGCGGCACGTGCTGCTGTTGTGCTGGCGTGGGCTTGGCCGTGCCAATGTCCATTTCACGGTAAATCTGGCGGCTGTCCGCGCTGACAATCTCGCCCGTGATCGCCTGTGCCAGGGCAATTGCCAGGGCTGTTTTGCCAGTGGCGGTTGCGCCGACGATGACCACGAGCGGCTTACCAGCCAAGGGCGTCCTCGACATGTTCGATGATCGGCTGGCGATTGGAAAGCATGGCAACCGCTACGACATCCATTCGCCACGTTACTTGTTCTTGTTCCGTGATGTGCAGGTACTGTTGCGCTAGCGACAGCAGCTTCTCGCGCTTGCGTTCATCGATGCTGGCAAATGCCGTTTCGGTTGTTGCGGCGACTCGTGACCGGACTTCGATGAAGACTAAGGTATCCCGATCCCAGGCGATGATGTCGATTTCACCGGTCGGGCAGCGCCAGTTCATCGCAACTACACGATACCCCTTCGTCGTTAGATGCGATGCCGCTAATCGTTCGCCGCGCTGCCCCAGCGTCCGTCTCTCGGTCATATAATCTGCGCTGATCCCTTGCGTCAGATGCGCTGGGGTGGGAACTGATCCCGATACATCTGCATGGCGTTGCTGATGGCGCGTTTGGCCTCGGCGGCTCCGACCCATCCCTGGCTTTCAACCGATGTGCCTTGCAGGTGTTTATAGGTAATGAAGAAGTGTTCGATGGATTTCGGGAAGTGTTTGGGCAGGTCTTCCAGATCATTGTAATCGGCGTAGTGCGGGTCGGTGGATGGAACGGCCAGAATCTTGTCGTCGTTTTCACCTTTGTCGACCAGCCGTAGCATGGCAACCGGACGCGCCTCGATCACACAGCCGGGAAAAGTGGGTTCATCCATCATCACCAGGACATCCAGCGGGTCGCCGTCACCGTAGTAGCTTTGCGGGACAAAGCCATAGTCGCCGGGGTAGTAGACCGGGCTGTACAGCACACGATCCAGCTTGATAATGCCGGCGCTCTTGCTGTATTCGTATTTGTTGTGTCCGCCTTTCGGCACTTCGACTACTACATAGATAATGTCGGGAGCTTGTGGACCGGACGAGAGATTGTGCCACAGATGTGTCATATGGGTTCCTGTTTGCCTTGCTCGCTTGTGTGTCGTTCACTATAGTGTAACATACCCTGGAGAAACAAAAATCCCCGCATCCCTTGAGACGCGAGGATTCCGTTTCATTCAGCCAGAGCGATTACTTGTGGGAAGCGATGCTTTCAACCATCTGCTCTGATTCCGGGTCATTTCGCTTGCTGCGCATGATGGCCCAGCCGACCACGCCCAGCAGTGCCAGCATCACGATGATGATGACCGGTCGATTGCCTTCGCCACCGGGCGCAGCCGCCGTCACGACCAGCGGAGCCACCAGCAGCGCCACCAGATTAACGACCTTAATCATCGGATTGAGCGCCGGACCGGCTGTATCCTTGAAGGGATCGCCGACCGTATCGCCAACCACAGCCGCCTTATGCGCTTCGGATCGCTTACCGCCGTAATGCCCGTCTTCGATGTACTTCTTGGCGTTATCCCAGGCACCACCGGCATTGCTCATGAACACCGCCATCAACTGACCTGCCAGGATGATGCCCGCCAGGAAGCCGCCCAGCGCCGGTGCCCCCAACAGGAACCCGACGATGATCGGCGTCAGCACGGCCACGATGCCGATGGGCAGCAGTTCGCGCTGCGCCGCACGGGTGGAGACATCGACGCACTCGGCATAATCGGGGGTCTTGGTGCCTTCCATGATGCCAGGGATGCGCAGTTGACGCCGCACCACACCGATCATCTTGAAAGCGGCGCGGTTGACTGAGCGGATCAGCAGACTGCTGAACAGGAAGATCAGTCCGCCGCCGATCAGGAAGCCGATGAACACAATCGGTTCAGCAATGTTGATGCCAGTTCCGAACACAGTCTGGTCAAGCGGCACACCAAGGCCGAGCTGGATGACCCGTGTATCCGTCAGGAACGCGCCGAACAACGCTACTGCTGCGATGACCGCCGAACCAATGGCGACACCCTTAGTGATAGCTTTGGTGGTGTTACCGACGGCATCCAGCGAATTGAGGGTTTCAGCCGCCTGACCTTTGCTCTCGCCCGCCAGTTCAGCGATACCCTGGGCATTATCGGAGATCGGGCCGAAAGCATCCATCGAGACATTATTGCCCGTCAGAGTCAGCATACCGATGCCGGTCATCGCCACGCCATACAGCACCGCTGTGAAGGTGTCCACAATCTGGTTGCCGTTGCCATCGGTGATGGGGAAGGCACCGTAGATGAGAACGCTCAACAGGATGCTGCCAGCGATGACGACAATGGCCCACACACTACTTTCCATGCCGCTTGACAGGCCGCTCAGAATGGTGGTGGCGGGGCCGGTCTGGGTGTTGCGGGCGATTTCCTTCACCGGCTCATGTTCCGTATCGGTGAAGTACGCCGTGACGCGATCAATCACGATTGCCAGCAGCACGCCGATGATGACTGTCGCCAGCGGCTGCCAGATGATCCCACCACTGTTGATATTCGGGTCACGCATGTAGAACAGGGTGAAGGCACCGAACAGGACTGCGCTCAGGGCGGCGGCGCTGTAGAAGCCGCGTGTGATGGCGCTCAGGGCATCCTTGCCTGTCGTTGACCGCACCAGATAGGTGCTGATGATCGAGCAGAGGACGCCGATCCCGCGCACCACCAGCGGGAAAACAATCCAGATCGGGCTGCGCGTGACTGTCGCCAGCGCCAGACCGAGGATCAGACCTGAGACAATCGTCACTTCATAACTTTCAAAGATGTCGGCTGCCATGCCAGCGCAGTCGCCGACGTTGTCGCCCACCAGGTCAGCGATGACCGCAGCGTTGCGGGGGTCATCTTCCGGCAGTCCAGCTTCGACTTTGCCCACCAGATCCGCGCCGACATCGGCTGCTTTGGTGAAGATGCCGCCGCCCACGCGCATGAACAACGCCAGCAGTGTCCCGCCGAAGCCGAAGCCCAGCAGTGCATCCGGGGAAGCGATGCCGAATATGATGAAGATGATCGTGCCGCCGAACAGACCGAGGCCATCGGTCAACATGCCGGTGATCGTGCCAGATCGATAGGCGATGCGTAGCGCGTCGCCATAACCGCGTTTTGGATCAACCGCGGCGGCTGCCACACGGACATTGCCCTGTACGGCCATGTTCATGCCGACGAAACCAACCATCGCGGAGAACAAGGCACCCATCAGGAATGCCCCGGCGCGCCCAAAGGCGGTGTTGGTACGCGCTGCATCACAGGCTGGAATGCCGGCAACTTGCCCGATGCCAGCTTGGACGATCATGGCCTCTTCGCCGTAAACGATGGCATTGGTCCGCAGCAGACTGAGCTGCTCGACCGCATCCGCCTGTGCGCTTTCGCTGATTCCATCCCCACCAGCCGCTGTCTGTACCAGATTGAAATTCTGCCGGTCAACTTCGGCTACCGCTCGATCTTTGGCGGAAAGGCCATTTGCATCCGGCACAGTTTCGAACTGCTCTTTGACCTGTGTTGCAATTTCAGGGCAGAAGTGTTCGATAGCGTAAGGCGTTGGATTAACAACATAAACGCTGAAGAAAAGTACAAAGACCAAAACAACGATCAAAATGCCAATAATTCTGAACTGCGAACTCAGGTAGGCATTCGCACCGGTCCGAATGTATCCCCAGACTTCCTGCATCTTTTTTGAACCCTTGCTCTCGCCCAGAATCTGACGAGTCAAGAGTCCGGCATAACCCAAACCGGCTATCGCGATCACCAGGACAATGAGAATAAGGGTATTCTCGGTATCATTCAACGGTCGCATGTTGGAAGGTCTCCATGTGATTCAGATGTCTACAATGGACAAAAAAAGTGCGAACGGTTTTGTTGAAATTGAACTGGTTTTGCCCCTCCCAAAGTCCTATTCTTGCTTGCGCTAAAGTTTAACTCAATTTTTAAAGAATAATAGCCTGGCTCTCATAATTGTGTGTTCTTGTCTGTGCGCTTTATCCACACGTTGCCCAAGGAGATTAAGACCTAATGACGTTTTTCGTTGAGGGTGCTGGTTGGCTGGCACTCATCATTTCCATCGTTGGCGTTGTTTTTGCACTCTACACCCGTACCTGGATACTCCAACAGGACGCGGGGAGCAAGGAAATGGGGCGCATTGCTGACGCCATTCAACGTGGTGCATCAGCTTTTCTGCGGACGGAGTATCGTTATATTGCCATCCTCGGCGGAATTGTCGTGGTCGTGTTGCTGATCCTGAGCGCGATACCCAATTCAGGCATGAGTCCCTGGACGGCGATCTGTTTTGCCGCCGGTGCCGGGGCTTCGACTCTGGCTGGATACATTGGGATGAATGTGGCGGTACGGGCCAATGTGCGCACGACGGCAGCAGCCGCGAAGAGCCTCAACAGCGGCCTGCGGGTGGCATTCGCGAGCGGCACTGTCATGGGAACGATGGTGGTCGCGCTGGCGCTCCTGGGAATCAGTGTCCTTTACCTTATCCTGACCCGCCTCATTTATCCACAGGGCGCGGATGTTGCGGTGAATGAGGCCAATATTCGCGCGGCTGCCAGCGCTCTGGCCGGGTTTGGCTTCGGCGGCACCTCGGTGGCGATTTTCGCTCGCGTTGGCGGTGGCATCTTCACCAAAGCAGCCGATGTTGGCGCGGACCTGGTGGGCAAAACCGAAGCCGGTATCCCGGAAGATGATCCGCGCAACCCGGCAGTCATCGCCGATAACGTCGGCGATAACGTCGGTGATGTAGCTGGAATGGGGTCTGACTTGTTCGAGAGCTACGCCAGTTCGATTGTGGCGGCAATTGCTATCGCCAGTCTTGGCGCAATGGCTGGAAAGACGGCTCAGGCCGAGGTGTTCCCCATCTTGGTGGCTGCTGCTGGTCTGCTGATTGGCATGGGCTGCACTTTCCTGGTGCGTACCAAAGAAAACGCCACCCAGGAAAACCTCCTCGGCAGCCTGCGACTGGGTGTGTACAGCGCCAGCGGCCTGGTCGCGTTGGCTGTTATCATCCTTGGGCTTATCCTCGACCTGGGAACCGGGGTCATTATCGCTACGATCAGTGGTCTGGTTGCCGGTGTCGCAATCGGTTACACCACCGAATACTTCACATCGGATATCTATAAGCCCACCCGCGTCCTGGCTGAAAGCGCGGTCAGTGGTCCGGCTATCGTCATCATTCGTGGTCTGGCAGTGGGTATGGAAAGTACAGTTGGCCCGGTACTGATCGTGGTACTGGCAACGTTGGTGGCTGTGGGAGCTGCCGGTCTTTATGGGGTAGCTATGGCAGCGGTCGGTATGCTGGCGACACTCAGTATCACCCTGGCAACCGATGCTTATGGCCCGGTGGCTGATAATGCAGGTGGCATCGCCGAAATGGCTGGGATGGGTGAGAAAGTTCGTGAACGCACCGATGCGCTCGACAGCCTGGGTAACACCACTGCTGCGACCGGGAAGGGTTTCGCCATTGGCAGTGCTGTCATGACGGCGCTAGCGTTGATTTCGGCTTTCGTAACCGCCACTGGCATCAATCCAATGGTCAACATTCTCGATCCACATCTGCCAACTGGCTTGATGATCGGCGCTATGCTCCCGTTCATCTTTAGCTCGCTGACCATGCTGGCGGTGGGCAAGGCGGCTCAGGAAATCGTTGTTGAGGTGCGCCGTCAGTTCAAGGAAATCCCTGGCTTGATGGAAGGCAAGGCTGACCCGGATTATGAAGCCTGTGTCAACATCAGTACCCGTAGTGCTATCCGTGAAATGCTGCTCCCCGGCATCATCGCAGTGGCAATTCCGGCTGGCATCGCCTTCCTGTCTGTTCTGGGGCGGGGCAACGATCTGTCACGCTTCGTCGATACCTATACCCTGGTCGGTGTGCTGCTTGGCTCGTTGATCTCCGCTTTTACGCTGGCGGTGATGATGGCGAATGCCGGCGGTGCCTGGGACAACGCCAAGAAGTACATCGAGCGTGGTCATTTGGGCGGCAAGAAATCCGATGCCCATAAAGCCGCCGTTGTTGGCGATACCGTTGGCGATCCATTCAAGGACACCTCCGGGCCGTCGCTCAACATTCTGCTCAAGCTGCTGGCAATCGTCTCGCTGGTGATTGCGCCACTGCTGGCGACGGGCGGGCTGTAGCTGTTCGGTGGATTAGCTGAAAAAAGAAACACGCCCTGCAAGGGCGTGTTTTCGTTCACGTGGATTTGGCTGCTTGTAGCAGCACTTTTCGGAACTTGTAGCCGTAGACGATGATGCCGCGCGAGCCTTCAGCACTGAGCTTGCGCGTGACCATCTCGACCCGGTCACCAATGGCGATGGTTTCATCTATATCAGTGAGCTGGGCGGTGATGAGTGGCCCTTCATCCAGCTTGATGATCGCCAGCGTATAAGGTGCCTGTTCTTCAAAGCCCTCAGGCGCTTCCTGCAATGTGGTGAAGCTGTAAACTTCACCGGTGCCAGCAAAGGTGAATTGCTCGCGTTGGACTTCGACTTGCTTGCGCTCAGGTAACATGGAAGCCGTCCTAGCTGGCGGCCTTCAGCTCAAGCTTGACCTTCTTGGTAGCCTCAACCTCGCGGATGGGCTGTTCCTGCATCTGGGGCAGGGACGGGCGGTTCTGCAAGCTGACTTCGCCATTTTCGTAACGGACACCCTGAAGGCGATAGCGCTGGGCATTCAAACGCCAGTGACGTGATATCTGCATGGTTGGGTACTCCTCATCTTATCTGTGACTTTTGTGCATTTTCGCACAAACATGTCCACATAGTACGCTGGAAAGACTCTCAGAAGCTATCAACTCTCCCGTGAAACCTATCATTGCCTCTCAGATAGTGCCTGAGAGTTGCCGTTAGGTGCTTCTGTAATAGAAGTCTCAAGTCCTTAATATATGGGTGATAGCCGTGCTGCCGATGCCACCTAGATTTTGTACCATCGCAATTTTTGCGCCTGCAACCTGGTTAGCACCAGCCGCTGCCCGCAATTGCAACACAGCTTCGAGCACTTGATAGGCTCCGCCAGCTCCAGCTGGATTGCCGCGCGCTTTCATGCCGCCCAGAGTGCTGATAGGGATTGAACCCGCTAATCCAATGGCGTTATTCTGTGCCAACTGATAACCCTCGCCCCGCGCGGCAAAGCCAGTGGCTTCCAATGTCAGTGCGCTCAGGATGGTGTAGCTGTCGTGCAATTCAAATAGGTCAATCGCATCCGCTTGGATGCCAGCCTGGGCATAGGCTTTGCTTGCCGACAGGTTAGCCGCCTTCAGATAAAGGGGATCGGGTCGATCATGCAGCGCCAGGCTATCGCTCGCGGCAGCGCTGGCAGCTATCCTGACCGGCTGTGGCACCATATCTTCGGCTCGATCTAACCGCGTCAGGATCAACGCTGCGGCACCATCGGCATCCGGCGCGTTGTCGAAGAGATTTACTGGATCAGCGATCATCGGGGCTTTGGCATAGCGCCCGGCTTTCACCAGATTCTTGAACATGCTGAAATTGTTCTTCGCACCATTCGCGTGTGCATTAATGGTGAACCCCTCAAAGGCGCTCAACTCCACCTGATACTGATGCATATAGCGCCGCATCAGTATGGCTGCCAGGGCAGTCAGGGTTGCGCCATGCGGGGTTTCATAATCACCATCCAGACTGACGCTGCGCGCCTGCACCCGCGATCCAGCAATGCTGTCGGTTGATTTCTCGACTCCCAGTACCAACGCGGTTTCCACTGCGCCGGATGCTACCGCCAGATAGGCCGTGCGCAGCGCCGCCCCACCGGAGGCATCGCCGGCTTCAATTGAATAGGCTTCAATGTTGTTCAGGCCAGCGAAATCGGCAATCAGCGAACCGAGCTGGGTTTGACTGCTATAGGTGGCTCCATAGGCATTGCCCACGTACAGGGCATTGACCTGTTCCAGATCAGCATCGTCGAGTGCAGCCTTGATGGCATCGGCAGCCAACATCCGAAGGCTGCTGCTCCAGTGTTCACCGACTGGCGTCTGGCCGATGCCAACGATAGCGACTTCGTGCATGAGACTCTATTCCTTCAGTTTGCCGCGATAACGACAATAAGTCGCATAATCAACCACCGTGCGGCGAGCGATGTAATCGCGCGTGGTCGGTGCGCGATGACGCACGTCGTCTATGGTTTCCGTAACCAGGATGTCAAACGCATCCGAACCCGCGCCGCTGCCATAACTGATCATCAGAATGCGATCTCCCGGTCGGGCAATATCGAGCGTGGCCGTCAACCCCAACATGCATGAACCCGAATACACGTTGCCAACTTCTCCCGCCAGCAGGCCGGGCTTGATCTGTTGCTCATTGAACCCCAGCATTTCGGCGGCGCGGCTGGGGAACTTGACATTGGGTTGGTGGAAGACCGCGTAAGTGTAATCCTTCGCGGTCGTGTTCATCATGTCCATCATCGCCTGAGCCGCCGAGATGACATGGTTGAAGTAGGCGGGTTCGCCAGTGAATCGATCACCGTGACTGGGGAAGTTCTCGCCGGGGCGACGCCAGAAATCCGGCGTATCAGTGACGAAGCTGTAACTGCCCTGATACACCGCGCACGACTCGGAAGCCGGGCCAATCAGGAAAGCAGCGCCGCCCGAAGCGGCTGTGTACTCCAGCGCATCGCCCGGTCTGCCCTGCGCCGTGTCCATGCCGATGCTCAGGGTATAGGCGACCATGCCGCTGCCTACCATGCCGATAGAAGCCTGAACTGCTTCGGTGCCGGCTTTGCAGGCGAACTCCCAGTCGGCTGCCTGGATATTTGCCGATGCGCCGATGCTCTCGGCCACAATCGTGCTGGTCGGCTTAACGGCATATGGATGACTTTCGCTGCCGACCCATACGGCCCGGATCAGTGTCGGGTCAATCTGGGCGCGGGCCAGGGCGTTACGGGCGGCCTCAATCGACATGGTCGTTACATCTTCATCGAGACCTGCCACCGCTTTCTCGGTGATTGGGCTGCCACCTAAACCGTTCGTCCAGATGCGCGAGACTTCGGTTCCGGGCAGGCGATAGCGTGGTACATAAGCGCCATATCCCACCAGGCCAACCTGACGGTCTGGCCGCATGAGCGATGACGCGCTGAACTGAGGGCTGGTAAGTGTCATGGTGTACTCTCTTCTTCTGCTTTAATCGGCTGCGGAAGCCGGACTGTGGATCGATTCCGACAATTCAAGCACAAGACTCTTGGCGCGTTCCAGTCGGATATTTCCTTCGCGTGTCATCATTTCAACGACGCGGCTGACCATCGCCCCGCTGGCTCCGGCGGCTACGGCGAGCTGGCGGGCGTGCATACGCATATGACCGTGTTGAATGCCTTCTGTCGCCAGTGCGCGGATGGCCGCCAGATTTTGTGCCAGCCCAACTGTGGCGCACACTTCCGAAAGCTCCCGCGCCGATTGCGTCTTCAGGATGCGCAGCGCCAAACTGGCGGATGGATGCACACGGGTTGCGCCGCCGACCGTTCCCAGGGCGAGGGGGAGTTCAATCGAGCCGCGCAGATTACCGTCGTCATCCTGCCACCATTTGGACAGGCTGGTGTACTGACCGCTGCGGGCGGCATAGGCATGAGCGCCGGACTCAATCGCCCGCCAGTCGTTGCCTGTGGCGATCACCACCGCGTCGATGCCATTCATAATGCCTTTGTTGTGCGTGGTCGCGCGATAGGGATCAACTTCGGCGAACACACCCGCTTCGACAATAGCGCGAACCGCATCTTCTCCGCTGATGGCGTCAGTCGCCAGCGCTTGTGCTGGGATCATGCCTTCGGCGCGGGCTTTGCGCTGGTCAGTGAGATTGCTCAGAATGCGCAGGTTGACCCGTCCACCAGTCAGGGTTTCGATGTGCGGAGCCAGATGTTCAACGGCGGTGTTGATGGCGTTTGCTCCCATCGCGTCGCGCGTGTCGAACAGCAGGTGGATGATGAGCATCGGCCCGATGGCTGAATTCATGATCGGACGCACGTCAATATCCCGCGCTCCGCCGCCGTGCTTGACGATGCTGCCACCAACCGAGTCGGCCTCTGCTAGCAGCATCGCCTTATTGGAGATGATCTGTCCGGCAGCCACATACACATTTTCCACGTCCAGCAGTTGAATCTGACCGATCATGATGGGCTCATCGCTCGATGTGGTGAAGCCACCGCCTTCACGGAATAACCGAGCTGCATTGCTGACCGCCGCCAGCACCGATGGTTCTTCGATTGCCATCGGAATCAGATAATCTCTCCCGTTAATCAGGAAATTGGTCGCCACCCCCAGCGGCAGCGCATAAATTCCGATGGCATTTTCGATCATATTGTCGGCTTGCTGTGCATTGAGTCCGCTCATGCCCAGCAGCGTAGCCTGCTCTTGCGACGACAGACCAGCCCACTGCGCCACAATAGCGGCGCGTTCGGCCAATGATCGTTTGTAAAAGCCGGGAATGCGAGATGAATGCTCCATATGCGTCTCCAGACTGAATCACCGGTCACAGGATAGCAGTCTGGGACTTTCAAAACCTATCAGACTGGTGAAAAAAGGTACAATATGTCCCCATGCAGCTAAACGATAGCTTTTGATAGCGCCGTTTATCCCTGATAGCGCAGCGATAAACAGGTCATCCCGCCGTCCATCTTGGCAAATTCGCTGATCGGCAGGGCAAAGATGCGGGTGTGATAGCGCTCGGCCAGGCGGGCCACGCTGGGGAAACCAGCGGCAATCAGGATGGCGTCGTTGATGGGCAGCACATCTGCGCCAATCGTTTCAGCCGCCGGAATCGTGTGGACTTCAGCGAAGTCAAACGGATAATCTGTCTTCAGCAAGGGTGACTTAATCAGCACATTCGGTGCCAGTTCAGTGACGCCGCTCTTCAGGTGCAGCAGACCTCTGAATGGGACAATATCGACCCGGATAGTCGCGTCGTAATATTGCAGGAGTCCGCGCAATTGCTCCGCGCCTTCCCGGTTGGTGCGTTCGCTCTGACCAATCAGGACTCGGTCGGCACAAAAAAGCACATCACCCCCATCCAATCGGGCATCGCCCTGCATGAACAAGGGATCATACCCCTTCAGCGCTTCTGCAATCGCTTCTGTCTCGCTAAACCGTGATTCAGCGCCGGGCTGGGTGATGACGAAGAGGCCTTCATAGATGATGGCAGCGTCTTCAACGAAACATCCATCGGGATAGCGCTCATCACCGGGCAGTGTCTGCACCGTCAATCCCAATTCGCGCAGCACGGCGAGATAACCCTCATACTGGCGGAAGGCGAGGGGGATGTCAGGCTTGCCTAACGTTTGCGAGGTCAGTCCGTCAGCGATATTCTCGGTGGGGTAGCGAGTCAAGGCATGGGTGAATGTGTTGTGTAGCATGAAGTGGCTTCTAATCCTGGGCTGTGCATTGTTCGTTTGCGTTGGAACAACTCAATCGTCATCTTCATCTCCACCCCCTGAAGACTGGGATGGAACGTGGCGACGACTCGATGTGCCAATACTCATGTACCACTATATCAGCGATTTACCGCCAGGCGCAGACCGCATCCGCCGCGATCTGACGGTGACGCCGGCGATCTTTCGGACTCATCTGCAATATCTGAAGGATAATGGCTACACCACCACCTCATTCATTGATCTTCATGCCGCTTTGAATCAGGGAGGATCGCTGCCAGCCAGACCGGTCATCCTGACCTTTGACGATGGCTACACAGATCATTATCAATCGGCATTTCCATTATTGCGCGAATTCGGTATGACTGGCACGTTCTTCATCATCACTGGGCGAGTTGATGCGAATGATCGCGCCTACCTGACATGGGAACAGGTGCGCGAGATGGCGAACAGTGGCATGAGCCTGGAAGCCCATACCAAGACACATCCGGATTTGCGCAATCGACCCTACGAATTCCTGGTGTACGAAATACTGGGGAGCATCGAAAGTCTGACCGCCTATACCGGGCAAAGGCCGCGTGTGCTGTCGTACCCAGCAGGGCAGTATGATGCGACGGTCTTACAAGTTGTTGAACAGGCGAAGTTATCGTATGGCGTGACTACCCAACCGGGACGCACTCATTCGACCGACAACCGCTTTGAAATGCTGCGACTGCGTGTTCATGGCAACACCAGCGCTGCTGGTCTGGCGGCAATCCTGACATCGTCACCATAACGCCGATCAGCAGCGCTGCTTGGTCATAAAGGAGATTAGTCGGGCAGGATCTTTGTGCCGAGGAACGAGTCCAGCCAGGTCACAGAAATCAGGATGATAGGTACGCAGGTGACGATGAAATAGCCGAAACCATACTTTTCCAGAGTCATCCCGGCTGACTCCGGTTTCAGGATGGGAAATCCGACAACAACCAGCAAATAGGTGACGATGAACCCCACAACGGCAGAAACTCCCCATACAATCAGGCGTTTGGTGGTTAGCGACGACATGCAAATCTCCCTTGATTGCGCTTTGTTTGCTTGATCTTCATTTTAGCGCCTTCATCAGGTAGTTGACAAGGATTTACCTATGAACCTGATTTCTGATGACACAGCGTTTGCCCTATGTTTGCCGCTACTCCTCTGCTTGAAGACGCCTTTCATCGAGCTGGTCGCCGCCAATTTTGGTGCTGACCTCCCACATCAGCGCATGTATTGAAATGCTCATGTACGGTACATTGTCAAACAACGAAAAGATTGCTACAGTTCTAGGTGTATTTTTCTGCACAACTTGTCTAGTTCTTCAGTGTTATCTAAATCAACTCCAGCATGATCAGCGTTCTAAAGGGGACATACCATGTCTGACTTATTCGACAAGATTCATAACCAACAGGATGAGACTATCCGTCGGGCCAAAGATGCCGCCGAAATTGGTATGTATCCTTACTTTCGCGCTTTAAGCCACTCCGAAGGGGTGACAGCAACCTTTGAAGGCAAACAAGTTGTGATGCTGGGGTCGAACAATTACCTTGGCCTGACTACCGACCCCCGCGTTCGGCAGGCAGCGATCGATGCTATCCATCACTACGGCACCAGCGTAACTGGCTCGCGCTTCCTGAATGGTACGCTTGAATTACACCTTGAACTGGAACGCCGCCTGGCAGCGTTTGTTGGCATGGAGGCCGCTCTGGTCTTTTCGACCGGTTATCAGAGCAACCTCGGAGCGATTTCGGCTGTAGCGGGCCCCGGTGATTATGTCATTCTCGATAAGGATGACCATGCCAGTATTGTTGATGGCTGCACCATGTCACAGGCCGAGATGAAACGCTTCCGCCATAACAGCATTGATAGCCTGGAACACGTCCTAAGCAAGCTGCCGGAAGAAGGTGGGCGATTAGTTGTGGTTGATGGCGTCTACAGCATGGGCGGTGATATCGCGCCGTTGTCAGAGATCGTCGCAATCTGCAAGAAATATGGTGCGCGAATCATGGTGGATGATGCACATGGCATCGGCGTGACAGGGCAGGGGCGCGGCACGGCGGCTCAATTCAACATGACGGATGAAGTCGATCTGATAATGGGTACATTTAGCAAGAGCTTCGCCTCGATTGGTGGTTTCATTGCCGGCAAACGTGAAACCATTTATTACATTCAACATAAGGCACGGTCGCTTATATTCTCGGCCGCATTACCGCCGCCTAATGCCGCAGCGGTGTTGGCTGCCCTCGATATCATCGAGACTGAACCCGAGCATGTCGAGAACCTGTGGAAAAATGCTGAATACATGCGCCAGGGGTTCAAGGAGATGGGCTATAACACGGGGACGAGCAATACTCCCATCATCCCGGTCATCCTAGGCGAAGATTTTCGCGTTGGCCTGGCCTGGAATGCGCTGATTGAAGAGGGTGTCTACACCAATCCGGTAGTACCACCAGCGACCCCACCAAAGGGCGGCCTGCTCCGCACGAGTTACACCGCGACACACCGCCGGGAACATCTGGATCGGGCGCTGGATGCATTCCGAGTCGTCGGTGAACGACTGGATTTCATTCCTTCGCCTCAGCCAGAAATGATTGCGGCCAAGTAGTTTTGAGGTTTAGTTGAGATGCATCAAGAGGAGTAGATTTTCTACTCCTCTTTGTATTTGACAAGGTGACTATCATACGGTATTTTACTTGTAGGTGCGATTGTTGCGTGCGGAACGATTAGTTTTTGTTCACAAAGATTTCTTTCATATGTCTTCTTCCAGTCACATATACCGCCTCATGCATGATGTCTACGTGGCAATGGACGCAATGGATCGCCATCTCTTTGCCCAATTCGACTTGACTCAGTCTCAATTTCGTATTCTTTCCCTACTCAGCGAAGTAACCAGCAGCCAATTGACAGATCTGAGCGAACAATTGCTCTGCGCTCGCAGCACCGTGACCCGTCTCATTGACAGCCTGGAGCAGCATGGTTGGGTCAAACGCGATGGTGATAGCGACGACAGACGCGCCCAACAGGTATCGCTCACGCATTTGGGGCGTTCCCTGTGGGAAGAAGCTAACGCGCTACATCTGCGTACACTGGAGGAGCGTCTGACTCATTTACCGGCTGATGAGCAGGTTGCTCTGAAATGTTTGCTGGAGAAACTGCGCCACAGTTTATCGGAGCAACTGGTCGGTTGAGGCACTGGCTTGGTGAAAGGAGCAGGATGTTCAAGCATCACTGCTGAAGCAAGATATCGACCCATTTGTTGTGAGTGTTTGAAGGAGAAGGTCATAATGCGTAAATGGATGATCGTTCTAGTTGCCCTGATGCTAGTCGCATTGGGCGGTCAGCTTTCAGCGCTGGCACAGGATCGGCCCGACTTGTTGATCTGGGCCGACAATACCCGCGCCCCGGCATTGGCTCCACTGGCTGAACAGTTCTCGGCTGATTTTGGCGTGACGGTTCAGGTGCAGGAAATTGGCCTCGGTGATATTCGGTCGAATCTGCCGGTGGCTGGCCCAGCCGGTGAAGGCCCCGACATCATCATCGCTGTCCATGACTGGATTGGTGAACTGGTGCTCAATGGGGCGGTGGTTCCGCTGGACTTGGGTGATAAGCTGGCTGAGTTCTCCGAGCCGTCAATCAAGCTCTTCACCTACAATGGGCAGCTCTACGGAATGCCATATGCGGTGGAGAACGTCGCCTTCTTCCGTAATCCAACGCTGGTGCCAGACGCTCCGGCGACCTGGGATGATGTGAAAGCCATCACTGAACAACTGGTGGCCGACGGCAAGGCCGAGTTTGGTTTTCTACCTCAAGGTGGCGATTCCTATCACTTTTTCCCGATCATGAGTGCTTATGGTGGCTATGTGTTCGGGCGTGATGCTGAAGGCAATTACAACCCAGACGATGTAGGCATCGACAGTGAAGGCGCGATTGCGGCTCTGGGCTGGCTGGATAGCATGGTGAAGGGTGGCTTCATCCCGCCGGCACTGGATTATGATACGATGCTGGCGAACTTTGAAACGGGCAAATCGGCCATGATGATCACCGGCCCCTGGGCGCTCAATCGCCTGAACCAGAATGGCGCAAATTACGTCATCAGTGATATTCCCGCTGGCCCGGCTGGCCCCGGGCGCCCGTTCATTGGTGGACAGGGCTTCATGATCAGCGCTTACAGCGAAAACCAACTGCTGGCCGAAGCCTTCCTGTTAGACTTCATGGCTGCTGAAGAGCCAATGCGCGCCCTCTACGAAGCCGATCCGCGCCCGCCGGCCTATCTTCCGCTGCGAGAAAACCTTGATAACGCCGACTTGAATGCCTTTGAAAGTGCCGGTGTGGTCGGTGAACCCCAACCGTCGATTCCCCAAATGGCATCCGTCTGGGGATCATGGGCCAGTGCCATAGGTTTCATCATCGATCAGAAATTGACCCCTGAACAGGCCTTTGGCGATGCCGCTACCCAAATCCGTACCCTGATCGCTGGCGGCGACGTCGCAATCGGGCCAGTCACGGTTGTCGGTGATACACCACCGGCAGATGGCCCACAAGCTGTCTCCATCCCTGGCACAATTCAATCGGCTTTGGGCTGCGCCGGCGACTGGCAACCGGAATGCGTGGATACGCAGCTTGCTTACAACGCCAACAGCGATGCCTGGATCGGCACCTTCACCCTTCCAGCAGGTGAGTATGAATACAAGGTCGCTGCCAACAACACTTGGGACGAAAACTACGGAGCCAATGGCGAACGGGATGGTGCCAACCTCACGCTGTCGCTGGCGGAAGATACGACGATCACCTTCATCTTCGACTACAAGTCCAAGTGGTTTGCGGATAGCGTCAACCATGTGATCGCCACCGTGCCTGGCAGCTATCAGGCTGCGCTTGGCTGCTCGGCAGATTGGTCGCCTGACTGCCTGCGCTCATGGTTGCAGGATGCCGACGGCGATGGTATCTATACCTTCACCACAACCGCCATTCCTGCCGGTGACTACGAAGCCAAAGTCGCTGTCAATCTGACCTGGGATGTCAACTACGGTGCTGATGGCGCACGCGACGGAGCCAACATTGCCTTCAATGTTCCGTCTGATGGCGCATCTGTGACTTTCTCATTTGACTCTGCTACCAATCTGCTGACGGTCACCAGCGGCAGCTAGTCCTCCGCCTTCAACCTGGTTGGAACGGGTTTCCAGCCAGGTTGATTCTCGCACTTGAAATTGGGTTTGTGATATGTGGAGGGAGTTATGGCTGCTGCGATGACAGCACCGGGCAGGTCATCTGCCCAACAATCCCTGACGGGTACAACCATGTTATCGTTGGCAATTCGGTTAGTCGGGATTGCCCTGGTTGACGTGCTGGCTTTCTGGTTAGCATTCAATATAGCGCAGGATGGCAACTGGTCGCTGGCACTC
This sequence comes from Anaerolineae bacterium, assembly GCA_022843385.1. Lineage (GTDB taxonomy): Bacteria > Chloroflexota > Anaerolineae > Aggregatilineales > Phototrophicaceae > CFX2. The sequence continues at coordinate 104,057 of JALHNT010000019.1, read as the reverse complement.
ATCATTGTCGTCGTAGCGCTGGGCGTAAGCGTCATTAATCTATGGCCGTCTTTGTGGCCGCTGCGCTGGATGGCTCCTGGTCTGGCGTTGATGACTTTACTGGCAATATACCCTATTTTTTATACGGTTTATGTGGCTTTCACCAATTTCAGCGATGGTCATCGCGCGACAAAGGCAGAAGCTATCGCCCTGATGTCGCAGACGAAAGTGCTGGCAGAGGGCGGTACCAGTTATGCCTGGGAGGTCTTCCGTTCCGAGACCGGGCAATATGCGTTGTGGTTGACTGCTCAGGACGGGTCTACCTTTTTCGCCACACAGGGGCAACCCGTGCAAACCGTTACCCCTAACCAATCAGGGGAGGCACCTTTCACAGACAGCGGCGTTCCGGCTTCGATTGATGGTTATGCTTTACTGGCAGGTGGCGAACGCTTTCGTGCCTTGAACGAGATTCAAGACCTTTCGTTTGGGACAGAGGCTGAACCAATCGGCATCAAGTCCCGTAACGAAGCCGGTGCCTTTGTCTCCAAGTGGCAATATAACGAAGCGCGGAATGCGCTGATCGATGTTGAGACGAACACACCCTATCTGGCGAATGATAACACGGGCGAATTTGTTGCCCCCGATGGCAGTAAAGCGCCGCTCGGCTACTGGGTATCGGTTGGTTTTCAGAACTTTGCCCGCGTCTTCAATGACATCAGTGTATCTGAGCCATTGATTCGAGTCTTCCTCTGGACAATCGGATTTGCCCTCTTTTCCGTATTGACCTCATTCGCAGTTGGTCTGGGAATGGCGCTGGTGCTGAACAAGGATAATGTTACCAACCGTATCCTCAAGTCACTCTTGATTATTCCCTATGCGATCCCGGGCATGATTAGCATTCTGATCTGGCGTGGCATGCTGAACCCCAATGGCGGTGTGGTGACGACCACGATTGCCAGTCTGACCGGCATAACTGTCCCCTGGCAGAGCGATCCACTGTGGGCGAAGATTGCCATTATTCTCGTCAATCTGTGGTTGTCTTACCCCTACTTCATGCTGATATGCAGCGGTGCTTTACAGTCCATTCCCTCCTCGATCTATGAGGCGGCTGAAGTGGACGGAGCCAACGCCTGGGAACGGTTCTGGAGCCTGACACTGCCACTGCTGCTGGTTGCGGTTGGCCCGCTCCTGATCGCATCGTTCATCTTTAACTTCAACAACTACCTGTTGATTGAAGCCTTATTCCAGGGCGGCCCAACCATGATCGGAACGACTGCGCCGCCTGTTGGACACACTGATAACCTCATCAGCTATACCTTCCGCTTCGCCTTTGGTTCAGGTGGAACCCGTGATTTTGGATTTGCCTCGGCTATCGCCATTGTGATCTTTTTCCTGGTTGGGCTGATGACCCTGGTGCAGTTCCGGCTAACGCGGCGCTGGGAGGAGGTTGGTGAAAATGTCTAGTTCTGTGCAAACCCGTACCATTGCTGCTCATGGTAATAGTGCTCCCCCCAGCTATGGTGGCCGGCTTTTCCCAATCCTGCGTGCATTGGTTATTGTGATTGCCCTGATATTCACGCTGTTTCCGGTGGTGTGGATTATTTCGGCGTCGTTTAATCCAACCGGGTCGATGGTCACTCAAACGCTGATTCCAACCAATGTCACGTCGATCAGCGATTTGTTCGTCAATTTTGACCGCCTGCTGAACAATGACCAGATACCCTTCTGGAATTGGGTACGCAATTCACTGCTGGTTGCCGTCACCACTACGATCCTCTCGCTGGCGATCACCGTCTTGGCTGCCTACGCTTTCTCACGCTTTCGCTTTCGTGGACGGCGCACCCTGTTGGTCACGATCCTGTTGATTCAGGTATTCCCGAATGTGCTGGCGATGGTTGCACTGTATCTCATCTTGGTGCAGGTTGGACGCTATATCCCATTCTTGGGACTTGACCAGCACGGCGGCCTGATTATGGTCTACCTGGGTGGCGCGATGGGGGTCAATACCTGGCTGGTCAAGGGCTTCTTCGATACCGTCCCCAAGGATATTGACGAGTCGGCGCTGGTCGATGGAGCCACCCATTGGCAGACTTTCTGGTATCTGGTTTTCCCCTTAATCCGCCCGATTCTTGCCGTAGTTGCGCTGTTGTCTTTTGTCGGCACTTTCAATGAGTTTGTGCTTGCCCGCATCATGTTGAGCGATCGCAACAACTGGACGCTGATGGTCGGCCTGTTCAACTTTGTATCAGCCAAGTTCACCGAAGACTGGGGCGTTTTCGCCGCCGGGTCGCTGCTGGCTGCTACGCCAGTCGTGCTGCTGTATCTCTCTTTGCAAAAGTACATTGTCGGCGGTTTGACTCAGGGTGCAGTCAAGGGGTAGTCGCATAACCCCTGACTGTTGTTTCGAAAGAGGGCGGGCATAACAACCCGCCTTTATTATTGGAGGCAATATGGAAGAGTTCATCTTTGGTACGCTCGCCACCGATCAGCTCAAGCTGATGCATCACCGCACCAGTCGGCATGGCATTCAGCATCACCATCACATTGAACCGCGTGACCCTGAGCCAGGTTCGCCTATACTGCTGACGGTTAGAGTCGGTACCGATGTTCAGATCGATCATGTGGCCTGCTATTACACCATCAATGGAACGATGCCGCGTGGTGAACGGGGTCATGCACTCAACGGACAGGTCATCACTTTTGAGCGCCAGGATGTTCAATGGGATACCCTTGCCTGGGGATACATCCAGCGCTGGAGCGCGACCATCCCTCCGCAAATGGATGGCACACTGCTTCGCTATCAGATTAGCGGATGGGCCGCAGACGGCGACGAATGGTTTGCGGATTGGCCGCAGGTGAAGGCGACCGCAGAAGTGGCGGCTGCGGCTTACTTTCGTGGTGAAGCGGTATCCGAGCAGCTTGCCGTCGGCGACCCCCATCAGCCGCATACCTTTGCTCTCTCGGTTGATCGATTGAAACCCCCGCCCTGGGCGCATGATGCTGTCATCTACCACATCTTTGTTGATCGCTTCTTTCCGGGGCAAGGCAGGGATTGGTTGCAGACGGATGACCTGAACGGATTCTGTGGCGGGACGTTGTGGGGTGTGGCGGAGAAGCTGGACTACATCGCGGATCTAGGCGCGGATACTGTCTGGCTCAGTCCAGTATTTTGCAGCCGCACCCATCACGGCTATGATGTGATTGATTATGCCCATGTTGAACCCCGCCTGGGCGGCGATGAAGCGCTGCGCCGAGTTGTCAGCGATGCTCATGAACGGGGAATACGTGTCATTCTCGATATTGCGCTCAATCATCTTTCGAATGAGCATCCATTTTTTGTCGATGCGCTGAACAATCCAGCCAGTCCCTATCGTCAGTGGTTCACCTTTGATGACTCAGCTTTAGGCTATCGCAGCTTCTTCGGTGTGCCGACCATGCCACAGATCAATGCCGCCAATCCGCTGGCACGGCAATGGCTGATCAATGTCGGCCTGTTCTGGTTACAGCAGTTTGATATTGATGGATTTCGCCTCGATGTTGCCGATGGCCCTGGCCCCGATTTCTGGACGGATTTCTGGACGGCCTGTAAGCAAGCTAAGCCCGACTGCTTCTGCTTTGGCGAAGTGGTCGACGCGCCGCAAATTCAGCAGGAATATGTGGGCCGCCTCGATGGACTGCTGGATTTCCATACCTGCGATGCCTTGCGCCACACGTTCGCGCTTCGCACCCAGACGGAAGCGGACTTACGGCGATTTCATGGCCGCCATCGACGGGCATTCCCGGCGGATTTCCTCATGCCTACCTTCATCGATAATCATGACATGGATCGATTCCTCTTTATCGCTCAGGGTGACAAAGATGTGCTGCGTCAGGCGGTGCGCTTCCAGATGAGTCTCTCTAACCCGCCCGTCATCTACTACGGGTCTGAGGTTGGGATCACGCAGAAAGTGAGCAGTCGGGATGGTCTGGGGCTGCATGTCAATCGGGTACCAATGCTATGGGGCGATCAGCAGGATCACGAGCTGCTGAGGTTCTATCAGCAGCTCATTCGTGACCGTCGCGCAGCTAGCTGATCTCATTCAGCCGCACTGGACGTCCTTCCACGTGCGATTTCTTTGCCGCTAAGCCCATCACCACCGGGACCCGTCCATCGTGACCGGTGACTGGAACCGGTTTGTTGTTGGTGATAGCATCAACGAACGCCCTCATCTCATTCTCATAGGAAGCCGTGTAACGTTCCATGAAAAAGTTAAGCGGCAGGTCGCGCCGGATATGCTGACCCGTGCTGATGGTGGCCGCGTTGGGGTATTGATTATCGGTGCTGATGCTGCCACCACTGCCGAAGGCCTCAACCCGCTGATCGTAACCGTAAACGGCCTTGCGGCTGTTATCAATCGTAACGGTAGCGCCATTGACGAACTTCATCACCATGAAGGCGGTATCGACATCGCCGGCGTCGCCAATGGCAGGATCAACCTTGACCCCCGCTACCGTATAGATTTCAACCGCGTCGCTTCCAGTGAGAAACCGTGCCATATCAAAATCATGGATGCTCATATCCAGGAAGATTCCGCCGGATACCTTGATGTAGCTGATTGGCGGTGGGGCAGGGTCGCGGCTGATGATATGCAGCATGTGCAGATCGCCGATTTCACCGGTCTGAATCGCCTGGCGGACGCGGGCATAGTTGGCGTCGAAGCGACGGTTGAACCCGATTTGTAGCTTGACTCGCGCTTTCTCGACCGCTTCCAGCGCCCCATCAATCCGCGCCAGGTTCAGATCAATCGGCTTTTCGCAGAAGATCTGTTTGCCCGCCTGCGCCGCCTCGATAATGATCGGGGAGTGGGTATCGGTTGCCGAACAAATGGCGATAGCATCAATGCTGGTGTCGCGAATGATGTCGCGATAGTCCGCTGTCGCAACCGGAATATGGAGGCGCGCTGCCAGTTCCTCCGCCGCCGCAGAAATTACATCTGCAACTGCGATCAGTTGCACGCCGGGGACTCGTGTAACCAGAGTCTCGGCATGAACTTTGCCAATGCGGCCAGCGCCGATGACGCCTATACGAAGAGCCATGTTGTGTGTCCTTGTTTGTCGAGCGAATTAAACGGTCAGCCAGCGCTCTTTAGCTTTGGCTTGTTCGAAATTCCTACGTGCTTCCTGAACTGCCGGATTGTCTGATACCTCGGCGATGGCTACATCCCACCACGACTCGTAGCCGCCAACGCGCTGACGCCGGTCGGTTTCAACCACGATGCAGACGGTCTCGGTCATCTGTTGGGCTTGCACAAGCGCGTTCGCCAGTTCGTCGCGATTGGCAGCTTTGATGACCTTTGCGCCCAGACTGGCAACATTGGCGGCATAATCAACCGGCAGCACATCGCCATCGAGTTGGCCTGAGTCCGTGCGATACCGATATTTGGTGCCGAAGCCATCGCTGCCGATGGATTTTGACAGCCCGCCGATGCTGGCGAACCCATGATTATCCACCAGAATCATGACCAGCTTGATGCCTTCCTGAACGGCTGTGACAACTTCCGATGGCATCATCAGATAAGAACCATCTCCAATGAGCACATAGACTTCGCGTTCAGGGGCAGCCATCTTGACCCCAATTCCACCGGGAATTTCATAGCCCATGGTGGAATTGCCATATTCGAGGTGATACCCCTTTGGATTGCGCGTCCGCCATAATTTGTGCAAATCCCCTGGCATACTGCCCGCCGCATTCAGCACCACATCTTGGGGGTGTGACAGCGTGTTGAGGACGCCGATCACTTCGCCCTGGCTCATCAACGGCCCGTGTTCCAGGTTGTAAATGCGGCTGACCTCGGCATCCCACTCCTGATTAAAATGACGGGCGCGTTGTTGATAATCGCTGGCTGTTTGCCAACCGGCAAGTGCCGCCTCTAACTCTGCCATCACTACCTGCGCGTCCCCAACCAGTGGCAACGCCTGATGCTTGTAAGCATCAAATTCTGTCACGTTGATGTTGATGAAGCGAAGGTCAGGGTTCTGAAAGGCCGTCTTGGAAGCAGTGGTGAAGTCGCTGTAGCGGGTGCCAATGCCGATGATGAGATCTGCTTCCCGCGCCATGATGTTTGCGCCCGGTGTGCCGGTGACGCCAATCGCTCCCAGGTTCATCGGATGATTGTAGGGCAGCGAGCCTTTGCCTGCCATCGTCTCACCCACCGGGATGCCGGCACGGCTGACAAATTGCTCCAGCGCTGCGGTAGCATCACTGTAGATGACGCCGCCTCCCGCAACAATCAGTGGCTTCTTGCTCGCTTTGATCCACTCGACGGCGCGTTGCAGGCTGGTGAGGTCAGGCCGATTGCGCGGGATGTGCCAGACTCGCTTTTCAAACAGCCGTGTGGGATAGTCAAAGGCCATGGCCTGCACATCCTGTGGCAGTGCCAGCGTGACGCAGCCGGTTTGTGCCGGTGAAGTCAGGATACGCATAGCCTCCGGCAGCGATGCCATGAGCTGCTCTGGTCGATTGATCCGATCCCAATAGCGCGAAACCGGGCGGAAGCAGTCGTTGACCGAAATATCCTGTGAGTACTCGACCTCAAGCTGTTGCAGCACCGGCGCTTGCAGCCGTTCGGCGAAGATGTCTCCCGGCAGCAGCAGCACCGGCACACGGTTGATCGTGGCGACGGCAGCGCCGGTAATCATGTTGGTCGCGCCTGGGCCGATGGATGATGTGCAGGCGAAGGTTTGCAACCGGTTTTTCATGCGGGCGTAGGCGACGGCGGTGTGTACCATCGCCTGTTCGTTTCGCGCCTGGTAGTAACGAAATGTTTCGGCGGTTTGCTGAAGCGCTTCCCCGATACCGGCGACATTACCATGCCCAAAAATGCCCCAGCAGCCAGCGAAGAAGGGCTGTTCGACACCATCGCGCTCGGTAAATTGATTTTGCAGATACAGAATAAGGGCCTGTGCCATAGTCAAGCGTTTTGTGTTCATCAAGAAGTCCTTTTCTAACAGGCGTGCGTCAGCACCATGATGCGTGTTTTGGGCGGCAACTGATCTTTGCTGATTTCAATTTCGGTGGTGCAGGGAAAGTCAACACCTTCTGGAGCAAAGTAATTCAGAAATGATTGTATCCAGAATGTATTGCGCGGGCGGTAGCGCAGAGTGCGGAAGTGCATCGGGATCACCAGTCGCGGCTGCACACGATCAATGACCGTCTTCAGATCGTCGAGCGCAATGGTGGGATGACCACCGGCCAGTGCCAGAAGGATGTCGATCCCCGCATAGAATCGCAGTTGGTCTTCGGTCAATGGATTGCCAACATCGCCCATGTGACCGATGTGAATGCCATCCACTTCCAAGCGATACAGACCATTTTGGTCGGGGTCATGTTCACGATGATTGAGCGCTTCCATGGCCTGAATGGCCTGGATAGGAATGTTTCTGACAACGCTATAGCCGCCATCATTCGCCAGCGCCAGCGCATTAACGACAATTGGATCGCCGGGGATGAGGTCTGCCCGGCAGTGGTAGCTGTCGTTATCTGAGGAGATGATGACGATGTCGGCGGTTTCGTTGATCGGCTCGTAACCTGATGTGGCCGGCGTGTAGGGATCGGTAATGATGGCGCGGCCTGAGTCGGAGGTGATGCGGAAGGCAGCATGTCCGTACCATTTGATCTTCATGCATTGCTCTCCTGTTAAGATACGATTGGCAGGCGCGGGTCAATCGATGTCCAGGTGCTTTTCACCCAGGCGTGTGCTGGATCATCGACATTGGCTAATGACTGGGCTGACCCTGCCAGCCAGTTGAGATAATAGGTTGTGTAACCATAGGCGCTGACGACTGGATGGTAGCCCTCTGGCACCAGCACCATATCGTGATGCTGCGCCATCATCACAGCATCAATATGACGATCATCGGTATACACTCTCTGATAGGCGTACCCCTCTGGTCTGTCAATTTTGTAAAAATAGATCTCTTCCAGATCGGCTTCGAGAATAATCCCGTTGTTGTCAACCCGATGCACATCATGTTTGTGGGGCGGGTAGCTGGACCAGTTTCCGCCCGGGGTGTAGACCTCCACACAAACCAATCGGTGACAGTCGAAACCTGGGGGGAAAATGCTGTTGATCTGGCGCGATGCATTAGCGCCACCGCGCATCTCGACGGTGCTGGTTTCTGGTGTCACCAACTGTGCCGGATGATCCTGGTCGGTGGCAACCCAGCAGGAAGAAATCTCCAGGCCATCCGTCAACGCTTCGATCTCAAAGTCAGTATGACGTGAGAGGTAAACAGCATATGGTTTGCCGGCGAATACATGAGGCCGCCGACCGACGTTCAGGAAGTCACCGGCGCTGCTGCGGATGTTGCAACGTCCCCCCAGAATGACATGCCCGTACTCGTAATCCTGCGTATGGCCCTGCCAGCGCTCACCGGCGTTCATGCGCCGCGCTGCCATGTTCAGATAATCCCAACCGGCCTGTTCAGCCGTGACCGACGCAAAAACTCCGGCTGTGCCACGATCCTGAGAACGGATCAGCATGGTTTCTGATGTGTATTTCATACCTATCCTTCAGTACCTCGCATGATTGAAGCGTCTAGATGCGCCGATAATCACTGAGCAATGGACTAAATGCTTCAAGACTATCCTCCAGTCCACCCGGACGATTACGCGCCAGCCAAATACGCTGCTGCTCTTCGATCAAGCTTTCAAGCTCGCTGAGAAGTTGCGCCCGCGTGTGACTCGGTTCGCCCTTGAGCAACAGCCAGCGTCGAGTGGAGTGCCGTACCAGCGAAGCCGTGTGCCGGATTTCCCTCACCACCTGGTCTGCATCTGGTCGTTGCAATTGTGTGCGTTCCAGTTGAGCAATCGCTTTGTCAAGCGCGTCGATTACTTTTCTGAGTGTGGATGGGCTGAAATCAGGTTCACCGCTGCCCCAGGCGATGTAGAGCTGGAGGCGCTTATCCATCTCGGCTTCAGCGAATTGGAGGGTGTAAGCCAGAATCTGACCGTTGACATGCTCTGGGCCAACCACCTTGTACAGATTTCCCAGATCGTAAACCAGTTGACCGATGAGGTTTGCGTCATCCTGGAAGACGAAGCGATTCAGCGCATCGGGCAAGTCAATCGACTCATTGGCTTCCACACACCAACTGACGGCAGCGCCATAAGCCAGTCCCAGTTCGCTGATGGCAATCGGCTGCCAGTGGTGATTATCTCCCCAGTCGGTGTTCAACAGGCCGATCGCACCATATTGCAAGCCGGTTCGGGCAGCGGTGCCAATGTTATCCAGCGCGTTGTCGGTGCGTCCGATCAGGCTGTTCCAGCTTGAGGTGCCGGGGCAGACATAGAAGGGAATACCCACGTCCTTCATGATCTGGCACCATGCCTGCCACTGCTGGGCTGCCGCCTCGCCTCCCTCGTACCACCACAACATCGGCGTTACATCGCGTGGGATGCGGGGAACCAGCGCCGGATAATGCAGGATGATGTCGGCCCAGAATTGCATCTTGCGCCCGCGCTCGGTAACTTTGTCATAGAGTTTGAGCAGGTACTCCAGATAGACCTCACCGCCCCGTTGTTCAACGGCTTCGCGACTGTGGCCTTTTCCCAGCTCCCAGGGTTCGTCACCGCCAACATTGATGACTTTGCTGGAGAAGTTTGGCAGCAGTTGATCGTACATTCCGACGATCAATTCCAGGCTGCGCGGGTCAAGTGGATTCAGCGTGGTCGGCGGGCTATGGCCGCCCCAGGACGGTTCAAAACCATCGGGACATTCGGCCAGATCATGATAGCGCGGGTGTTTGAGCCAGCGTTCCATGTGACCCAGGCTGTTCTGGTTGGGCAGCAGCTCAATGTGTCGTTCACGACAGTAGGCATCTAACTGCTGAATATCGGCTGGGGTGAACGGTGAGGCATCGGCCCACACTTCCGGGTGATTGGGGTAGGCGAAGGTGTGTTCCATGTAAAGCTGGACCTGATTGATCTTCCAGGATGCCAGTCGATCCACTAGCGCCAGGGTGGTCGCAAGCGTGGGTACTTTGTCCCGGCTGATGTCGAGCATGACGCCACGATTGGGATAATCCGGCCAGTCGTGAATGGTCAGGCAGGGCAGGGCATTCCCATATTGTTGCAACAACTGGCGCAGTGTACACACCCCATAGAATATACCGGCTGCATCGCCGGCGCGGATGACAACCTGAGTGCTGCTGACGACCAGTTGGTATCCTTGTGGATGGGGATGCTGTTCTTCGAGCCATAACTGCACGGTGGCAAGGGAAGCATCACTGCTTGTTGACCACGAGTTGTTGGTGTAACGCTCAAGTTCAGTCAGCAGTAATTGCGTCTCGAATGCGAGCGATGGCGATGAATGCAGACTGGGCTGACCGATTGTGAGGAAGCCGGGTTCCACTTTAAGTTCGCGTGGTAAGGGTAACAGGCTTGGTTTGGGCATGACGTGATTTCTTTCTGGTACGGATCAAGTGTAACGAGGACGACCTAAAATCGCCATGTTCGATGGCTCCAGCAGACTTGCGCATCAAGGTGATGTGGTTAGGCTATGGCAAAGTTCGTTGCGGGTGCATTTCAAGTTCGTGCAAAACTCGCTCGATGAAAAGTCTCAAGCCAAAACTATAGGTACGAGTGCACCAAAGTGAAATGCACCCGTTCGTTGCCAGGATTCTTGACAGAACATATATTCTGATTTATACTTGAAATATGTTCAACCTAAACCCCTTTTTCGTTCCTGTTACTTTGTGTCAACCTTCATCTCACAGGCAGATCGCTCCGGCGGTTGCGTCTCGTATTCCTGCCAAACAACCGCAAAACAAAATGCAGCGGCGACTGGCTCTCGTATGGATGCTGCACATGACGACAACAGCCGAGCTTGAGCGCTGCGATTTTTCGCACTTCTGCGCCAAACTCACGTCTATTCGCCTGCACATTCGGCGGGAAAACTGCACAATTGAAATTTTTGCGTGAACTAGCTATCCCTTAACGGCACCAAACGTCAGGCCGCGCACGATGAAGCGCTGAACCAGCAGCGAAAGGACAACTGGCAGCGCTACCGCAATAATCATGCGTGTAGAGACAAAATTGAACATGATTCCGCGCACCGAGTCGGTACCGGCGACCATCATCGGATAGGGTTTCCACTCGCGATTGGTCAGCACGCTGGCAAACAGATACTCATTCCACGAGAAGGTGAAGCAGATGATGACCGCAGCCACCAGGGCTGGCGTGGCAATTGGCAAAGCAATGCGCCAGAACGTCTGGAATTCGCTCGCACCATCGACCAACGCTGCCTCACGCAACTCTGCTGGAAAATCGGCAAAGTAATCCCGCATAATCAGCACAGCGAAGGGCAGGGTAAAGGTGGTGTTGACGATAATCATCCCTTGAAGGGTATCAAGCAGTTTGAGGTCGCGGAATAACAGGATGAACGGAATGACGGTAGCAATCGGTGGCAAGAACCGCTGCGACAGAAACCAGGACACGATGTTCTTATTGCCAGCTCCGTATTTGAAGCGCGCCAATCCATAACCTGCCAGAGTCCCGAGCGTGGTCGCCAGCAGGGTTGATCCAAGCGAAATCAAGGCGCTGTTGCGGAGCGCCTTGAACGTTTCCGCACCACCGGAGACAAACTCCTGCTGCCAGTTGAGCAGTGTCGGCTGATATTGAATCCAGGGAAAAACGGTTCCGTCAATCGAGTCGAGTTGGGTCTTGAAGGATGTTGTCAATGCATAGAGAAAAGGACCAATGGCAATAAAGGTACAGATAAGCGCGAGCAGAATGATCCCGATTTGGCCGCGCCGTCGTGGGTTTGACACAACCACCTTTTGCTCACGGGTGTTCGCCGCTGAGGCTGATGCCTGGCTGATGCTGGACATAGAGCAATCCTCCGCCTGAAGCTTATTCGAAGCGCGCGCGAACACGCGAGAAATATATAGTCGAGATCACGATGGCAACGATGACAACCAGATAGGAAAGGGCCGAAGCATCGCCCAATTGGAAGCTGCCGCGCAACCCTGTTTCATAGATGTAGAAGGTATACGTCTGGGTTATCTGTCCCGGCCCACCACGAGTTAAGGTGGTCGGAATATCCAGAATCTTGATGGTCTCGACCAGACGGAGCAGAAACACGGTTCCCAGGGCAGGCGCGATCAGCGGCATGGTGATGAAGCGAAAAAGTGTCCAGTTGGATTTGGTATCCAACCGGGCTGACTCATAGAGATCGTCGGGAATACCCTGCATGGCTGCCAGGACGATAATGAAGACGAAGGGTGTCCACTGCCAGACATCGGTCAGCAGCACGGCAAAGCGCGCTCCCCAGGGATCAATGATCCATTGAACCCGTCCCAAGCCAATTCCTTGCAGGATGTTGTTGATGGGGCCATTTGTTTCGTTAAAGATGACTACACCCAAAAAGCCGACAGCTATGGGTGCCGCAAACAACGGCATAGTAATGATGGCGCGCATCTGCCGCAGGAATGGGAGATCGTGGTTGAATATCCAGGCGACAAAAGTGCCGAATACGAGCGTGAGCGTTGTGCTGCCCACTGTCAGAAACAGGCTGAAGCCAGCCGTGTTCCGCGCTTTCTCATCCCCACCATTGCCATCCAGGCCTAGAATTTCCGCGTAGTTCTGCAATCCCACGAAGCTCGGATCTCGACCCATACGAAAATTGGTGGTACTCAAGTAAAGTGAATAGACCAGCGGGAATACCGTGAATGCCAATACCCAGATCACCCCTGGCAGGAGAAAAAAATACTTGGCGCGACTTTTTCCCATAAGACAATCCCGTAAAAAGTTTACTTGTCCAATGAAAGGGTAGGGACACCTTGCGATGTCCCTACAAATGATCTGCTAGGACGATTAGCTTGGTACGTAGCCAATCGCTTGCTGGTAGATTTGGAGCTGGCTTTCGCGTCCCAGATCATCCGTGACGCGCTCCCAGTCGGCAGCCGCAGCATCGAGTGCTGCCTGCGGTGTCAACTGATCGGTCATCGCTTCAGAGAGACGGATGTCCAGTGATTCCTGGAGATACTCCAGGGTGCCGGGGATGCGGAGATAGGTCAGATAAGTGGTCTTGTCATAGACGTTGGAACCATAGGAATTGATGTAGCGTTCCATGTCACCGGCGTCGAAGCCAACTGCAGTATAGTCCTCCGAAGTCGCGCTGCCACGTGGAGCGTACAGTTGGTAGGTGCAGCACGGATCGATACCTTGCCAGCCAGTGGTGGCATTGTAGAAGTTGATGGTCGGGTTGGCGAGCAGCGCCATGAAGTAGTAGGTCAATTCCGGCTCATCGCTGAAGGCCGACAGGACCGGATGCCACGAGCCGCCGGTGGTGTTTCCAACGCAGTTGGGATTGGCGCTGTCCGTCACGAATTGCTGGGTCTCACGGTCATACCATTCTTCCGAACAGGGAATAACCGCGGCACCGAGGTTGCCCTTGATGACCGAGCGATCAGTATTTTGTGACAGTGAGCCAACATCGCCCCAGGAGAAGGTGGCGATGGCATTGCCACCCAGGAAGTTATCCCAGGCTTCACCCAACTGCCAGCCGAACTGGGCTTCCTGACCGGTCGCCGCCAGCTCTTTCAGGAATTCGAGAGCGCGGACATGGCCGGGCTGATTGATGAGCGGAGTCATATCATCCGGGTCAAAGTAGAAGACATTGTCGTACTTGGTGACTTTGCGCGGATCGTCGCCTTCGGCAGGTGTGACTGCAAATGCCGCAGCCAGCGTACCGTAGTGCCAGTGACCCTGACCACCAGCGGCCAGATGCAGGCTGATGCCGTCATCGGGATCGCCATCGCCGTTCCAGTCCTTGCCATTGAAGAACTTGGTAACCGCCAGTACTTGCTGCCAGGTGGTGGGGGGATTGGGTAGATCCATGCCGGTTTCAGCCTTGAAGGCTTCCTGCCATTGCGGATCGCTCAGGATATCGTTGCGATAGTAGAAGAGTTGCGCGTCGCCATCCATCTGTGTGCCATAGGTTTGGCCGCCCCATTGCAGGAGTGCGCGGAAGGGGGCGGCTGTATCGTCTGGACTCCAGGTTGGGAAACGAGCATCTGTGATCCACTGGTCAACGGGTTGAATCCACTCGTTGCTCACCCAGTCGCCATATTGCCAGGCTGCAGCGATGAAGGCGTCATAAGTGTATTGACCAGTGAGGAAATCTGCTGGAATGGTCGTACCTAATTCATTGTATGGGACTTCCACGATTTCCAGTGTCGCGCCAGTGGCCGCTTCAAACGCATTGCGCCAGAAATAAACCGTGCCCGAGATACCACCGCGTGAACCCTGACCCAATACGCCGATGGTGATGGTCTTGCCTTCACCGAGTGCTCGTCCATCAGGAATATTGGCGTTCAGAAGGGCCCGGAAAGCCAGTTGTTGTTCCTGCTCATTGGCAGCAACGCCGGGGATTGGGAAAAGGTCGGCAGCAGTTTTGCCGAAGAAAGTGCCATCCTGAGCGGCTACTGCGCTGAAGCCGAGAACGGTCACCAGCGCGGCCAGGACTGCCAGCAGGTAAACTTTACGGTTGGACATATCGTTTCTCCTAAGCAATAGTTTCGGTAGAGGCGAATGTTCAATTGTTTGATAATCTATCTCGGTGTAGCACTCCTTTCGCTGATCGCTTGTGAACTTTGTCGCATAATCAGACGAGTAGATAATGTTATCGTCTGAGCAGGCGCAAGACCATTTTCCAGGCGATGGCGCAACACCTGGACAGCCTGTTTGCCAATCTCGTAGGTGGGCTGGGCAATAACGGTTAGGGGAGTATATAGCTCTTCTGACCAGGGCATATCATCAAAGCCAACAATAGCAATGTCTTCAGGCACCTTGATCTTTTGTTCACGACAGGCACGCAGCACACTCAACGTCACTAGGTCATTGGCTGAGAATATCGCGTCTGGTGGACGGATGAAATGTAGCAGTTCCCGTGCATAATCGTAAGCGCTCTGGGCAGTATAATCGGCAATCTTAATCAGTGCAGGTTCCAGCGCAATGTCCGCTTCTGTCAGAGCGCGGACATATCCGCGATAGCGCGCGTGACAGGTTGAAACATCAGGATAGATAATTCCAATTCGCCGCCTCCCTTGTTGAAGCATGTGGTTTGTGGCGAGGTATCCACCATCTTCGTTATCAACACCAATTGTATCAAACGACTCGATTCCCCGATCAATCAGTACAATCGGGACCCCCTTCTCTTGAATGTCCTCTAAAGCCTGGCGATCACGTTCGACACTGGTGGGCGACACAATGAGTCCTGCAACCGATTCGGCCTGTAAGACCCTTAGATATTTCTGAAATTTCCCACTGTCTTCATCGGAATTACACAACAGGATATTCATATTGTGGCTATAGGCAGCATCTTCAATTCCGCGAATCACTGATGTGAAATACGGGTTTTGAATGTCAGAGATGATGACTCCGATAACATCATCGCTGGGCTTGCGCAGGCGGCGCGCAGCACGATTGGGCTCATAGCCGAGGATGCGTACTGCTTCCAGCACACGGTCGCGTATTTCGCTGTTCACTGTGGGGTTATCGTTGAGAACACGCGAAACTGTGGCGCGAGAAACTTTCGCGTAGTCAGCTACCGTTTGAATTGTAACAGTGAGCATCATAAAATAACGGGTATTCTTCAAATGACATGAAAACGATTTCTTTACGATTTTGATTATAGACAGCACCTCACAGCATGTCAACCAAGTTGGTTGTTATTTTTGCATTGAGTCCTTAGAATCAGTCTACTTGCTCCAGCGTTTTGCACAAAGGCTTGGGATGTGCCATTTCGAACCCTATTCTACAATTGTCGCCTGATTACGCCTGAACGTGCTATTCCACAGGGTTGGCTTCTGACTGATGATGACCGCATTGCGTTGATTGGTTCTGGTGATCCACCGAAGCTGGATGCTTCAGAGACGATTGATGCTCAGGGTCGAACTGCCCTTCCTGGTTTCATTGACCTGCATGTACACGGTGGGGTAGGGCTGGAGTCAATGGATGCCAGTGCAGAAGCGTTAGCAGGGCTTGCAAAATTCTACGCTCAACATGGTGTGACCGGGTTCCTGGCAACGACCTGGACAGCTCCGGCAGATCAAATCGAGGCCGCGCTGCGGACCATCGCCCAATCGGCTGGACGCCAGGATCGCGGAGCAACGCTGCTTGGCGCCCATCTTGAGGGTCCCTATCTCAACCCAGCACGTTGCGGGGCACAGGATTCGCGACAGATCCGCCGCGCCGAATCGGGTGAAGCGATGCATCTGCTGGAGTTGAATGTCATCAAACTAGCCGCATTAGCACCGGAATATCCAGAAAACCATTGGCTGATTTCAGAGTGTATTCGGCGGGGCGTAACGGTTTCTGCCGCACATACAGCAGCAACCTATGATGAGATGCAGTACGCTGTTAGGTTGGGATTGACCCAGACAACCCACACCTTCAACGCGATGACCGGACTGAATCACCGCCAACCGGGTACTGTTGGCGCTGCGCTGGATCTGAAAGAACTTCGATGCGAGTTGATTAGCGACAACGTTCATGTACATCCGGCAGCTATGCGAATTCTGTATGCAGCAAAAGGGGTTGATGGGATTATCCTCATTACGGATGCGACCCGGGGAGCGGGTCTGCCCAGTGGAACCCAGTACGAGCAGGATGGACGACGGGTCATTGTAGGCGATGAGTCCGTATGCCTGGAAGATGGCACGCTGGCTGGCAGCAAGCTGACAATGGATCGAGCAGTATCCAATTTCATGCGTGCAACCGGTCAGCCGCTGGAGACTATCTGGCATTGTAGCAGCCTGAATGCAGCTCGATCCATCCACATGAGCCATCGCAAGGGCAGCCTGGAAGTTGGCAAAGATGCTGACATTATCCTGGTTGATGGTGATATCAATGTTTATCTGACAATGGCTGAAGGTCGAATTGTCTACCAAGGGAAAAACTAATGCTTCATATTGAACGGGAAATTGCCGAGCAACCGGAAATAATTCGCCATCTCCTTGATCGTGAGCGCAGCATGGCACAGCGCATTGCCAATGCCATCCGCAAGTTTAACCCTAACTTCATGTACATCGCTGCCCGTGGAACCTCTGATAATGCTGCTCGCTATGCTCAATACTTGTTTGGCATTCATGCCCGAATGCCCGTCGCGTTGGCGACGCCCTCGGTACACACCCTTTATGAGACCAGTCCGCACTTGTCTCGCGGATTGGTTCTGGCGATTTCCCAATCCGGCAAGTCTGAAGATGTTTGTCGTGTAGTGACTGATGCACGAGAGCAGGGGGCACTAACAGTCAGCATCACCAATGATCCGAATTCTCCGCTGGCGCAGGCATCAGAATTTCACCTCAATCTGGATACAGGTCCAGAAATCAGCGTTGCCGCGACTAAGACCTATACTGCGCAGCTCGGGGCCGTTGCGCTACTGTTGACGACCTTGAAGGATAGCGCGGAGCTACATGCCAGCCTTGCTGGATTACCGGATGCAATTCGAGAGACACTGATTGAGTCCGAAGCAATTCACAACTGGATCGAACGTTATCGCTATATCGAACGCTTCGTGACAATTGGCCGTGGCTATAATTATTGTACGGCGTTTGAAATAAGTTTGAAGATCAAGGAACTTTGCTACATTGTCGGTGAAGGCTACAGCGAAGCAGACTTTCGGCATGGTCCATTTGCACTGATCGATCCTGGTTTCCCAGCTATTGTCGTTGCGCCAGCTGGCAAGACACAGCCTGTGTTGAAGGATTTTCTGGAGAAGCTTAATGAACGCCAGGCAGAGAGTCTGGTCATTTCAAACGATGCAGATGTCTTGCATCTGGCTCGTAAACCCATGCGGATTCCCGTCGGAATGCCAGAGTGGCTGACTCCTATCGCTGCTGTGATCCCTGGTCAGGTTTTTGCCATGCGGTTGGCAACTGAGAAAGGTCACAATGTCGATCAGCCGCGCGGACTGAATAAAGTTACCGTGACCCGCTGAAAATGCATTACAATCAACTCAGTTGTACAAGGTGACAGATAGGTTGTGATGATGAATTCGAAAATTTGCCCCAACTGTCAGAGAGAAAATGAGCCAGATTCGATGATCTGCACTTACTGTGGGGCACCACTGGTCAAATTAATCTCGACCAGTACAACAGTGCGTGTCGCAGAACCAAGTTCCAAGCCAAAGCCTCCCGATCGTGTGGTTGAACTGACTCGCCTCTACACTGATATTGTCGTCTTTCAGATTGCTGGTCATGAGCAACCATTGCTTGTGAAAGCACCCAGTGGTGGGCGTGTGAGCATTGGTCGCTACAATCCTGGTGAAATTGCGCCATCGGTCGACTTGACACCTTACAATGGCAGCTTGATGGGTGTCTCACGACAACATGCCATTATCACACGTGAAGAAAATATGTTTGCCCTGCAGGACCTGGGCAGTACCAATGGCACCTGGCTGAATGAAGTCAAGCTTGTTCCCAACCAATCCTATGAAATGCGCAGCGGAGACAGTATTCGCTTAGGCCAAATCATGATGGTGATCTACTTCAGGACGCCAAATGCTACAACTGAATTAGAAGAGACCATCCATCTGATGCGGGAATTTGATAGCGAATTAAGAGGAAAGTTAAGTCTGCGCGATCTCGATAACCTGGTCATGCCCTATCTGAAGGCGATTGCGGGATTGCAGGGAGTTTGTAACGATATTCTCAACCAGCCCCAACTGGATGTTGCTATATCCAACATCAGCCTGGAGCCAGGTAAGTCACTTATCAACGTTACTCTGGTCGGCGCACAGGGGGTGATAAAGCTGTTGCGGGGTAGTGTGGTACGATGGCGAGAAATGCATTCTGAAAAAATCGCATATCTTCATCAGAAGGAGTTAGTTGGTGGTGACCTTGGTTTGCCATCACCCAATGGCAAAACGGGTGAGTATCGCAAAGAATTACGCGATGCCGGTGTTGAGCTGGCACATGACATCCTGGCTGAAGTTGCCCCGCTGCTGAACTCTGATCAACGGAAACTGCACGCCGCAAAAGTTCTGACGCATTTGCAGACGTTAGCATTAAGCCCACTGAGGGTTACATCTGGTGACTAATCAGAAAAACTGGAACTATGTCGTCTGATATTCGTGATCTGACAGGCAGAACCATAAAAGGCTACCTGCTCAAAGAGCTTGTTGGACACGGCGGATTTGGCGCTGTGTATCGGGCCTATCAACAATCAGTTGACCGTGAAGTGGCATTTAAGGTCGTTCTTCCTGAGTTTGCTAATCAGCCGGAGTTCATTCGGCGATTTGAATCAGAAGCACAAATGGTTGCGCGTCTGGAACATCTCCATATTGTCCCCCTATTCGATTACTGGCGTGAACCTGGTCTTGCGTGCCTAGTAATGCGCTATCTCCGCGGAGGAAGCCTGCAATCATCTATCGAGCGTAATGGCGCTTGGTCCATCGAGTCGGCTTCGCGCTTGCTCACACAGATTGCTGGCGCATTGAATGTAGCACATCGCAACAGCGTGATTCATCGCGACATTAAGCCTGCCAATATACTCCTTGATGAAGAGGGCAATGCTTATCTGGCAGATTTTGGTATTGCAAAGAAGTTGATGTTGGCCGAGCCACAGATAGTCACCGAAGAAGACCGTTATGGATCGCCAGCTTTCATTTCCCCTGAACAGGTCATGGGTGATCCAGTATCGCCCCAGACCGATATCTATAGCCTGGGCATGGTCTTGTATGTGATGCTCACGGGACAAACTCCATTTTATGATCCTGATACTAGTACAATTATCCGTCGTCAACTCAGTGAAGTACTGCCACCACTGGGTAATTTGCGCGCTGATTTACCATATGCCATCAATGTGATTTTGTGGCGTGCAACTTCCAAGCAGCCCGATAAGCGTTATCCAGATGCGTTGACGATGGCCGCGGAATTCCGTCAGGCCATTGCATCAGAATCCAATCCCGTCAGCGTCCTTACACAGTTGTCCAATCCGTCTGTTGGTGGCAGTGCGGGCATTACCCAGGGGGGCCAGACTCTTATCCTGGAACCTCCACCGACCCCTAGCAATCCTTACAAAGGGTTGCGTGCTTTTGATGAGGCGGATGCTTCTGATTTTTTCGGTCGCACTAAATTGATTGATCGGATGATAGGACGTATTGAGACCGAATCGCTGAAGTTTCTAGCAGTTGTGGGACCAAGCGGTAGTGGTAAATCCAGCGTGGTGAAAGCTGGATTGATACCTGCTCTAAAGCGTGGCATGATCATTGGTTCGCAGGACTGGTACTATGCACAGTTTGTGCCGGGATCGCAACCTATCGAGCAATTAGCAGATGCGTTGCTCGGTGTAGCTGTTAACTCACCTGGTGACTTGCCGCAACGTCTTCGCCGGTCTGATGATGCGCTGATTGAATTATCGAAAGTTATCCTCCCGTCTTCTAAGGCTGAATTGATTATCGTGATCGATCAGTTTGAGGAGATCTTCACTTTAGTCACTGATGAAACAACACGCGCTCACTTTCTGCGACTGCTTCATCGTGCAGCTACGGAGCCCAAAAGCCATGTGAGAATCATCATCACGTTGCGTGCTGACCTCTATGATCGACCATTGCTATACCCAGGTATTGGTGAACTTCTGCGTGACTTCACTGAAATCATCCTACCACTCACATCTACCGAGATGGAGCTGGCAATTATTGCACCTGCTGAACGATACGGCCTTTTCTTTGAGCCAGGGCTCGTTTCGGAGATCATCACTGATGTGAAGCAGCAGCCCGGCGCACTCCCGCTGCTTCAGTACACATTGACCGAACTCTATGAGCAGCGCGATGGGGTGACATTAACGCGCGAGGCGTATCATGCAATAGGTGGTGTGACAGGGGCACTGGCAAAACGGGCTGATGAAATCTTCGAGCAACTGGATTCCGCCAGCCAGAAGGCTGCCAAACAGCTATTCCTCCGTTTAGTGACCCTAAATGATGGTGCAGAAGATACTCGACGTCGTGCCATTCGATCCGAACTTAACGCAATTGCGAGTGACAAACGGGTTGTGCAGGACGTGATTGATACCTTTGGCAAGCATCGTTTGCTAACATTTGATTATGAGCCAACTACACGTACCCCGACTATCGAAATTGCTCATGAGGCACTAATCCGCGAATGGGGAAAGTTGCGAGGCTGGTTGGATGCTGATCGAGAGGAATTACGTCTATATCGACGCCTCTCAATGGCTGCATCTGAATGGATTAAGAATGAACGCGACTCCAGTTTCCTGGCTTCTGGCTCTCGCCTTGTGCAGTTCGAACCGCTTGCCGTATCCAGCAGTCTCAAGCTCACTGATTATGAGTCGACTTTTCTTTGGGCAAGTGTAGCAGCGCGTGAGAATACTGCCATTCGAAATCGCAATATCATGCTTGGGCTGGCATTATTTGCACTGTTTGCAGTTGCATTAGCGATCTTCGCATTTAATCGCCAACAACTTGCTCAACAGGAGCAAATTCGCGCAGATAATGAGGCGAGGATTTCCCGCTCACGTGAATTGGCGATCACGTCGTTAGCAGGCTCTGATAGCGTTGATCAATCCCTCCTTTTAAGCCTGGAATCGTTCAATGCAGCTAATACCTACGAAGCCCGAAATAGCCTGGTTTCCAATCTTCAACGTCATCCCCGTTTGTCACATATCCTGACTGGTCATAGCGATGGCGTTTATGCCGTTGCCTATAGCCCTGATGGACAGCTTCTTGCGTCAGGCGGCCGCGATAATGCTATTCTGTTATGGGATACGCAGACCAATCAGTTGATTGGTGCTCCGCTGACAGGTCACGCGGACTATGTGAATAGCCTCGCATTCAGCCCGAATGGGAATACCCTCTTGTCGGGAAGCTCCGATGGAACGGTCCGTCATTGGGACGTCTCCACTGGGCAATCCATAGGAGAACCTCTCATTAGCTATTCGGAAGACGCTATTTTCGCGGTTGCCTACAATCCGTCAGGGAATCAATTTGCAGCGAGCGGAAATGAGGACGGAAGTATTCTCTTATGGAGTACAGCCGATGAAGATGATCAACCAAACGTGCTTGTCGGTCACACGGATGTGGTTTATGGTTTAGCGTTTAGTCCCGATGGACGTTTGTTAGCCTCGGCCAGCGCGGATGGTACAGTGCACATCTGGGAAGCAGAAACCGCCAAAAGTCTTTATGGACCTTTAACCGGTCATGAAGACTGGGTACTTAGCGTGGGTTTCAGCGCAGATGGCAATCAACTCGCTTCAACTGGCGCAGACTCCAAGATAATCTTTTGGGATGCTACGTCGGGCGAGTATCTGAGTGAACTGGATAGTGGTCACACCAACTGGGTAAGAAGCATCACATTTAGTTCCGATGGTCGCTATTTTGCGACTGGCAGCATGGATCAAACAATCCGGTTGTGGGATGCAACTAGCGGGGAACAGGTCGGTCTACCGCTGGCAGCCCACACCGATGATGTCTGGCAAATTGCGTTTAGTCCGGATTCGCGCATACTTGCTTCGGCAGCGCGAGATCAGCGCGTGTTTCTGTGGGACATGGTGTCAAGTCAGCCACTTGAAAGACAGGTAATCAGCCAGTCTGATGATATTCTGGCAATTGCTTATTCCAACGACGGAACACTTTTTGCTACCGCCGGAGGACGAAAGGGAGTTGATACAAACATCTACCTGTGGGATGCTGCTTCACTCACCCCGGTCCGAACTTTTGTTGGACACCGACAGCTAGTATCTAGCCTGGCATTAAGCCCAGATAATCAGTGGTTAGTTTCTGGATCAGCAGATGGTCAGGTATTGGTATGGGATGTTGCCACCGGAAATGTATTGTATCGGCGTTCTCTGGAAATATCAGCATTGGGTTTGCTCGTAGCGGTTGACGTTAGCCCTGATGGCCAAACAATTGCGATTGGTGATGGGAGCAATGACATCACACTCTTGAATTCAGCAACTGGTGAGCTGATTGGATCCCCGCTCCTTGGTCACTCTGACGATGTCCAAGCTGTTGTCTTTAGTGCGGATGGGAACTGGTTGGCTTCTGGTGGCTATGACCGATCGATCATCATCTGGGACATGTCATCCCGCGAGCCATCTGGTGCGCCGTTGCTGGGTCACAATCGCAAAGTCACTGCACTTGCATTCAGTCCAGATAGCCAATGGTTGGCATCTGGTAGCGAAGATGCCCAGATAATAGTATGGGATATTCGTCAAAGGCTGGCAGTGGGGCAACCGTTGGAAGGACATCGGTCAGACATCAGTTCATTGACATTTAGCCCAGACGGAAACCTCCTCATATCTTCTTCGTTCGACGAAACGATTCGGCTATGGGACGTGAAGGAACAGGAACCACTCGGTAACTCACTCACGGGACATTCCAATTATGTGACTAGCTTGGCTTTCAGTCCTGATGGGTCATTTCTTGTGTCGGGTGGTGACGATAATCTTCTCATAAAGTGGGAAATGAGTCTCGCTGCTTGGAAGGCACAGGCATGCAGCATCGCGAATCGAAATCTCTCCTCACAGGAATGGAGACGCTTTATGGGGGACATTCTTCAGACACCAACTTGCCTTCTACCCATACGAGAATAGTAAGCTAAACTCATCTAGACTTTTCCTGAGCCAGTAGGTATGGAAGTTGATGAGGGAGTAGACAATGTTATAGACGCCCGATGATGTGAACAGGGAGGGCGCAAAACATGTTTATCCAGGCAACTATCCTTTCCTCATTCTCTAAAGTATCAATCAGTTCGTTTAACAAGTGTATCGATCCAAGGTATAACAAAAACAAGAGCCTTACAATGCGTAAGGCTCTTGTTATTCTCAATACTTGATCGCGGTCAACAATTGTTTACGGGGTTGCCACAGGTGTATCGCTGCTAGCAGGTGGTGGTGGGGCATCAGTGGGCGGCCGATCCGTTGGTGGGACATCGGTGGGTGGCACGTCTGTCGGTGGCCGATCAGTCGGTGGGACATCTGTATCAGTCGGTGGCCGATCAGTCGGTGGGACATCTGTATCAGTCGGTGGGACATCCGTATTAGTGGGGAGGACGTCAGTTGCAGTTGGTGGCGGTACCGTGTTCGTCGGTGGAATACCCGTCCAAGTTGCAGTGGGTAGATCCGTTTCGGTTGGCGCAAGCGTGTAGGTTGGACGCAAGGTATCGGTTGCGCCGACCGTAGGTGCTTCTGTTGGCAGCTGCGTCTGGGTCGGGGTAATCTCTAAGGGTGGCGCTGCTGTAATCTCGCGTTCAAGCTCTTCAAAAGGAAGATTCTCGACCACATTCATCTGATATGCCTGTGGAGCGCTGGGTGGCGCAGATGGTTTGTTGTCTTCGTTGAGTTGAATGGTCACACTCGTGCCAGCCGGTGAAGTTTGTTCGACACCTAATGCCTCGATTACTGCTTGGCCTTCTACTGTCTTGACAACCATCTGCCGGCTTCCAGCTGGAGCCTGAATAAATGCCGTGGATCCAAGTCGGATCTTGACCTCATTGATCCACAAGCGCACCTCAGCTACGCCTTCAGGAGTTTGAATGAGGATTCCGTCATTGGGGGTTTGAGAGCAACTGGACTGATCATTGCCGTTCTGCAGATAAAATGCCTGCATCGGCCCGTAGGAAGTGAGCGACGGATCTGTCGTGCGCAGTTGGTTGGCGTTACCTTCAATTTCCATCAGTGAACGGCGTACCCAACCACTGCCGCGATCATCCGGCAAATCAACGTACAACCAATTGCCATCTGCTGATCGGCCCCTAGCAGTAAGAACTGTGTCTGGCGCCATGGAGGCAAGTACAAAAGCCCTATTTGAAGGTTGCCGCCGAATGTTTGCATTGCCAGGGCCAATTACACTGGCATCAAGCAATATGGGATCAGGTACAGCATTGTCGACCTGAACATCGCCAAAAAGCAGTATCGTTACATTTTCAGGCTTACTATTGGGGATATCGGCCTGCACCTTCATCAAGGCCACGCCCCAAGTCTGCTGGTCTTCATCCATCGGGCTCAGGCGCAACGATCCAATGCGCGATACATCTACTGTGTCGCCGACATCTTCAAACTTGAATGCCTCTTCAAGGCTTTGTGGTTCGGCCTCGATATGGACATGACCATAACACGCCTGATTGCGGCTGGTATCTGTGCAAACGCGGTCTGTTGCCTCGAGTGCTGTTTGCACCACAGCTTCACAGTCCCCCGTTTGCGAAAGGGCGACAATAGGTGCAACAGCCAGAATAGACAACAAAAGCCATACAGCAGGTCTCAGGTGCTTCATAAACGGGATTCCCTGACACTCATTTGATTAGATCCCGACATGATGTATCGGATTAATCTCATTATATGAAAAAATCGACACAATTGTCCAATGATTTATCAGTTTATCCAATCCAAATACAACCTAAAACAACTGAACTTCATCTAATTCACGAATTATTTACCTTTTTTGATGTTGTGCTTTCCTCTGTAAATTGGCTTTCAACCAAACGAGCATATGCACCATTCTGCTGAATTAATGTGTTATGGTCTCCATCTTCAATAATTCGCCCTTCTTTCATCACCAAGATTCGATCTGATTCACGAATTGTGCTGAGACGGTGCGCAATGATAACGCAGGTGCGTTTTGCCAACAGGTGCCTCAATCCAGCCTGTATAATCGCCTCAGTTTCAGTATCAATGTTGCTGGTTGCTTCGTCCAATACCAGGACACTATCTGGATTGTGGATTAATGCTCGTGCTAAGGCTACCAGTTGCCGTTGTCCTTGAGAGAGATTTGCTCCGCCTGGCAAGAGACGATAATCATAGCTGTTGGGCAATTGCTCAATAAATGTTGCAGCGCCAACGAGTTGGCAGGCATGGCTGATTTGCTCTCTAGTGATGGTGGCATCAAAAAGGCGAAGGTTATCAGCAATAGTCCCATTAAAACAGTATGGCGTTTGTGGAACCACAGTGACGTAACGGCGAATATCTGCCCGACACAACTGTCTTATGTCAATGCCGCCAATTTGTATGCTGCCCGAATCTACGTCATAGAATCGCGCCAGAAGGCCTGCCAAAGATGTTTTTCCTGCGCCAGTTGCGCCGACAATCGCGACCCGTTGTCCAGCAGGAATATCGAGATGGATATCCTTCAGAACCAGATTACCCGGTTCATAACCAAACGATATATGATCGAAAGTGAGCGATGTAGTGAGCGATGCGACAGGCTTTGTGGAAATAGGTTCTATCAGTGTTGGCTCGATCTTCAGCATCTGGGCGATGCGTTCCCCGGCTGATAGGGCAGTTTGAATCTGGGAAAATTGTTCAGCCAGCATCAATATAGGTTCAAAGCTCCGCCGTGTGTACTGGATAAACGCGATCAGCATTCCCAGCGTTGCCCAACCTGCCAAGACTCCCTGGCCTCCTCCATACAGCACAATTGCCAGACCCAGCGTTGTGAGAAGTTGCAGGATGGCAGAATACACAGTGTAGTAGTCGCGCAGACGCATGTGAACATCACGATACTGCCGGTTGATCGTGTCGAATTCATTTCGGCTAATACTTTGTCGTCCGAAAAGCTGTACGATCAACATGCCGTTGAATTGTTCGTTGATGAAAGCCAGGTATTCAGCAACCACATGATGAAAGCGGCTGGACTCGAATCGAATTTTCTTGCGGAAATACAGGGTCGCTATCACCATTATCGGCATCAGGCACAGGCCCAATAGAGCCAGTTGCCAGTTGATAATCAGCATGACGACAATGATTCCGACGACCGTAATGAGATTGCTCACCACCACTACGATGCTGGTTGACAATAGCTCAGTCAATGCTTCAATATCATTCGAGAGCCGGGATACGATCTGCCCAACTGGGGTCAGATTGAAGAACCGCATGTCCTGGCGCAAAATGTGTTCGTAAAGTGCCTGACGCAGATTGACCAATGCCTTCTGACCGACCGTTTGCAGTAGATAGGTGTGTCCAAAGCGCAGGACGAAGCCAATTAGAACTGCGACCAGATAGGCAATTCCAAAAGGGATAAGGCCATTCAGATCGCCCCGTTGGATTGGGCCATCTACAGCTTCCTGAATCAGATAGGGTGGCAAGAGCGTGGAAATCGTCACACCCAACAACATTGCGAAGACGGTGGTTAGTTCTCGCAGATATGGACGTACAAACCGCGCCAGCATCCAAAACAAATAACGATCACTGAACTCACTTACCCGAGTAGGCATCGGTTTGGCGCGTGTCGCTGTGTATGTATGGTTAGACGCGGACATAGGGCTCATCCTGTCGCAATTCGCGTTCGACCATGTGTGCGTACATCCCACCCTGAGTAATCAAGATCTCATGTGTCCCGCGTTCAATGATACGGCCATGATCCATTACAACGACATATTCAGCGTTCCTGACCGTCGCGATCCGATGGGCAATGATGAGGCTGGTGCGGGTTCGCATTACACCCTTTAAATCATGAAGGATTTCAGCCGCGGTATGAGAGTCAACACTGGATAGAGCATCATCGAGAACCAGAATTGCAGGATTCCGTACCACTGCTCTGGCGATGGCTAGTCGCTGTTTCTGCCCCCCAGACAACAGAACACCCTTCTCACCAACCAGTGTATCTAATCCCTGAGGAAGCTGAGGCAGATCATTGCTGAAACGGGAGATATGCAGCGCATCTGCCAGTTCATCGTCAGAAATGTTTTCGAGTCCCATTCGGACATTGGCATGAACCGACTGGCTAAATAGAAAGGTCGTCTGGGGGACATAGGCAATGGCTTCGCGCAGGTCCTCTAGCGATAACTCACGGATATCTTGCCCATCGATGTAGATTGTTCCTTCAGTCGGGTCAATCACACGAGCTAGCAGACTGACGAGCAGTGTCTTACCACAGCCAGTGTGTCCAACCAGTGCCACTGTTTGACCGGCATCAATACTGAGGTCTACATCTTTAAGTAACCATTTACCCTCAATCTTGAGGCCGACTCCCTGGAACTGGATGGCACCGCGTGGTCGGACTATACGTTGTGCATTAGATTCAGAATGAATGTTCGGTGATTGGAGCAGGGGCGTCAGACGTTGTAGCGCACCCTTGGCTTGCTGAAGCCGTTGATAGATCGTCCCCAATTGCAGGAGCGCGGTGCTTATCATCCCCAGAAACACCAGGAATTGCACGAAGTTTCCCAGAGTCAAGGACCCCTGCAAAGTCATGATGCCGCCAAAGACGACCACAATAGCGGCAGTGAATTCGCTTATCATATTCGGCAGCATACCGACAGGTTCATTACGCCGCTTGAAGTACAACCAGCGCCGTTTGAACTCCTCGTTTTCCACGCCGTACTGGTGTGCTGCGCCAGCCTCTTTCCCAAAAGTCTTGATCGTCTGTATCCCGCTGACTGTATCCTGAACGAAGGCTGAGAGTGTGCCAGCCTGATCCTGCACCCGCTCGAAGACGGGAGCGAGAACAGAACCCGCCTTCATCTGAATGCTGGTTGAGATGAGCAGAACGACGAAAACCACCAGGGTCAGGGGGATGTTGATAGTGCCGAGCACAACAAAAGTGACAACCACGGTCATGAACGCGCTGCCAAACCGGGTAAAGCCCAGAGTAAGCAAACGCCAGATCACGTCGAGATCACTGTACATGCGCGAGATCAGGTCACCGGTGGCGTAAGTCTGGAAAAACTTCTGCTCCAATGTGAGCAGATTATCGAACAAATCCTGGCGTATGTCGTAGTTGACCGAGTAGGCAACGGTACCGCTCCACAACCGTTGGCCCCAGAAAGCGGCAATTGAGATTAGCGCCAGGATGATCAGCAAGCCGGCATAACCTAACAGATCGGTCAGCGCAACACCGCGGCTGAGGTCATCTATGATGATCCCAATCAAGTAAGGCTCGGCCGCAGCTGTCAGACCAGCAATCGCGCCACTGACCAGTGAGCCAATAGCGGCATAGCGATGTCGCCCGACGTAGTAACCTAACCAGCGCCAGTTGGCTTCAGGATGATTCTGCTCCACATTGTCCTCACCGGCTTTATGTCAGCGCGATTTCATGACCTTGTTCGGACGATTGATAAAGCGCTTCCAGGATATGAATGGTCGCCAGCCCTTGTTCGCCACTGGTGGCAGGTGTTTGCCCCTGACGTAGACTGCTCATCAAGTCCCTGACCAGTGCCTCATGGCTCTGCGGCCCCTCGAAGCGGATATCAGGAGTGATGGTGACCGATTCGCCTTCAATCTCAGTGAAATAACGCAGGGTGTCGTTGCTGCCGTAATGACGGACATGCTGAATAACCGTACCCTCCGTGCCTTGAATCTCGATACGGAATGAGTCTTCTTTCGGCTGAGTATGTTCTGCCCACGTGACATGCAACAACATGCTGACCCCATTGGCGAGTCGAATGAAGGCAACGCCTCCGTCATCCACATCAAACTGGTCGACGGTCTGCCCCGGTTTGCGTCCCCAGGTCTTGCGTGCTACCGGCCCGAACAGGCTGCGCAAGCTGCCGCTAACGGTTAAGGCTTCCGGGAAATCCATCACCCACAGCGCCAGGTCAATAATGTGTACACCCAGGTCAATGAATGCCCCACCGCCGGAAGCCTGCTTGCTGCCAAACAAACCCCAACCGGGAATCCCCGTCTCACGATGCCAGGAGACTGAAGCGTGATAGATTTGCCCCAGCTTGCCACTTTGAATAATGCGGCGCATCCACTGCGAATCTGTACGATAACGATAGTTGTAACAGACCATCAACTGCTTGCCGGTTCGCTTGGCTGCCGCGACCATCTGCTCGGCCTCACCGACACTCACCGCCATGGGCTTCTCGCAGATGACATGACATCCGGCTTCCATAGCGGCTATTGACACTTCAGCATGAAGCGCATTCGGCACACATACGCTGACGACATCGAGATCCGCCTCTTTGAACATGGCGTGATAATCAACATAGCGTCCTTCGACCTTCCACTCATCGGCGGACTGCTGAAGTCGTTCCTGGTTCATATCGCAGACCGCAACCAGATCGGCATCCGGGCTGTTCAAATACCCTTTGGCATGTGACTTACCTATGCCCAGACCAATCACTGCGGCACGTAACTTTCGACCAGACATGCTTAATCTCCATCATGATTGTGTGAGCCATAAAGGTGTCAATTATAAAAGAATCGACGTCTTAACGTGAAGCAGCAGAAGTGTCCAGATGCTTAGTCATGAAAATAGGGTAGCACTTCTCGACCTAAAGTCTCAATGGCAGTGGTTATATCCGGTCCGAGGGGCGGGCCGAAACTGATGTGAGTTGCTCCCATGTGAATGAGCGACTCGATTCGCAAAATCAGGTCATGTGCGTCGCCGGCAATACCGATTTGCATCATGGGTTCAGTCACGAGCGATATGGCGCGCTTTAGATCATGGTTATGCATGACCGCCTGTTCGATCTCAGCGAAATCGCTGTGTCTGAGTCCAAGCTGACTTAGGATCGTTTCGCTCATCGCATGACCATAATAGGCAATTTTTTCTTTCAGAGCATCCCTGGCTGCCGCGCGATCCGTCGAAATGGAACACCAGATGCAGGCTGCCAGATCAATCTCGTCGAAGCGTCGTCCTGTTTCCTCTGCACCGGAACGAACCTGAGGAATGATGGACTGGATATGTTCTGGTGGAAAGAGCAGGGGGAGTCCGCCATCGGCAATTCGACCAATTTCCTTCACCATGAGCGGACTCATGGCACCAAGATAAATCGGTATCCGGCGCGCTGGCTTAATACGCAAGTAGGCTTCTTGCGACCAGCGCAGGAACGTGCCTGTGTGAGACAATGAACCACCGCTGAAAAGGTGATTGAGAAACTCAACAGTTTCAATGACGGCGGTTCGTGGTTTTGTCTGCTCGATCCCAATCCAGCCCAGAAAATCGCCTGCGCCCGATGAGAGTCCCAAGTTGAATCGTCCGCCGCTGAGTTCATCCAGCGTGAAAGCCATCATGGCGATTTCAGCCGGATGAATGGTATATGGATTGAGGATGCAGGTGCCGATCTCAATGCGGCGTGTGGCTGCGGCGACGGCTGACAGGATGATCGGCGCACTCCGAATGAACAGGTCATTGCTGACCCAGAATTGATCGAACCCCACTGACTCGGCCAACAGAGCCCATTTCATATAGTCATTAACCACATGATCGTTATTCAGCCGAAGGCTAAACTTCATACCCCAATCACCGCATCCGCTTCCATCTCAACTAGGTATCCATTACCGACCAAAGCACTCACCTCAACCAATGTGTTAGCCGGACGGATGGTTGCAAAATACTCTCCATGAGCACGGGCAACCGCCTCCCACTGGTTCACATCAGTGACGTAAATCCGAGTCCGAAAGACATCATTGAGCGTGGCTCCGGCAGCGAGAAGGGCACGCTCAATCTTCTGGATAATATAGACCGTCTGGGCATAGGGATCGCCTGCACCCACTAACTGTCCATGGTCATCGGTAGCCGTTGTCCCCGATACCGCGACAAGGTTGCCAATTCGAACTGCCCGCGAGTAGCCAGCTAATTCCTCCCAGACCGTCCCGGATGAAATGTTCTGGCGCATCTCAGTCGATCACAATCAGGTCTTGATAGCCGCGCGTCAGGGGTTCGCCACCATGTGGTCGGGCAACCACCACATCTTCTATACGGGCCGAAAAACTATTGAACTGCATGATGCTGGGTTCAATGGTGAAGAGCATCCCTTCTTGCAGCAGTGTCTCATCACCTTTCGTCAGGAAGGGAGGTTCGTGAACGTCCCAACCGATCCCATGCCCGAGTCGGTGCCGGAAGGTTTCGCCATAGCCAGCATCCTCAATTACTTTTCTGGCAGCAGCATCAGCCTGGGTAGTGGTCATGACACCAGCCTTAAGCGTTGCAATCCCAGCAGCCTGAGCCTCCATGATGAGTCGATGGACGCGAACCTGCTCATCTGAAGGTGCGCCAAACGATACAGTTCGACCATAGTCATAACAGATACCATCCAGCACCGCGCCGAAATCGAACAACACCGACACTGGTGGCGTGAGTACACGCGGCCAGGTTGCCATACGCTGCCCAAAGAGCAGGGGATGATTAGGGCCAGAGTTATAAAGGGAGGTCGTGAAGGATGGCCCAAGCGAGCCATGCCGGCGCATCTGATAATCGACCTCAGAGATGATTTCCAGTTCGGTCATGCCGAGTTTGAGTTGCTTGATGACATCGGCGAAAGCAGCTTCTGTGATCGCACCTGCACGGCGCATCAGCGCGATTTCGTCTTCCGACTTGATAACCCGTAGCGGACGAAGCAGATCGGTGGCTGAACTGAACCGGGCATCAGGGACAATATTCTGTAGATGAACGATTGTTTCGCCCGTTGCCTGATCACTGATCCCGACGCGCGGATTCGTCGGCAGGTTGAAGGTCTTCAACAGATCGCTGATGACCGTCTTCGGGTCATCCCAATCACCGAAAACACGAATTGAGACATTTTTCATCTGACCCAGGCCACCGAACTCTGCACTCATACGCGGTAGCACCAGCACCGGCGGCTGATCCGGCGTCAGCCATGCACCTTCCGCCCAGGCTCCGGGATGGATGGTACGTCCGAAATTTGGGATGTCGCGTGGGACACCGGTCAGATACTCCAGATCAGTTGAGATCGGGAAAAAGACCAGATCGACATGGCCTTGAATATGCGACTGAAAACGAGAGAGCCGTTCGCTAAATGACATGATGCTGCCTGTTGGGTTGGAGTAGGATTTCAGTGTGCCGACTATAACACGAAAAAGTCGTGGATTAAAAATGCATTGGACTCCTTGCATATATCTTAATCTCCGTCCACAATTGGCGCGCACATCAACGGACAACGCTTGATGAGGATATTTACAGTTGTTGCACGAGAGGAAAAGCAATATGTCACGATTTGCCCTTCGACCTGTCATCAATGCCCTGATGATGCTGGTTGCCATCCTCGCTCTGGGGCTGGCGGCTGTATCCGCTCAGGACGAAAATGTGTTGGTGATCGGTCACGCTGAAAGCACCGATTCCTATGATCCGGCGCGCGGCTATACCCAGACGACGGGTGTGGTTTTGCGCGCTACCTACGATACTCTTGTTACCTTCCCCGATGCTGATGCCAGTGGTATTGAGCCGATGCTGGCGAGCGAGTGGACTGTGTCAGACGATGGTCTAACCTATACCTTCACCCTGGCTGAAGGTGTTACCTTCTCCAGCGGTAATCCGGTCACCGCGGATGATGTTGTCTTCTCGTTTGACCGTCTTAAGAATGTCAAGAGCAGCCCGGCCTTCCTGGCTGATGGCATTGCGTCGGTGACGGCAGTCGATGCCTCAACCGTCGAAATCGTCTTGACCGCCCCGAATCCTTCTTTCCTGTCGCTGCTACCGAATAGTGCGTTCTCAATCACCGACTCGGTTCTGATTCAGGAAAATGGCGGACTATCCGGCGCGGATGCCGAAACAGGTGACGCAGCCGAGCAGTTCCTCAACGGGACGTCTGCCGGTTCCGGCCCCTATATTCTCGAATCATGGGAGCCACAGGTCGAAACGGTTCTGGTACGCAACTCTAGCTATCGGGGCGACGCGCCATACTTTGATCGTGTCATCATCCAGAACATTCCTGAAGCCGCTACCCAGAAGAGCGCTCTGGAAGCCGGTGATGTGGACATCGCCCTGGACCTCACCAGCGATCAGATCGCTTCGCTCGAAGGAAATGCCGACATTAGCATCTTCCGCGGTCCGGGCAATCTCGTCCACTTCCTGATTATGAACGCCAATCCGGACATCGGCGGCCCCGTTTCCGATCCGAATGTGCAGAAGGCAATTCGGCTGGCGCTGGACTACGAAGGTTATCAGGCGCTATGGGGTGGTGTGCAACCGGGTTCCAATCTGGCGGTTGGTCTGGCTGGCGCGTTGAGCTCCGATCAGGGTATCAAGCGCGACATCGAAGCAGCTAAGTCGCTCCTGGCCGAAGCCGGTTATCCCGATGGGTTAGAGCTAACACTGTCATACCCGGACTTCACCTTCCAGGGCGTGGATATGAATACCAACGCCCAGAAGATTCAGGCCGATCTGGCCGAAGTGGGGATCACCGTGACTCTGGATGTGGGCGATCTTCAGACTAAGCTGGAGGAATACCGCAACGGTCAGGCGGCTTTCGGCTACTGGTTCTGGGGGCCGGACATTCTGGACCCTGCTGACTTCCTGGCCTTCCTGCCTGGCGGCAAGGTCGGTGGCGCGCGCGCTAACTGGACCGAAGGTTCGGCTGAAGTAATGTCGCTGATCGAGGCGGTCAAGGTTGAGAGCGATCAGGCGCAGCGCCTGGCCGATTATCAGACCTTGCAGCTTGCGAACCAGGAGAACAGCCCGTTTGCGCCCTTTAATCAGCCGGATGTGCAGACCGCCTTCCGCGCTGACCTTCAGGGCTACCTCTGGCACCCGCAATGGTTGATTGATGTGGCTCTCCTGAGCCGCGGAATGTAACGTTCCTTTTGTTGGGGGCGCGGAACACTCTGCGCTCCCTCTTTTCATTGAAGTGTTGTGCCTATATGCCATTCTATCTGTTCTTCTTGCGACGACTGTTGTTTGTCATTCCGACACTGCTGGGTATTACAGCGGTAGCGTTCTTCGTCGCAAATGCTATCCCTGCTGATCCGGTCGTCACCAACTTGCCGCAGAATGCTCTCAACAATGAGGAATTGGTGGCAGCCTTTCGTACCCGGTGGGGACTCGATAAGCCGCCTCTCGAACGTTACCTGATTTATCTGGGCAATCTGACACGAGGTGATCTCGGGACATCGATCAAGACGCGCAAACCGGTTGTGGATGATTTGCGTCAGTTCCTGCCGGCAACGGTTGAACTGGCAACATTCGGCATCATCTTTGGAATTGGCATGGGCGTCACCTTTGGTGTTGCCTCAGCCGTCTGGCGTAACCGTATTGTCGATTATGTCCTGCGTACCTTTTCCCTCATCGGCGTCAGTTTCCCGGTCTTTTTGCTAGCACTACTGGGTCTGAGCATCTTTTATGTGCAGTTGGGCTGGGTCTCGGGTCCGGGCAGACTTGATGTACGGATGGCTGATCCACCGACCATCACCGGCTTGTACATTATCGACAGCATTCTATCGGGGCAGTGGAATACACTGGGTAACGCAATATCCCATATCATACTTCCAGCCTTTGTACTGGGCCTGTTTGTCTCCGGCATGATTGCCCGCATCACGCGTTCTTCAATGCTGGAAGTTCTGAGCCTCGACTACATTCGCACAGCGCGAGCGAAAGGCGTGGCAGAACGCTGGATTGTCCTGAAGCATGGCCTGCGAAATGCGCTCATCCCAGTGGTAACAATTATTGGTCTGTCATATGGCAATCTGCTGGCCGGGGCAGTTCTGACGGAATCTATTTTTGCCTGGCCGGGATTAGGTCGATACATGTTCCGCGCCTCGACCTCACAGGATTTCCCTGCCATCATGGGTGGCAGTCTGGTTATCGCGTCCATCTATGTTGGAGTCAATTTTGTCGTCGACATCCTCTACTATTTCCTTGACCCGCGCATCCGCCTGGCGTGAGACATCCCGGCAGGCAGCCTACATGCTGCGCCGCAACCCCCTGGTGTTAATCGGTCTGGCGATTGTGATCCTCTGGTGTAGCCTGATCTTCATCGCACCAGTGATTGCCCCGCGTGATCCGCTGGCACAGGATGTGCGTAACCGGCTCCGGCCACCGAGCAGTGAGGCAGTATTTGGGACGGATGAACTGGGGCGCGATGTCTTCAGCCGAGTTCTATGGGGTGCGCGCATCACTATTCCGGCAGGCGTTGCTGTGATCATTTTCGGTAGCGTAGTTGGGATTCTGGTAGGCGCGATTGCTGGTTACGCCGGTGGTGTTGTCGATGAAGTCGTGATGCGAATCAGCGAGCTTTTTATGGCTTTCCCTACTATCATCCTGGCACTGGCGATCACGGCTGCCCTCGGTGCTGATATTCGGAATGCGATCATTGCGCTGGTGGTGGTCTGGTGGCCGAGCTACGCCCGTTTGATTCGCAGTCTGGTGTTGGAAATCAAGACCAAAGAATATGTCGAGGGTGTCAAGAGTGTTGGCGCGAATGGCATATACATCTTGTTTCGCACTGTGCTTCCCAATTGCGTCTCACAGGCAGTGGTGCTGGCAACGCTCGACATCGGCAATGCCATTCTGACTTTTGCCGGGTTGAGTTTTCTCGGCCTCGGACCAGAACCCTCATCGCCAGAGTGGGGGCGGATGGTCTCCATCGGGATCGACTTCTTTGAACAATGGTGGATGTGGCTCTATCCGGGGATGGCAATCGCCATTCTGGTGCTGGCCTTCAACTTCATCGGCGACGGATTACGCGACTGGCTCGATCCACGCCTGCGCAAGTGATTTTCAGTTTCGCCAACAGGTTTCGCAACGAGAACAAACTGCTATTGTCCAATTGATAAGGCATCCGTATATTAGGGCTGTAATTTTTAGAAATATCTTGACAGAACAAATATTCTGTACTATCCTGATGTTATGGATCGATTGCTTTACTCTTCCCCTCAGCCTTCTCCTCATCAACAACCATTCCTCACCTCACATCCATTGGCGACAGCCTGTCGTGTTCTCGCCTTTGGTGGCATTCTTATTGCACAGCGGCGGTTCGCTCCCATCCAGATGCTGCACACGGCTACAGCAGCCGAACGTCAGCGTTGGCAATTTTCGCAACTCGGCGCGGCCTTTCCCGCCAGTCGCCTGCACATTCGGCGGGAAATATGCAAATCATGCAAAACAGTGAATCAATACCTTGGGTCAGTAGTCAAGACTGCTACATTTCATTTAGCAGTTTATATCTTGCACTCAGCACAATCCCGACTCACGGTGATGGCGGCCAATTGCTCCCGTGAAATGACCCCGCCAAATGGTGATTTGCCGGCGGCGACTGCCTCCAGTCTGTCCAGTGTCTTCAGCGCCATCTTCTCGTGTTCTCGCCTCCACCTCTTCGCCACTCAGCGTCAATGAGCGTACCGCCCGCCTCCCACTTCGGCGGAAGTTCGAAGAATAAGCCCACTTTGGTGTCCATTTGCAACTTTTTAGATAAACTAGAAGGGATCAGTTGTAGTTAAGGGATAATGTTATGGGCGTGTGGGAAAATTATCATATGCCGCGCTCAGTTGATGAGGCGATTCGAGTCTTGGGGCAGTACAACGGCAATGCGCGCATCATCGCCGGTGGTACGGATCTGATGATCGATCTGCAACATGGCGACAAAGAGGACCGTACACCCTTGGGCGCTTTGGTGGATGTTACACAAATTGATGAAATGACGCACATCTATGAGCAGGATAGGTGGATTACTGTTGGCGCGGCCGTTACCCATACGGCGATAGTCAAGTCAGCGTTATTGGAGACCAAAGCCACCTGCCTTGTTGAAAGCTGTGGTGTTGTCGGTGGACCGCAGGTACGTAATGTAGGAACGCTGGGCGGGAATGTTGCCCACGCTTTGCCGGCAGGAGATGGAACAACATCGCTAGTTGCGCTGGACGCAGAAGCATTGGTTGCCTGGAACGATGGACGACGCGAATGGAAGCCAATCATCCAGCTATTCAAGGGGCCAGGGCAATCGGCTCTGGACTCCAGTCGTGATGTGCTGGTGGCCTTCCGCTTCGCAGCCAGTAGGGAAGGGGAGGGAACAGCATTCAAACGCATCATGCGTCCACAGGGTGTGGCGCTGCCCATCCTCGGTTGTGCACTTTGGGTGAAACTGGATGACTCACGCAGTCGCTATGCATCGGTTCGCGCCTGTATCGGCCCGCTGGGTTCAACGCCGATTCGCTTGACCGAAGTGGAACAATCTCTGATGGGGCAGTCTGCTGATGAAGCTGCACTTGAGCGTGTGATCGAGGTGGCCGAACGGTCACTGCACCCGCGCACCAGCAAGTATCGCGCGACAGCCGAATATCGTGGATACATGATTGAGACGCTATTGCGTAAGGCGCTGCCATTGGCGCTACATCGTGCTCAAACCGGACAGTCGCAGGCTGAAGGTGTTGGAATGGGTTGATGAGGAGTGTAATCGTATGAGTGAATTGCAGTTAATCGTCAATGGGAAATCTTATCATCTGGATGTGCCGCAGTCGCGAACGCTGGCTCAAGTCCTGCGCTATGACTTGGGACTCACTGGCACCAAGATTGGCTGTGAAGAAGCAGAATGTGGCATCTGCACTGTTCATGTGAATGGTACTCCGGTCAATTCCTGCATTTTCCCGGCATTCAAGGCGCGGAATGCCCAGGTGCGAACCATTGAAGGACTGGCATCGGTTGATGAGCAGGGCTGTGAACATCTCCACCCGGTTCAGGAAGCCTTCATTGAACATAGTGCCGTGCAATGTGGCTTCTGCACACCGGGTCTGATGATGACGGCTGCGGCCTTACTGGAAGAAAATAGTGCGCCTGATGACCATGACATCAAGGTTGCACTGAAAGATACTTACTGCCGTTGTACTGGCTATACCAGCGTCATTCGTGCGATTCAATCGGCGGGTCATGCGCTGCGCGGTGAAGCTAAACTCCCGCCGAATGAGCCAGCAATCAGTGAACCGCTGAAATCTATCGGCCACAGCGAAAAAGTGCAGGATATCATCGAGCGTGTCACTGGGCGAGCAAAGTATACTGATGACTATTTGTTTCCGGGTATATTATTCGCCCGCACGTTGCGGTCTCGTTATCCCCATGCTCGCGTGTTAAGCATCAACACGAACCAGGCTAAAGCTCTTACCGGCGTTCGCGCAGTTCTGACTGCGGCTGATGTGCCGGGTGAAAACATACATGGCCTGGTATTCCTCGATTGGCCGGTACTGTGTGGCGTGGGTGAGAAGGTTCGCTATATGGGGGATGCTATCGCCATTGTCGCGGCAGATACTCAGGAAATCGCGAATCAGGCACTTTCATTGATCGAGGTTGAATATGAGCCGTTGCCAGTTGTGGCTGATCCGATCTACGCCAACACGCCGGAAGCGCCTGTATTGCACGAAGGTCGCGAAGGCGGAAACCTGCTCAAGCACATCAAAGTTCGGCATGGCGACATCGAGCGCGGCTTTGCCAAATCTGATGTCATCGTGGAACGAACCTATCACACACCAACGACCGAACATGCATTTCTTGAACCGGAATGCGCCATTGGTATTCCCGCGGGGTTCGACGACGAGCATGAGAAGCTGACGGTCTACGTCGGATCACAGATTCCCTATCAGGATCGAAATCAGATTGCGCGTGCGATGGGACTACCCGATGATGCTGTGCGGGTAAAAGGCGTTCTGATTGGTGGCGGCTTCGGTGGCAAGGAAGACATCGCCGGTCAGATTCACGTCGCGATGCTGGCGACAGCTACTGGGCTGCCTGTGAAAATGCTCTACACCCGCCAGGAGTCATTGCTGTTCCATCCCAAACGCCACGCGACCATCATTCGCATCAAAACTGGCGCGAAAAAAGATGGCACACTGATGGCTATCGAGGCTGAACTCTATGGCGATGGTGGCGCATATGCCAGCTTGAGCGACAAAGTGATGACCCGCGCAACGACCCATGCAACTGGGCCTTACAACGTACCGAATGCGAAAATTGACTGCTTCGCCATGTACACCAACAATCCGCCATCTGGCGCATTTCGTGGTTTTGGTGTGACACAGAGTGCTTTTGCCGTTGAACAGAACATGGATTTGGTAGCTGAGGAACTCGGCATTGATCCGGTTGAATTTCGCTTGAAGAATGCCCAGCGTGTCGGTGTTACGACTGGAACGGGTCAGTTGCTCCGAGAGAGCGTCGGGTTGATTGAGACGATTGAAAAGTGCGACGTCGATATGCGGGCTGGGGAGTTCAAGTGGGCTTGGCGTGAAGGTGAACTGGCATATGGTTGGGGCATCGCCTGTGCTTACAAGAACACCGGGTTGGGTGGTGGGGCACCGGATAAGTCTGAGGCTGAGGTAGAAGCCTATAGCGATGGAACAGTGGAAGTCCGCAGCTCATCAGCCGATATGGGGCAGGGGTTAATCGCGGTCGTGGCGCAATGTGCAGCCGAAGAACTAGGTGTGCCATATCATCAGGTACGTGTGCTTCTATCTGATACGGACTTAACACCCAATGGTGGCCCGACGACTGCTAGCCGGCAAACTTTCATGACAGGCAATGCAGTCCGTCATGCCGCCTCGCGATTGCGCCAGGCCTTAAGCACTGTTGCAGCTGAAGAACTGGATTGCCCACCCGATCAGTTGATTTTTGAAGAAGGTCTGATCCGCAACAACGGTCATCGGATGCCATTCAGTCAGGCGGTCAAACTGGCGAAAGGGCAGGGTATGTCAACCCGTATCCTGCACGAGTATTGGGGGCCGAAGACCCAACCGCTCGGCACCGGCGGCGATATGCACTTTGCCTTCTCGTATGCAACACAATGTGCTTTGGTATCGGTCGATCTCATGACCGGTGAAGTCAAAGTGCATAAGATCATCTCGGCCACCGACATCGGGCGCGCCATTAATCCATTGCTGCTGCAAGGGCAGATTGAGGGTGGGATTGTGATGGCGATGGGCAATTGCCTGACTGAAAGCTATATCATTGAGAATGGTGTGCCCTGGTCAACCTTGTTGTCACGCTACAAAATGCCCAGCATCAAGCATACACCGGAGATCATCAGTCACCTGGTTGAACATCGTTCAAGCGAAGGGCCTTACGGCGCAAAAGGGGTGGGTGAAATTCCATCCATTAACACATCACCAGCGATTGCCAATGCGATCTACAATGCAGTAGGCGTCCGGGTTTTCAGCATTCCTGTCGATCAGGATGCCTTATATCGCGCGATGAGATCAGGTCGTAAAGAGGTCTATACCGCCTGGCATGATGTTCGTTAGCCCGACAACGGGCCGATTAGGTTTACAGCCGACTTGCATCGGTAAGTTTTCTGCCGGTGCAAGTTGTTTCAGTATGCTGATAGCCGTTACTGGCTTTTGAGAGATTATTCCTGGAGCTTCACCACTGGCATCCCTATGAAAATAGCTTCTCATTTCTACAATCGAACCACGATTGAACGCCACAGCATTGATATGCGACAGTTCATCGATTTTCGTCAATCAATACTGCCGGATGGTATGCGGATAATCGAAGCCTACAATAGCAGCGGTTTGTCGTTTACATTGCTGCCAGATCGCGGCCTTGATATTTGGTCTGCCAGTTACAAGGGCATTGCGCTCACCTGGATTAGTCAAGGATCACCATTTGCGCCTGATTTTGGGCAATCATGGTTGCAGCAGTTCAATGGTGGTTTGCTAACAACCTGTGGTTTGTCGCATGTAGGCCCGCCGGAAAAAGATGATGTGAGCGGTGAATTTCGTGATTTACATGGACGTTATAGCCGACTGAGAGCGAGTTCGATCAGTGTAGATCGACACTGGTATGGTGATAGTGACTACAGTATCTGGCTGAATGCTGAGGTTGCTGAGTCGCGATTATTCGGAGAACAATTGCTGCTAAAGCGTTCGTATGGGCTGGAATTGGGTGAACCGACCATCACGATATGGGATACGGTTTCCAATGTTGGCGACCAACCTGTCCCACTGATGTTGCTGTACCATTTCAATCTGGGCTATCCTATCATCCGTGATGGGGTACGTTTGCATACGCCAAGCGCAGCTGTCCTCCCGCGTGATACCACTGCCCAGGCAGGCTATCAACGGTGGTGGGATTACGCTGGGGCGAGTGTCGGCTATAGCGAACAGGTATTTTTCCATCGGCTCAAATCGAAACAGAATGGCTTCACTAAAGCGATGATTGGCACTGATGACATGGCGCTCGCTCTTGATTGGGAAAGCACCAGCTTACCTTATTTGACACAATGGAAAAATCTTCGTAGCGGTATCTATGTGAATGGTATCGAGCCAGGCAATTGTATCCCCGAGGGACTCAATGCTGCTCGCCAGCGGCAACGATTGGTGATGTTGGAACCGGGGCAGGAACAACGCTTTGCAATTTCGTTAAGCGTTGTTGAAGGGCGTGACGCAGTGCGCGAAGCCTGGGCAGCAATCAATCAAATCCAGGATATGGGAGTACCTGTAGCCAATTGTCACCTGGACGATTACTTCGCGCCGTAGAGCAACTCAAAAGAATCTGAAAACCTTGTGAATTTGACTACTGAGTATTGGCAAATTGCCTCTATACTGATGAAGGAATGCATTGCGTGTGGAGGCACTCACCGGTGAGATCTTTGCTGTTTGATGTACTTCAAGCCAATGGGGTACAGGAGTTTTCATCTGGCCCCTTGGTAAGGGTTGAGTTTGCTTCGACACATTCGGCTATCTTGATCAACAATCAAGCAGTCGCCTATTGTTCTTTGTTCACAGGGCTGGAAGGCTTATTTCGAAAAGACATTGAGGCATCTCTGCTGTATGGCCGCGAATTGTGCGATCTGGTGAAGGCAACTTTTATAACAGCCGGTTTCTTCACATCCGACGAGCTTCCCAGGTATGGCATTACGCGATCAGAAATCCGTCATCTTTACACCCAGATGGGGAAACAAAAGAGAGATGGAAATCTGATCATATTGTTTGCCTATGATCAGCACGTTGCTGAACGTGAGCGCCAGTTCCTTTGCGAATATTTCCAGGCGGAATTGGATCAGATCGCCAGTCTAGAGTGCACCTAACTGAATTGACCCCAATATGACTGACACGCCAGCATTACAGTTAAACACAGCGTTGGCAAAACGCTTGATTCAGGTTGAGCGAAATTGCTTTGTGACGTGGGTTAAGCAGATTGCGGCTGTGCCAGGGAATCCGTATGGCGCCAGGGTTCAACAATTCGGTCAATCTACAGCCGTTGTTTGCCGTGCCTTTAAGCCGCAGATATTCAATCGTGTGTTCGAGATGACCCTTGATGATGCTGAACATATCCCCGACATCCTGGAATTCTTTTACAGAAATGGTGGCACACCTTTATTTGATCTCAATCCTTATGTTATCCAGCCTTATTTCGTGCGCTCCGATCTGCCGACGATACTAAATCGAATGGGTTTATTCCAGGCAGCATTCCACCAGATGCTGTACGGTGTACCGACCACTTCCGTACCGCCAACGCCAGCACATATCGACATTCTGGCCGTCGGTGATCACGAGATTAATGATTTTTGTGGCATCTATGATAGCGTCAAGGGTGATGCGGGATTGCCCGTGCGCCTTATCTACGGACATCCAGAGTATCGCTGTTACATTGCCTACATCGAGGGGGAACCAGCAGGGCTAGGCATCCTGCATGTGGCAAACGGTGCGGCTTCGATGGCAACTGGTATTACGGTGCCGGAAATGCGTAACCGGGGCTGTCAGACAGCATTGCTTTATCGACGCATTCACGATGCGGCTGCTGCCGGCTGTCATCTCATGGTCAGCCAATGTCAACCAGGCAGTAGCAGTCAGAACAACCAACTGCGAGTCGGATTTCAGATCGCGGGATCAAAGGTCTGGTGGGTCAGTGATCCATCCGACACAAATCAGACCGCCTGAGATGGATTGGTAATCAACTCTGCCACTCGATTGTTGGCTGTGCGCAGATAGTTGCTGAGTGTTCCCAGGAGTGAAATACTCAGATCTGGATGTTCCCGAATGAGGACGATAATGGCCTCATTGCGAATGCCCAACAACACGGCATCAGTCTCAGCCATGGCTGTAGCCGATCGGGTGCTGTTTTCAAAAAGGGTTAACTCCCCAAACGCAGAAATGCCCTCATAACGAGCCAGTTGAGTGAAGTGATTGCCCCCATTATCCAAAACACCGATCTTGACGACTCCTTCGACGACAACATAGAGCTTTCCACCAGGGTCACCTTCGCGAAACAGAATCGTATTCTGTGTGATGAACTCTTCGTCACAAATACTTGCCAATACACGCAATTGATCTACTGGAATGGACTCGAACAGGTAGATCTGTTTCAGCATAATCATGCGCTCGACTATGGACAACATCGATGCGTTTTCCTTTTCTCTCATTCGATGGGTAATGGTCTGCCCTTGT
Organism: Anaerolineae bacterium; assembly: GCA_022843385.1. GTDB lineage: Bacteria > Chloroflexota > Anaerolineae > Aggregatilineales > Phototrophicaceae > CFX2. The sequence goes on along the minus strand of JALHNT010000019.1, from coordinate 60,043 downwards.
ATCATGCGAATTGCGGCCCGTGCAGCAACCTGAACATCAATATCGGTACTCGCTGTCGACGCCCGAACTGCTATCAACAGTTTTCGGATGTCGATACTTTTGAACGCGGTTGTCACCGTATCTTGGTTGACATCTGGATACTGCAATTTCAAATCAGGATGTTGTTGGGCTAGCTCTGCAAAGGCGATTATGGCAATTACCCGAAACCACACGTCCTCTCCAGTAGCAAATCTCAGCAGGAGCTCCATACCGGGTTGCAAACCCTGAGCGCTGATGCCATCCGTTGCGGTTGTGGCGATGCGCGGAGTCTGGACACTCAATAGAGGGATAATTCGATGAGCCAATTGCGGAGATGTCAGCGATTCTAGTGCCTCAACTGCATCTGCGCGACGACGTGGATCACGGCTCGCCAAAGATTCTTGAATGACTTTGACTGAAGCTTCATCGCGTGATGCGGTCAATAGAAAAAAGATCTGATTAATTCTCTGTTTAGTTTGAATCTGGAGATCATTTTCCAGGATATGTATGCTGGCAAATGATCGGAATGGTGATAGTAACTCGAGAAACTGATGGAACGTGTCAATCTTATCCAAGGCGTCATCTATGCGCTCGATGACGAGGTGACGGTAAGCATCGTTGTTGATTTTGCTCAGAGCCACGGCAAACATATTACCCGCTTCATCCCTCCGGGTTCGCATACCATCTTCAAGACGTGGGATTATGGGGTCTCCGACACGTACAATGAGTTGCAACGCCGCATCTCTGACGCTCCTGGCGCGATCATTCAAGGCCATAATTAGAGCATCATAGGCTTCGGGGGACGGGATGCTGGACAACATCCGCAACTCAGCCAATCGGATTGCTTCTACGGGATCACTGAGCAGTTCGGGAATGTACGTCTTAATTTGCCGGACGATGGGTGGGGGAACATTCGTCTTTAGCAGGGCATTGATGGCTGTGGTTGCTTGCAGTCGTACCTGATTGTCTTTCGATTTGAGGAAACGGAGTAAGCTAATGATCTGATTCACATCACCCAATTGCCTGATGATGTTTATTGCTTGCAGATGATCCTGATCTGTCTTACTACTCGTCAGTCGTTGTAAGGCTTTCTCAGCTGATGCTCGATAAGTCTCTTGTGAACTATTCATCAGATAAGGGATAACTTCCACCAAAACAAGTGGCGATGTGTCGCTCAAACTCTCGAATGCTTGCTGCATCCAGGCGCGATCATGTCGCCTGATCTGCCCTAAACCACGGATACCGATTTGTCGCAATTGATCGAACTTAGAAAGTGTCATTTCAGCATACAGGTTGGTCAATTCCTGACTGCGGAAAGAATGTGAACTCACCATATCGAGAATGGCGGCTTGATTGGTTGGAGGCAGCGTCCGTACCAGTCCTATGAGTGGTGGGATGGCGGTCCTTCCGTTACTTTCTAACAGAATCTGCGCGAGAAACACTTGCAAATCCTGATCGCTTGTCTTACTAATTCGTTCAACGATCCACTGAGATTTTGTTTTGTCGCTGAATCCAAGTTCCTGGGCACTAACATCTTCGTTGTAGGTCAGCAAGAAACTCGTGTTCTCTCGTTTCAACAAGGTCACGATTGCTGTAGCGTACTCGCGCTTCAGTACCAGCGCCACTACCAGATGGCTACCGACCAGCAAGATCAACAGTGCTGGCAATAGCCAAGAGATCCCCAGTAGCGGGATGATCTGCAGGAATAACGATGCAATTACCATTCCCGCTGGCGAGATGACTCCATTGATGATCGCACGACTTCGTCCACGAGTCTGTGCAGGAGTAGCATTTGCCATTAATCCAATAACTGGATCACGGAAAATCCGTCGAAAGGCTCCAATCGTCACATAGGCTATTGCAGCGGTTGCCACACCGGGCAGGGTGACTAGTCCCATGGTCGAGAGAATCAGCGCAGTCGGATAAATGAGATTCATGTTGCCAAGATTGACTCGTTTGGTGATCTCACCAAAGATAAACAGTTGAAAAACAAAGGCAACAATATTCGATAGGCTTTCAATTTGTGCAGTAAATGAGCTGAAATTGCGAACTGGATCGCTGCTGTCTTGAAAGTGTTCGCGTAAGAGCAAGCTGACCTGATATTCGGTTAGTGTATTGATGGCAATTACGAGTAATGCAGCTATTGCCATCCACCTCGCAAAATGTGATGCAAATACTGCTTTGATACCTTCTGACAAAAAAGCTACAGGGGACTTAATTGATTTCGAGTGGTCAATAACTGATGCCGAGGGTCTATTGCTACCCGACAAAAAGAGAAAGCTTGCACCAAGAAGAGCGACCCATGCAACCAGAACGCCAAGCGTATTGAGCTGAAGAAATGACACCAATAGACTGTACACAACACCAGCAAAAGTAGTGGCAAGTGGACGAGCTGCACCCAACAGCGGAAATATCCGCTTTGCAGATTGACTATCATACTGATCAATAATGTAGGTGCCCCAGTGAATAATCCATATATAGAAAAGCAGTTGATAAAGTACCCAAAGGAGCAAAAAACCTATTGCCTGGAGTCTGACATCTGAGGAGATGAGTAGTGGGACATTTGCTAATCCAAAAACAATACCCAGAGCATTTATCACCACGAACATGTGATCTTTTGAGATGCGATCAACATAGGCGGTATACAGAACGGAAATGACAATCACCACAATTGCACTGATCAGTTGCGCTTGTGACCAAAATGCCATGCTGATGTTGACCAACTCAGCACGTAGAGTGTTACCCGCCCATACAAGGCCAATCGTGAACAGGAAAAAGCTCAAAAATAGCGCACGAAATCGTGGCCATTCCTCGGCTCGAATATTCAATTTCACAGCCTAAATCCATTCAATTGTGAATCAGGAGTTCGGTGGACACGTTACGCTTGTTTCAACCAGATAAATGCGCTGTTCATTACAGGTCAGGTCACGAATATAGCGACTATCTGTAGCCCAGGCAATCAATTCTGGAAGGGTATGTATGTGCCAGAGTTTCAGTGTATTGTCCCATGAACCACTGAGAGCAGAATGACCATCCCGACTGAAGACGGCTTGATTGATCCACTCTCGATGCCCCTCAAAGCGGCGTACTTCTAGACCAGTCCGTGTGTCCCACAAGCGCAGTGTGGCATCAGCCGAGCTGGACAAAATCCGTAGCCCATCCTGGCTGAAGGCTACTGACCTTACTTGTCCCGTATGCCCCTCAAAGACTCTCTGTGTTGTGCCAGTTGTGCCATCCCACAATCGAATGGAGCCATCACCAGATCCAGTCACAATCTGACGGTTATCTGGGCTAAATGCAATGCTGTTAATTCGGTCTGAATGACCTTCTAATCTGAGCAAAACACTACCCGTTTCGACTTCAATCAGACGACCATGATCTGCGCCTGCCAGGAATTGAGTTCCACTAGCATTGAAGAACAATGATCGCAATTGACCATCTGTTTCTTCGTAGGTGCGCAATAAGTCGCCTGTAGTCGTATCCCAAAGCCGAATCATCTGGTCATTAGAACCTGTCAGAAGGGTTGAACCATCAGGGCCAAAAGCGACACTTGTAACTTCCCTATCATGAGGGCCAAAACAACGCAACTTTTCCCATGCCTCACTACTCCAGAGACATGCTGTTTTGTCCGCACTGCCGGTCAGAACCTGTGTCCCATCGTGGTTATAGGCTACGCTCCAAATGGTTCCTTCATGAGCTGAGAATGACGTGATAGCCTGCCCACTATTTATATCCCATACCCATATCTCACCCTTTGTGTCGCCAGAAACAGCAGTATCCGCTATAGGACTGTAGGCAACTCCATAGATGTCACCGCTGGGTCCGGTTAATGCCTTCACTTCGGCACCATTCGCAAGATCCCATAAACGCACGGTTGTATCAACAGAAGCAGTCAGGGCATAGCGTCCATTAGATGCACTGATTGCCACATTTTGAACTACTCCGCGATGCCCTTCAAATCGACTGATTTCTTCACCATTGCTGATACGCCACATTCGGATACTGTTCTCTCGTCGAGCGCTCGATAATGCATATGTGCCATCAGGACTGATACTGATGCTATTGACGTAGCTACCATGTCCAGCCATTGAACGGACGGTCTCGCCAGTATCGAGACTCCACAGGCGGAGTTCGATTCCCCAACCCGAAAGAACATATTCGCCATCAGGGGTAATCGCCGCGGCTCCAACATCCAAATTGATCTGACCTGTCACCTGTTGGTTGGAATATTCACGGATGTTTTCACCTGTAGTTGCATTCCAGCGGGTAGGGGGGGTGTCCAAAGCAAAGACAAGCACTGTTTGATCTAAAGGATGAAACAATACGGCAAACACCGATCCATTGGCTTCGAAAAGTGTTGTCGATTCACCACTTTCAATCTGCCACATACGTGCTGTTTTATCATCGGAGCCTGAAAGGAGGAGATCGTTATCAGCACTGAACTTCAAGGATCGCACCGACATGCCATGACCCGCTAGAACTCGAATCGAATTGCCATCCGCAACATTCCATAGGTGTATTGCACCTTCTTCATCGCCCGATGCGATCATTAATCCGTTTGGGCTAATGGCAATGCTCTTGATCGGTCTCGTATGTCCCTGTAAATTGTGGAGAATAGTTCCCGTTTGGAGATTCCATACGAGAACACTGTTGTCACCTGAACCCGATGCAACCCATGTCCCATCTGGGCTGAAAGCTACCGCATTCGCCGCACCAGTATGCTCGCTGAATACAAGCTGCGTACCAGGATTGTATGCGGCATCTGATAGCGCTCTTTCTGTTTCGCCCAGCGGCTGTCCGGTGCGATTTGCGGTTAGGGCGAGTGCCAGCGCCAAATCTCGATTGTAGTTGGTTAAAGCAACTTGAGCGTTGGCCGCAAGGGATAGTTGCTGTGCTTTTGCACTGGCTTCTGTGGCGAGAGTGAATTGCCAATAGGCAATGCCCAGGGCAACGATCGTAGCGACTAACGCAAGTGTAATGATGCTGTTCAAAATACGCTCACGTCGTCGCCAGTTTTCTGCCTGGCGACTTGCTGAGATGTACGTTTTCTGTAGTTCCGTAATCTTGGGTTCTTTGTTCGCGCTTTTCTCAAACCAAACTTCAGCATTCTGCAGATCTTTTCCACGCAACAGGAAACTGCGATCCCGATCTTTTTGATCCCATTCGATAGCGCGAGTCAAGAGCCTTGTGTGATCACGCACATATTCCAGATCAGTATCCAGGGCTTTTGTTAGAGCCTGAAATGAACTCTGGTAGTCGTCATTTTCACGAAAGAATATCCAATTATGGGCAGAGAGTGATTGATGAAGTGATTTCTGATCTTCACGTGTCAATTCGCGGTAGAGAATCGGAACCAGACGCTTATTGTTATTGATCGCATGAGCAAGTTCTTTGGTGCATATCTCAGACGCTACCGAGTCAGGCGAAATCACAAACGCGAGTGCATTTGCGTTTTCTATTCCTCGTTCAATTTCCTCCATCCATTCCGCTGTAAGCGGAATATTCTCCCAATCAACCCAGACATCACGTCCGGATTGCTTGAGTGATTCATGCAATTTACGGACAAACGTATTGTCTCGGCGAGAGTACGATATGAAGAGATCTTTTGTCGCCATATGCTACAAATCCAAGTCAGCAGTTGATGTTTCTCAATAGTATACCCAATCCTTGTCTTCCCAATGGGAATTGGTCGTTTGCGTTTACAAACTCACCTACCACGCTTAATCAACTCAGATAGTCCCTGACTGTCCGCGGCAAGGCACAATCGATTATTTGCGGCAAGTTATGAGAAATAATCCCGCTTCAACACTGACACGACCCAATCAACTATAACTGCATATCCTCTTTCGCCTGTCTCAGGTTTGGCGAGAGAAGGATCGCCAATGTGCCCGTACGGCGTATGGTCCTTATAGCTTCGTGTTGCATAAAAGATAGCGCCGCCCGTTTTGATGTGTTCAGGGCCTTGAATCTTAGCCATAACCGTCGGATCAAGATGATGAGGAATACCACGCTCTGGATGCACAATCTCAGGGTGAGTGACAAGGATACGAGAAGTTTCCCCCTCACCACCGTGACCTTCTCCCTTTTTCGAAACCTGGATCGTGTGATACACCTTGCTCAATGGCGTCAGCCAGTTCAATACCATAACCTGAGCATCAGGTGTCATGTCAACTATGTCTTGGGCTGCCACCATCATGGATGGCAAACTGCCGTCGTGCCCATGAATAAACGCAAACTTGCGAAACCCAGTTTTGTACAGACTTAGGCCTACTTCTTTTAGCAAAGTGATGAGCGTAGAAGAAGTCAATGTCACTGTTCCAGGAAATCCCATATGGAAGCTGGAGGTACCAAATGGAATAACAGGCCCAATCACAACTGGATGACCATCCACTTGCATTCGGAGCGCAACCCGACGGCATATTTCCCGTGCTTCCATGGTGTCAGTCCCCAATGGAAGGTGTGCACCATGGTTCTCAGTGGCACCAACCGGAAGTAGCAAAACATCAGTGTGTTTCAGGGCTTCAGCAACTTCTGTACCACTCATTTCTGTTAACGTTGCAGGCCCTTTTTGAACATATAGCACGTTGTCTGTCATCTCACCCTCTTGGTCAGTTTGACGAAAAAAGAACTGGAAAATTCGTTTGACAAGCTCTGGAAAAGATTGTATCTTCGCTGTACAGTTCGTACAAGCATTAGACAAATTGTCAAAGAGTAGTATTGGTATTGATGCCTCTCAGTGATGATCGTGTACTGACTTATTCGATGCTTCAGCGTTTAGCGATGGCTCTAACGCGCTTGTTCTCACCCGGTTGTGAAGTCGTCATTCACGACTTCACAGATCTGGAACGATCAATAGTCCATATCGAAGGAAATATCACAAATCGCTCGATTGGTGGAGCAGCAACTGATCTATTGCTGAAATGCATCAACAGTGGCGAAACCGATAAAGATTTGTATGACTACATTACAACACTCCCTGGCGGTCGTTTGATGAAGTCCAGTACGATCTTTTTGCACGACGCAGATGGCACTGCATATGGCGCATTTTGCATCAATTTCGAAGTGACCAGCCTCGTAAATTTTCGCAATTTCATCACTGAGTTCCTTGACACTGAGAATGGTATTCATTTAAACGAGCTATTCTCGGATGATATTCACAAAACGATACATGCGGTCATCTCCGAGACAACGGTCGAAATCGGAAAAGAAAATCCCATACTCAGTCGGGACGACAAAGTGGAGCTAATCGCAAGGCTGGATGCCAAAGGCATTTTTCAAGTAAAGCGTGCCGTTTCTATTGTTGCAGATCAATTGGGCATTAGTCGCGCGACAATATACAACTATCTGGCTGAAGCAAGGGGCGAACAGCGTGGAAACGGACTTCTCTTTCAGGACAAATCATGACTAATTTTGAGATTATCCTAACTGAAAGCGCCCCTATTCCGAGCAGCGGATACAGTCAGGCATTGAAATGGGGCAACATGCTTGTTACTTCTGGCTATCTCGGGACACATCCCGATGGCTCCGGAGTGGTCAAAGGTGGGCTTGAAGCCGAGGTGCGGCAAGCGCTATCCAACATCAACGCGGTTCTTACCGCTGGTGGCTGTACATTTGCCGATGTTATTCGAGTAAATGTATCGCTAACGGACATTCAGAACTTCAGCGAAATGGATCGTGTCTTTAGGGAATATTTTCATCCTCCCTATCCTACCCGCAATACAGTAGGCGTCAAAGAATTATGGGGTGGGGCGCAGGTTGGCTTCGATGTTTGGGCTGTGGTTCGGAGCGAATTGTGAACACCAGCATTGAGGATGTCATTGCAGAGTTCAATTCTCAAGAAGTTATCGAACTCACACAACAACTGATTCGAATACCGTCCTTTCTCTGGCATGAGTCTGAGATTGGCAATTGGATTGCTGATTGGATGCAACAACGCGGATTTCTAGTAGAAATCCAGACAGTGCCATTACGCGACGGTCGTGTGACTCATCAAGCGATAGGCACATTAAAGGGTGATGGATATGGCCCAAGCCTGATGTTGTGTGGTCACACTGACACCAGCGATTGGGGAGGCCGCCCATTTCGCGAAGAACAGTGGACGCATAATCCGTTCAGCGGTGATATTGTTGACGGTTACTTATATGGTCTTGGTGCAATCAACATGAAAGCTGGTGTTGCATCAATTCTGATGGCGGCAGAACTCGTACGGCGATCTGGCATCAAATTGCGAGGAGATTTGATCGTTGGCTGCGTAGTAGCAGAAACCGGTGGGGGCGTCGGTGCTTTACATCTGATTGAAGAGGGCTTGCGACCTGATTATTGCGTTGTTGCTGAAGCTGGTAACCTAGATGTCGGTGTGATTTCGGTTGGATATGTGCAGGGCAAAGCGCGCATCAAGGGTGAATTTAAACACCGTGTTCCGTACATCAATCCAATCGAGAAAATTACACGCGTTATCAATGCCCTTAGTCCATCGTACCAGCAGTTACCTTCCATCACTGATGGTGGTTGGTTGCGCTATGCTGCCCATCCACTCTTACCTGGATTTCCTGCAATGGCTGTGCGCAATATCGAACACTTCCAGGACACAACGACATTGACATTTGACCTCCGGATTGTTCCTGGAATGACTGAAGAGAGTGTTCGGGAAGATATGACTAGGTTGCTGGACCAGATGGGTCACGAAGATACGGATTTTCGTTATGAATTGATTATTCCTCAAAGTCCGCAACAGCCGAATATGCCGGCGCGCGAAGCGACATCGATAGAATCGCCGCTCGTTTCTGAACTTGTCAATGCTCATCAAACAGTCACAGGACATTTCCCTGTAATCGGAGCAGGACATCGGATTGGGGCAACTGCGGATACATGTCACTTCAAGGGCGTTGGCATCACCTGTGTCGAGTACGGACCAGGCCACATTCCAATCTGGCCGATGGTTGATGAGCGAATTGAAATCGCACAGATTGTTACTGCAACGCGAGTACTTGCCCGAACAGCAGCAAGTCTCTGTACTACACTGAAAGCTGAATAGCCAATGGCAATTTCTACCGAAACAATACTCGATATTTACGCACGCATGCTGCGGATAAGACGTTTTGAAGAGCAAGTTGGAAAGCTCTTTTCTCAGGGACAACTGCCTGGCTTCGTGCATCTCTATATTGGTGAAGAGGCAGTCGGGGTAGGAGTATGCGCGGCATTGCGGGATGATGACTATATCACCAGCACACATCGAGGGCATGGTCATGTAATTGCTAAAGGTGGAGACATGAACCGCATGATGGCCGAGCTTTTCGGCAAAGCGACCGGCTATTGCAAAGGGAAGGGCGGTTCCATGCATATCGCTGACTTTCGGATTGGAATGTTGGGCGCTTGTGGCATTGTTGGTGGCGGCATTCCTGTTGCGGTTGGTGCGGGATTGAGCGCGTACTATCGTGGTACAGATCAGGTATCGGTAGCTCTATTCGGAGATGGTGCAGCCAATGAAGGCAGTTTCCATGAATCACTGAATATGGCCTCAACGCTGAAGCTGCCTGTTCTCTTCGTTTGCGAGAATAACCAGTATGGTGAATTCACGCCTTCTACAAAAGCCATGAATATACAGGATATTGCGGATCGCGCTGTAAGCTATGGTATACCCGGCGTCAAAGTTGATGGTACCGATGTGTTGTCGGTTTACGATGCCGCACTAGAAGCTGTGCGACGCGCGCGAAATGGTGCCGGCCCAACCTTGATCGAAGCCAAGACACATCGGCGAGGTGGTCATGCAGAAGGTGAAGCCGCATTCCTTGCCGGTCAGGAATATCGCTTGCCCGATGAGGTAGCTGCATCTGAGCGGAATGATCCAATTATGAAGTTACATATTTACATTGCATCTCACAACCTTGTCTCCACTACTGAGCTAGAAGTGATGGATCACGAGATCAGCGAAACAGTGATGAAAGCAGTTGACTTTGCTCGATCCAGTCCTGACCCGGACACATCATCAATTTATGAGGATACATGGGTGTAGTTCTGGAGGATAGTTATGAAGCTGACAACACAATCACAACTTGCCAGAACGCCTACTGCAGAAGCTATAGAGACATACTACGCTTCAATGCGTCGTTTCTGGCATCCAGTTCTTCCAAGTGAGCAGCTTGTCGATGGTAAGCCGTCGAGTGTTGAGTTATTGGAAGAACCGCTCGTTATTGTCCGACTCAATGGTGATTTGGTGATCATGGAGGATATCTGCCGACACTTTCAGGCGCAGCTATCGTTGGGAGAAATACGTGAAATCCCCGGTTCCGGTGAGTGTCTGATGTGTCCATATCATGGGTGGACATATGCTGAGGATGGGCAGTGTGTTGACATTCCGCAGTTGAGTGCTGGGCGAGAAATCCCATCCAGTGCTCGTGTCCCCACCTTTCATATCCAGGAACGTTATGGTTTGATCTGGGTGTGCCTTGATCCGAACCCGGCTTTTCATCTGCCCGACCTACCACATCTTGATGATGGCACTTATCAAATTGGTCCGCTACGAACTTATGCGCCTTGGATCGCGTCCGCACCCCGTGTCATCATGGCTGCGTTGGATGATACGCATGGGCCGTGGGTACATCCCGGTTTGGTTGGGAATCGTTCACATCCCCTCCCTCCAGAGCATCGTGTTTGGCGAGAAGGGCAGTATCTCAAGGTTGAGATAATCATGACCCAACCAAACAACGCCACTATAGCAGAATCAAATGATGACTCAGCGGTTCGGGAGGTGGCAATTACCACAACTGTGGGAATTCCCAATACGATACACTTTGATATTCGAGCAACTGACTCTTCGGATGGAAGACACACATTGATCTGGCAAGCAGTCTGTCCGCAGCGTTGGAATTCCACTCTCACTTTCTGGGGGTCTGCGCGAAATTACGATCATGACAAGCCAGCGTATGATGTCGACTTTGAAGCACTACAAGACACCCTGCGAGAACAGGATCGCCGCATTGTGGAGAGCCAACGTCCCTGGTTGCTACCGCCTTTCTGGACAAAGATCGAGTTACCGTTGCGTCCGGCTGATCTGCCCCTGATCGAGTACCAGAGCTGGTTGGATGAATTAGGCATTACTACTGCGGTTTAATCAGGAGAATGAATGTGGCACGCAAAACCTACATCGCGGCTATCAACGAAGCCCTGTTTGAAGAAATGCATCGTGATTCGTCCGTGCTCCTGATGGGTGAAGATGTGCGAATAGGCGTATTTGCCGGGACACGTGGACTGCACAAGGAATTTGGTGACAAGCGTGTCATCGATACGCCGATTTCTGAGCTGGCAGTTGCGGGTGCGGGAGTTGGAGCAGCGGCAACAGGTTTACGCCCGATCGTTGATCTCATGTTTGGTACATTCCTGTATTTGGCATTTGATCAGATCGCGAATCAGGCGGGTGCCATGCGCTATATGTTTGGCGGTCAGACCAAGTTGCCACTGGTATACATGGTGCAGAATGGTTCTGGCTCAAGCGCCGGACATCACCACAGTCAATCAGTACATCAGTTCTTTATGAATATGCCACTGATCAAAGTAGTCATGCCAAGCACTGCCTACGACGTAAAAGGTCTGCTGAAAGCGGCTATCCGTGATGACAATCCGGTCGTCTTTTTGAATCATCTCTCATTGGGCGGCCAGCGTAGTGACATTCCTGATGAGGAATATGTTATTCCGTTAGGAGAAGGTGAAGTCAAGCGACATGGAAAGGATATCACAATCTGTTCAGTTGGCCTGATGGTACTTCATAGCCTTAAGGCCGCTAAAGAACTTGAAAAAGAAGGCATTGATGTCGAAGTGATTGATCTTCGAACTCTGAAACCGTGGGATGAGTCATTGGTGTTGGAAAGTGTTAGAAAGACAGGACGATTTGTTGCGGTAGATGAAGGGCACTTGGTATGCGGAGCTGCCAGCGAGTGGGCAGCAAGCGTAGCAGAAAAAGCATTCAGTGATCTGAAGGCTCCTGTAAAGCGGGTGGCTGCCAAACCGGTTCCAATTCCATTTAGCCCTAAGCTGGAGAAGGCGGTTGTTCCTTCTGCAGAAGAGATTGCGGATGCAGTGCGTTCGCTGATGTCATACCCAGTTGCAGTTCAGGTTGCCAAATAAGGATCAGGATCGATGGCTCTCATTCCGGTATATATGCCTAAGTTTGGAATGACGATGACCAGTGGGATCATCACTGGTTGGTTGGTGAAAGAAGGCGACAAGGTTCAGGCGGGGCAAGGATTGGCAACTGTTGAAACCGAGAAAGTGAATGTTGATATTGACTCGCCTGCCCCCGGAGTGGTCGTGGAATTATCGTATGAAGTGGATGCAGAAGTTGAGGTAGGACAGATAATCGCCTACATCGAAGAAGGGGAGTGATTTTAAAGGAGTGCAATAAACAGAAGCATCCAATGCAGCAATTTGCGGCAACTGTGAACTGTTGAGTGTAGACATAAGTGGGTTTCATCAAGAGGAGTAGGAATATGAAGCATCAATCAAAGTCGATCAGCCGTCGCCAATTCCTCAGTGGGAGCGCTGCAGTAGCGGGATTATTTGCACTGGGGCCAATGGGCAAACTAGTATCGGTTTCAGCTGAATCACTGACTGCTGCTGCACAGGAAAATGGTGGCACATTGGTTTTTGCTGCCGAGTCAATGGGAGACACACTTGAAACCGGCCTATGGACCGGTTTCGGAACTATTCATGTCATGGACAATATTGGTGAGGGATTGGTGCGCTCTGACTTTACCACTGGGAATGTGTCGCCTGGCCTGGCTGAGAGCTGGACAATGAGCGAGGATGGGTTGACCTACACATTCACGTTGCGCGTTGGTGCCACTTTCCATGACGGAACACCCGTTAATGCAGCAGCTGTAGTACGGAGCATCAATCGTCATACGGACACCAATGATGTCAGTCATGTCGAAGGCGTTTACATGCATTTCGGGCATGGCGCGCCTAACTTCGCGTCATTGACGGCTCTTGATGATCTCACTGTTGAGCTGAAGCTCCTGACATCAGATGCCACCCAGTTGCATCGCCTATCTCGCCCTTCAGCATATGTCATCAGTCCGGCTGCGCTGGATGAATTTGGTACGGAAATCGGCCTCAATATGGTAACAGCCGGTGCATTCCAGGTTGAGAATTTCGTGCCAGGACAGGAAGTGTCCCTTGTTCCATTTGAAGGCTATTGGGGTGGTCGCCCATTCCTGGATCGTATGGTCATCCGCAGCTATCCAGATGAGGCATCCATCCTGGCTGCTATGGAGGCTGGTGAAGTCAACTTCACCTTATATGCGCCATTCACCAGCGTGGATCGCCTGGCAAATGGCGAGAGTACAAAGGTGGAAGTTGGCCCGGCGCTGGTTGATCTGTTCATAGGAGCCAGCGCGAAGAACGAACCCACCAGCAACCTTGATATTCGGTTGGCCGTGAATTATGCCATCAACCGTGACAATATCGTTCAGATCGGCCTCAATGGTTACGGTGAATATCCAGCTTCTATTCTGTCACCAACCGATCTGGGATTTGATCCATCGGGGCGCGAAATCAGCACCCAAAACCTGGAACTGGCTCAGGAACACATCACCAAGTCAGGTTTAGCTACACCAATCCAGATTGGCCTGGCCTATGAAAATAATCGCTTTTGGCCGCAGTTGGCTGAACTCGTCAAGGCTGATCTGGAAGCTGTTGGATTTGAAGTAACACTTGATGGGTTAGATAGTGGCTCGTTCTGGGGCAAGGTCAATGCAGGTGAGACCACCCTCAGTATCAACCAGCGCTCTACATTTGTGCCTGATCCAAATGACAAAGCCTTAATCCTCCACTCCAAGAATTCGCCAGGTGGTCAGACATTCCATGAACTACTGCCCACGGCCGCAGAAATGGATACTCTGATTGACGCCGGGTTGGCCGAAACCGATGCAGAAAAACGGATTGCGATTTATCAACAGATTCAGGCGCTCGCACTTGCACAAATGCCATACATCTATCTGGCGTATCTCACACCGCCAGTGTTTATGGGGCGCGACGTAATGGGTGTTCCAATTCAAGCCGCAGCAGCAGGTCGTGCAACACTGCGCGATGTCTTCATCCAGACTATGTAGCTAGTCATCCGCCATGCCACCTGTTAACGTAATTCTGTTGACAGGTGGTCTATCTTGTGGGCAATTATGCTGATGACTTCGCAAGTCGTGACATCCAACAAGCAGAATGCTTTACTTCGTGAGAAACGACACAATCGTTCTTTCACCCGCTTGTTGCGCTTGGCACAACGCTTTGAACTGGCAGCCTTTGGCATGGTGTTCTTTAGCGTAATTCTCTTCTGTACAATTTTTGCGCCTCTACTCAGTCCCTATGATCCTGAAAAAATCGATGCTCTTTCGCGTTTGCAGAGTCCGAACCTTGTTCATCCTTTTGGAACCGATAACTCAGGTCGAGATATTCTGGCACGAGTCCTGTACGGCGGACGACCGATACTAAGTACAGGTTTCATCTCGGTTATTAGTGCCATGAGCATTGGAGTCGCGATTGGCGTTATGACGGGTTATCAACGAGGTTGGCTGGATGAGTTGTTGATGCGATTGATGGATGTGATGCTCAGTTTTCCGTCTGTACTGCTTGCAATCCTCATTGTTGCGGGATTAGGGCGAGGGCAGTCGAATGCCATTATCGCAATTGCCTTCTTTATGATACCGGTATTCGCACGTCTGGCTCGGGCATTGGTTCTTACTTTGGTTAACGAAGACTATGTGCTTGCGGCCCGAGCATTGGGGGCAACGGACTCGCACATCATTCGCTCACACATCCTACCCAATATGATTCCACCGATCATCGTGCAAGCATCTGCCATGCTCGCGATCGCGATCAGCACTTCGACAGCCTTGAATTTCTTGGGTTTGGGTGTTGAACCTCCAACGCCAGACTGGGGCTTGATGGTTGCTGATGGGCAAAAATTCATATTTGATGCACCACATATTCCGTTTTTTCCAGGGTTGGTCATCACATTAACCGTGCTTAGTGTCAACTTCATTGGCGACGGACTGCGCGACCACCTTGATCCCAAGCTGCGGAATATTTGAACCATGCGCTATTTCCTGACACGGTTGTTGTGGCTACCTGTGGTATTGTGGGCAGTTGCCAGCCTGACATTCCTGGTGCTGCGTCTGGTACCAGGCAACATGATTGACACAGTATCAAATCAACTTCGCGACCCAGACGCCATTGCGCGAGCGCGAGCAGAGTGGGGACTCGATCAGCCAATTGCCACTCAATACGCCACCTTCATCTCTGGCTTGCTTCGCGGCGACCTGGGAACCTCCATGTCGTCAGGTATTCCCTTGTCACGACTCATCTTTGAGCGCTTGCCACCGACTATTGAACTCGCGCTCGTCGCAATGGTAATCAGCACGGTGATAGGCGTGGGTGCGGGGGTGGTTTCTGCCGTCAGCAAGCGGAAATGGGTTGACTACCTGACGCGCACGTTTTCGATACTCGGATTATCACTGCCATTGTTCTGGGTTGCGATCATACTGATTATCGTATTTGCCATCCAACTTCGGTGGTTCCCTTCTGGTGGAAGAATTGGAACTGGCGTACAGTATGAGACGATCACAAATTTCATGCTACTTGACCATGTACTAACAGGAAACGGTGCTGCGCTCGGCAGTTTTCTAAGGCATTTGTTTCTCCCGGCGCTGGCGATTGGGCTGACTTCAGCCGGCTTTGTTGCTCGACTGACTCGCTCGACCATGCTGGAAGTGATTCACACCGACTACGTGCGTACCGCGCGGGCGAAGGGATTATCCGAATGGCGAGTGATCTGGGGTCACGCCATGCGAAATGCCTTGCTGCCGATCATCACCTTACAGGGCCTGCAGTTTGGCACATTGCTTGGAGGCGCAGTCATTACAGAAGTGGTCTTCACCTGGCCGGGTTTAGGGCGAATGCTTCTCGATGGCATCTTGAAGCGGGATTATGCTGTGGTACAAGGGGCTGTGATCTTTGTGGCATTTGCCTATGTGGTCGTGAATATGTTGGTTGATCTAACCTATCACCTGATCGACCCACGACTGCGACATGAGTAAGCGGAGATCGGATATGGGACGACTAGCCGATAAGATTGCTATCGTGACGGGTGCAGGACGGGGCATTGGTCAGGCGATTGCTTTGCGCTATGCTGAAGAGGGTTGTGCTGTCGCCGTTGTTGATCTGAATAGTGAGAGCGCTCAAGCTACTGCGGAAGCTGCAACCCAGCGAGCGGGAGCGAATGGACATGATGTGGTGTCGGTAGCTATACAATGTGATGTTTCGAAACGCGATGCGGTTGAGCGCATGGTGCAGATCACTGTTGCGCAGTTAGGTGTTCCACATGTCCTTGTAAATAATGCTGGCATTTTCTTCAATTCCCCTTTCCACGAGACAACTGATGAACAGTGGGATCGCATTATGGACATTAATGTTCGCAGTGTTTTTCTGGTGTCACAGATTGTTGTGCGACTCTGGATGGAACATCAGATCAAAGGGGCAATCGTCAACCTCGCTTCTCTCAGTGCTTCGATTGCCTTTCTGAATTCATCGGCCTATTGTGTGACCAAAGCAGCAGTTGCATCACTGACTCGAGGCGTAGCTTATGAATATGGGCCGTTGGGTATTCGGGCGAACTCAATGGCACCCGGAATCATCGATACTAGCATGTTACCATCTGAGGAAGACAGCAATCGATGGGCAAACACGCGGATTCCCTTACGTCGACTAGGACTGCCAGCGGATGTGGCCGACTTGGCTCTGTTTCTTGCTTCCGATGAATCACGTTACATAACAGGCGATATGATTTTTGTTGATGGTGGATGGATGTTGGAGTGATTATGAGCAATCTGATACCGATTCTTCCCGCTGTAGCAGCATTTCTCCACCGCGATCAACAGTTGTTGATTGGGGGCAAGTGGGTTTCCGCCAGGAGTGGAGAAACTTTTCCAACGCTGAATCCGGCGACAGGCAAAGCATTGACTCAAGTTGCCAAAGGCGACCGGATTGATGTTGACCTGGCAGTACAGTCAGCGCGAGCTGCGTTTCCAACATGGGCAGCGCTAATGCCAGCGCAGCGAGAGCGATTGTTGTACCGATTCGCAGAATTGATGGAAATCCATAAAGAAGAGTTGGCGCAGATCGAAACACTCGATAATGGTAAGCCATTCAATGTCGCCTTTAATGTGGAAGTCAATGTCGCTATTGGGCAAATGCGTTACTACGCGGGTTGGCCGACAAAGCTGACTGGTGAAACCTACGCTGTGTCATCACCGGGTTTTCATGTCTACACGCGCCGTGAACCGCTTGGAGTATGCGGTGCCATCACCCCGTGGAATTACTCATTGGTTATGGCTGTGCAAAAGATTGGTCCAGCACTGGCCGCAGGCAATACGCTTGTGCTGAAGCCCGCCGAACAAACACCCTTGACAGCAATTCGGCTGGCGGAGCTGGCTTTGGAGGCGGGTATTCCCGAAGGGGTATTCAATGTTGTCACGGGATTTGGGGAAACGGCTGGTGCAGCACTTACCCATCACCCTGATGTAGATAAGGTGGCATTTACAGGTTCTACAGAAGTTGGGAAGGCAATTGTACAGGCTTCTACTGGCAACTTGAAACATGTTTCACTGGAGCTGGGCGGCAAATCGCCGCTCATCATAATGGATGATGCCGACATATCGGCGGCTTCGGAAGCTGCTCTGTGGGCCATCTTTTCAAATAGTGGTCAAAACTGCGTAGCCGGTTCACGATTATTCGTCCAATCGGATATTTACGATGAAGTCCAAAGCGTCCTGGCTGAAAAGGCTCGCGGACTAAAGGTTGGGCCTGGCTTAGACCGAACATCACATTTGGGCCCGCTGATATCACAACAGCAGCTCGAACGGGTGATCGGTTATGTTGAAGCAGGGGTGAAAGGCGGTTACCAACTGGTGAGCGGTGGTCAACGGCTGGAAGGTGATCTATCTGATGGATTCTTCATGCAGCCAACGATTTTTAGTAATGTGACCGACGAAGCGATGATCGCGACTGATGAAATCTTTGGCCCTGTCTTGTCAATTCTTCGCTTCGAGACAGAAGAAGAAGTCCTGCTACGGGCAAACAATTCCCGCTACGGATTGGCGGCTGGTGTGTGGACAAACAATCTGAGCCGCGCTCATCGAATGGCTGCCCAATTACGTGCAGGCGTTGTCTGGATCAATACCTATGACTGGTTTGATCCGGCTGTTCCCTTCGGTGGCATAGGCGAGAGCGGCTTTGGACGTGAGTTAGGCCATCAGGTGATGGATATGTATACGGAGCTCAAGTCGGTCTGGGTGAAGTTATGATTGATCAGCGCGTCGCCATTGTAACCGGTGGCGGATCTGGAATTGGCCGAGCAAGTTGCCTTGCTCTAGCGCGGCAGGGCGTAGCCGTGGTTGTTGTAAATCGTACTCTGTCGAAAGCCGAGACCGTTGTATCTGAAATACTAAATGATGGTGGTCACGCTTTGGCTATTGGTGCTGATGTGGCACAAAGCGCTGATGTGGAAAAAATAGTGGCCGCGGCGGTAAGGACATTTGGCAGACTCGATATCTTGTTCAATAACGCCGGGATAAGCCCGTCTGGAGCAGTCACTGAAATCAGCGAACAGGAGTGGGATGAGTGCCTGAACATTGATCTCAAAAGTGTGTTTTTGGGTAGTAAGTTTGCGATCCCGGAAATGCAAAAGCGGGGTGGGGGGGTCATTCTCAACACTGCCGGCACATTCGGTATTCGGCCTGCCAAAAACAAGGCGGCCTATGCCGCAGCGAAAGCAGGAGTCATAAACCTCACTCGGTCAATTGCTCTGGATTATGCCCGTAGTCGGATTCGCTGTAATGCGATTTGCCCTGGATACATCGAAACACCACTCACAGAAGGAGTTCCTCCACAAGATCGTGATGCTTTTCTGAATCAATATCAGCCGTTGAACGGTGTTATTCAAGCCGAAGAAGTGGCGGCGATGGTGCTTTATCTTTGTTCAGACAGCGCTCGAATGATTACGGGGCAGACATTTGTCATTGATGGTGGACAGCAGGCAGGTATTTTCCAGTGAGCACGATTATTTGGGCTGGCTTGGGTCTACCTGACGCCAACGCATCCATCGTGGCCGATTTTGCGCTATGCGTTGAGTCGGATCGCATTGTTGCTACTGGTACTCGATCTGAACTGAAGCAACTCTACCCCAATGCAGAGTTATTCGGTGATGAGAATTGGTTGCTCATGCCCGCGCTGGTCAACAGTCACGATCATGGCCGAGCAATTGGGAGTGCATCGCTCGGAATCGCAGATGACCTGTTAGAAATCTGGCTACCGAAACTGGCAACACAGCTTCACATCCCACCCTATCTGGCAGCGGCTTATGACGCGATCCAATTGTTGAAATCCGGCGTCAGCGTCACCGCCCACAGCCATAATCCTGTGTCCTGGGAAACGTTGGCGGATGAGTGTCATGACTCGATACGAGGCTATCGCGATGCGGGTATACGCGTAGCTTTCCATCCACCGATGATCGACCAGAACCCATTGATCTATGCAAATCAGGATCGCTTTCTTTCGAGTCTTCCCCGTGAAATGCAATCAGTGGCGCAGCAGTTTATGAGTCTTCCCGATTGGTCACATCAGGAATACATCGAGTTATGTGACCAACTATACCGGCAGTATCATGATGCACAGAGCCATACCATACATATTCAAGTCAGTCCGGCTGGCGGTCAGTGGTGCAGCGATGCACTTATTCAGAATAGCGTAGAGTGGGCAAAGCGACGAGATACTCGGGTGCAAATGCATCTGCTGGAAACCCGCTATCAGGCGATATATGCGAAGAAGCAGTGGGGCAAGAGTTTCATTCAACACTTCAATGAACTGCAGGTGTTGGGTGACTGGCTTACACTGGCTCACATGGTTCATGTTGAAGAAAGTGACTTCGAGATTCTGGCGCATGAACAGGTAGGAATTGCTCATAATCCTTCCAGTAATTTACGCCTTCGGAGTGGCATTGCTCCGATAGCAAAGATGATCAACCGAGGGATAAGGGTTGGTGTCGGATTAGATGGTCACGGATTAGATGATGACCAGGATTACTTGCGCGAACTACGATTAGCGTGGACACTGGGCAATCAACCGGGCGCAGCAACAGCATCACTGACTGCTGGGCAAATGTGGAACTTGGGAACCCGGAGCGGCGTAGCAATCACTCTTGGAGAGACAGTCCAACTAGGCGCGTTGTCGCCTGGATACCTGGCAGATATTGTTTGCATCGATTGGAAGGCGGTTTGCGGCGCATGGGCACCAAATCACTACCTGTCGCCTGATTACAGGACTGAGTTTCTCTTGCGACGTGCCAGCCGCCAACATGTACAATGCGTAATGGTGAATGGGCAGTGGGTCATACGCGATGGGCAATGTGTCTCGGTCAGTGAGGATGAAATCGTAACAGCGATTCGTGATGCACTGGCAAAACAGCTTGCCGAGAGAACTCAAGGTGGCATGGAAGAAGCTGTTAATCAACTTGTACCCCATATACGCCGTTTTTACGCGGGATGGGAATTATAAAGGATCGACTAGCAGAGCTGGTTAATCTTCAAGGTAATTTGATTTACGATTTTGCACATAGTGCAGTATTCCCGCCGAATGCGGAGGCGACTGAAGGGGATGGCCGCGCAAAGTTGCAACAAGAGACTACGCTCCGGCTCGGCTGTTGTCGCCTTGTGCAGCATTCAAAAGGGAGTGAACTGCCGCTGCACCATAGAAGCGCAACGGCTGTCGGGAACACAACAACCTGTCGCCGAAACCTGAAATGTATTGGATGAAGGGCGGAAGTTGACATAAATCAGAGGGAATAGTGAAGCAAAACATGACATCAGCATAGAACAGAATACATGTTCTGTCAAGTTCTTGACAGATCAAATCTGCAAAAGCCTTGAACGGTAAACTGAAGTGAGATGACAAGGAGCTTGTCGTTATATGCTGTTCACAATGAATCATCAACTGGATTTCGATGCTGTCCAAAAACAGATTAGCTGGCTGCGTGAGTCGAATACCGATACAGTGATAGAACAGACTGCGCGGGCACTGCGAGATGGTGTTGAAGAAGATGTGCTTTGGGCAGCGGGCGCATTGACCGCGATGCGCTATATCAAGAATGAAGCGCACAATCTCTTGGGCTTTGTATCCCATGCCATGATTGCCTGTGAAGATGCCCGTCGCCTTGCCAAACCCCAGAAACGGGAAATTCGTCATCTTCTGCTTATGCAGGCGCTTTACCAGGTGGCTTTTGATTTGAATGATCCTTGCCTCTCGCCGTATCAACTGTTGCCCGCACGCCCGTATCGAGCCAAGAGCCTGGAAGAGAATATCAGCCTGCTCAGGACTGATGTGCGAATGGGCGAGTATCTTCGGGCTGATGCCCGTCTGGTGGCGATTGAGCAGGACACATCGCGCGATAGTCTGATTGATTTGCTGCTCGATATTGGACTTGAGGGCATGGTCACTGACGATCACACGATGATCTCGCCCATTCTCTGCCTGGGATTAATTGAATTGGTTGGGTGGGAACGAGGCTTCGATATGCTACGCTGTACGCTGCGTTACAGTGCCAGTTTTCCTCGGAATTTTGCCCCGTATGATCGCGCTGTAAAATTGCTTGGAGAATACGGTCTCGAAACAGGATCACCACAGACAGAATACCAACCTGAGAGGATCGAAAGCCTACGACAGCAATTCCATCAATCTCACGCCAGTGATCGTCCAGAAATCGCGGCACGCGCCATGGCTCAGGAAGGCTATTCACCGGCTACTATTCTGGCTGCGGTTACACTGGTCGCTGCTGATATGTACCTGTGTGCCTCTCCGGTTCCCCATCAGGATTTTGATGCCATCAGCCGCGAAGTGGCGCCGATTCACATTGGTACCAGTACGAATGGGTTGAGAAGCTCCTTGGCATTCCTGACTCCGCGCACTCAAGCGTTGGCCGCCGTTCAAGGAGGTAGTCTGTTGGAACGGGGGCCAAGCGTACTCAACAGCGATTTTGAATTCGTACCATTCACCATCGAGCAACACTATCCATATCGTGACGATGTAATTTCGTTGAAGGGAAAATCAAGCCAGTATTTGCTTTCAGCCTTGAGGGAAGCGCTTTATGGGCACGATTACCGGATATCGACAGCGGCAGTGAAAGCCTATGCTGAAACGGGTGAACAACCAAAAGCGTTAATTGCACTTCTCACGGAGATAGCCTGCACCGATGATGGAACTTTACTGCACAGCTTCAAGCATCTCAATGCCATGACAAAAGAGTTTTACGCGAGCAGCCATCCTGATCGTTGGCAGTACCTGATCGCAGCAGCGCGTTTCATGACCTGGTATGCAGGACTCAACACGAATGCCTATCGACGTGCTGCCGAGGTCGTAGAGTACTCATGAACACGGAAGAAGCATGGCTCCTGGTTAAACGTCAGGCTCAAGCTTGGGAACAGGCTGACCTTACGGCGATCATTGCTGATTTTGCGCCACGTGGGGTGTTTATGTCGCCGGGTGGTCGGTGGCAAGGCCCTGACGCGATTCGTTCAGCAGCCGTCACATTTTTTGAAACCGCTCATCAGGTCACTATTGACATCATCCGTGTCATCATCAATGGCAATACTGGGGCTGTTGAGTGGCATTGGAGCGAAACGCGGCTGGCTACTGGCACGTGCCATGCAGCCGACGATGCGATTGTCTTTGTCGTTGGCGAAGACGGAAAGATCGTCTATTGGAGGGAGTACTTCGACACGGCACAAATGGAACGTCAACCCCTTGAATCGAGCAAAACATGACCGAGCGTTATAAAGCTGTTTTCACCACCGAGCGCGGCGAGTTTCATCAACAGCGAGCGCTTTCGGCTGCGCCAGATGATCTGGATGTCAAGATGCTCCGCAGCCCGGAACATGATACGCTGGCCTCAGCGGTAGCAAATGCAGATTACCTCATTTCCGAACGAGTGGGGACGATTAACCATGATCTGATTCAGGCTGCTCCCCGACTGAAGCTTATCCTGCGCCTGGGTTCTCTAACCCATGACATTGATGTTCACGCTGCGAAACAGGCCGGCGTGATCGTCTGCACCTGGCCCGATCCGGGCGTGATCAATGTTGCGGAGCACCTCATGATGCAGATGCTGGCACTCACAAAAAACCTTCGTGAAGTGGAGCAAGTTGCGCTGGATGCGCGAACGGATTGGCGCGAAAGCCGCCAGACGAATGAGGATACATTCGCCTATAACTGGTCGAATCGTGTGGGCATTGGCACGCTATGGCAAAAGACAGTCGGCATCCTGGGCTTTGGTGAAATTGGATCCGAACTGGCTCGCCGCCTGGTCGGATGGGGGTGTCGGGTTGTATACAATAAGCGACGACCTCTGCCTGATCGTATCGAAAACGACCTGAGCATCAGCTATGTTACTCTTGACCAATTGCTGCGGGAAAGTGACGTGGTCGTGAATTTGCTGCCTTATTTCACTGAGACGAAATACTTTCTCAATGAGAAGACGATTGCTAAGATGAAACCAGGAGCCATCCTGGTCAGTTGTGGCAGTGGGGGAACGATTGACGAGCAAGCTGCTGCAAACGCGATCGAGTCCAGAAACCTCGCCGGAATAGCTATCGACAGTTATGATTGGGAACCGATCAAGCCAGATAACCCACTCGTTCTGTTGGCGAAAGTCGGCTTCAATATTGTGCTCACGCCGCACACAGCTGCAGGCAGCCATACAGCCAGTGCCGAGGACAAAGGACGAGCGGGCGATTACACCAATATCGTCAATCATATTTTGGGAAAACCGATCCAGTATCGGGTTGTTTGAAAGGACAATCATTCGTGAAAGTTCAACTCATTGAACTAAAGGCCGTTACACTTCAGGCATTAGCTAAGAGCGGCTATCCACCAGATGAGTCAGCGGTCATCCTTGAAGTGTTGATGTATGCGCAATTGCGCGGCAATAACCAGGGTATCGTCAAGCTCATCGGCGCTGGAATGCCACGCGACAAAGCTGCTGAACCGGTGCGTGTCCTGCGGGATACCAAGTTGTCGGCGCTGTTGAATGGAGGGCGCAATCAAGGCATGATCGCCATGAAGCGAGCGACAGAAATGGCGATCAGCAAAGCTGCCGAACATGGTATTGGCATTGTTGGCACCAACAACACAACCACTTCGACAGGCGCTATCGGGTATTTTGCGAACGAGGTTGCTCAGGCTGGATTTATCGGCTTATGCTTTTCCGGATCGCTGGAATATGTAGCGATGCATGGCTCGTATGAACCGATTTTTGGCACAAATCCTCTGGCGGTGGGTATCCCCTCAACCGAGAGCCCGATTGTCTTCGATATGGCAACAGCCGCGATCGCGCGTTTCGGCATCATCGAAGCCAAAACAGCAGGGCGTAGCATCCCAGGCGATGTGGCTTATGATGCTAATGGTAACTCGACAACTGACCCGGCGGCCGCATTGGCTGGGGCAATTCGTACCTTTGGCGGGTACAAAGGGGCTGCACTGGCACTGACCGTTGAAGTGCTGACCCGGTTGCTATGCGGCACTTCCCATAATGAGCAGGGGAACAAGATGGATTGCGGCAATCTGGTGGTTGCGATTGATCCTGAACTGCTGGTTGAACGCGAGTCATTTCATGAACAAGTGGCGATGCTGGTCAACAAAGTGAAGTCTACTAAGCGCCTACCGGGTGTTGATGAGATACTAGTGCCGGGCGAACGCGGTAATCGTCTCCTGAGCGCTGCGAATGAATCCGGCGAGATTGATGTTGAAGATCAACTGTGGGCAGCGCTTCAGAAAGTAGCATCGTAAATCATCGCATTGCCGCTGGCAGGTGAAAAACGAAGCCGGAAGGTTCAAGAAGCAGGGGTGTGGAAGGAGCAATCAGCACTAAATCCATGAACTCATTGCGCAACAGAATATGCGTTCTGTAAACGGATTTAGATAGATTTGTCGATTGAAAAATACTGAATGAAGAAGTGACAAACAGTATACCCTGTTTTGAATATTGACAGGGGAGAATCGGACTGCTACAATTTTATTCGTCATCCCAAATCAGGGGGTGTGGTGTAGCGGCCTAACATATTGCCCTGTCAAGGCAAAGACCGCGGGTTCGAATCCCGTCATCCCCGCCTCAAACTTGTTTGAATGCCACTCAAACAACCAACAAACGGCCTCGGACTGATCCGAGGCTGTTTTGTTTATCCTCATTTTATGGCATTCAGTGATATGAGTCACATATTCTTCATATGAATCAGATTATGTTTGTTACTCTTCTCATCTGGCATCCACTCCTAAAATAACAATCAAGACGGAAAATGGGGGGAAGGGGTTGGTATGCCACGCCTTGACAATGATACGCTGGGAATGATCCTCGACACACTGGCAACCTATGCACAGCGACGCTTACCGATCGAACGTCTGTTAGAACTCGATCATAAAGATGAGTTTCCGCACGATATCCTTGATGAGCTATATGATCCCAGTCAATTGGGGCTGCACCTGACATTCATTCCAGAGGAATATGGTGGATTGGGCGGGGGCGCGTATGACATTTACCGTGTCTCGGAATTAATGGCCTCGATTGATCTGGGCATAGCCACTGGGGTGCTGGCGACCTTCCTCGGTACGGACCCGATCACGGTTGGTGGAACCCCGGAGCAGAAACGCCATTGGATGGGACGCATTGCCGAAGAGTCACTGCTCCTGGCCTATGGCGCGACGGAACCGCAAGCCGGTAGTGATCTGGCCGCCATGACTACGAAAGCAATACCAGTCGAAGAAAATGGGCACGTCACCGGCTACAAGATTACCGGGCGCAAACAGTGGATCAGCAATGGTGGAGTAGCTGACCTGTATACGGTGCTGGCGCTGGCTCCGGGAGGGCCAACCTGGTTCATCGTCGAGCGTGACACGCCGGGCTTTACTCATGGTAAACCAGAAGATAAACATGGCATCCGCGCCAGCAACACAGCGGCACTGTATCTAGATGATGTATTTGTGCCTGTTGATCGGGTAGTGGGCTGTGCGGAGGGGAATGGTTTGGCCGAAGCCCAGGCTGTCTTTGGTTATACCCGGCTTATGGTTGGCGCGTTCGGTTTAGGCGCAGGCTGGGAAGCGCTGCGCCGAGCGATCCGCTATTCACAGGAACGGGTGCAGGGTGGCACGCCACTCAGTCAGAAGCAGGCATATACCCACAAGCTGATTGTGCCGAACGCAGCTCGGTTGGAAGCCAGTCGCTCGTACATCGAATGGGTAGCGGAACGGCTGGATAGTGACGAGGCTGGATTAGCGACTGAAGGCGCTGTCGCCAAGTATCTCGCAACGGAAGCCGGCAATCGCGCTGCTGATGACGCAATTCAGGCGCATGGTGGCTATGGCTACACCCGCGAATACATGGTCGAAAAGATCAAGCGCGATGTGCGCATCACGACCATCTACGAAGGCACCTCTGAGATCATGGAGTGGACAATTGCCCGTGATCGCTGGCAGCTTCATCTCAAGTCACGTGGTGCCTATTATGCTGACTGGGCGGCGCGGCTGAACGACCAGCATCGGCGGGAACCGGACAGCGGTGCCGGGATCGCAGCGCTGGCGATGACCGCTCTGTCTGCCATCCTGGAACGCTGCCGACTGGATCGCCTGACCCGACATCAGCATGTCTTATTTCGATTGGGTGAGATGATTGCCTACGTCGAAGGCGCTGCCCTGTTTGCCGAGCGTGTCGTGCAAAAACCCACCGAAGCGATTCCGTTCACCATTCCAACTCGGCAAGCCTTAGCCCGTATCTTTGCCCGCGAGGCAGCAATGAAAGTCGCAACCGAGGGACCGCGCTGGACGACAGGCGCTGGTCAGACGGACCCTAACTTCATCACCAGCTTGAATCTGCCTGCACTATATAACGCCCAGGCCGGCTTAATCGCCGACATGGACTTCGCTGCTGAACAATTGAATCACACATTTGCTAAAGCCAGTTAATCCAACCAGAGGGGGAGAGGCGCATTCCATCAGCGCCGCGATTATGGAAAGCAAAGCCGAGCGCGCCGTCGCCATTGTAGGGTTGGGCTGCATCTTACCGGATGCGCCAACTGTTTCGGCATTCTGGCAAAACATCCTGGATAAGCGGTACAGCATTACGCCTGTCCCGGAGAACCGCTGGCGAGCTGCCGATTATTATCATCCGGATATCACCGTCCCAGACAAGACCTACAGCACTATCGGCGGCTGGGTGCGGGATTTTGAGTTTGACTGGAAACGCTACAAGATACCCCCCAAAGTCGCCGCCGCAATGGACCCCGGACAGCAGTGGGCTTTGTCGATTGCTTCAGATGCGCTGGAAGATTACGGCTACCCACAGCGTCCGCTGGACACCGAGCGCACGGCGGTCATCATCGGCACAGCGATGGGGGGAGAACTTCACTACCAGACGCATCTGCGCGCGATGTTCCCGGAATATGCCCGCGCCCTGCAAGCCAGCGGCGAGTTTGCCCGTCTGTCATCAGCCCAGCGAGAAGCGGTGCTGGAACAATGGCACCAGGTGATTGAGCAGCAGTTCCCCAATATCACTGAAGACTCGATGCCTGGCGAACTGCCCAACATCGTCTCTGGTCGTGTCGCCAACGTCCTCAATCTGAATGGGCCTAACTTCATCACCGATGCCGCCTGTGCCTCGAGCTTTGCAGCCATCAATGCCGCTGTCGAGATGCTAACCGAACATCATGTCGATACCGTGATCGCAGGTGGCGTTGACCGCAACATGGGTGTTTCGACCTTCATTAAGTTCTGCAAGATCGGCGCACTCAGCGCGACTGGCAGTCGGCCATTTGGTGAAGGCGCAGATGGTTTTGTCATGGGTGAGGGATCAGCCGCATTCATCCTCAAACGACTGGAAGATGCTGAACGGGCGGGCGACAAGATTTACGCAGTGATACGTGGGGTAGGCGGTTCCAGCGATGGGAAAGGCAAAGGGATTACCGCGCCAAACCCGGCGGGTCAACAGTATGCGGTGCAGCGTGCCTGGGAGAATGCCGGACTGGAACCGGCCAGCGCCACGCTGGTCGAAGCACATGGCACCAGCACCCGTGTTGGCGATGTGGTTGAAGTCGAGAGCCTGAGCCAGATTTACGGCTCGGCGCAACGAGGCAGAATCGGCCTGGGATCAGTCAAGAGCAATATTGGTCATCTAAAGGCTGGAGCTGGTGCCGCCGGTTTATTGAAGGCGACGCTCGCGCTCCATCATCGCATACTGCCACCGACACTTAACGCGGATCGCCCGAATCCGAATATCAATTTCGCCCAAACGCCGTTTCGCCTGATTCATCAGGCTGAGACGTGGGAAAAGGCTAATGGGACACCCCGTCGTTGCGGTGTGAGCGCCTATGGCTTTGGGGGTACGAATTTTCATATTGTGATGGAAGAGCATCAGCCCGGGCAATTGACGAGCAACCGGCGCAGTTATGCCGGGGTAGATGTTCAGACTACCCTTAATCCCGTTCGGGCATCAGTGCTGGATGCTCCGCCGGTTCGCCTGACTGCGCCGCCACGCGGCATCCTCGCTCTAGGTGCCAGGACAGCGACGGCGCTCAAAGATAAAGTGGATCGCCTGATCGAACGCATCCAGAATGGCTGGACGCCACCACCTCAACTGCCAGACCCGTTAGAGATTCGTGCACCAGAGCGTCTGGTCATCGATTATGGCGATCATGACGAACTGCTGCACCGCGTTCAGACCGCACAGAAGGCGATGGGTTTTGACAATCTGGCCGCCTGGAAACCACTGCAATCGCAGGGTATCTTCCGACGCAGCGGCGAAACGCCTGGTAAGGTCGTCTTTCTTTTTCCGGGGCAGGGCAGTCAGTACATCAACATGGGGCGTGAACTGGCCCAGACCTTCCCAGTTGTGGCGGAGGTCTTCGCTGAAGCAGACCGCATCATGACGCCCATCCTCGGCAAACCGTTGACTGCCTTTATCTTCATGGACTCGCCTGATGCCCAGGCCGAAATCGATCTGATGCAAACAGCTATCACCCAGCCAGCCATGCTCACGCTGGATATTGCGCTGCTGCGCCTATTAGAAGCCTATGGCTTCAAACCCGACATGGTGATGGGGCATTCGCTGGGCGAATATGCCGCCCTGATCGCTGCCGGGGTGATGCCGTTCGCTGACGCACTGGAAGCCGCTGCGGCGCGGGGCAGTGAAATGAGCAAGATTGAAGTGGCAGATAATGGGGCGATGGCGGCGGTGATTGCTCCGCTGGCCGAGGTCGAAGCTATCCTAAAACGGGTGGATGGCTATGTAGTCCCAGCCAATATCAACAGTGAGAGTCAGGCTGTGATTGGTGGCGAAACCAAAGCGGTTGAGCAGGCTGTTGATCTCTTTACCGAACGCGGATACAAAGCGCTGCGGTTGCCCGTGAGTCATGCATTTCATACCCGCATTGTCGCTCCAGCCAGCGCACCATTGCGGCAGGTCTTGGATCGATCTCGGATTGCGCTGCCACAACTTCCGCTCATCGGCAATGTCAGCGGCGAGTTCTACCCACGGTCGGTTGATCGCATTAAGGATATTCTCCAGGAGCAAATCGCCTCGCCGGTACAATGGGTAAAGGGGTTGAAAACGCTCTATCAGGCCGGTGCGCGAATATTTGTTGAGGTCGGTCCCAAGCGCGCATTGAAGGGCTTTGTTGATGATGTCTTCGCCCAGCAGTCTGACATTCTCTCCTTGCTGACAAATCATCCCAAGACTGGCGATCTGGCTGCATTCAATCAAGCCCTGTGTGGACTGTATGCCGCCGGGTATGCGACCGTTCCGGCTGTCGTTCCACCACCCGAAGTGACTATTGAAGTGAGTGAAACGCCTATGGCAAATCCAACCCGTTCTGACGATGGCAGTATCTCGATGCAGGCTTTCAACCAGATCCTTATCCATGCTGTACATGAATTAATGCACAACCAAACTGCACCTGCCGCGGCAGCCCAACGCCTCGACTCGCCTGTTTCTGGCTCGGTGGTGATTAGCGGCAGTGGCCTAGGCTTACCCGGCGCGGAAAAGCGAGTTATGGATGAAGAGAACGTTGCCCGCATTTTGCGCGGCGAACAGCTCATTGATCTCATCCCGGAGCGCTTCCGCAAACGGATGATTGCCAAGCGCATCACGCGGCTGGTGAAATCTGAAGATGGTAACAACCGCTTTGAAACGATCACAGAAGGTGACGAGGTCATCAAGCTGGCTGGACGGCCGGGATTGTTCGATCTCGCCGAGGAATATGGTGTCCCGGAAAAGATGATTGAAGCCCTTGATAGCACTACCCAGTTGGCTATTGCGGCGGGCATCGATGCCCTGCGCGAGGCGGGCATACCGCTGGTACAAACCTATCGTCAGACAACAACCGGCAAACATCTGCCGGATCGCTGGATGTTGCCGGAGCCACTGCGTGACAGCACCGGCGTGATTTTTGCCAGCGCGTTTCCTGGCATTGATCGTTTTGCCGACGAACTGACACGTTACCATACCTATAAGAGTCATGTTGAACGGCTAGAACTTCTGGAAGATCTACGGCGTTATACCTCTGATCCACAAACCCTACAGGAAATACACAGACGTATTCACGATCTACGCGAACAGGTCGAACGCGAGCGCTACGATTTTGACCGGCGCTTCATCTTCCGCATCCTGGCGATGGGTCACAGTCAGTTCGCCGAATTCATCGGTGCCCGTGGCCCCAATACTCATGTGAATGCTGCTTGTGCCAGCACCACGCAGGCGATCGGCCTGGCGGAGGACTGGATTCGCGCCGGGCGCTGCCAACGAGTGGTCGTGGTAGCGGCAGATAACGTCACCGGCGAAAATCTGATGGAATGGATCGGCTCCGGCTTTCTGGCATCGGGCGCAGCGGCTACTGATGACAGTGTGGAATCGGCGGCGCTGCCGTTTGACCGGCGGCGACACGGCACAATCCTTGGTATGGGTGCGGGGGCGCTAGTTGTCGAGAGTGAAGACGCGGTGCGCGAACGCGGGATGCGCGGGATTGTCGAGGTCCTCAGCACCGAAACCCGCAACAGTGCCTATCACGGTACAAGACTGGATGTGCAGCACATCAATCAGGTGATGAATGACCTGGTGACGACGGCGGAACGACGCTTTGGCCTTCATCGTCAGGCGATGGCCGCACAAACCGTGTTCATGTCCCATGAAACCTATACGCCGGCTCGTGGCGGCAGTGCATCTGCTGAGATTAGTGCGCTCCGTCATACATTTGGCGAAGCAGCCAGTGACATCATCATTGCCAATACCAAAGGGCTCACTGGGCATCCGATGGGGGTGGGCATTGAAGATGTCATCGCGCTGAAGATTCTTGAGCATGGAATTGTGCCGCC
This sequence comes from Anaerolineae bacterium, assembly GCA_022843385.1. Lineage (GTDB taxonomy): Bacteria > Chloroflexota > Anaerolineae > Aggregatilineales > Phototrophicaceae > CFX2. Next base: position 28,582 of record JALHNT010000019.1, on the reverse strand, counting down.
CGTGCCTAACATCAAAGAGATTGACCATGATTTGGGTCTGCTCAATCTGAGTCGAGGCGGACGCTACCCCGTTCAGTACGCGCTCCATTTATCGGCGGGCTTTGGCTCACAAATTGCCATGACCCTTACGCGACGCATCGCCGGAAGTCTCGATCGGGTAGACGATAAGTCGCTGTATCAGCAGTGGTTGGATAAACTGAGTGGGTACGATCGTGCACAACTGGAGGTCAGCAAGCGTACGCTGCGCATTCAGGATCAGGGGGTTCCCTCTCGACATCCTGCGCCAAATCGCTGGCGTTATGGAACACCACCCAACCAGCGCACACTGAGCAGCAACAGTGCTTCTGCCGCTGGCGATAGTCAGCCACAACGGATGACTGTGCCTGATGTTGAACGACTGATGCCGCCAGTCCAAGTCGTACCACCAGTCGCCATAAATCCATCATCCGAGATTACAGCCCAAATTGCAATCGACACCCGCGCACCAGCACACATCGAAACGACAGTATCGGTCGAAACAGCACCATTGACCCGGGCCGAAGTCACAATGGAAACCATTGTGATTGAAGCTCCAACACCCGCATTATCCACCTCGACTGATCTCATTACTGCTCAGGTCTTGGAGATCGTATCACAGGCAACAGGGTATCCGACCGATATGCTCGACCTTGATCTCGATCTGGAAGCCGACCTGGGCGTGGACACGGTCAAGCAGGCTGAGACCTTCGCGGCCATCCGCACTCGTTTCGATATCCCACGACGGGATGACCTGAAGCTGCGCGATTATCCGACTTTGACACGAGTCATCGGGTTCGTGCGGGAGATGCGCCCTGATATTGTGAATCAATCGCTACATGGACCTGTAGCAACTTCACCTACGGCACCTATTCAGATCACTGCGGCGATGCCGGTTGACCCAATAGTGACTGCTGTCTTGGAGATCGTGTCACAGGCGACAGGGTATCCGACCGATATGCTCGACCTTGACCTTGATCTGGAAGCAGACCTCGGAGTGGACACGGTCAAGCAGGCAGAAACCTTCGCGGCAATTCGCACCCGCTTCGATATTCCCCGACGGGATGACCTGAAGCTGCGTGACTATCCAACTCTGGCACGAGTCATCGGGTTTGTACGCGAGATGCGCCCTGACTTGGCAGCGACACGAGCGGCACAGACTCCGGTTAACAGTCCAACGATTGCTCAAGCCGCCCCGGTTGTGGTCACGGCTGATCCGGTAGTGGCAGCCGTATTGGAGATTGTGTCACAGGCGACAGGGTATCCGACGGATATGCTTGACCTCGACCTTGACCTGGAAGCCGACTTGGGCGTGGACACGGTCAAGCAGGCCGAGACGTTCGCGGCAATTCGCACCCGCTTCGATATTCCCCGACGGGATGACCTGAAGCTGCGCGACTATCCAACTCTGGCAAGGGTCATCGGCTTTGTGCGTGAAATGCGCCCTGATTTGGCGACTCAATCGGTACAAGCACGTGTAGCAACTTCAGCCAACGCGCAGGCGGCACCTATTCAGATCACTGCGGCGATGCCGGTTGACCCAATAGTGACAGCGGTTTTGGAGATTGTGTCACAGGCGACAGGGTATCCGACTGATATGCTCGACCTCGACCTTGATCTGGAAGCAGATCTGGGCGTGGACACGGTCAAGCAGGCTGAGACCTTCGCGGCGATCCGCACCCGCTTCGATATCCCCCGACGCGATGATCTGAAGCTACGTGACTATCCGACTCTGGCGAGGGTTATCGGCTTTGTGCGGGAGATGCGGCCTGATCTGAGTATTGTTCCCGTTGCTCAATCGCCTGCATCTTCGCCGAATGACAAAACTGAGCCGACTAAAACGATTGCCTCCAATTCTCACTTGCTTGGTTCCCTGGAAGCCGCCGATCGGATCCCTCGTCGAGTTGCAGTACCTGTGCTACGTCCGCCGCTGGAATGGTGCAAACCAACAGGTGTCCAACTGACCTCTTCCAGCCGCGTCGTCGTGATGGGGTGTCGCGATGGGGTAGCGAAAGCATTGGTCAATCGCCTGGAAAAACTGGGGGTGACAACCCTCACGATAGATGATCCTGGAATAGCAGGTGCAGAGCTGCAACGCCAGCTCAAAATCTGGTTGAGCGAGGGGCCAATTCAGGGCGTGTATTGGCTGCCTGCCCTGGATGTTGAGCCAGAATTGAATGAGATGGATTTAGCGCAATGGCGCGAACTTAACCGCCAGCGCATCAAGAATTTGTATCTGACGATGCGCACTCTGTACAACAGCATCAGCGCTGTTGGAACGTTCCTCGTCAGCGCAACCCGGCTCGGTGGTCTGCATGGCTATCACAATGCAGGCGCTACAGCTCCATTGGGCGGGGCAGTGGCCGGCTTCAGCAAAGCCTACAAACGCGAACGAGGAGATGTGCTGGTGAAGGTGGTGGATTTTGCCATCAGCCGTAAAGCCGCAGCACCAGCAGACGCGCTGATCGCTGAGACGTTAACGGATCCGGGCATCGTTGAAGTGGGCTATTATGATGAACAGCGTTGTGCTGTCACGCTCGTAGAACAACCGGCTGCTGATGGTCAACCCGGTCTGGTATTGAATTCTGACACGGTATTTGTCGTGACCGGCGCAGCAGGCGGCATCACCAGCGCGATTGTGGCCGATCTGGCAGCCGCCAGTCAGGGCATATTCTATCTGCTCGACTTGACGCCCCTGCCAGCACCAGATGATCCTCTGATTGCCCTATTCCGTAAGGATAAAGATGCTCTCAAGTTGCAGATCATTGAACAATCTCGCGCAGCCGGTGAGAAGTTGACGCCGGTGCAAGTCGACAAGCAACTGTCAGCTATCGAACGTCAGGATGCTGCCTTGCGAGCCGTTGAGTCAGTGCAGGAAGCTGGTGGAGTGGCATACTACTACAGCCTGAACTTGCTGGATGAAGTTGGTGTCACCGCGGTTGTGGCCGATATTCGCCAGCGTTTCGGGCGGATTGATGTGTTGGTTCATGCTGGTGGATTGGAAATCAGCCGAACCCTGCCTGACAAAGATCCAGCTCAGTTTGACTTGGTGTTTGATGTCAAAGCGGATGGCTTCTTCAACCTGTTGCGAGCTGCGGAAGGTTTGCCGTTGGCAGCCACTATCGTGTTCAGTTCAGTCGCAGGACGTTTTGGCAACAGCGGACAAACGGATTACAGTGCCGCTAACGACCTGCTATGCAAGTTGACGAGTTCCTTCCGTCGTACACGTCCGCAGACACGTGGGATTGCCATCGACTGGACAGCCTGGGGTGGCATTGGGATGGCAACGCGGGGTTCCATTCCAAAGATCATGGAGATGGCCGGCATCGAAGTGCTCCACCTGAGTCTGGCATCCCGACAGTTCGACGCGAGCTAGTTGCTGGGGGATTTCGTGGTGAGGTGTTGGTGGGCGGCAAGCTCGGCATCCTGACACAGGAATTGGATCCCAATGGTGGACTGAATCCTGACATCATGAATGAGCAATTGGAACGCATTGTGCCGCCAGCGGTCATGCTAGGGAAGGTGATCGGCGTTCCACTGTACGGTGGGTGGCAGGTCGAAACGACGCTCGACCCCACTGTGCAACCGTTCCTGTACGATCATGCGATGGATGGCACTCCTTTGCTGCCAGGGGTAATGGGAACAGAAGCCTTTGCCCAACTTGCTGCGCTGGTTGCTCCAGGTTATCGTGTCTTAGCAGTAGAACAGGAGCAGTTTGATAGTCCGTTCAAGTTCTATCGTATGGAGGCGCAAACACTCCTTCTCTCTGCCACTCCACAGCTTGTTGATGCTGAGACTATTTTGGCGCAGGTGCAACTGCGATCAGCGAGAACTCTTGCGACTGGTGAAACACAGACACGTACACATTTCCGTGCCAAGATTCGGTTGGGTAAGGATGTGCCTGAGTTCCCATCCATTGAGTTCAAGCCACTCACTGATGGACTGCCAATTATGGCTGCTGACATTTACAAGGTATATTTCCATGGTCCGGCCTATCACGTGCTGGAGCGGGCAACGGTGAGCGGAGATTGTGCCATTGGCTTAATGGCCGAAGGGCTGCCACCGAATACACATCCAGCAGAATCGATGTCTCTGATGTCGCCGCGTTTAATCGAACTGGCTTTTCAGACAGCTGGCATCTGGGAGATGAAGACCAAAGGGGCACTGGCATTGCCGCTGTCAATTGCTTCGGTCATTGCCTATCGCGATCCCGCCGACGCAGAAGGGCAACGACTGTACGCAATTGCCCAGCCTATCGACGACGGTAAACACTTTGATGTTGATGTGGTTGATGAGCAGGGCAGGGTATATGTCCGGTTGACCGGTTATCGAACTGTCCGGTTGCGTAATCCGGTAAAGCTCTAGTCAAATGTGATGGGATATTCATGGTGTCCCATCTAGATGGATGGCTGATGATCTACTGGCTTACCCAAACCCTGAGCGCTCACCCTGATCTGGCACGGGCTGTCATGCCACCGGGTCTGCTGAGTGTTTCTGAGCAGCGACGCTGCGAGACGTTCACGGTAGAGAAGCGCCGTCGTGATTGGTTGTTGGGACGTTGGACAGCCAAACATCTTGCTCAAGCAGTACTTGGCTCATGTGCTGAAAGTGACCTGAACGAGATCGAGATAGCGACCAATCCGAATGGTGCGCCATATCTGGCGGACTATCGAGACTGGTCGCTATCGATCAGCCACAGTGCCGATCGCGCTTTCTGTGCTCTATCTGACATAGGAAGTATTGGGGTGGACATAGAGCGCATTGAGGCGCGACAGGTTGCATTTGTCGAAGATTTCTTTACTCCTGCCGAACAAATTCGGTTGACGGATCTGCCAGAGCGTCAACGCCATGTGGCGATTACTGTTATCTGGAGCGCCAAAGAGTCTGGATTGAAGACCCTGCAATGCGGCCTGACTGTTGACAGTCGCACTATGGATTGTCGCTTTACCTGGACAGAAGATCAGTGGAAACCACTGGAAATCACGGTAGACACTCAGAGGATAGCAGAAGCGCCAAACCGACTCTACGGCTGGTGGAAGGCGGATGCGACGTTTGTCTACACATTAGCTGCGACCAAGCAAGCGCACCCTGTCGAAGTTACAATTCCGCCCATTATGAATGACGGGCAAAACTGATGCAAAGCGTCCTACGGATTCAACGCAACTGTGACATAGACTATGTTGAAGTTTTGGTGAATATCATCAGTGAATGGTCCTCATGACAATACCAACCATCTATATTGTTTCGGGCGGGCAGGGGACAAGCGGTGAACGGATTGTTCGCGCAACGCTGGCGCAGTTTCCAGGGATCGATGTTCCAATCTACGTTTTGTCAGGAGTACGCGATATATCTGCAATTGAGTCTGTAGTCGTCAATGCTGCGGCGAGCAACGGATTGATTGTGCATACGCTGGTCAATACTGATCTGCGTAATACATTGACTACTCTGGCTCGCAATAGCAATGTGATGGCGATTGATTTGCAGGGGCCGCTACTTTTGCAACTGACCCGTTTGCTGGAACTAGAACCCAAGGGCGAACCGGGTCTTTACCAGAGATTGCGTGCGCCTTACTTTCGCCGTATCGAGGCGATGGAGTACACAGTCGACCATGATGATGGCCGACGAATAGAAGAACTCCATCTGGCAGAAATCGTATTGACTGGTGTATCACGTGTCGGCAAGACGCCGCTGAGTATGTACATATCGACTCACGGTTGGCGAGTGGCAAATGTGCCCCTGATGCGTGAGATGAGCCCACCCGATCAGCTATTTGAAGTGGACAGTCGTCGAGTCATCGGATTGTCGATTCAACCGGGGCAATTGGTGGCATTTCGTCAGTTTCGCCAGCAACGACTGGGATTATCGATGAAATCTTCATACAGCTCTGCGGAAGACCTGTATGAAGAGGTGGAATATGCTCGCAAGATATTTCGTCGCGGTGGCTTCTGGACACTGGATGTTACAGATCGTCCGATTGAAGAAAGTGCTGAGGAGATCATCGCTCATGTCACGCGGGCGATCAGAGACTCATGACGATTGCAGAAGTTGTTGTTGGGCTTGATAAGCTGCGCCATACAGGCAGACATCATCGCCAAGCTGCGTCAGGCGAATGAGATCAGGCGCATAAAAGCGCGGATGAAGAACATGTTGCTGGATCACCATCCGAGCCGGCGAAAGGATTATATCTCCAAGCTGTGTCACGCTTCCGCCTAGCACGATTACTTCCGGGTTAAAAAGGTGGATCAGATTGAGCAGCCCCAGTCCCAACCATTTACCTGCTTCCGCGACCACCTCCAACGCTAACCAATCACCCTGTTGTGCTGCTTCACCAACACTTTTCCCGTCAATATCGGCACTTTCTCGTAGTATCGAGGGTTGTTTTGTCGTCAACAGTCGTTCTTGTGCCAGACGAGCAACACCTGTTCCCGAAGCCATTTCTTCCAGTCGCCTGATTGAACCATCTGGTGACACAAAGCGCTGATGGCCTGGCTCGGCTGCCATGTCGTTCCAGCCAGAAAATAGCTTCCCGTCAATGATAATGCCCCCACCAATTCCCGTACTGATAGTGAGGTATATCAACGGGTTCATGCCAGCGCCGCTTCCCAGATGGTATTCCGCCAACGCTGCCAGATTTCCATCATTCTGCAAGAAAACAGGCTTTTGCTTCAGCCCATTACTGAGCAATCGACCGATAGGAAATTGACGCCATCCAGGAAGGGTGAAAGCATGATAGATAATACCGTTTTGAGGGTCGAGTGGCCCCGGAGCAGCAATGCCGATTGCATCCAGATCTGAAATATCATGTGCAACGGAATGGCATAGGTCGATGATGCGCTGAACGACTTTATCAGGAGCATCATTGACCTGTGATGGCATCTCGTCACGCCGAATGAGTTGCAGCTCAGATGAAAAGAGAGCTACTCGTGTTCGTGTGCCACCAAAGTCAACTGCCAGTAGGCTCATCATTGAACCCGTTTATCATGTTGTACACTGCTTTGTCTGGAAGGACCGATTCTTCGGGAAGGGGTTCTGCTGTGATTACAATGCTTCCTTGCCGCACAACTACGGTTCCTGCGGTGGTACCCGACCTGAGTGACTGAGCAGCGCAATGGGCCATCTTGGCAGCCAATTGACGATCTCGGTGGGACGGAATCGCACCACGTTGAGCATGACCCAGTCGTACATCACGCATACGATAACCAATCCATTGCGGGATCTCATCCGCGAGCGTCCGTGCACCGCGAGCACCTTCGCCGATCACGATGAGGGCATAGCCGAAACGCTCGATGGCATGTAACAGGCGATTTTGTAACCATTCATCGGTGTACTCGTATTCGGGGAGGATCACAACGTGGGCGCATGAGGATTCTGCAACTGCGAGGGCGATATGACCACAATTGCCGCCAAGCGTCTCGACCATAAAGATTCGTCCACGTAATGCGTGGGCAGTTGCCAGGATGCCATCAATGGTCTGGATAGCATAATTGCAAGCTGAGTCGAATCCCAGTGATAGGTCAGTTCCAGGCACATCGTTGTCAATGGTTGTTGGTATGCTAACGCAAGAGATATTCCATTCTTGGAGCAGGGGAGGAATATACCGCAGCGTTCCATTACCGCCGAACAACAGTATATTGTCAATCTGATGCTCCGCAAGGACTTTCTTGATCTGGGCTTGAGACGAATGATCTTTCAGCACCGGATCACGACTCGATTGCAGTACGCATCCAGCACGTCCGATCCAAGGGATGAGAGTGTCAAAATCCAGCGGACCTAGGCGACCTTCCAGCAATCCAGGAAAGCCACCCGATGCCCCCAGGACGGCATCGCCGTGTTCGTTCGCATTTGCAGTGTAGTGGGCAAGCAAGGTGTTGATCCCAGGGGCGTCACCGCCGCTGACAACGCATAGGGTTCTCACAAGAACTCCTTACCTCAAAATAATCAATATTGCGATTATGAAGCATTCAATTCGAAAATGCGACTCGGTTGACAGAACCGCCAAACCTCAGTAAACTCTCCCTCATCATGAGAAATCGTTTCCTCGCTCATGAAAGGAGATCCTTGATCCGCAAAACATGTTGATTTGCCTTCTCAATTATTTCGTTCGGATTAGAAGAGGCTTACATGAAGAAAACGATCATCCTGGTCTTGACACTCGCCCTTTTGTCGATAGCCATCCTTCCCATCACATCTGCCCAATCAGACTCCTACACCATCGCCTTTGTCCCAGGCGTAAACCCCGATCCGTTCTACATCACCATGTCGCGTGGCGTAAATCAAGCGGCTTCGGATATGGGTGTCGAAGTTATTCAGCAGGATCCAGAGCAGTTCAACGTGCAGTTCTCCGTGCCGATCATCGAAGCGTTGATCGCGCGCGGTGACATCGACGCGCTGGTGACGGCACCGAACGACAAGGAACAGTCGATCCCAGTTCTGCAAAAAGCCAATGACGCCGGCATTCCAGTCATCACGGTGGATACCTTCATCGGTGATGGCGATTATGCCGCTGGCCCTGTCACATTCCCTCTGAGCTACGTTGGTTCTGACAATGTTGAGGGTGGACGTATCGCCTGCAATGCTCTTGCCGACGCCCTGGGTGAGGGTGCCAAAATCTACATCCAGAATGTGCGTCCGGGGATCAGCACCACCGATCAGCGCGAACAGGGGTGTGTGGAAGCGGCTGCGGCGCGTGGTCTGGAAGTGGTACGGGTAGACTACAACGAGAATGATGCCAACACCGCTCAACAGCAGACGGCGGCAGTGTTGCAGGCTAACCCGGACATCACAGGCATGTTCGCCACCAACACATTTGGTGCCCTCGGCGCTGGCGCAGCCATTCAGAACGCTGGACTGGCTGGCGCGGTACAGGTTGCCTTGTTCGATGCTTCAGAAGAGAACATTGGCTACCTGCGTGACGGTACGGTCTCCATCGTCATCGCTCAGAAACCTGCCGATATGGGCTACCTCGGCGTGGTTATGCAAATGGCAAATGTGCGTGGCTACACCTCCGTTCCGAAGCGGTTGCCTACCGGCTATTTCGTCTTCACCAGTGAAAACGTGGATGATCCGAATAACGCCAAATTCATCTACACTGGCTGATTCATAAGCTATACAACGGGGAAAGGCAGAACTGTGTATCTGCCTTTCCTTCTTTGTTGCTGATCTATAGCAGTAGACCTATTTTCTTGAGCAAGCCAAGCCAATCGACGTCTCTGTTCCGCTGACTGACTTTCAGACATCGAAGGCTCCAGCATGGGCACATCCTCCAACATGAAGACTTCATTCAATCGCGATCAAACCCTCGACTTCATTGCGCGAAGTTGGGCGTATATCTTTTTGCTCCTAATGGTGATTTTTTTCTCTGTGACCGGGCGCGGCTTCTTGACTCTGGCTAATTTCTCTAATGTTCTTGTCACCAGCACGATGGTTGCCCTGATGGCAATTGGGCAGACTTATGTGGTCATTACGTCTGGTATCGATCTGAGCATTGGCTGGACGGTAGGACTTGCATCTGTCATTTGTGCACGTGCAATGCGTGATCTCGTAATCGGTGGAACCGATGTGGGTCTTGCGATGTTTATCGGTGTGGTGATGGCACTGGCTGTTTCTCTCATCCCAGGCTTTATCAATGGTATACTCGTTGCCCGAATAAAGGTGCCACCATTTATTGCTACGCTGGGTATGTTTGGTATTGTACGCGGCGCGGCGTTTCTCTTGACCGATGGTCAACAGATCATTGGTAACTTGCCACCGGCACTTCAAGGGACTCTGCGAGGCATTGGTAACGGCAGCCTGCTGTGGTGGATACCGCAACAGGGTGTAACCTTGTTCAGCCGACCAGCCGATTTACCTCCTGAAATCAGTCGCGGAGTCGCTGGATTATTGCCTTATCCGGTCATCATCACGGCTATCGTCGTTGTGATCTTCGCTTTTGTCCTTAGCCGTATGCAGTTTGGACGCCACACTTATGCGATTGGCGGTAATCAGGATGCCGCGATACGTTCCGGTATCAACGTCCGCAATCACCTGGTCTGGATTTATGTCCTGGCTGCCTTTACCGCTGGAATCGCTGGAGTTCTGCATACTTTTCGCTTCACGGCAGGCGCACCGAATGCGGCTGAGGCGGCGCTCCTTCAGTCTGTCGCTGCTGTAGTGATCGGTGGAACCAGCTTATTCGGTGGTGAGGGAACAGTGCGCGGTGCGGTGATCGGCGCGCTCATCATCAATGTGCTGTCGAATGGCCTCGTCATCCTTAATGTCAATCCGCTCTGGCAGTTTGTGGTAGTCGGTGTTGTAATCATTGTCGCCGTCCTTGTCAATCAAGCTCAGGCAGCACTGGAAAGGCTAAAGGCAAATGCATAGCGACCAGCCTATCCTTCGTGTCAGCGGCGTTTCCAAGTTCTTCGGTGGCTTAACTGCGCTCAATAATGTTGATTTTGCGGTGTACAGGGGTGAAGTCGTAGCACTTCTTGGCGACAACGGTGCTGGGAAATCCACTCTCATCAAGTGCATATCAGGAGTCTACAAATCAGAACAAGGTGCCATCACCTTTAATGACCGCGACCTTCGATCATCTACTCCTGCTGAAATCCGCGAATACGGCATTCAGACCATCTATCAGGATTTAGCGTTAGCTGAAAATCTTGATGTCGGTGCAAATGTCTTCCTTGGTCGCGAGAAGAAGCGCAGGTTCCTTGGCCTTTTGCCAGTAACTGATGATGAGTTTATGCGAACAGAGGCGACCAAAGTGCTTGATCGCCTTGATATACATATTCCATCCCTTAAGCAGAAACTGGTAAATCTCTCTGGCGGCCAGCGACAAGCGGTTGCGATTGCACGAGCATTATATTGGAATGCCCAGCTGGTCATCATGGATGAACCAACCGCAGCACTTGGCGTGCCAGAGCAAAGGAAAGTGTTGGCAACCGTAAAGACTCTGCGAAACGAGGGGGTTCCGGTCATATTTATCAGCCATACCATGCATGATGTGATGGAAGTAGCTGATCGAATGGTGGTCATGCGACGCGGGCGTGTGGTGGCAAATGTCCCCCGCAGCGAAGCGACGGTTGAGCTTCTGGTCACGCACATGGTAGGCGGATCAGAATTGTAAATTCGGACAGCATTTTCGGTGGTGCTATCGTTGAAGAGATCGATAGTTGCCACCTCTATTGTAATTGGAAGGAGCTTATTGATGCCGATTGAACTGACACCGGGACGTTGGTTGGGGCTAAAAAGAACGGGTAATCCACAGGATGTGTTCACAATTCTTGCATTTGACCAGCGCGGTTCTTATCGCAAGATGCTGCCAGATGGAACTTCATATGACATTGCTGTGGAAATCAAGAGTGAAATTGTGTCTGCACTCTCTCAGGATGCCAGCGCCGTGTTGCTTGATGAAGAGTATGGCTTGGTTCCAGCGCTCAGAATGTCGCGGAATAGTGGACTGTTGCTGTCTTACGAAAAAAGTGGATACAGCGGAGACGCCACTTACCGCAAGATTCAATTCAATCCGGACTGGACTATCGCCAAAATCAAACGGATGGGGGGTACCGCTGTTAAGCTTCTAGCCTATTACCATCCTGAGTCTGGCGCGCTGGCAGATGAGATCGACAATGTTATCCGTCAAGTGGCCGATGAATGTCATCAGCATGACTTGCCGTTGTTTCTAGAGCCACTCTCCTACAGCCTGGACGCCAATATTTCAAAAGAAAGTGCAGCTTTTGCAGCTACACGTCCAAAGGTAGTAATTGAAACTGCCAAGCGCCTTAGCAAGGTGGGTGCCGACATTTTGAAGCTGGAGTTCCCGGTGGATGTTGCCTTTGACTCCGATAAGGCACGTTGGCAGGCATCTTGTGAGGAACTGTCATCGGTTGCTACCATTCCCTGGGTGCTATTGAGTGCTGGTGTGGCCTTTGAAACGTTTGCTGAACAGACGCAGATTGCCTGTCGAGCCGGTGCGAGCGGATTTCTGGCAGGTCGCGCCATCTGGAAAGAAGCTGTTACGATGTCACCGGTTGACCGTAGAAAGTTTCTACTCGAAACAGCCGTGCCAAGGCTGCAACAGCTCATTCAAATCGCCAATGACGATGCCAAGCCCTGGACAAAATTCTACCAACCAGCAGCAGGTTTGGGTGGTGATTGGTATAAGCAGTACTAATCGGTCAATGAGTCTCAGACATGATCAGTCAGATGTTTGTTGATTCTCGACCAATTCATCTAAAGGGCATCCGTCCTCAGGGATGAATTGTCGCCAATAGTCAATAGACTCTCGAATATTGCCCAAAATCTCCTGCGGCTTTTGGGCAGTTCCACTGAATATCTCCAGCGTCAGGTAGATGGAATCGCAGCGCTTAGGCATCCCTTGAAGTTCAGCATCATGATAGGCTGACCAAAGAGCGTCCAGAACTTTACGCGGGTGAACAATGCCGTTGGCATTGTAATGTTGCGTGAACGGACGATGGGCTGATACCGTACCATCTGTTTGCTGCAAGTGAATGATTGGCGAGTAACTTCCCAGTTTACGCAACCACGCATATAGATCAGTGTCTTCCGCTTGCGCAACCAACCGCCGAAGCTGGGGTGGACTTCCTTCGCCTTCAAGATAGTGTCGCTGACCGATCTGATGTCCAGTATCCAGAGTTAGGTAGAAGTTGCAGCGACTCCGGTGAAAAATCGCCCTGAGCAGATCGATTGATCCTGAAATCGTCCAGGGTATTTGATGTGGGCTGTACATTTGCTCAACCCCAATGCTGCTTAAGCCATGAGACGCCGCATATTGGCTCAAGTCAGCGAGGCGTTGGCGGAGGTCATTCAGTGTCGAATCATACTCATTGGGATCACTGAGGACTGATTGCGGAAAAGCATGACAGAAGAATCCGAATCCAGCATCCAATGAAGCAGCCATACGGATCATTGGCTCAAGCCACTGATGCTGAATATGATCACGCACACGAATATCTGGGTGTGCAAGTCCGAGAGTGGCATAGGTGCCATGACCTGAATAGAAGCTTGATAGACGAACTCCCGTTTTGTCTGATTCTTGCCTGACAGATTCTACCCAATCTCTAAGCACTTCTGGTGGTGTGTAAAGCGGATCGCATTCGTTGTCAGCACTGGCTTCGATGTAGTACACACCCGCATCGCGCGCGATGTGCATCCATTCCGCCGGTTGTGTCCAACGTTTCGAAGCAAAACAATTATCTAATGCTAGGTAAATTCTCGGGAATGTCATTGTGTTATGTCACTTATCTGCTTGGACATCGTTGACCAGACTACAAGAGTTGTGATATCTGATGAAGGTGCCACATCTGATTGACGCTGTACAGGCTATATGCTACTATGTCGGCGGCAACGTGGAGGAGATCCTCCACGTTTTCGATTGCTTCTGCCACCAGTTAAGTGAGACTCTCGTGACAATTGTAGCCTTCCAAGGAATGCCTGGCGCATATTCTGAGCAAGCTCTCAGACAACACTTTGGGGATGATGTACAGACTTATCCCTGTGAAACGCTGACGGATATGTTCCCTGTTATCCAGTCAAGACAAGTTGATTATGGCGTCATGCCAATAGAGAATTCTCTGGCTGGTGCAGTCAGTCAAGCCTATGAACTGTTGATGGATTATGATCTGCTTATTCAGGCAGAAGTCTATCTCCCAATACACCATGCGCTTCTGAGTTCACCTGGACAGAAGCTGGAGGACTTACATTCAGTTCGGTCTCATCCGCAAGCTCTTGCACAATGCGAGCAATTCTTGAAACGTCACCAGCTAAAGCCGATACCCTGGTATGATACTGCTGGCTCAGCCCATGATTTATCAGTCAATCCATTGTCGGGCGTTGGGGCAATAGCGAGTGAATTGGCGGCAAAATTGTACAATCTCGATATCCTGGCAACTCAAATTCAGGACACCGCGTTTAATTTCACTCGGTTTTTTGTCCTCGGTCATGATGATCCTGCAAAAGGGGCATACAACAAAACCTCATTGGTTTTTGCTACACGGCATCAACCAGCAGCTCTTTACCATTGTTTGGGGGAGATTGCCACACGAGGGCTAAATATTACCAAAATAGAATCGCGACCGCGCCGAAATCGCCCCTGGGAACCCGTCTTTTATTTGGACTTTGAGGGACATTGGCAAGACCCAATTTGCCAGGAGGCATTGGCACGTCTCTTGCAGCGTGCTTCTTTCGTCAAGATGTTAGGCTCATATCCCGCTGAAAAAACAGGACGCGAGTCGGTTGGAATCTAATCAAGAGGCTCTAATGGAAAAGCTCAAAGTTGCCATTCTCGGCGCGACAGGTGCTGTTGGTCAACGCTTCATTCAACTGCTCAAAAATCATCCCTGGTTTCAGGTTGCTGAAGTTGTGGCCTCAAATCGAAGTGCCGGGCAACCCTATGGAGAAGTTGTGAACTGGGTGTTGGATGGTGATGCGCCTGAAAAGGTCAAGCACTTAACAGTGAAACCGCTAGACGCGCAACTGGACTCCTTGCTTGTATTCTCTGCGCTTCCGAAAGAGGCTGCTGAAGTTCGTGAAATGACGCTGGCTGCTGCCGGACATGTCGTATGTACCAATGCATCTACCAATCGTATGATTGAAGATATTCCTTTGCTGCTCCCCGAAGCGAACGCAGACCATATTCGACTGATTGACATTCAGCGGGAGAAACGCGGTTGGTCGACTGGTGCAATTGTTGCGAATTCAAATTGCACTGCAATGCCAGTAGTTATGGCACTGGCTCCATTACGAAGGTTTAACATCAAACGAATACTGGTGGTTAGTGCCCAGGCGGTTAGTGGTGCTGGATACCCTGGTGTTCCTTCGCTTGATATAATTGATAACATCATCCCATACGTGAGCGGTGACGAACAGAAGCTAGAAACAGAGACTTTGCGGATGCTTGGCAATCTGAATGGCAACCAGATTGAGTGGTTGCCTGCAGTGACGAGTGCTTCCTGCAATCGTGTCTCGGTAGTAGATGGGCACCTAGTTAATGTATCTGTTGATCTTGATGCGGGACCAGCGCTGGATGAGATTATCGACGCCTGGACGTCGTTTCGCGCTCCAGAGCCAGTGCTACAATTGCCTACAGCACCTCAACCTTCGCTCCATTATTTGCCACAGGTTGACCGTCCACAGAGTCGTCGTGACCGAAATGCCGGCAATGGAATGGCGACTTCTATTGGGCGACTTCGCGAATGTCCATTGCTCGGATATAAGTTCGTTGCCTTATCGCACAACACAATTCGGGGTGCTGCTGGCTGTAGCATTCTGAATGCGGAGTTACTTGCGCATCAGGGGTACCTGGCGAACTTCCAACCTGCCGCAGATGACAAATTGAGCGTCTGACCCGTAGCCTTTCACGCAGTCCAGGGTTCTAGTTCCCAGACCTGCTTTCACGGAGACCATTCATGAGAGTATTCATCGCTGGTATTGATGGTTATTTGGGTTGGGCACTTGCACAGTATCTGGTTGTACGTGGGCATACCATAGCTGGTAATGACACGTTCTATCGGCGGCAATGGGTTGAGGAAATGGGTAGTTGCAGCGCAATACCCATCAGTGATATAGCCCAGAGATTAGCCGCATTTCGTGAGCAGTTTGGTGAAACTATACTTTTCCGGGAAGGTGATTTGCTTGATTATGCTTTTCTGAAGTCCTTCCTTCAGGAATTTCAGCCAGATGCGATTGTCCACCTTGCAGAGATGCCATCTGCGCCTTATTCTATGATGGATCAGGCTCATGCGGTTTTCACTCAGAATAACAACGTCATTGGTAGTTTGAACTTGCTGTGGGCCATGAAGGAAGTCTGCCCTGATGCCCATCTTGTCAAGTTAGGGACGATGGGAGAGTACGGTACCCCGAACATTGACATTCCGGAGGGATTTTTTGAGGTCGAGTTCCGAGGTCGAAAAGATAAACTGCCATTTCCTCGGCAGGCCAATAGTTTCTATCACTGGAGCAAAGTCCACGATTCAAACAATACTATGTTTGCCTGTCGTGTTTGGGGGTTGCGAGCTACTGACATTATGCAGGGAGTGGTGTTTGGTACTCGTATCGAAGAGATGCGCAATAGTGCCCTCCTTCGAACTCGTCTTGATTTTGATCAATGCTTCGGTACCGCCATCAACCGATTCTGTTGCCAGGCTGTAATCGATCATCCGCTGACCATATTTGGTGGAGGCGGTCAGACTCGTGGCTTTCTGCCGTTGCGCGATTCGATGCAGTGTCTCGCGGTCACAATCGAGAATCCACCTGAACGAAGCGAATATCGCGTTTTCAATCAATTTGAAGAATGTTACACGGTTGAAGAACTGGCATACATAGTTCAGACAGTTGGAAACCAACTTGGAATGGGCATATCCGTTCAGCACTATGACAATCCGCGAAAAGAACTCGATGAGCATTACTATAACCCGGATCGCAACCATCTCATCAATCTTGGGTATACTCCCTCGCACGATGTAAAGGCGGAAATCAGGATCATGTTGCAAGATCTGCTTCACCACAAAGATCGGATTGCAGAAAAACGGGATGTCCTGATCCCCGATATCCGCTGGGATGGCAGTCGCAAGCGAGCAAATGTGATTGACCAGACGATAGCCCATCCATAGCCTTCTCAACATGCCCAAACAGCGAGGCGCAGGGCTAATTACCTTGCGCTTTTTGAGTTTTACAGGAGAGAGAAATGATTCAGTTTTGGGAATTGAACAAGCTCGGCTCAGATCAGATTGCCCGAATACTGCGTCGCGCTGAAACTGATATCCGTCAATTGTTTCCATTAGCGCAAGAAGTCATTGATCGAGTGCGGACTACTGGCGACGACGCTGTGGTGGAATACGCACGCAAATTTGACGCTCCCAACTTCTCAGTAGAGATGTTGCGAGCAACGTCAGAAGACTTTCTTTCAGCTCGATCACGGTTGAGTTCCGATGTGATCAAAGCAATTGAAGATGCGCATGCCAACATTGAGCGCTTCCATCAGGAACAGATGCCACAACCGATGTGGTTTACAGAGGTTCAGCCAGGGATCATGGCTGGGGAGCGAGTGACGCCAATAGCCAGTGTTGGCCTGTATGTTCCGAGAGGGAAGGGTGCATTTCCCTCGGTCATGTTAATGTTGGCAACGCCAGCTATAGTTGCCGCTGTTCCTAAGATTGTTGTGGTTACACCACCAACCCCTGAGGGGAAGGCAGATGCAGCTTCACTGATAGCTGCTGAAATATGTGGTATCGATGAAGTCTATGTCATTGGAGGTATGCAGGCTGTCGCTGCGTTAGCATATGGTACTGCTACGATCCCCAAAGTGAGCAAGATCATTGGCCCGGGAAGTAGCTATGTTTCAGCTGCCAAGCGCTTGCTATATGGTGTGGTTGATGTTGGGTTGCCAGCCGGCCCAAGCGAGTCTATCATCCTAGCAGATGAGACAGCCAATCCGCATCTGGCAGCACTCGATCTTTTGGTCGAAGCAGAACATGGCCCAGAATCCGCGGCTATTCTAGTTACCCATAGCCGTAATGTAGCTGAGGGAGTTCTAGAGGTATTGCCCACATATATTGAGTCGCTTCCCGAATGGCGTCAAACATTCATACGGAATGTCCTCTCAAATTATGGTGGAATCCTGTTGACTGCGAATCTCGAGGAATCGATCACATTTGTCAATAATTATGCACCTGAGCATCTGGAATTGCTGACAAAGGAACCATTTATAACTCTAAATCGGATCCAGAACGCTGGAGAAATCTTGTTGGGAGAGATGACTCCTATCCCAACAGCGAATTATTGTCTTGGATTGAATGCTATCCTGCCGACTGGTGGCTTTGCCAAGAGTTTCTCATCCGTCAGTGTTCATGACTTTCTAAAGCGAAGTGGAGTTGGCTACCTTTCGCGTGAAGGATATATGCGCTTGCAGGGAATCACGACAACGCTAGCAGATTACGAAGATTTTCCTGCTCACGCAATGGCAATTCGTAAACGCAACGAAATCCTCGGTCTATGAGTAATAACATACTGGAGCGCATCCAAAAGTTGCAACGAGATGGGAAGAGTGAGGCGGAAGCCTTGCTCCTCCACTTCTTGCAGGACGTTTATTCGCATGATGTTGTACATGTTGAGCTTCGCCCCGTAGCAGTTTCTCTGAACTCGTTCAACGGTTACTTGTACCTGCGTGATGGGAAGAGTCTTTTTTTTAAGACGCACGTCGAAGCTGATAACATCATCAACGAATACTATAATGCGGAATTGCTTGCAAATGTCGGTTATCCCATCATTGTGCCAGTGTTTCGCTCAACTGAAGCTGGAAAACAAATTCTCATCTATCAGGTTATTGATGAACAGTCAGTATTTGACCTTGCGTGGGCTATTGAACAGGGGACCTCAGATACGACGGTTGACCTTACGAAAGCTCAAAATCAAGCTGATCAGCAATTGTTTCAGATTTACTTGCGAACGCTGCATATGCAATCCGCTCAAGAGGCTGCCCAATCACCGATCCATCAGCTCTTTTATCATCGCTTGACCGGTGGCCGCCTGGATCGATTTTACGGGATCAAGAGTGGTAATTCTGAAATCAACTCGTTCGCGCTGCCAGGCCGATCAGTACTGGCTAATCATGTGCGGCACCTTCAGTGGACCATTAACGGTCAAAGATATGTGGATACCATTGATGACTTGATTGGGCGATCCATTAAATTGCTGGATCCAGCTACAGCCGGGCCGGCCGTAACTGGACATGGAGATGCCCACAACGGCAACTTGTTTTACCGAAAAGATGATACCTCTCCATCGCTCTTGTACTTCGATCCGGCATTTGCAGGCAATCATCATCCACTTTTGGATTTAGCTAAACCACTCTTCCATAATGTTTTTGCCATGTGGATGTATTTCCCGCAGAATATTGCAAGCGCAATCCATATCCAGTATTCAGTTGATGAAGATCATTTGTCGATTGAACATGATTATGTGCTTCACTCCATACGAGCTATGTTTCTGGAGAGTAAACTTCAATATGTACTTTTTCCATGTCTCTTACATTTGAAAACTCATGGGCTTCTACGAGAAGATTGGCGCAGTTATCTGAAGGCAGCCTTGTTTTGCTGCCCATTCTTAACCATGAATCTTGCTGATAGTTCGCGTTTCCCGCCAGCAGTAAGCCTTTTGGGGCTAGCTTTGGCAGTCGAAATGGGTGCCAATAGCTTCGATCAGCGGAGTTTCATTGATACGAAGTTAGATGAGATCGAGCAGCAACTTGGCCTGTGACTACAAGTGCTGTAACAAGCGCAAGTAGGTTTCGCCTTCGTGTTGAAAAACATATCGAACCGGGCTGACGATAGTTTGAGTACCTCCGATGTCGCGGAGGTACTCAACAGCAGCCAGTAGATTCTCGTTAGCGACAACTACATTCACGGTAAACCAGCCAGGTGTATTCTGATTGGAGTTGGCGCTCGAATTAAACATAGGTGATATGCTTGGACCCTGGAGACCGCATGTGGCCGGGTATTGTGATACCTTTTCGGCAACCTCGCGTGCTGTATCACCGATAATATTCGCTGTAATCTGAGAATAGCGGCGACCGTTATGAGTTGCATCGATGAACTCAAGCAGTTGACGGAGTGTGTTCAAAGCCTTGACATCATCTTTGAAAGCATTGCGGTGACCAATCAAGCAGGCCTGTGACTCTACAATCACGCCATCGCTCAATATCTTCAGGTGATTTTCTCGCAGTGTGGTGCCAGTTTGTGTCAGGTCAATGATGAGATCGGCATAACCAATGAGGGGGGCCGCCTCAATAGCACCTTCTGCCTTGACAAGAGTAAAATGATGAATCCCATGTTGGTGCAAGAACTCACGTGACAAGACGGGATATTTGGTTGCAATCCGAATATTGCGGTGTTGGAATTCTCTGAAGTCGAGTGCGACATCAACAAGATCCATCATATTTGATACATCAATCCAGGATTCGGGCACCGCAACAACCAGGCTACACTGACCATATCCGAGGTGATCATGAATGACGATCATGCCTGAATGCGAGTTTTCCCGCACGACATCATATCCTGTAATTCCCAGCTGTGCGGTCCCATCAATAACCTTATAGACAACATCATTTACTCGTTGGAACAGCACATTTACTCCTGCAAGTGCCGGTATGTACCCTGTGTATTGACGCTGATTCGGCTTCTCAACACGCAGTCCACATTCCCGCAGGAAGGATAGTGTTGGTTCAGAAATCGCACCCTTGCTAGGGAGAGCTAATGTAATCACTGTGGTATACCCTGCTTCAAATCGGATATCAAAAGCTCGATCTGGTCAAATCGATACACGCTGTCTTTCACTCTAACCTCATTGCGATCTTCCAGAAATAGTGAATAAGGTGAGTCAACTGCCTCTAAAAGCATTTGGACGCGTATACCTGATAATCGTATGTGCTTTACCCAGGGCAACGCTTGTTCTACTAAATGGTCCGGGGTGACAAAATTGTACACCGACTGGAAGTTTTCATCGGGAATCTTGACATGGTCCGTGATGTGATCAGCATAATATGTAAAGCCAACGGCCGGGACATCGCGCCCAGAGCCAAGCATGCGAATTAACTCGTCATACCTTCCACCTCCACCAACATGTAAGTCTTCGATGTAAAGTTCAAATACAACTCCGGTGTAGTATTCCCATGCCCTTGCTATGGCGGGTTGAATAGTAATGTGATGGCTCTCTACACCAAGCTGGTCAAGCAAGCTCAATGATTTTTTCCAATGCATCAGGATTTCAGATTGATACCCGTCAAGGTGTTGCGCAATGCACGTTCGCATCTGGTCGAATGCAATACGTTCGTCTGCACGAATTGCCATCCAATCATTGAGGAAGTCGAGCGCAGCGACAAATCGATCCCATTCATGTGTGCGGCGGCGCTTCTGCTGAAGGCGGCGCGCGATATCTTCTTGTGTTCGCCCCCCCATTGGTTTGTCAGAAGAGTTACCTGCCCAAGGCTGATCACCAGAGAGATTGCTGTTGGCTATCCACGTATTATAGTGCTGGAGTATTTTCTCTTTTTCGATAATCGAGTGATGCTCTCCCGCCATTTGTTGCATGAGAAATCGCTCAACCCTTACATCTAGATTAAACTGCCTGAGCAAAGAGCGTGTTAAGCCTGTATGCCCCACTACAAGTTTCCACTTTTCCAGGCCGAGATCTTCCAGCCCCAATGCGGCAATCGCAATGATTTCGGCATCTGCAACAACATGAGACATGCCAATAAGTTCAGCTCCAATGCTCCATTGTTGATAATCTGCAACATTTGAAGCAGGATTTTCCTGAAAGATGTAGCCATTGAATTGCCAGCGGACTACCTGGTTGGAATGCGTCAGGGAGTAGTGGTACGCTGCCCCAGCAGTGAATTCTGGTCTTAGTGCCAATTCTCGGTTGTGTCGCTCAAATTTGAAAAGGCTTTGAACAATCTGATCGCCTGCCTTTGTCAGGAATAGCTCAGATGGTTGAATCAAAGCTAATTCTTGCAACTCGTAGCCATACTGCTGAAGGTGAGACTGTAATTGTCTGGTCACGTACTGCGACCGTTCTATACGATTGTTGTCACGAGGCATAGACGTATCCGTAGTGTAAGGATTGATTGAAGAACTCTCATGATAACGTGGTTTTCTTCAAGTGCAACACTATTATCCTATTGCGATAGGTTGCGCATAATTTCGATGCAATCTATACTTGTTACCAGGTTACGAAATGTACTCAGATGAACTTTGTTGGTCGCTCACGCCACAATCGCCGGTGAATCTGGCAACAGGAGAACAGAGCATGAAACGTTCCCTTATCCCTCTATTTATTTTGGTTTGTTTGGGCTTTAGCTTAGCCTTTGCCTCAGTTACTGCTGCCGCCCCAGCAGAACAAGGACAATTTGTGGCACCTCGCCTTGTTGTCAATTCCAGTTTCTTGAATATTCGTTCAGGACCAGGTGTGCAATATACTGTACTCTTGACCGTGGTAGGTGGCACCGAGTTGCCTGTTCTGGGACGGTTTGGTGACAATATCTGGTTCCAGGTGTCAACTGTGGTCGGGATTGGTTGGGTGAATGTTGAGTTCACAATTCCGCGCGGTAACTTTGATAACGTCCCGGTCGTAACATTTGAAGAAGCAGTTGCGGCGGCTCCCATTTCGTCGGCCTCGTCGTTATCTATGCCAGCAGGTCAGGGTGGTGGCGGTGGCGCGCCCTCCAGTGCGTCGACCACGCCGATGCTTGGTTCGCCGATTCGCTTTATCCTTGCAAATAATCGTGTTGTCACAGTTGCTCCAGGTGAACGTTTCCGCGCGGTGATCAATGTTGAAGCGGTGAATGTCCGCACTCAACCAGCAGATGGCGCAACTGCGATTACTACGGTATTTCGTGACAGCGGTATGGACTATAGCATTGTTGGAAGCGCAAAAGACTCCCGCGGCGTCGAATGGGTGGCAATTGATGTGCCAGACGTTGGTGCCGGTTGGATTGAAGCGCCGAAAGTCTTTTTCCGCTTGTCGCGTGTATCGGGCCAAGTGGTCATCATCAACCGTGAGCCTGTGAATATGGTTAGTTCACCGAGTGGAAGCGGAGAAGGTCTACCTGTGCTGTCCGCTGGTCGTGAGGCCTATTTCTTGGAGATCAGCCGAGATGGTCAGTTTGTGCGCATCGAGTTGGGTGACGGATTTAGGGCGTGGGTTCCTGCAAATGCAACTACAGCCCGAGAGGGAACTCCAACAGATTTAATTGATTTGTCCAAAGTTGTTGCTGCTGCTCCTGTTACTCAACCTGGGATTGGTGGCGGCGCATCGTTTGGTCTAGATACGCCTCATGTGGTCGTGAATACCGGCTTCCTGAACATTCGAAGCGGTCCCGGAGCCCAGTTCTCAATTGTTGCGACAGTCTCTGGCGGATCACGCTTATCAGTAATAGGAATTGCATCTGATCGTGTCTGGTTTCTTGTTCAGGGATCATTTGGTCAGGGTTGGGTCAACAGCGAGTTTACACTGTTCAGGGGATCAATCGACAGTGTACCTGTGATCCGCGACACTTCCGCAGTTGGCATTATGGCCACACCAATGGCAATTATCTCCGCAGGCATAAATCTTTACGCAGCTCCGGGAACTAACTTTGGGATCATCGGTACGTTGACGGGGCCACTAGAGATTGCTGTAGTTGCACGGACCGCTGATTCCCAATGGTTGCAAGTCAATTCCTCACTGGGTTTCGGTTGGGTGTTGGCCTCTCAGGTTGTTCTACAGGGCGATGCTAGTGTCATCCCAATTGTAGGCTGATTTCATTTCTCGAAAAGATTGACTATAGGCGCCTTACAGGGAAATCTGTGAGGCGTTTATGTTTTCCATAGTGTTTAGTTGGAATGCTGCGCATTGAGCCATAGTCAGAAGGATTCACGTGATGAAACACTTGTTACAGAGACTGATACAAGATGAGCAGTATAGTCCTCTACTGCTGGAAGCACTAGAAGCCACTAATGTTGGGGATAAATCATCAACTATCTTGCTTAGTTCATTCGCTAAACCCCGCATACGGGTGGCTCTTTGGCCGATAGTAAGTAATGATATGCCAGATATCGCCTTGGGCTTAACAGGTTTGCTTGCGCTACTGTTGGAGAATTGGTCGGGTTGCCGCGTGCTTCGATTGTTTGTGATAGATGATGAAGTTGAGGAAGATTCCCTTTGGGATCTCACTCATTCTCAATTTGGCCCAGACGAGTGGTTCCCTGAGAACCTGGATGAGGATCTAGTAATATGGGGAAGGATGTCACGACCTTCAGGGAATTTATTGAGTCTTGTTATCAATGTCGATAGCGAAGCTGACTTAGATCAGTCAACAAGACATATAACTCTATCAGGTATGTCAGTTGCAGAATTAGTACTTGAACTTGTGGCACAAAGTACAGAAATTGCCCGCAGCCTAAATTTGCCAACAATGATTTATGACTTTGAATTAGATAAATTACAACTAATGCATTCAGGATTTGAGGAGTTCCTCAAGGCACTCGGTGAATGGAATGTCCATATGCTGCTGGGTCTATGGGGTAGGGGAAGCTCAAATCAGAAGTTAAAGGATTTGTCTATAAGCCTTATCGACTATGCTCAGAGATGTGTTTCGGGATTTGTCGCTTCGTTAACCATTCGAAGCCTCTCTAGTGTGCTCTATCCCCGATACAAAGAGATTAGTCAGGTCGCCGTTGACGCAATTCCTAAGATGCAACAGCTTGTGCTGAGAGCTCCAGAATCAAGTAATGATATTGCAATAGGGCTTTATCGTATAGGTTTAGCTTCTGCGGCTTTTGAATACTTTGAAGTCTATGTTAACGTTAATATGCCAATAAACTGGGCGATCTTCAGTGATTTGTGTTTGGTTGAAAGAGATTACTTGTCCGCACTGAATATCTTGCAACGGGCAATTGGCGTGAAGGGGGAAGAATTTGGTGTTCTCAGGCGATATGGAAATCTAATGTTGTTACTCGCTTCTGGGGGTTTTCGATTGGTAAGCGATCGTGAGAGAGAAAGTGTGAGTGGTGTGCGTTTTCACGAACAGCTTGTCTTTCTGGAAAACCATCAGCAGATCGGCCAAGAGTCGCTGATTCTTGAGGCCATCGAAGCGCTGAAACGCGCAATAATGCTATCTCCTAACAATATAGACACATTGTCTTTGCTTGTTACGCAGATGATTATCGTTCAATCCACTGAGATGTGGAAGTATTTTGGAATGTTGATTGATCGTGATCTCGAGGGAGCAGGGGTACGTTCAGTGGTTGACACATTCTATATGGTTGACAATCCCAAGGTCGGCATTGAGCTCCTTGAACAAGCTGTAAAGCGGGATCCAAATCGGCTTAACAACCACTTGAATCTGGTGCGTGCCTATATTGGCGCTGAAGATGTTAACCGGGCTAAAGATGCCGTAAATCAATTCAGGGCGATTGGGATATCCATGGCTAGTGTTGACCGTGGCGAAATAGAACGCCTCGAACAGATTGTACGTGATCCGGAATTTGAGATCCGTTTGGGCGAGCTAACAGATCAGATTAGTGCTGGTGTTCAAGTTTCATCAGAAGACGCAGAATTCCTAGAGTCAGTCGTCGAAGCATCTCCTCATTTCGCTCAGGGTTACATCCTCTTGGCTGCGGTCTACAATAACTGGGGCGATACACAAGATGCTTTGGACGTTCTCCTGGATGGGCAAGATTTGATCCCCGATAACTCAAATATAGTGGCTGCGTTGGCTCAAACATTATGGGAAAACCATCAGGAGGACTTAGCATTGGGCTATCTAAACAAAGGTCTTTCACTTCACGCCGATTCAGTGCCACTTCTGGCACTTGCTGCTCGATACTTGTTTCTGCGAAGTATGTATGATGCTGCAAAAGCACTCTTGTTGAAGGCTGAACGACTAGATCCTTTACACCCGGTCTTGAGAGAGACACGCAGATTAATTGCTCGAAATGTGCAAATCCATACGAATGATGGATGAACATGCTACATTCGGCAATTGCTAGGTAAAATGCCAAAAAGGTGAAAATAACACGTCTCACAACACAAACTTGGAATGAGTTTGTTGGTTGACCTATGATTGAAATCAGCTAAACTAGAGCAATGATGCGCTCATAGCTCAGTGGATAGAGCATCGGTCTTCGGAACCGATGGTCGGGGGTTCGAATCCCTCTGGGCGCACTTTTAATGCACATTAGCCGATGTTCTTGAAGTTTATTACATCTGATAATCATGCTTATCAGGGAGTAATAAGTAAACCGTGGTTAAACCAGCCTATCAGATCCTCGTTGAGATTGATCCTGAAGACGAATACCCCAAGGTGAAGCATCTCAAACATGAAACACGGGTGTACATCTGGGAAGGGCACAATGATTATTTGGCGATTAAGCCAGACCATCAGATTTGGATTTACATTAGCAAGGGCGCGATTGCCTACTATGGCTTTTACCAATTGTTGGCAGCACTCGAAGTTGCACAGCGCATTGCCATCGAACAGCACGCAAAGCATGTCCGCTTTCCATCACACTCTTATTATCCCTGGCCTTTTCCAGAGGATCGTGTCGAATGACCGCCTACAAATATCGCTATGGGGATAAGCCGAAACGCTGTTCCATTTGCGGCAAGTCCTTTTTGGCAACGCGGCGTGATGCGAAGTATTGCTCCGACACCTGCCGTAAGCGCGCCAGTCGGCGTGACAAGCCGGAGGATGATATTGTCTATCTCTACAATCAGGGCTATGTTGCCCTCACGACCCTAGCGCAATACGCCTCGCACGAGAAGGAGTATTCTGGGAAGGCGAACAACTGCTGCAAGTCGATCATCATCCAATGTCTGCACATGTTGGACGATGATGCGTTGCTCCGCATTCATGAAGCGATGGATGAGCGTATCCGTGACATAAAGCTGTCACGGATATGACCAGTCAAGCCCTCAACCCCAACCGGTTGGGGGCTTTTTCATCCCATCGGGACCTTTCCAGCCGGGGCGGATGATCCCATCCGGTGCGTGGCACTCCTGATGACCTGCTGAGGTTCTTTGCGGGTGATCGCAAACTCATTGGACGCACGTCCAATGGCTGCGCCCAACACACCCAGCAGCATAGGCCAGGCGCATAACACCGCTGCAATCATCAGGCCGGGCGTGGCGGTGGTCAACCCGGCTGCGAACAGTCCCACCAGCGCGATACCCACCAACGCGGCGGCGATGAAGAGATTACGTGTCATATACCCTTCTCCCTCAATTTGATTTGCTGATTTGATTGACCGTCTGATTTGCCAGAGAACAGCGCATGGGAAATCAGCGAATCAGTGATTCAAGCTGCCTTCACCAGATACTTTTCTTTGCCCTTGCCTGGACGAATTTCATAGAGTGTTCCCTGATATTCGATTTGACCCATCTTCCACAGGGCTTCCACCAGTTTACGCGCGCCCTGCCTGCTCACATCATCCGATATGGCGTCGTATACCGCTTTCCAACTAATGTTGCCATTCAGATGGGTGATGCTGAGTTCTGCCACCCGTGCCGGTGTCCACTCGCTTGTAACCGTCACAGTCTGGGGGATAGGCAGCGGCTCAGGTGGCTTATACTGCTGCGCCCTGCCAATTGACTCGGATACGCCAACATCACTAATGTGCGGCACTTGAATCATTTCGGGGTCTGGCCCCAACTGGAGGATCATCCGTCCCAAAATGGAAGGCAAATCTTTGGCGGCGGTGGTTCCGAGGATCGTTTGGCTGTCCGCTCCAGATGGGAGACGCCCACTGAGGCGAACTGCTAAATTAGCCTTGACGCTCCCATCAATGGCCTTAACATCCGGCCTCTGAGTGCACAGGATGACATGGATACCTGCCGCGCGGCCCAACCGTGTGAGCTGGCGCAGCAAGTGCATAATCTGCGTGGTCGTGTCCCCATGAGCCATAATGCTCGCCACTTCGTCAAAGACGATCACCACGCGCGGCATGGTGGCATCAGGGAATTTAGCCTTAAATTCCACAATGTTACGGCACTGGCGATCGCGTAGGAAAGCCAGGCGCTCCATCATCAATGCTTCCATCTCACTCAAACGGTCTGAAATTTCGGAGACTTTATCGACGATGCCCCCATAGACATGCGGCACATGCTCATAGTAGCCAAATTCCGCGCCCGCCTTCAGGTCAATGAGTACCAGCCGCAGTTCTTGAGGCGAATGCTTGCTGATGAGGGTACAGATCGCCACGTTCACCAGGTTGGACTTACCCGACCCGGTATACCCGGCGATGAGCCAATGGGGGTAATCCCCCAGATTGATCCATTTGACCGTGCGGTTGTAGCCCACGCCGACGCAAATAGGCAGGCGGTCATGATGCTGGGCAGGGTAATAATCCAGCACATCTTCAAACCTCACGTAATTCATCAGCCCATCATAGCTATCCAGCCGATGCACGATGACCCACGCGCCATTGGTGTTGTACTCGCCTGTGACCTGGCGCTGGCAGGTGATGCTCAGTTCGGTCAGCGTGTCGGAATTGAGAAGGTCTTTGGCAATGTGAATGCCATCTGGCATCTGCTCATCCCAGCCGCCCATCGCCGTCTTGAAGCTGGTCGAAATCTTATAGTAGATGGCATCAGGCGTGATGTCATAACTATCAAACTTCACCTTGTGCGTGATCGTTTGGTTGCCTCTGGTGATGCGATGGCAGTAGCCCAGCCGCGTCCACTTGTTGATGATGAGGCGGGCGTAGATACCGGCTTCTGCCTGCAAGTCCCTCTGAAGCCGTCGCACGGCCCGCTCATGGCTTTTGGCTAATTCATGGTCTTCCAATCGCTGCGCCAGCGCCCGCTTTTGCGAGACCAATGGCTCCAGGTTCCGCCACTGCGCCCCCAACTGCTGCCATTGATAGAGCATGGCTTCCATCTCCGCTCGCAGCGTGCTCAACCCCTCTTGATCCTCGGCTTCTTTTAAGGCCAGGTAACGCTCGCGAAAGGTGTCCATCTGGGGCTTCAGCAGGTGGTAGCGCGTGCGAAAGTCGGCATAACCCAGTCCTTTGAGCTCGCGACGAATGCCCTTGAG
>JALHNT010000018.1 GCA_022843385.1 Anaerolineae bacterium | reverse complement strand
GATGGCGTTCGTGTCGCGGTGGCGGTGTTGGTCGGTGTATTCGACGGGGTGAAAGTCGCTGTCGCTGTGTTGGTCGGTGTATCCGACGGGGTGAAAGTCGCTGTCGCTGTGTTGGTCGGTGTGTTCGATGGCGTAAAGGTCGCCGTTGCTGTGTTGGTCGCTGTGCTGGTCGGCGATGGCGTCCGTGTCGCCGTTGCCGTGTTGGTCGCTGTATTCGACGGGGTGAAAGTCGCCGTTGCTGTGTTGGTCGCTGTGCTGGTTGGCGATGGCGTCCGTGTCACCGTTGCCGTGTTGGTCGGCGTATTCGACGGGGTGAAAGTCGCTGTCGCTGTGTTGGTCGGTGTGTTCGATGGCGTAAAGGTCGCCGTTGCTGTGTTGGTCGCTGTGCTGGTCGGCGATGGCGTCCGCGTCGTAGTAGCCGTGTTGGTCGGTGTATTCGATGGCGCAAAGGTCGCCGTTGCTGTGTTTGTCGCTGTATTGGTCGGCGATGGCGTCCGCGTCGCCGTTGCTGTGTTGGTCGCTGTGCTGGTCGGCGATGGTGTCCGCGTCGCAATAGCCGTATTGGTCGGCGTATTGGAGGGCGTGAAGGTCAGGGTCGGCGTTGCGGTCACCGTCGGTGCCAGCGCGGTCAGCGTGAGCGATGGCCCGCGCCCGACACTGAATATCAGCGTATCAGTAGCGCGCAGATCGTTGCTGTCAACGACCTCAACTTCAAACGTATAATCGCCCGGTGCCAATTGGAAGACATCAAAGAGGTAATCATATGGTGAATCCGGGTCTTGTGCTACTTCTTCGCCATTCAGCCGATAGATGACCTGCTGAATTGGCGTCTGGCTTCGGACAGCGAAATCCAGAGTAACATTGGCCTCCAGCGGCTCGGCCACCGCTTCCGGGTTAACGATAGCCACCGTTGGCGGAACCAATGTCACAACGAAGCGGACGACCTGGCTGTTGTTCAGCCGCTCATCCTCACCAACACGTGCAGTCACTTGCAGGAAATGCTGTCCCGGCGTGAAATCCAGTGGATTGATGAGATACTGCGCCTCATCGCCTTCGATAGTCGTGATGGGAATTCCGTCAATGGCGATGTCAATGGCTGTGACGGGTAATTGGCTGATCGTGCTGATATCCACAGCCGTCTCAGCATCCAGAACACCATCATCGTCCTGCAGGACAGCGTTGATAATCACCGGCAGCGCCGGGATCGTAAAGGGTGTCTCGCCGAACGTGCTGACGCCGCCTGCATTTTCAAGAGTGCTGATGAGTCGATAATCACCTGGCACATAATCGCGCGGATTGATGACCGTTTCGTACGGCGTCGGCCCCTCAAACTCAGCGATGACGACACCCTCCAGCTCCAGGCGGCCAGACCGCGCCGGAGTTTGGCCGGAAGCCTCCATCACAATCCGAATGACATCCTGACCGTTTTCATCCACTTCCGATGTGGCATTAACGGTGATGGTCGAGGGCAGTGCCGCGATCTCGATTTCGATGGTGCTGCTGCCTTCGCCACCATTCGCATCGACTGCTGTGACCGTCAGTGGATAGCGTCCAGGGGCAAAGTCGGCCGGATTCACCGGCACATCGAGTGTGAGATCATCGGTTTCGACCGTCACTTCGGGCTGGTCGCCAATCTGATAACGCAGGGCGACAATTGGATTATCGGCAACGATCTGAGCTGTGATGACGGATTGACCTTGCAGCGCGGCATCCGGCACAGATGGATAGCTGACCACTGGGATCAGGATCGGGATGCGGATCGGTGTAATGGCGCTGGCGTTGACAGATGGGTCGGTAGCCACCAATTCCAGCTCATATTCGCTTCCATCAGCGGGCGCGCTGCTCTCCAGCGTGATCCGATACTGCACTGTCAGGATGCGGGCGATAGCGCGGTAGATGTCGACCAGTTCTTCCGGCGTGGGTGACTCGTAATAAGCCGCGCCGCTGCCGGCTGCCAGATCAATAAGATACTGCCGGTCGGTGCCATAGCCCAGCCCAATTGTGTAAACGGGAACGCCCTCGGCCACCGCAGTTTCGAGCGCGGCTTCCCGTCCGGATTGGCTCAGGCCGCCAAATTCCGCACCATCACTGAGCAGTACAACCACCCGCCGCGTCACTGGCGAGAGCGCTGCCTGTTGGACGCCCGTCACCGCGCCATCGTACAGGGCTGTCTGTCCACCATAAGGCAAATTGCTGATGATGCCGCGCACAGCTTCACGATCGGTGGTGAAATCCTGGCGCACCTCAATATTCGAATCGAAGGTCACAATGGCTATGGGGCTGTTAGGGTTCACCAGATCGATGAAAGTCAGAGCAGCTTCCTGCGCCCGTTCAATCGGTGGCCCAGCCATACTGCTACTGGTATCAATCACCAGCACAATGGCGAAATCGAGCGCGCCTTCCGTAAGCTCCTCAACTCGAACAACACGAGTATTCTCCGCCAGCGCGCCGCGCACTTCAAAATCAGACACATCCAGTCCGGATACAGGTTGGCCGAAGGCATTCAGCACATTGGCCGTTACGATAACCGTTGGATAAGTGGACGTATCAACAGCGGTGATTTCCACGCTGCCGCTGCTTTCCACCTGAGCGGTGGAAGGCTGCTGCACAGCGAACAACGCAATAATGAGCAGAAGCAGCATGTGCCAGTTACGCAGCCGCATAAGAACCTCGATTGATGACTTACCCAAACCCTAAGACTTGCACACTCTTGTAAAAATCAGGTTCAAACTGCATTAAATATCGGCGACGATTGTTCTCAAATTCACCAAGCACGGCCGATGATACCGCTTCCACCCCTCGCCTGCCACATTACAGGTTTCTAAGCTGCATCGATCCAGGCCTAGTCGCCCTGTTCCCGCAGCACGTGACGGGCGATCACCATCCGCTGAATCTCGCTGGTGCCTTCGCCGATGCTCATCAACCGCTGGTCACGATAGATGCGCTCTACCGGGAACTCGCGGCTGTAACCATAACTACCGTGTATCTGAATGGCGTTGTGACAGACCTTCTCGGCCACTTCGGTCGCCTTCAGCTTGCCCATCGCTGCCAGCTTGCCGAAGTCGCGCCCCTGATCGCGCAGCCAAGCCGCCCGCAAGACCAGCAGCCGCGCCGCCTCGATCTCCAGCGCCGCGTCGGCGATCATCCACTGAATCGCCTGATAATCGCTGATCGGTTTGCCGAACGCCTGCCGCTGCTGGGCATAGGTCACGGCTGCTTCAAAGGCTGCCCGCGCCAGCCCGATGCTCAGCGCGCCGATGCTGATGCGGCCGCCGTCGAGCGTCTGCATCGTCTGTTGAAAGCCGCGCCCGACCTCGCCCAACACCGCATCCAGGGGAACGCGCACCTGTTCGAAGGTGAGCATCTGCGTCGGCGAGCCGTTCAGGCCCATCTTTTTCTCCGGCGGATGAATCGTCAGCCCCGGCGTCCCCGGCTCGACCAGCAGCATACTGAAGCCGCGTGTGCCGGCATCCCGGTCGGTGCGCGCCAGCACAATGATGACCGGCGCGAATTTTGGGTTGGTGATCCAGGCTTTGCTGCCATTAATGACCCAGCTATCCCCCTGTTGCACGGCAGTGGTCTGCACCCCGCCTGCCAGGTCGGAACCGGCTCCTGGCTCAGTCAGCGCCAGCGCACCCAGGTGTTCACCGTTGGTGAGTTTGGTTAGATATTTCCCTTGTTGTTCCGGCGTCCCCCAGCGCGTCAGTGGGCCGCATGACAGGCCGTTGTGCGCCGCCAGTGACAGGCCGGTGGAGCCACAGGCCCAGCCAAGCTCCTCGATGGCAAGCGCCATGCTGATGCTGTCCAGTTCCGCGCCGCCGTACTGCTCCGGGGCTTGGAGACCGGTCAACCCCAGCGCCGGCATCTTGCGGATCGCGCCCCAGCGCATCTCCCCGCTACGATCCACCTCGTCGGCATAGGGGTGCAGTTCCGCCGCACAGAAATCATGCACGGCGCGTTGAAACATCTGCTGTTCGGGGGAAAGATCGAATTCCATCATCACACCTCTGGTTATCGCGATGGACTCACGCAGCAGTGGCGTACGAACATGCGCCACTACGGGAACATTCGCATCATCTGCGCAAGTCCTATAGAGATGTGATTATAACTTATGCCACCGCAGCCTGGTCATTGAGCAGTTGGTGGATGGCGCTCAGAAATGCCTGACGCTGAAGCGGCTTGGCGAGCAGTAGATTACCACCGGCTTCAACAAAGTTCCGGCGCAATTCTGGCGTCGGCACCGCCGTAATCATCACGAAGGGAAGCTGGCTGGTCTGGGGATGCGCCCGCAGAATCCGCAGCAGTTCCAGCCCGGTCAGGTGTGGCTTGTTCATGTCGGAGATGACCAGTGTCACAGGCTGCGATTGGCAGATAGCGAGGGCTTCCAGACTGTCAGGCGTGGCAATCCAGGGAATCTTTTGGCGAGCCAGAAAAGCCTGATACAAAGACAAAATACCGGGTTCATCATCGGTAAGCAAAACAGGGAATCGTTCGTTCATCATAATCCAGCCAGTACACTTCAGGGCCGGACGAAAAAGGGGTGGTTATGTTCGGGGTACGGACTGCATCCACAACCAGGTGCAGCTCACCGCGTAGCAGTAGAAAGAACGCTCAAATACGATGATGAAACAATCGACACCACTCAACAACCCAAGTATAACGCCATTTACGAAATTCCGCCGCTTTCAAAATGAAAGTTAAGTGAGGGGATAATGAGAGGATATTACGACAAACAAACAAAAAAGGGCGCAGAATCTGCACCCTTCCTGGCGATCAATAGCCGGCGGCTTCAGGCCAGCGGCGGGTTGGCGGCGGGCTGGGGTTCGGCTTTGGGCGGCGGTACTTCCAGCTTGATGAGCTGGTTAATCAGGTCGCGGAAGCCGGCTTCGGGCAGCGCACCCGGTTGCTGAAACACAATCGTCCGGTTCTTGATGAGCATGATGGTCGGGATGCTCATGACCTTGAAATATTGTGACAGGCCGGGGTTCTCATCGACATTGACTTTGGCGATGCGGATCTGACCGGCGAATTCCTTCGCCAGCTTATCGAGCGTCGGCGCGACCATGCGGCACGGCCCGCACCACTCGGCCCAAAAATCGACCAGCACCGGCTTGTCGTGCAGCAGGACTTCCTGCTCAAAGGTGGCGTCGGTCACCTTGACCGGGGCGCTTTCAACGATCATCTTGTTTTCCACAGGTGGCTCCTTCACGGGTTGCTGCGCTGCGGGCGCAGGCTGGCGCTCCTTGACGGCCGACTGCATCTGCTCGACGGCCAGCGGCACGTCGCTGCCCCAGGGACGGGAGCGACGCAGGATTTCATCGCCGCAGTACCAGCCGATCAGGACTGGTTTGCTGCTGACTTCGAAACGCTGGGCAACGGATGGATACGCCGTTGGGTCAATGCGCGCGAATACGATAGTCGGATGATCTTCAACAGCTTTCTTGAAGGCCGTCGAAAACTCACCCCGCAAGCCTTCCCCGTTGGTCAGCAGGATCATGACCGGCTTATCGCCCAACAGCAGCTTGTCGAGTTCCTTCTCGGTTACGGTTATCACTTCAGCCATTGTTCTCTCCCTCTTGGTCTATAGACGCCACAGACCGACTTTTCATTACGCCCGCTATTGTCCACTTTCACAGACCATTTGCACAGGATGATTGACAGCGCCGCGTCGCTTGCATAGACTTGAACCATCAATCGGCACAACACAGGCAAAGACACTGATGAGCATCAAGGTTGGCGTGTACGGCGCATCCGGTTATGCCGGGCAGGACGCGGTGGAAATCCTGGCGCGGCATCCTCAGTTCGAAATCGTCTTCGGCACCTCCAGCACCTACGCTGGTGACCCGATCCCTTTCACCGACGGGCTGGTCTACATCCGCCCGGAAGAGGCCGACCTGAACGGGGTGGAGGCGGTGGTGCTGGGTCTGCCACACAAAGCCTCGGCCCCGATGGCGGCCAAAGCCCAGGCGCTCGGCAAGAAAGTGGTCGATCTCTCGGCCGATCTGCGCCTCGATACGCCGGAGCGTTACCAGCAGTGGTACGGCCATGCCCATCCCAACCCGGAGCTGCTGCCGACGCCCTACGGTCTGCCGGAGTTCAACCGCGCTAAACTGAAAGGCGCAGATCGGGTGGCTGCCCCCGGTTGTTACCCGACGACCACCCTGCTCGGCGTGTATCCGGTGCTGAAACACGACTGGCTGCTGAACGACACGCCGATCATCGTCGATGCCAAGTCCGGCGTTTCCGGCGCGGGGCGTGAACCCAAACCCAACACCCATTTTGTCGAAGTCTACAGCAACTTCTCGCCCTACAATCCGGGGCGAGTCCACCGGCACACCGGCGAGATTGAGCAGGAGATGCACAAGATCAATCCCCAGGCCGGGCTGCTGATCTTCACGCCGCACCTGCTGCCGGTGGATCGCGGCCTGATGGCGAGCATCTACGTCACGCTCAAGCCGGGCTTTGTGGCGGGGGATGCTCAGGCGCTGTACGAGGAAACGTATGCCCAGGAACCGCTGGTGAAGGTCTTACCAGCGGGGCAGCAGGCCACGCTCAAACATGTCGTCCGCACCAACGGGGCGGCCATCAGCCTGACGCCAGTGACCGAGCGCTATCTGCACATCACCAGCGTGACCGATAACCTGCGCAAGGGTGCGTCCGGGCAGGCGGTGCAGTGCCTCAACCTGATGTTCAACCTGCCGGAGACGATGGGGCTGCTGTGACCGGCAGCCCGGCCATCTGCATGATGCGCAGGGCGTTGGTCGTCGGCGAGACGCCCTGGCGCAACCGGTAATCGAAGTGGAGCTGGTCATCCTTCACGCTGTCGGCGAAGTGCTGGTTGAGCAGCCCTTCCAGGCTGGCGAGTTCCAGATCGTGAGTCGAGATGACGCCGACGCCGCGCTTGCCCATCAGCGCCCGCAGATAGGCCTGGCTGCCGATCAGCCGTTCGCGGTTGTTCGTCCCCTTGAAGATTTCGTCGATCAGGAAGAACAGCGGCGATCCCTCGCGTTGTTCCAGCGCATCCAGCAGCGCTTTCAGCCGCCGCACCTCGGCATAAAAATAGGAGAAGCCATCGACCAGCGAGTCGCTGACCTTGATGCAGGTGTAGACGCGGAAAGGTGACAGCCGCAGCGACCCGGCACACACCACCGCCCCGGCATTCGCCAGGGTCAGATTGATGCCGAGCGTCCGCAGGAAGGTACTTTTCCCACTCATGTTCGAGCCGGTGACCAGGATGACGGGTTGGGCGGGTTGCAAGGCGAAGTCGTTGCCCACCCGCCGGTCATGCGCCAACAGCGGATGACCCAGATCATGGGTGTCGAAGACCGGGGAGGCAGAATCGGCCACAAACTCCGGTTCGGTATAGGATGGGTTGAGATAGGCGAACAGCCGCAGCGCCGCCAGCGCCTCTAGCTCGCTCCAGCCCTGAACCCAGGCCGGCAGCCGTTCCCCCAGATCGCGCCGCAGCACACCCATGCGATACGTGGCGTATAAGTCCCAGGGCATGACCGCGTTCAGGATCGCCCAGGCAATCGGGTTGTTGCGCAGCGAGGCGGCGCTGACGATGACAGTGGTCAGGCGGCGCAGTTGGCTGGCGCTGCTCCCGCTCATCTGAAACGGCTGGCACAGGCTCGCCAGCGCCGGCGGATAACGCCGCTGCTCAATGAAGCTCAACACCCCGGATAGACCGTTGAGAAGCTGCTGCACCGCGAAGGCGTCATCCAGCAGACGGGCGGCATAGCGGGCGCGGCTGAGGGATAAACCCAGGTAGAGCAGAAAGCTGACGGCGAACAGCGGCGGGATGAGCTGCGCCTGGTACAGCAGAAACAGAACCGCATTGACCAGGCACAGCGCCCCTAGCCCGGCGACGAAACGCCCGCTGACGCCGCCTTCCGGCGCATCCGCCGCCCATTCCAGCAGCGGCCGCAGATCGAGCTTGCCCTTGCGCTGCGCCAGCCGTCCCGCCAGCGTCAAGCGGGTGGCGTAGGCCAGACTGAGCGCCTCGATCTGGTCACGCCGCCGCTGAATCAGCGCCACATCCGGTTGCGTTTGCAGCAACCAGCCCAGCAGTCGGTCACTACCTTGCAAGGTGACGGTGGTATCGAGCAGGTGATGCAGCGAGCGTTCGCCGCTGATGTCGAGGTCGATCTCGAAGGGATGACCGTACAGGGGTTTGCTGGCGGGCAGAGCCGGTATCTTCTCCCATTCCAGCCGCGCCCGCGCCAGATAACCCTGATGCAGGTTGACCCAGACTTCGGCTCGTCCCAACAGCCGCTTGACCCGTCCGTGCTGCCGCACCAGCCAGGCGAACAGCAATACCGCCATCAGTACAACCACCACGACAGCGACCGGGTTGGACTCGACGATCAGCGCCAGCGCCACCCCGCCAACGAACACCCCCAGCCGCGCCCAGGACAAACGCCGGCTGCGCACTTCCCACTGCGCCTGCCGTGCCTGCCCGCGCGCGATCCGCCGTTCCAGTTGGCGCTCTCGTTCTGCGCCGGTCATAGTCTATCCAGTGGGTGTGTGGGTGAGGAAAAATGTCGGTTCAAGTCGCGCATCCTGTACCAATGAGATGGTCATTGTAGCAGACACGGCCTCAATTGCGAACCAATCGGGACTGCGCCTATCGAAGTTGCCACCAGATAACCACATCATCAATACTCCATGAGCGGAGATCGCTTTACAATCGAATCAGGCTATCAAGGAGCAAAACTCATGTCCCGTTACCGCCTGTTCGCCATCCTGTTATTGATCCTGACCCTCGGCCTTATCATGAGCAGTATGGTCAGCGCCCAGCGCCCCGGACGCGGCGATGGCACAGCCACGCCCGGCGGAGAGCGCCCTGGGGGTGGACGGCGTGAGACACCACTGGCGACGCTGGCCGCCCCGGCTGACCGCCCCGGACGTGGTGATCTGACACCTCGCCCCACATTTGAGCGCCCCTCATTCAGCTTCACGCCCGACCCCAATCGACCGCAGCCAACCTTCAGCCTGACTCTGCCGGCTTTCGCTGGCGCTTCAGTAGAAGCCGACGCAGCCATCAACGGCTTTGCCGGTACTCATCTGGGCACTGTCTATGCCCTGCTGGCCGGTGGCAGCCTGAACAGCGCCACCCTGTCGCCGGAGGCCATCGCCCTGATTCAGAGTTTCATCGCGGCCCTGCCCGCCCAGGCTCAGTCGTTCATCGCTCAGATGGCGGATGGCAGCGGCGCGGCTTACTGGGGGGTGTTCCAGAACGGCATGGGCATGGTCGCCCTGGCGGATTGCACCACCAATCCCAATTGTCAGGTGACCGAGGATAATCTGACGCTGATCCTGACCAGCAGTTCCGGCGGGGTGTATGCAGTCTATGCGCCAGCGTCAGTCAGCGATGCCAACGCCGCGCTCAACCTGCTGCTGGCGACCTATCCGGCTTTGACCGGCCTGAGCTTCACACCGTCGGCTGAAGCCTCACAGGGGTATGCATTTCAGGCGACAGCCTTCAGCCGCAGCGGCACCCAATCCATCAGCAAAGGAGTCTATGGCGGCGTGGTGCCAGCCAATGCTCAAGCGCTGGTCTACGTGGTCATCGGCGTGGGCGAAGGCTACATCGAGATGATGCAGCCTGCACGGTGAGATTGCCCTCTGGTAACAAGTCCATAAGGTGCAACACGGAGACGCACCCTGTCAGGTGCTACCTGCGATCAGGATGTTTGATGGCAGCAATAGGAGCGATTGGAGTACGCCTGATCGTCGCTGAGCGATCATCACTTTCTGTTTGATGATTGCTCAGCTTTTTCCAGCATCTGGACAATAGCATCTCGATGCTCGGCTTCGGGATGCAGGCGCGCATGGTCAAGTGCCGTCTTGCCTTGTGCATCCTGCAAAAAGATGTCTGCTCCAGCGCGAAGCAGAGCCTCCACTCGCGCAGATCGCCCACAGGATGCCGCCAGAATCAGCGGTGTCATCGCCTGTGCATCGCGCGCGTTGATGTCCGCCCCTGCGGCCAGCAGCATTTCCAATGACTCCACCGAGTCGCTGGCGACATAGCCGTAGGTTGATTCATTCTTGAGTCCGCCAAGGCCGATCTGTTCGAACTGTGAGCGCTGTTCTTCAGGAATAGTGTCGAGCAGACTTTTCCCACTATACTTTTTCATCAATTGGTATGATGTGAAGCCCTCTGGCGCGGCAGCATGAAACAACGCTGTCCTCCCATGCTCACCGCCCTTCAGATGTACGTCGGCGTGATGGTCAAGCAGCAGCCGCACACCTTCAGCAAAACTTTGTTCTGCGGCGCGCATCAGGGCAGTTTCACCCCAACCCATTGACTGATCGACATGCGCGCCGCGCTGGAGAAGCAAACGCATCATCTCTAGATTGTGTTTGTTTGCGGCTTCGCGCAGCGGCGCGCCAGATTGACCTCTTTCTGGGTTGACCTGCGCGCCCGCCTCAATCAGATAGGCAGCGACTTCTGGGTCATCCTGATCCTGAAGTGCATCCTTGCCAATCTCGTCGGTCAGGTGAATGTCCGCTCCATAATCCAGCAGGAGCTGCACCATCTCAATCGACTGAGCAGTAGCAAGTGGAAACCACTGATCAGCGTTCTGAGCATTTGGATTCGCGCCGGCTTCCAGCAGCAACCGGGCAATTTCCAGATCGTCCTGATATACGGCGACGTAAAGTGGCGTCGTCGAATAGCGACTGGCTTCAGCATCCGTATCAGCACCCATCGCCAGCAGTGCGCGTACCATATCGACCTGCAGCCGCTCTGTCGAAAACTTCAGCAGAGTGTAGCCGGCACTGATGAAATTAATGTCTGCGCCGGCATCAACCAGCATCCGGGCGATTTCCGGCGTCGAGGCGTGATTGATCGGTTGAGACTTAAGCCGATCCTCAGCGTGAACGTCTGCGCCGGCCTCGATCAACAGTTTGACGCAGCCATTGGCACGCCATGTTGCGGCGTTGCTTAAAACTGACTGCTGATAGGAGTCGCGGATGTTCGGGTCAGCACCGTGACTGAGCAGCCACCGAGCCATCTCCGGGTTGTCCTTGTAGACAGCCGTGAATAGATTGCTCGAATCGATCACCGCTCCATTTTCGAGCAGTTTTTCGGCTTTTGCCACGTCGCCAACCTGAAGGCATAACAGCCAGGGAGTCATGCCACGCTTGCGCGCTTCGGTGGGGTCAGCGCCGCGCTGAAGTTCCGTCTGTACCTCGTCCAGCGTCCCAAAGGCGATTGCCCTCATGAGCCCGTTCCAGCCCAGAATCTCCGGGTCTGCTCCAGCGTCGAGCAAAATACGCAGCGTCTCGAAGTCGCTGAAAAACAGCGCCGTCCCCAGCGGCGACTCGTTGTATTGTGTGGTGATGTTCGGATCGGCTCCGGCGTCCAACAGCAGACTCACAACCTTCGGGCGGGTCGGCGCTTGCCCATAGACTGCGTTGATCAGTGGCGTGTAGCCAGTGACAGTGCTGATATGGATGTCCGCTCCGGCTTGCAGCAGAAAACGTACCTTGTCTACGTCCCCACTTTTGGCGGCGACGCTCAAGGGTGTCCCGTCAAGCTGATTCGCCACTTCGTTCGGGTTCGCACCATGCTCAATCAGCAGTCGCAGCATATCTACCCCTGCAAAGCGGCTGCCGGCAGCGATGCTGAGGAGCTTTGCGCCGCCGCCCATCACCTTATCCAATGGCGTATGCTCTAGCCGCCTGCGAACGGCTTCCAGGTTCCCATATCGCACCCATGAATGCATCTGCATGGTAAATCCTTATCAACTACCTGTCCCATTCATCATAGAAAGTTCCAGATGGATGTTAAAGGGTCAACAGAAGTGATTGCTCAGTCCATTTCAGAATCCGGTTGTGTAGTTGCCCCCAGGAGTTAATGACCGTCTGTAGTGGGTAGGGATCGTCTTGTTTATCACCTACTTTCATACCCCAATCCATATCTGGTACTTCCTACGCCAGCGCCATTTCCCCAGGTGTCAGTTTCACCAGCGCTTTGCTTGACTCCCACAGCTCATACGCCACCCGTTCATCATGGGACGCCGGTGATGATGGCACGGCCTGCGCCCCCTGCACATATTGACCGGTGACTCCCTCCCAGGCCGGGTCAACCGCCAACCGCGCCAGATTCGCACCAGAAACCGGCATCGGCGTGGGTTCAGCGCGAAAGACCAGCCGCGCCAGCGCCGGGATACGCGGCAGCACCGACTCCCACATCCAGCTCATCACGGGGCTATAGTCGCGCGCCAATCCTGTGCCGGGCATCAGGCCAGGGTCGAAAGCATTGACCGTGATCGGACGGGGTAGATGGGTATCTTTTGCCAGCCGCCGCACCAGTTCATAGGTGTGCCACAGATTCGCCAGCTTGGAGGTCGAGTAGCGCTGGCGTCCGATGAACTGCATATCGCCACCGTTGACCGGCGGCGGGAAGGCTGCCGCCTGGGCTGTGGTATAAGCCGGGTCAGGCATACCTCCCTTTTCCGCAGCGCCCCCATCCGCGCTGCTGAAGTGGGTGCCGCTGCTGACATTGATGATGCGCGCCGGCGCGACCAGATGCGGCAGCAGCAGTTGGGTGAGCAGGTAATGGCCGAGGTGGTTGACGCCAAAGGTCGTCTCAAAGCCATCGACTGTGCGCGAGTCGGTGACCATCTGGAGACCGGCATTGCAGATCAGCACATGAATTGGCGGCAGCTTACGGTCGATGAGCGCGGCAGCGAAGGCGCGGACATGTGCCAGTGAGCCGAGGTCGAGCGCCAGCGCTTCGATGGAAGCAGTGGGGGTTTGCTGGCGAATGGATTGTACAGCCTCCTGGCCGGCACTGACGCTGCGATTGGCGATGATGATGTGCCAGCCTGGATAATGTGCCGCCAGATGACGAGCCGTATGGAAGCCGAGTCCGGTGCTGCCGCCCGTGATGATGACGGTTTTGTTGACCGCTGTGGTAAGATGGTTCATGATGCCTCGCCTCAATCAGAAATGATTACACTGTCAACATTGTAAAATCCAGATGTTTACGATGTCAACATAAATTGATGAAATACTCATGGATGTCAAGCAATACCATCACGGACAACTGAGGGCGGCGCTGATCGAGGCGGGTCTGCACCTGCTGAATGAAGGCGGGGTGGCTGGCGTCGATCTGCGCAAGGTAGCGCGGATGGCTGGCGTCAGTCATGCAGCGCCGTATCGCCACTTCCCCGACAAACGTGCCTTGATCGCCGCCATCGCCGAGCAGGGCTTTGTCCATCTGACGACAGCGATGCGGGCGGCGCTGGTTGGCATCGACGCGGCGGACGGAAAGGCGCAGTTCCGCGCCCTCGGTCATGCCTATGTGGATTTCGCCCTGGCGAATCCCGCCCTGATGCGCGAGATGTTCAGCGGGCTGACGGTTGATCGGGCGGATTACCCCAGCCTGTACAGCGCCTCAAAGGAATCATTTGGCCTGTTGAAGGATGTGATCGCCCGGACGTTCGGCGAACCAGTCGAGCAGCGAACCGTGATCGCCTTCAGCGCGATTCACGGCCTAGCGCTGCTGCTGCTGGAAAACCAGATCCCTGTTGGCGACAGCCTGACGGTGGCTGGATTAGTCGATGGCAATATCAGGACGCTGATCACTGGCTTTTCCAGCGTTGGCGATTGACCGGACGGGACGCTATACCCGAATCTCCGGCAGGGATTGGCCGCGCCGCCGGACTTCCTCGTTAATGCGATGACGCAGCTTCCAGCCATTGCCGAAAAAGCTGAACATAACGCCTAAGCCTTTGGGCGGCAGGCTCCAGTCACCGGGGCAGTGATCGACAGTGAAAGCTGCTTCGCTGTTACTGCCTGCCACCTGCCCAACGAACACCATATTCTCTTGCCCGGTGAATTGTTCCGGATGGCTGTGGAACGTCAGGCAGGCTGCCCCCTGTGCCGGAACCGGCGCGCCCTGGTAGAGATCAAGCTGGAAACCGGTCGTAGTGCTGACCGTCCTCTTGACGCGGAAGGGAACCGGATACCCCTCGGCATCCACTACTGTCAGCACCGGCTGCCCCAGATGAGACAGAGCATAGGCTGCGCGTTCACGCCAGTCACTTGGCGCATCCTTCCAGCGCGGAGCAGTCGGGCCAGATGGAGCAGGGTCCGAGCTCGGGAAAGCCCACTCGGATGGGGCATCCCAAC
Organism: Anaerolineae bacterium; assembly: GCA_022843385.1. Taxonomy (GTDB): domain Bacteria; phylum Chloroflexota; class Anaerolineae; order Aggregatilineales; family Phototrophicaceae; genus CFX2. The sequence goes on along the minus strand of JALHNT010000018.1, from coordinate 127,119 downwards.
GCTGCGGCGGTTGATCGAGTTTGCCTTCCGGCCACCACAGGATGCGCTGCGGCGTGGTCTCGATCCAGATGCGCACCAGATACCAGTGCAGCCGCCGGATCAGAGCGGGTGGGAAGGGCAGCATCGTATTGCGCGACCGCAGTTCACGGATGTAGCGATCAGTGTTCGCCTGCAAGTTACGATCGCGCACCGCCGCCTGGCCGTAGACCAGGATCGTCGGCGGCTTCTCCAGTCCGCTGCCCATCGGGAACGAGTAGAGCAGTGCAGTCTTCGGGTTGCGTCGGGCGCGTTCGGCTTTAGCCGGATACGCCACACCAGTGGAGACATCAAAAGTCCGGCCATCAGGCGAGATGAAGGGCGTCAGTGGATAGGTGAGTGGCTGGCCTTTGGCGGTCAGCGTGGCATGTTCACAGGTGATAAAGCGGCGAAATACCGGCAGCAACATCTCTGGCAGTTGATAGGGATTGGGAAGAGATTGGGACATAGTACTTCCTCTGGTTCACTAAACTGCACAGGGCGACGGGCCACTCAACAACAGGGTCATCTGCACACCGTCAGGCAGGCGTGGGACGATCAACTTGACCGTCCCAGCCCACTGAATCGATCACTTAACCGGCGCAGCCACCAGCGCTTCCTTGAAGATGTTACCCAACCGCACGATACCCGCCTCGATCATTTCCGGGCGGGCATTCGAGAAGTTGATGCGCAGCGTGTTGCGGACGCCATCCTGGATGAAGAAGTCGTTACACGGGACATACGCCACCTTCTGTTCCACCGCCTGCTTCAACAGCTCACCAGCATCCAGACTGGTGGGCAGCGTGACCATCAGGAACAGGCCGCCTTCCGGGTGCGTCCAGGTCACTTCAGCCGGGAAGTTTTCTTCGATCAGCTTCAGCATCAGGTCGCGGCGGGCGCGGTATTCCTGGCGCAGCTTTTGAATGTGACCACGGAAAAAGGCTTCATCGCGCACCATCTCATAAGTCACAAACTGGTTGATAGTGCTGGTGTGCAGATCAGATGCCTGCTTGCACTGCACCAGCTTCTCCATCAAAGCATCCGGTGCCGCTACCCAGCCGATGCGCAGGCCGGGGGTCAGCACTTTGGAGAAGGTGCCACAGTAGATCACACTGCCATCGATGCCGGTTGAGCCACGATAAGCCGCTTCCATCCGCAGCACCGAGGGGACAAATTCGCCTTCATAACGCATCTCGCCATACGGATCATCTTCAACAAACGGGACGCCATATTTCACCAGCAGCTTGACCAGTTGCTCGCGCCGTTGGTGGCTAAGGGTGACGCCCTGGGGATTCTGAAAGTTGGGGATCGAGTACATGGCTTTGGGATTGCGCTGGAGCAGCGGTTCCAGTTCTTCCACGATCAGCCCGTCACGGTCGGTCGGGACAGCATCGAAGTGCAGGCCATACGGCTTCCAGATCGTCAGCATGCCCAGATAGGTCGGTTCTTCGACCACCACGGTATCGCCATCATTCAGCAGCACTTTGGCGATCAGGTCGAGCGCCTGCTGTGAGCCGCTGGTGATGAGAATGTTATCCGGCGAAATGCTCATCTCGCCCGCGCCCATCCAGTTAGCAATATACTGGCGCAGCTCTGGCATGCCTTCAGTGGTGCTGTATTGCAGCGCCTCGCGCCCCCGTTCAGACAGAACGGTCTCGGTCGCTTCCTGGATACGCTCCACTGGGAAGAATTCCGGTGCCGGCAGCCCGCCTGCGAATGAGATCACATCCGGTTGCGCAGTGAGCTTGAGGATTTCGCGGATGGCGGAGCGGCGCATCAATTGAGCGCGATCAGAGAAACGGCTTTCCCAATTGGTCATGACAGAACCCTTCCCTCAGTGAGATCATTTACAACCCATTGTGACAGATTACCACGACCTTGCAAGTGGCAAGGCAGTCCACGCATCCCTACCCTGATCGTCTGGTAAGCCAGCAACCAATTGTGTATGTCGGGCGCAAGCCACAGGTTGTATAGTTGAATTGATAAATTGCCCCCTGGTGGGGACAATCTGGACGATGTTCATCAGAAGGACACACTCATGATTCGTTTTGGCACCGATGGCTGGCGCGCCGTCATCGCAGACACCTTCACCTTTGATAACCTGCGTCTGATTTCGCAGGCAGTAGCCGATTGGGTGAATCAGTCACACAGCGGGAGCAAATCGCCGGAAGTGGTGATCGGCTACGACACCCGCTTCCTGTCAGATCGTTTTGCGGCTGAAGCGGCGCGGGTGATGGCCGGAAATGGCATCATCGCCTGGCTGACACGCACCGATGCGCCCACGCCAGCGGTATCGTATAACGTCAAGGAAAAAGGCGCGAACGCGGGCATCGTCATCACCGCCAGCCATAACCCCCCGCGTTACAACGGCTTCAAGCTCAAAGCAGCTTATGGAGGCAGCGCCGTAGCCGAGGATTGCGCCCTGGTCGAAGAAGCGCTGCTGGTGATGGAACGCGAGGCGCGCGGGCCGAATATGCTCGATTACAACAAGGCGGTGGATGCCGGGCTGATCCGCACCTTTGATCCATCATGGTCGTACTATGAGCATCTGGGGACGCTGGTTGATCTGGATAAAATCTCCAGCGCCGAACTGAACATCGTGGCCGATGCCATGTGGGGCGCGGGGCGTGGTGCTTTCGCCAGCATCCTGTCGCGTTCACGTTGTCAGGTGACCACCATCCGTGACCAGTTGAACCCCGGCTTTGGCGGCATCCACCCCGAACCCATTGCCCGTTATCTGAAAGACCTGGTGGCGGCTGTCCAGCGAACACAGGCACATGTCGGCCTGGCGACCGATGGCGACGCGGATCGTATTGGAGCGATTGATGCCCAGGGTAACTTCATCGACCCGCACACGGTTTTTGCCCTGACGCTGCGCCAGTTGGTAGAAGGCAAAGATCAGCGCGGTGAGGTGGTCAAGACAGTTTCCACCACCCTGATGATCGATAGCCTGTGCGAGAAGCATGGCCTGAAGCTCCACGAGACGCCAGTGGGTTTCAACCACATTGCCGACCTGATGATGAAACACGATGTCCTGATCGGTGGCGAAGAAAGCGGTGGCATCAGTGTGCGCGGACATATTCCGGAGGGCGACGGCATCCTGATGGGGCTTCTGCTATTGGAAGTGATGGCCGAGCATCGCGCTCCGCTTCATGAGATTGTGGCGGATCTCCAATCAACCTATGGTCCGGCGCTGTATGACCGCATCGATGTGCGCCTGTCGCATCAGGTGCCTAAGAAGCAGATGGTCAAAATGCTGGTGGACAGCGCACCGCAGTCCGTCGGTGGCGAAACCATCGCCCGTGTCGATACCATGGATGGAGCGAAATTCTATCTCAACGATCATAGCTGGCTGCTCATCCGACCCAGCGGTACCGAACCCGTATTACGCATTTATGCCGAGGCACGTACAGCGGATATGCGCGACGCGCTGCTCAAGCTGGGGAGTGAGCTGGGGAAGTCGGTGCTGAAGTAGCCTTTAGCGCCACAGCAGCGGGATGGCGAAGCGCTGGTTACGCACCCGTCCATTCGAGAGGATGTCCGCGCCGACAAAGCGGGTTTGCAGCTCGTTCGTGTTCAGATCCAGCGTCACCAGATTGAGGTATAACGGCTGTACCGGGTCATCCGGTTGCTGCCAGTCGAGCAGCGCCGCGCGGCTGCCATCAGGCGAGAGGATCAGGCCGGTGTCAAATCGGCCCCGCGCTACGCGGGTACTGCCCCCACTGACCAGATCGATCAGCAGCAGTGAGTTGTTCGCCTGTTGACTGCCGCCGATGACCACGACGGCGCGCTGACTATCCGGCGTGAATTCCAGGCTGGAGATCACATCTCCTGCGCTGCCGGCATTGATGGTGATGGGCGGTATCGATGGATCAGCAATGTTCCAGATGCTCAGGGCATTATCGTTGTCAGGCGATGTGATGATGCCTGCCAACCAGTGACCATCAGGCGAACGGCGGACCGAAGCATTGTCCTTAGCATTGTAACTGGGCATCACCAATGGTCCGGCTGAAACATCTCGGATGGCATAATCAGTCAGCCCCATCGCTTTCAGCCCTACCGTGAAGGCCGTCAATCCCTCTGGCACAGTGAAGTAAGCCTGGTTGCCCTGGGCTTCCAGCCAGATGACATTGGTGCGGCTGAAGGAAGCGAACACCCCGCCCTGGAAATCAGTGGCGACCAGCGTGGCACTACGATCCGCCGTGCTGATGCTGTAGATCTGCCAACTGGTGCGGGTATCGCCGCGCTGGCATTTGTGTCCCAGCACTGCCAGCAGGTTGCTATCAGGCAGGGCGGCAACCGAGGCACTGGTGAAGCGGCAGTCGGTCTCGTTGGGCACCAGCGTGGCGATTTCACGGCTGCTGCTGCCATCCCACCAGGAGATCGCTGCTTCATCCGCCTGGTCGTTGACGTTGGTGAAAAATTGGATGTACGCGGCACCGCTGTCAACCAGATTGAAAGCCGTCACATTTTCCGCCGAGAACACCTCGCTCAGCTCATCGACGTCGCGCACCGTCAGCAGACCGTCGGCGAATTCGCTCTTCTCTGCATCCACTTCATAGTCGATATAGCCGAAGCGCTGGCTGTTGGGCGCATACTGAAAAGCACCACCCCCGACACAAGTGAGCGCCCGCGCCGAGCCAACTGCCACCGGGCGAGTCTCATCGCGCATCAAATACAGATCGCCGCCATCGCCGCCAACATAGAAGGCATACAGATGACCATCAGGTGACAAGGGATACTCACCGCAGGGTTGGACGCGCTGTGCGCCATCCGGGATTGTCAGCGCAACCCGGCTGTTGCCTTCCTGGTCAAGCCAGACCAGTTGACCAGGCTCGCCTTCATCGTATTCACCGGGTCGCCGCCCTGGCGCTAACCAGACCAGGATCTCATCCGCCGAGTCCGAAGCAATAGCGGGTGTGGGGGTCGTTTCCGAGGCAGTCGCTGGATTCAGGCTGGGGACGATCAGTGCAGCCAGCAACGCCACACCGAGGATGAAGAAAGTCATGACCAGCCAGAGCATGCTGTTGTTGAGATCAATGACACGCGGTTGGCGCGTATATCCTGCCATGTTCACCTCAGCGCCCCCTAAATTCAGATGCCCACGATAATAGCATACCAGACGTGCTGCTGGGAGCGGATTAAGGATTTGTGACGTGGTAGACTCAGCAGCTACAGGAAAGGTATGGCGATGTACCCTCGTTTCCGACTGGGCAGCACCTCGTATGTCATCCCCGGCGATCTGCTGGATAACCTGCGTCATCTGGCCGGCGAGATTCAGGATATGGAACTGGTGTTATTCGATCTGCCGGGCGGTGAGAGCAACCTGCCGGATGCCGACATGGTACAGCAGATGGCGTCGCTGGCGCGGGAGCAAGGCATCACCTTCACTGTCCATCTGCCGCTCGACCTGGCGTGGACTCCAGGCGGCGACCACCCCTCGCTGGTGCTGGCGCGGCGGGTGATCGATCTGACCAGACCGCTGCACCCCTATGCCTATGTCTTTCATCTGGAGACGGCCGGCGTGGGTGAACCGGGCTGGGCAGAACAGGGTATACAAGCTGTAACGTCTCTGCTGCCGCTGGTGGATCAGCCGGAGCAGTTGGCACTAGAAAATCTGGAGAGCTACCTGCCGGACGCGCTCGAGCCGGTGTTCGCGGCGCTGCCGATCAGCCGGACGCTGGACATCGGTCATCTGTGGAAAGCCAGCCTCGATCCGTTGGATTACCTGGCGCGCTGGCTGCCAGTAACACGGGTGATTCATCTGCACGGCATGGCCGACCACGATCATCAATCGCTGGCGGTGATGTCGCCGGAGCGCCTCGACCCGGTGGTGTGGCTGCTTCAGGAGTGGTCTGGGGTGCTAACGCTGGAGGTGTTCGAGCAGGACTTTTTCACCAGCCGAACTGCCCTGTTCGCCGCGCTGGAACGACTGCGGCTATAATGACGAAAATTCTCAATTAAAGGACGAATGCTGATGCATGCCAAACTGGAAGAACTGAAGCAGCGGCTGCTGGAGGCCAATGATTTGCAGAGCGCCAACGCCCTGCTCTCGTGGGATCAGACCACCTATATGCCATCCGGCGGTGCCGAAGCCCGCGCCCGCCAGATGTCCACCCTCAGCCGATTAGCACACGAATGCTTCACCGACCCGGCCATTGGCAAACTGCTGGATGAGCTGCGATCCTACGAGAACAGTCTGCCCTATAACTCGGATGATGCCAGCCTGATCCGTGTAACCCGACGCGAGTACGAGCGCCTGGTCAACCTGCCATCAGCTTTTGTGGCCGAGTTCACCAACCACAGCGCCACTATCTATCAGGCCTGGACCGAAGCCCGCCCGGCCAATGACTTCAACCGGGTGCGCCCGCTTCTGGAAAAGACGCTCGACCTCAGCCGCCGCATCGCTGATTATTTCCCCGGTTATACCCACATCGCTGATCCCCTGATCGACTTCGCCGATTATGGCATGAAGGCCGAGAGCGTGCGCCAGGTCTTCGCCCAACTGCGGGAACAGCTTGTCCCGTTGGTCAAGGCCATCACCAGCCAGAACGCAGCCGATGACTCCTGTCTGCAACAGGACTTCCCCGAAAATCAGCAGTTGGAGTTTGGGCTGGCGGTCATCAAGGATTACGGCTACGACTTCCAGCGTGGACGGCAAGACCTGACGCATCACCCATTCATGACCAAGTTCTCGCTGGGCGATGTTCGCATCACCACCCGCGTCAAACGTAACGATCTGGGCGACGCGCTCTTCAGCACCCTGCACGAGTCCGGCCATGCCATGTACGAACTGGGCATCAACCGGGCTTATGAAGGGACCCCGCTGGCGAACGGCACATCCGCCGGCGTCCACGAGAGTCAATCACGCCTGTGGGAGAATATCGTGGGACGCAGCCGAGGCTTCTGGGAACACTACTATCCCAGGCTGCAAGCGTTGTTCCCCACTCAACTGAAACACATCTCGCTCGACACCTTCTACCGCGCCATCAACAAGGTACAAAAATCGCTCATCCGAGTCGATGCCGACGAAGTGACCTATAACCTGCACGTGCTGCTGCGCTTTGATCTGGAGCTGCAATTGCTGGAAGGCAAGCTGGAGGTGCGCGATCTGCCCGAAGCCTGGCACGAACGCTATGAGACTGACCTGGGCATGACTGCTCCCGATGACCGCGACGGCGTCCTACAGGATGTCCACTGGTACAGCGGTTGGATCGGCGGAGTGTTCCAGGGTTACACGCTGGGCAACATCCTCAGCGGCCTGTATTACGGGGCGGCGCTGCAAGCCCATCCCTCGATCCCGGCGGAGATTGCGCAGGGTAAATTCGACACGCTGCATGGCTGGCTACGCCAGAATATTTACCAGCATGGAGCGAAGTACACCGCGGCGGAACTGACCGAGCGCGTGACCGGCGGCCCGCTGCGCATCGAACCTTACGTCAGTTATCTGAAGACCAAATACGGCGAACTGTATGCGCTAGCATAACCAGTCCTGGCAGGTGAGGGAGAACCGGGCTGGCTCGGATTCTCCCCAACAGGCGGCCGGCTTTCACAGCGAATGATTCTGAAACGGTTTGGAAAAGATTGAAACCAGTCGAAAGCCCTACCCAATTTTCCTGAAGCGGGTTACAATTCTTCTCAGCGGGGAAAACGTTTCCCCCTATTGTTCCGTCAAAGATTTCGTTTAAGGAGTGTTCTTGCTATGCGTAAAGTGACGATGCTCGTTTTGCTGTGTACGATGGCGCTGGCGCTCTCGCTGGCAACAGTCGTTCAGGCGCAGGATGTCGCCCGTTGGGACGGCGCAGACGAACTGCCCGTCAATCCGTTGGAATGCCCGAATGCCGAACCGGCAGCCGATGCCACCCCCGAGATGGCGATGGAAATGCCCGCTTATGATGGCGGCCAGCCCACCAATCCGCCCGATCTGGCCGGCCAGCCGATCACCATCGTGGATATTCCCAAGCTGATCGGTATCGGTTACTTCGATGCGACCGCCAAGGGTATGCAGGAAGCCGCGGCTGAACTGGGCAATGTGACTGTCATCAACGACGGCCCCACCGCCGCCAACATCGATGACCAGATCACCTTCATCGATAACTACATCACCCAGGGCGTCAATGGTGTGCTGTTCGCCGCCAATGATCCCGTCGCCATTGCCCCGGTGCTGACCAAGGCGCTGGAAGCCGGTATCCATGTCGTCGGTTACGATGCCAACAGCGAGCCGGGTGCCCGTGAGTGGTTCGTTAATCAGGCAGAATTTAATGGTATCGCCAAGGCGCTGATCGACCAGATGGCCGCCGAAAAGGGTGAAGAAGCCAGCTTCGCCATTGTCACCAGCACCTTCACCACCCCCAACCAGGCGCGTTGGATCGCCGAAATGCAGGCGTATCAGGCCAAGTGCTACCCCAACATGACCTGGCTGGAAACCGTTGAAGCGCAGGAAGATGCCAAGCTCTCCTTCGACCAGGCCACCACCCTCATCAACAAGTACGGTGATGACCTCGATGGTCTGTTCGGCATGACCAGCGTGGCGACCCCCGCTTCGGCGGATGCCGTCACCCAGGCCGGCCAGTGCGGCAACGTCGCCGTCGTCGGTCTGGCGACCCCGAACCCGATGAAGCCGTTCGTCGCGGCGGACTGCGTGAAGTCGGTCGTGCTGTGGAACCCGGTTGACCTGGGCTACGCCGCCGTCTACGTCCTGCGCGCCGTCGTCGATGGCGAGCTGACCCCGGAAAGCACCTCGGTCATGGCCGGGCGTCTGGGCGAACTCACAGTCGTCAACGGCAGCGAAATCCTGCTGGGGCCGGCCTTCGTCTTCAACAAGGAAAACATTGAAGGCTTCGATTTCTAAGCCGTCAATCGTTTGATCGTAATCAAGAGGCGCGCCAAACCGGTGCGCCTTTTGTTTTGGGGGGTAAAGCGCCACAGCCTTAACCCTTGCGCCGTTCCCCCTCAACTGCTGCCGGGTTGCCTGTGTCATCCCGTCCATTTTTCATTATTTCAGGGCAGCGCTCTGGATTTATGGGAGATTGTGATGATGAAACCTAAAGACATTTTTGCGCTATGCACAGCGCTGTTGCTCGTGATGTTGAGCCATTCTTCTGGTTTGGCTCAAAGCCAATTTCGCATCGTTTTTCTGGCTGAGATTGGTCAAGACAGTACTCAGGCCTGGAGTATCAAAACGGATGGCACGGATTTGCAGCAAGTCACCGATACGATTAGAGAATTGCAGGAGAGAAATGCCAGCGGCATTGCCTGCTCTCCTGATAGCACCCAGGTAGCATTCACCGCAAATGGCTTATACATCAGCAATCTTGAAGGCTCGAATGTCCGGTTAGTCAACCGAGAAGGCTTATATGATTGGGTTGATTGGTCACCGCAGGGTGGGAAACTGGCATTTATCGGCTCACTCATCCGAGATGGGGATTCGATGGGTGAGCTATACACGATCAACACCGATGGATCAGACTTGCTCAGAGTAACGACGAATTCAACTGCTGATTATCACCCATCCTGGTCAGCCAACGAACAGTCTATCGCTTATTGGTATTACGAGAATGGGAATACCGGTATCGCCGTTGTCAACGCGGATGGAAGCAATCCTATTCGGATTACGAGCATGACTGATGCTATCGGGTCAGATGCGTCACCCTCGTGGTCACCCAACGGCGATTGGATTGCTTTTTCGCGCAAGAGCAATGGCACTTATCATCTCTACAAAATACGTCCAGATGGGAGTGATTTAACGCAGATTACGCGCGGTGACGCTGATGATATGCTGCCGCAATGGTCGCCAGATGCTCAGTTGCTCAGTTTTAGCTCAAGGCGAAATGGTGATAATCGTCAGATTTACACCGTTAAACCGGATGGTACAGCTTTGCAACAAATCACCAATAGACCCGAAGACCTGTTTAACGCTTGTTGGCTAACAGAATCGAGCGTCCCGCCGCCCACCCCCGCTAGTGCGACCGCCACGCCGCCGAGCAGCGAACCCGATGGCGCGGCTGACCAGCGGGACGGATGATGTCATAACGTGCTGAAACGCAGTAGACGCCTGCCAGCCGCAGCGCAACCATCACCCAATATGCCCGAATCGTGCTCCCTCAACCCCCGTTTTTCCCAACCCTGCTCTAACCCCGCGCCGACCGCCTTAACCATCCCGCTCCCGCAAAATGGTTAGCGCCGACTCTGCTTAAGTCGTACCAAAAAGTTTACCAAAAGTTCACCCGTAACGACGGGAATGGGCGTATGCTGAGGGCAAGAAGTCGTCAGTCGATAGTCGGTAGTCGGTAGTCGATAGTCAATAGAGGAAAAGCTCATGCCTCGTTACTCGTTACTCATCACTTTGAACTTAGCACTTGGCACTTGGCACTTGAGTTGGCCTGCCACTGCCGCCGCCGCCACAGGGCAGTCGGTAGTCGGTGGTCGGTGGTCGGTAGATAAAGGCTTTGCTTGGTGATTTCGCTCCGTGTTCGTCTTTTGCTGAGGGCTGAAAGCTGATGGCTGAAGGCTATTTGTCACAAAATGCACGTTTGACCTTGACGAATTTGACGAATTTTGTGACTTTTCCGCATCGCGCTCTCTTGGACAATTCTGATGACTGTTGACTATCGACTGGCGACTGACTCACAAACTGCAAAAAAGGAGCTTTTGCAGTTGCAGAATTTGACGAATTTTATGCAGTTTTGCTCGGTTTTCGCTCTGTGTTCTCTGTGTCCTCTGTGTTGGCCTTTCTGTCTTTGTCGTTGTGTCTGTCCGACGACGACGACGACGACACAAAACCAGAGTTGCACCAACAGTCTGTAGTCAATAGTCGATAGTGGATCGTTCCAATCAGCAAAATCAGCAGCAAATGGAGCCTGAGCATTTTTCTGACGACTATCGACTGATGACTGACGACTGATTCGCGAATCGCAAAAAGGACTGATGCGAATCTGACGAATCTGACGAATGTTGCGAATCAAAGGACTCTCCTTGCTCTGGGTGTCCTCTGCGCCTCAGTGGTCAGATCTTCTTCTTTTCCTGGCGATCAGCGTCGGGCTGCCAGCAGCGGCTCGACCTTGCCCAGGTAGGCATCGGCCATCGCCTGGGCCGAAAATCTCTGCTCGACGCGCACCCGCCCTGCCGCACCCATCCGCTGCCGCAGTGCCGGATCACGCAGCAGATCGATCACATGCCGCGCCAGTCCGGCGGCATCACCGGCCTCGACCAGATAGCCGGTTTCGCCATGTGCCACCGTTTCCGAGGGGCCGCCCGGCCGGGTGCTGACGACGGGCTTGCCACAGGCCATCGCCTCGACATTCACCATGCCGTAGCTTTCGAAACGCGAACTGCACACCACTACATCCGCCGCGGCCAGCACCCGCTCGACATCGGCGCGAAAGCCGAGGTACTTCAGTCGCGACTTGAGCAGCGGATCGGTCTGCACCGCGCTCAGGATGCGAGTTTTGTAAGCATTATCAGCGTTGGTCTGGGTGTTCTCGCCGGCCACGATGAACCGGGCTTCGGGGATTTGCAGCGCCACCTGCCGCGCCATCGCCTGAAACACCTCATGCCCCTTCACATCCTGAAAACGTGCCACCAGCGCTACCAGCGGCGTATCGCTCCCAACGCTGCTCTCGAAACGCACTTTCAGCCCATCAACACCGGGGTGAAAACGTGCGGTATCGACACCCGGATACATCAGGGTCAGGCGCTCCGGCGGCATGAAAGGTGGCTGACCAAGAAACCCTTCGCCGGCTGCCCGTGAGTGGATGAAGGTGGCGGCTGGGCGACGGAAGAAAATCCGCTGCCAGGCACGAGGATGGAACCACCAACCAGCGCAAATCCATGTGATCGGGATGCCCAGGCGTTCGGCGGCTGGCAACGCCATTGGCAGGCTGTGATAATCGCCCGTGAGCAGGTCGATATGCTGGTCACGCAGCAGCGACTCGATGCGCCGGCTAACCGGGAAGCGTCCCCAGAGTGCCGGCACAAAATAAGCCGATGCGCTGCGCCAGTGATCGACATGGGTCGGCCAGCCCCGGTCGCGCCAGGCCGCCGCTAACTGCCCTTCGCCCCGCACCAACAGATGCGGCACATAGCGCGCCATGTCCAACTGACCGGCCAGCGTCAACAGCGCCGTTTCGCCGCCCCCCAGGTCGGTATACGACGAGGTGAAGAGTAAATGATAAGGCGGGTTCATGCGTTCAGGTTGATGAGATACACGCCGCCGAACAGCACTAGCGAGAGTGCCCCTTTTCGCAGCAGATCGGCGCGGCTGATCGGTTCACGATAGATAGCGGGAGCCAACACCGTCAACAGCCAGCCGGCCATGATGCCGAAGAAAATCTGGCTGCTGCCCAGCACGCTCACCAGCGCCACCGGCCCCAATGAGATCGCCAGATAGATACAGATTTTGGCGACGACATAAATGCTCTCGTTGACCCCGACCATCAGCACCGCCCGCCGCGAGACCGTCCGCAGACTGGCGTGAAAGGCGCGGCGGATGGAGGGGATCAGCAGATAGACCACCAGTCCACCTGCCGCGAACCCCAGCGTTTCAAAAGCGATGATGCGCTCGAAGGGGTAGCTTTCGGAGACCTGCTTGAAGACAACCACCGCCCCGGCATTGAACAGGTTGGACAGCATCATCAGCCCCAGCGTTGCCGAAGGGCGTATCCTCCCCAGCTTCCGATTAGCTGTCAGCGCCAGCGCCGCCAGCAGCACCAGCGCGAACCCAGCGAGCTGCCCTGCCGTGATGCGTTCGCCCAGCACGATGAACGCCAGCGTCAGCACCAGCACCGGCTGGGTGTTGATGAGGATGATGATGTTGCTGGTATCTTCCCGCGCCAGCGCCAGGAAGTAGAAGAGCGCCGCCGTCGTGGTCAGCACGCCGGAGAGCATGGTGCGCAGCATATCGGGCAGCGGCAAGGTAGGCATCCCGGTCACCAGCCACAGCACAACGGCACTGACCAATGAGGTGAGCGCTAGATAGGCCGGCATACAGCGCGGATCACGGATTTCTTTTTCCAGGATCAGCTTGTCGATGAAGTTGACGACAGTCAGCACCAGCGGCCCGACCAGCGCATAGACCACCCAGGACATCCAGCCTCCCCGCGACCTTGCCCACACCGGTGCACAGTGTACCCCACCCATTGCAGTCGGTGTAGGCCATCACCGGTCAAGTCGCCAACCACCCGGGAAATCAGCATCGTGCACATAGGCTGGCAAGTTATCTTGACCGGGTTTTACCCAGGGGACAATCGCTGAAGGATTACGCTAAAATCACCTGTCGCAATGCTAGCGCACAGACCCTACCCGGCTACCCACCTTCACCGCCGGACAGATAATACAGTTCGGCGACGATGTTCTCGATCAGCACATAGATGAACGCCACGATCAATCCCGGCAGGATCAACCCCAGTAGGCCAAAAGAGCGACTGAAAAACAGCGAAAAGATGCCAATTACCATCACAAAAAATATGAATATACAGCCTCGATAGAGTCTCATCAAGCGAACCCCTGTGAGGATATAAGTTGGCATAGTATACGCAATAAACCCGCGAAGGGTTACAGATTTGCCAGATTGGGTTGGTGGATAAGGCGGGAATTGTGGAGGCTTTGGGGGAAAGCCTCCACAACTGCGATCAGAGGATTACAGGTTACCAGTGGCCGGTAATTCCGGCACGGTTCCCTGAGAAGGGGTATTGGGTTGGCCCATGCCATTGCCAGGGCCACCGCGTCCATCACGCCCGCCGTGTCCACCGAACATACCGAACATGTCGCTTTCCAGCGTCACCGTCTCGCCACCGCGCAGCACTTCCAGCGTCAGCGTCGGCTGCTCGGCCTGCATCATGCCTTCCATGAACGCCTGCGGATCAAGCTCGGTGATGGCCTGCCCATTGAGGGTCGTCAGCACATCGCCCACTTCCACACCGAATGGATTGCGCCGGCTGACGGCGATCACTTCATAACCACCCTCGGCCGCTTCCAGATCCGCACCCACCAGATGCTCGGCCAACGTTAGGCTGTCGCCAGGCATCATGAACATGCCGCCCATCGGGCCATCGCCCATGCCCATGCCGCGTCCACCGCGTCCGCCACGACCATCATCGATCGGGGGGCTGCCCAGGCGGACCTCAATGCTCACGGTTTCGCCGAAGCGCTGGACTTCCAGTGTCGCGGTATCGCCAGGAGTAGCTGCCTGCACCTGACTGATGAGGTCAGCGCTGCTGCTGATAGCGGTTCCATTGAATGACACGATTACATCATTGATGAGCAGATCCGCCGCATCTGCTGGCGAGCCGGAATGGACACGGGCGATGACCACCTGCCCATCCTGTTCGACGATTGCAACGCCTAACCAGGCACCGGTAGTGGTTGTGTCGGGTGTATTCTGGGCGTAGATCGCAGCGGCGCTCAACGCCAGCACGACCAACACCCCAACGATCACGATCAACTTCTTAGCCATGTTGTCAGACTCCTTCATCTGTTTGAACGAATGGCAGCTTCACGCTGCATGTCCTTACAGTAGCACCCATCATCCGACACATGGTTATTCGCGCCCTAAATATCCTTAAATCCGATTTAAGGTCATTTTCCCCTACCCGCGTCGCTACTTCACCAGTAGACTGAAACCCTTGCACAGGGAATCAAGCCGATGAACGCGCCTATCTACTATCTCACGCCCGGTGAAATCTATCAGGCAGCGGAAGAAGCCACCGGACAGGCCATCCCCGCCCGCGATCCGCATCTGGTGCGCTCAGCGGCGGCTCGCCCGGCGCTGCGGCATTTCGGCACTGAAGCCTATCCGTCGCTGATGGAAAAAGCCGCCGCGCTGATGCACTCGGTCGCCGCCCATCACCTGTTCTGGGATGGCAACAAGCGCGCCGCCACGCGGGTGACGGTGGTCTTTTTGCAGAAGAATGGGTATCAGCCGACCTGGACAGACGACGAGGTGTATCAGTTCGTGCTGGAGATCGCGCAGAATTTACACGATGTGCCGGAAATTGCCACCTGGCTCGGCAGCCACAGCCGCGAGGGATAACGTGTCCGATACTGTGATTCGCTATGTCACCGTCGATGAACTCATCTACATCAATGCCCGGCTGATCCTGCCCATTCACACTATCGTCGAGGGCAAACGCGCCGTGCGCGATATGGGCCTGCTCGAAGCCGCTGCCGGACGCCCGATGCAGAGCGTCTTTGGTCAGGACGCCTACCCCACCCTGACGGAGAAAGCCGCCGTGCTGCTCCACGCCATCGCCCGCAACCACCCCTTCGCCGATGCCAACAAGCGCACGGCTACCGTCGGTGCTATCTTCATGCTGGAGGTCAATGGACTGACGCCCGTCTGGCAGCCAGCCGACGCCCTGGAACGGATTGTTGATCTAGCTGAGGGAAAAACCGAGCCGGATGCGCTGGCCGGCTGGCTGCCGTTACAACCCGGCATACCCCGCCTAGCACCGGAAGCCGAAGCCGACATGACTCACATGACCCACATCCTGCGCGACCACCGCTGGCTCCTGGATGCGCTGGCTGCGCGCTGAGTCGAAGTTGCGCTAGAATTTCAACACCTTGTTCAAGAGAAAGGACTCTGAATCATGCCAGCCTCTTTGGACCTGATCGGAATCGTGGTTCAGGATATGAAACGTTCGCTGGATTTTTATCGTGCGCTGGGGCTGGTTATTCAGGCGGATCAGGACGGTGAACGTCACGTTGAGGTGGTGCTGGCGAATGGTCTGCGGCTGGCTTGGGATACAGTTGCAGTTGTTCGCAGCTTTGACCTGGAATGGCATTCTCCCAGTGGCGGCCATCGCATCAGCTTGGACTGGCTTTGTGACTCGGTTGCGGAGGTTGACGCTGTCTACCAGGAACTCGCTGCGAAGGGTTATCAGGGCTATACCCCCCCGTTTGATGCATTCTGGGGACAGCGCTATGCGCTGGTGAAAGACCCTGATGGGAACAAGATTGCCCTGTTCGCCCCGCTTGGGTGATGCAACCCCCGGAGATCACTCCCCAGGGGTAGACGATCATTACGAACGAGCCGGTGCCATATAGCCGGAACCGACCGCGATATAGCTGTAGCCACGCTCGACCAGCTCGGTGTAATCGGGGATCATGCGGCGGCCATCCATAATCAGATAGGGTGGCTTGACCATCTGCTCAATCGTGCGCGACAGCCCGCGAAATTCTTCCCAGTCGGTCGAGATGAACAGCATATCGCTGCCCTGTAAGGCATCCTTCACGCTGTCGTGATAGGTGATCTTCTCGAACAGGTGATTCTTGTCCGGGTTGAAATAGTGCTTGGCCTCTTCCAGCGCCAGCGGATCATAGGCGCGAACTTCCTTGACGCCGCGCGCCAGCAGCGATTCGACCACTTTCAGCGAGGACGAGTCGCGCATGTCGTTGGTGCGCTGTTTGAAGGATAAGCCCAGCAGCGCCACCGTCTTTTGGTTGAACTTGACGTTGGCTTCCTGGATGGCGCGGTCAATCAGATAAGTCTTCTGGAATTCGTTGATCTCGTAGACCGATTCGAGCAGCGCCGTCGGTTGGTTGGCGGTGCGGAACTGGTAGATCAACGATTGAATGTCCTTGCCGAAGCACGAGCCACCGGCCCCGTTAGAGACATACGACCCCCACTTGCTGATGCGGTTATCGGCGGTGACGCCGCGCTTCAGGTCTTCCATCCGCACATTATTGAAGGCTTCACCCAACCGCGCCCCGACGCCATTCCAGAACGAGATGTAGGTCAGCAGCAGTGTGTTGGCAACATACTTGATCGCCTCGGCGGTTTCCGGCGTGGTCTCGATGTAGGCGATGCGGACGTGATTGACGAACTGCGAGTAGATGCGGCGCACAATGCGGAAGTCTTCTTCCGTATCCGCCCCCACCACCACCCGATCCGGACGGCGCGACTTCTCCACCGCGTCGCCTTCCGGCAGGAATTCCGGGTTGGAAGCGATGCCGAAGTTCGGCACATTGTGCTTCTTGAGGATGCCTTCCAGGCGGCGGCCTGTGCCAACCGGCACCGTGCTTTTGTTGATCAGCACCACCCGCCGGCCATCCTGGCGCTGCGCCAACAACGGCGCGATATGATCCAGCGCCTTGTCGTAATAGCTCAGGTCAGACGACCCATTGGGCTGCGGCGGCGTCGGCAGGCACAGGAAGATCGCATCCGTGCCTTCGATAATCGACTCGATACTGGTCGTGAAGAACAGATAACGATTCAGATTTTCCTTGATGGTGGCGGCGAGCCCCGGTTCATTGACATAGCGCTCAATCTGATCGCGCTCGCCGGAACTATAAGCGGCGATTTTCTTCGGGTCTACATCATAGGCATAGACCTCGTGACCATATTCGGAACATACGGCGGCGTGGGTCAGCCCCACAAATCCCGTTCCTGCAACAATGATCTTCATGCAATTCCTCTCAAATGATCCGCAAATATGCGTGATATGCTGGCATTGTAAACGACGCTCACACTCTAGCGCCAGCCCCTTGCAAAATCCTCAACTCTCGTCTGAATTGGGTAAATTTCATGTTATCATCGTCCTGCGTTTCGAAGACTAAAGGAGTCTGTTGATGTCGAAATATGCGTTTATATTAACCTTACTCGTTTGCCTGGCGGTGTTCTTCGGCAGCACGGTCAGCGCCCAGGACAGCCTGCCGCCGTTGAGCGAACTGCCCGCCGGCGAATGGACCGAGATCGCCCCTGGCGGCGAAACCTTGTGTGCCTATGGCGCACCGTATCGTTTTGCCGTGCGCCCGGCTCCCCAACCCAGCGACAAGCTGATGATCTTTTTCCAGGGCGGCGGTGCCTGCTGGAACGGTGAGAACTGCGCCCCGGATTATGAGTCACCCTTTGAAGGCGGCGGGGGCATCTTCAAACAAACCGTTGACGAGGGCGAGAGCCAGTCTTACAACCAGGGCATCTTCGACCTGACCAATGCCGAAAACCCGCTGGCCGATTACAACGCCGTCTATGTCGCCTATTGCAGCGCCGACATCCACACCGGCAGCCGCGATGTCGAGTACGATGGCTACACCACCCACTTCCGCGGCAGCATCAACGCCACCGCTGCGCTGGACTGGACCTTCGCCAACTTCGAGTCCCCGTCCGATGTGTTCATCAGCGGGTGCAGCGCTGGTTCTTACGGCTCGATCTTCCATGCCCCGCGCATCATGTCGCACTACAACGATGTCCAGATCACCCAGCTCGGTGATGCTGGCATTGGTGTGGTCGCGCGCGGCTGGGATGGCCTAGAGACCTGGGGCATGTACGACAATCTGGCTGATATTCCCGGCTACGAGACCATCCGCGAACGGCCTAACCGTATCAATCCACTGCTCTATCGTTATGCCGCTGCGGCTTTTCCCGCTAACGAATTCGCCCAGTACACCACCTATCTCGACAGCGTTCAGATCGGTTTCTACTTCCTGCAAGGCGGCGGAGCCACCCCCGAAGAAGCCGGCGGCAACTGGCTGACCGGGATGCGCAGCAACCTGAACGGGCTGGATGGCACGGTGAAGAACTTCTACTCGTACATGGCCTGGGGCAATTCCCACTGCATCACCGATACGCCGGATTTCTACACCTATCAGGTCAACGGGATGCGCTTCCGTGACTGGGTGACCGACCTAATTGCTGATGATCCGGTGCGCGATGTCGCCTGCACCGCCTGCGACGCGCCGGAGTTGTACACGCCGCAGTGATCTCTCTTTCCGTATACCTTCTCCTCTCCACCCACTGGGGAGGAGTCGGGTTCGCACTTGTCGCGTTTAACAGTGGCGCTGCTTAGGTAGGATAGGGGTGTGCGCTCGGCTCGATCCCGTCTGGTTTCGTGCGGCATCTCACCGCGAATCGACTGCCCGCTATACTCGGAGGCAATGGTGTCTAAAACAAGAAAAGTGTCGGGAAAACTGAACCTGGAGCAGTGGTTTTTCCTGACGCTCGGTTTTCTGACTCTCTCATGTGCCTGCTTGTTCTTCGCCTATTATGCCATAGACGCGGCAGACCGTTATTCACTCATTCCGAAATGGTCATCCCAAGATGCAATATTACTCTGCACCAGCCTAAGCCTGGATGAAAATGACGTGTTCTGTGTTGATCAGAGTACAAAGACAACACTTGACCTGAGTCATGCAATCAACAGACGATTCGTGCCTGAGCAAGCTCAATACTCCGATATCATGCCCTATCTACAGTCTTTACCAATTACATCAGAATATGGTTGCCAGCCAGCCGATGCATCAGGGAAACATTCTCGAAGTGAGACGCCTGAACACTGTCCTCTACCAGAGTCATGTTCACGGGATTATTATTGTGTTTTTTTGCTTCCGGACAAGGTGAGCAAAATCGTAGTGTATTTCTCGCCTCAAGAAGGAATAATGATGAGTGTGGGTACTACATGGCCCACCATTGTGGATTAGTTGCGCCAAATCCAAGCTCTGTTATTGGCGGCAGGGTGAATGTCGCTCCAACTTAACCCATGACGGGAAAATTTCAGTGTCGTTGAAACTCTGGCTGGAACTGACTCATATGACCTTTGGCATTCAAACGGTGGTGGTTTGGCATCACATCGGCTTCTCGTTCCCCAATCACCTTGTTTAGCTTTCTACCTGCATTACCAATCATTTGACGTTTTTACCGGGATGTGGATAGAATACACACTCAACATACTGACCGGATAGTATGTTGCAGATCATATTACCCTGCTGCTGAAAAAAACGTGGCCGATTGCTGCGAAAGTCGCTTCAACAAGCGACCCAGGTTGACATACATGAAGACCAAAGACATTGAGCTGCGGCATGATGTACAGACCCGGCAGGCCTTGATTGAAGCCGGTATTCACCTCATCGGCATGAACGGGTACGACGGCGCGAGCATTGGTGACATCACCAGCCACGTCGAAGTTACCAAAGGTTCTTTCTACTACTACTTTGGCTCGAAAGAGGATTTTGTTCTGGAAGTCATTCGCCAGCGAGCAGAAAAAAATATCACCCTATTCAAACAACTGGATAAAGAAAACATCTCGTTGGCTGAATGGATCAAACGCTCATTTTCTGCCATCATCGGCTTTTCTGACCCGGCGGGGCAATTGTTTTCGCTTCAAGTCATGATGGCGGGGATGCGCCCCGGTAATGAACGGATCGGTGCGCTGGTTGCCGCGATCCATGCCGAGTGGCGCAGTCTCATTACGGATATGGTCAAGCTGTCCGAGGAATATCGCAACGGGCAGATCCAGGGTGAACCGGATGTGATCGCGGTGGGCATCATGGCGCTGATTGATGGGCTGCTGATTCATTCCCGCCTGGAGCCGGAAACTTTCACCGAGAACGCTTTCGTCGAGCGTTTAGCGCCATTGCTGAAACGCTGGGTTCTGCATATTTCCTGAAAACTGAACAACTTTTTTCTCTCCGCTGAGCTGACACAGGAGCTGGCAGAGCGATGCACACACTCATCAGGACATCATGGCTGATTGACGGTACAGGCGAACCTGAGAAGCTCGGGTGGTGCCTGCTGGTGCGCGATGGAATCATTGTGGATCTCGGCCCAGAGTCGCTGTTTCAAGGCATCGAAGCCGAGCAGATTGACCTGACCGATGGGTTTGTTGTCCCTGGTTTTCTCGATGTTCATACCCATTTCTGTCATATCAACGAAGCGGGCTTCCAGCAAAGCGCGATGCAGCCCAACAAAGTCGCCATGCTGGCGACTGGCTTTGCCAATGCTGAAGAATGGTTATATCAGGGTGTAACTACGGCGCGTCTGGTTGGAACGCCATTTGACCTGGATGTTGAGCTGCGGCGCGTGGTCGAGTCACAGTCGCTTCCTGCGCCGCGCATGGTGTGCGCCGGACGCATGATGACGATGACCGGTGGACGCCGTACCCCCTGGGACTTCCTGAAAGAAGAAATCAACGGGATCGATGAAGCCCGGCGCTTTGCTCGCCGTCAATTCCAGCGCGGCATGGATGTCATCAAACTGTATTGCATCACCCTGCTGGAAGCCAATGTCGCCGATTATCTGACCCGTTCTCTATCCCAGCCCGATGATGCGCCAGATTCGGGGCGCTGGGGTGCGCTGACTGTCGAGGAAGTGGCGGCGGTCTGTGATGAGGCGCACAAAATCGGACGGACCGTGGCCGCCCATGTCGCGCCCACATTTGGCATCAAAATCGCGCTTCGTGGTGGGGTCGACACCATCGAACACGGCACCTTTTTGGATGATGAGTGTATTGCGTTGTTCCTCGAAACCGGGGCGACCCTCGTTCCGACCCTGAGTGTGAATTATTTCCAGAGAATGCACGGCGATCACCTGGATATGCCGGCGGTGTATACCGAATTCGCCCAGAAGAGTTGGGACAAGCAGCTCATCATGCTGCGTAAAGCTGCCGAAGCCGGAGTGAAGATTGCCACTGGGACCGACAGCATTCTGGACGGGATGGTGTTCTACGATGAAGTTGAATTGTTGGTGGATCACGTCGGCCTGACCCCGATGGCAGCGTTGGTCGCGGCGACCCGCAATGGCGCACGGGCTTTGGGCATGGCTGGCGAGAAAGTCGGGACGCTGGAAAAAGGCCGGTTCGCTGATCTGCTGCTGCTGGCGGGCGACCCGTTGGTGGATGTTCACAATATTCGCAAGATCACAACGGTCCTCCAGAGTGGCAAGGTCGTTGCGCGTCCCAGCGAAGCCGGCGGTAAAGGCCAGAGGGGGCATCATGGGTAAATCAGCGATTCTTGCTGCCGGCTTCATTGATCTCACGCCCGACGGGGTTGAGCATCATCGGGCTGAATGCCTGCTGATCGATGACGGTCGCATCGTCGGCTTTGATAAACCGGCCAATCTCCCGGATGGCACCGCCATCATGGATCGTTCCTCCGAATACTGTCTGCCCGGCTTGGTTGACACCGCGTTTCTGGCTGGCCTGACTGTCGCCGACAATGGCGCAAGACCGAACAGCTACGGAGACTATGTCTGGCAGGCCAAACAGGCATCTGAACGCTGGGTCGCGGGTGGTGTGACCAGCGTCGCCAGCATGGGCGCGGATGATCGGATGGACATCGACCTGCAAGCCAGCATCATTGAGGGGCGTCTGCCGGGGCCACAGCTTTATCCGGCGTTATCACCGCTCATCCCGGCGGGCGCGTCCAATTTTCACAGGTTGTACGGCGTTCGTGAGGTACAGGGAGCAGATGATGCCCGGCGCGCGGTCCGGGAACTGATTAAGCAGGGTGCCGAGCGGATTGTGCTATACGCCGATGTTCCACTGGAATTCCATCCCGATCCCCACCAAACCAGCCGACACCGGCTGGCGTTCTCGCCGGATGAACTGCATGAAATCGTCACTCAGGCGAGACAGGCTGGTTGTTTCGTTCATGCCCAGGCGATTTCATCCGCCGCGATTGATCGCTGTTTAGAGGCTGGCGTGCGCTCCATCGGCTGCGCCTTTGGTCTGCAAGACTCGCACATCCCGATCATGGTCGCCAAAGGGATCGCGCTGGCACCCAATCTCGCATTGGGCGCGACGATCCGCGAATTCGGGCCGGCTGCCGGGTTTAGCCCCGGTGTCATCCAGATGGTCGGTCAGCAGCGCATCGCCCCGGACAGGCTGCTGCTGGCGCACCAGGCGGGGGTCGAAATCATCTGCGGCACCAATGCCGCTTTCCTGGCGGGCGACGTTTATCGCGAGTGCCTCGAACTACACCGGGCGGGATTAAGTCCGGCGGCTGTCCTGTGCACAGCGACCCAGAATGGGGCAAAAGCGCTTAAGCCCTATCTGGAGTCAGGCTTTTTCCGTCCGCGCTACCGGGCTGATCTGTTGTTTGTCGAAAGCGATCCGTTACAGAACATCGAAGCGCTTTCTCAGATCAGTGCGGTCATGATTAAAGGAACAATGCAACGAAGCGCCGCTGCTTCTGCTTTGTCCGAATCGTCAATTGATCGGTCGTAGGCGAAAAGGAGAACATGTGTTATGAAAAAGTTGTTGTGCCGGATTCCTTTGGTGCTGGTTTTATTGACCAGCCTCGTCCTGGTGCTGGCTCCGGGGGTTCTATCCGCCCAGGAACCCATCGTCCTACGGCAGCCAGCCAACGAACCCACCGGCTTAGACCCGGCGCAGGGTGGGTTTGGTTTTCAGGAATTTTTTAGTTTATACGAACCGTTGGTCGATGCCTATTCCTCGACTGAAATCACCCCCTTAGCTGCCGAGAGCTGGACTATTTCCGAAGATGGGTTGACCTATACCTTCACCCTGCGCGAAGGCTTGCGCTGGAGCGATAACGAGCCAGTGACCGCCGAGCATTATCGCCAGTCCTATCTGCGCCAGCTCAATCCAGCCACCGCCGCCTATTCGGCACAGGAATTCTTCCCGATCCGTAACGGTCAGGCCTACAATTCGGGCGAAATCACCGATCCGGAAGAGGTTGGTCTATCCGCGCCCGATGAACGGACGCTGATCATTGAACTGGAACGCCCCACGCCGTTCTTCCTGTCCTACGTCGGCAACTCCAACTACCTTCCGGTTCGGGTGGATCTGATCGAAAAACATGGCGACCAGTGGATGGAAGCTGGCAATCATGTGGGCAACGGTCCCTATATGCTCACGCAATGGGATCATGACCAACTGATGGTCTTTGAGAAAAACCCGTATTACAACGGCATCTGGAAAGACAGCCGCGCAGTGGATCGCGTTGAGTTTGTGTTGATGGCTGATGCCTGGAACACCGCGGTTCCGGCCTTTGAGGCGGGTGAAGTAGATGTGGCGATTGCTCCGGCGGGTGAAATTCCGCGCCTGGCTGCCGACCCGGAATACTCGGAAATGCTGACGCCGGTGCCGATTGCCGGTTCGGTCATCCTGATTATGGATACCAAGAATGCCCCAACCGACGATGTGCGCGTGCGTCAGGCGCTGTCGCTGTCGATTGATCGTCAGGTGCTTTCAGCCAATGTGCTGCGCGGCGCGAAGGCCCCGGCCATCAGCCTCAGCCCGCCACAGCTCTCCAGCCACAATCCTGATGCGGCCTTCGGCTACCAGTATGATGTTGCCCTGGCGCAGGAATTGCTGGCGCAGGCTGGTTATCCCGGCGGTGAAGGCTTCCCTGAGTTTGAAGTGACCTTCTGGAGCGTGGACGAAGCTCAGTTAACGATGCAGGCCATCCAGGCGATGTGGTCGGAATCGCTGGGCATCAATGTGACGCTCAATCCGCTGGAGCCGAGCGCCATGCGCGAATGGCGCATTTCGCGCAATGAGCAGTCCTTCAATCTGTACTACGGTCTCAACTGGGCTGGCATTCAGGATGCCAGTCAATTCCAGAATGCTCTGTTCGACCCGGATAATTCGCTCAAGCGCTCGCGCTTTGACGAGCAGAGTTATGTCGATTTGATCCGCGCGGCGATTGTCGAAGTCGATCCAGTCAAGCGCGCTGAGATGTATCAGGACGCTGAAGCGATTATCAACGAACAGGTGCCGATTATCTCGCTGGTTTACGAAAGCCAGACGTGGCTGATCCGTCCCCATGTTCAGAACTTTGTCGAAATCATGACGCCGGTGGGACTCATGTTCCGCTATGCCCACCCGTCAGGTTTAATGGTTAGCCGTTAAATCAGCTCTCAGGCTGGAGGGCGGACGAATCCACCCTCCAGCGGGCTTGCCGTCGAACAATTCGTAAGAGGATCGTGCCTTGAGAACGTATTTGCTGCGACGCCTGTTGTGGATGATCCCCACGATTCTCGCAATCTTTACGATCACTTTTTTCCTGATGCATGCCACACCAGGGAGTCCCTGGGATAACCAGGGTCGCCCATTGCCGCTGCATGTCATCGAGAATTTGAACGCCAAATATGGGCTGGACAAACCCGTCTGGGAACAATACCTGATCTTTTTGTGGGGCATCCTCTCCCGTGCCGATCTGGGTGACTCGTATATGCGTGCCGGGCAGAGTGTCACTGGTTTGCTGGTCGATTATTTTCCCATATCGCTTCAGCTCGGTCTGCTGGCAATGACGTTTGCTGTGATCGGCGGTCTGCTGCTGGGCGTGCTGGGGGCGCTTCGGCCTAACACGACCCTGGATTATGTGACCACGTTTCTCTCGGTGATCGGGATTTCCACGCCGAATTATGTGGTTGCCAGCCTGCTGGTCATTCTGCTGTCCATTCAATTTGACTTGCTTCCCACCGGCGGCTGGGATGGCATCCTCTCCAACCGCGTCATCATTCCCGTGATCGCGTTGGGGCTGGGGCCGATGGCGACGATTGCCCGTTACACCCGCTCGGCAGTGTTGGAAGTCCTGTCGCAGGACTACATCCGCACGGCCCGCGCCAAAGGCGTCTCCAGTCGCAATGTGCATATCGGTCATGTCCTACCAAATGCCATGATCTCGGTGGTGACGGTGGCCGGTATCAGTCTGGTCAATGTGGTGACGGGATCGTTTTTCGTGGAGTCCATCCTCAACATACCGGGCATCGGTCGCCACTTTGTCACGTCGGTGACCGCGCGCGACTACCCGGTTATCATCGGCACAACGCTCCTGTATGCGACGCTGGTGATGGTCATGAATCTGGTGGTAGATATTGCCTACACCATCCTGGACCCGCGTATCAAGTTTGGATGATGATGAACAGCCTGACCAGAACGACCGTCGTATCCATTGAAGTTCCGCTGCCACAGCACCAAAGGCCGATCAGGAAGTTCGCGCGGCGCTTTAGCCGGAACAAGGCGGCGCTTGTCAGCGCGATCTTTGTTCTGCTGCTGGTGGTCGTCGCCATCCTGGCACCGCTGATCGCGCCTTATGATTACGATGAGGTGAATTTCGCCGCCATCACAGCCGCCCCTTCCAGCGAATACCTGCTTGGCACGGATGCGTTGGGGCGCGATATGTTGTCCCGCCTGATCTACGGGGCGCGGGTATCGCTGCTGGTCAGTTTGATCGCCCAAACGGTCATCATCCTGGTTGGGGTGCCGATTGGCATCATTTCCGGTTTCTTCGGCGGTTGGGTGGATATGCTGATCCAGCGCATCATTGATGTGCTGTATGCCTTCCCCTCTTTGCTGTTCATCATCATCATCATGACCTATCTGCAAGGGACACTGAGCGAATCGGAATCAGCATTGGCGAATGCGTTATCCGAAATCAATGATGCCACCGGCGGGCTGCTCGGTGTGTTGATCGCGCTCGGCCTGGTGTTCTGGCTGACGATTTCACGCATCGTGCGCGGCGAGGTGCTGGCGCTGAAAGAGAAAGAGTTCATCGTGGCCGCGCGGGCGATTGGCGCGACCAATCGCCATCTGATGACCCACCACATCCTGCCGAACATCCTGGCACCGGTGCTGGTTGCCATCGCCTTTGGCATTCCCAATGTGATTATGCTGGAAGCCGGTCTTTCGTATCTCGGACTTGGCACCCGACCGCCGGTTCCTTCCTGGGGGCTGATGATCGCTGAAGGGGTCAAGAGCTATCGCTCGTTTCCCCATTTGTTGATTGCGCCGGGCTTAACGCTGGCGTTGACCTTGCTGGCCTTCAATTATCTGGGGGATGGCATTCGGCAGGCGCTCGATCCATCCCTGCGAAATGATTGATTTCTGCTATAAGACAGATGACAGGAGAAAACATTGTGAAACAGCTGTTTAACGTTGGCAAACTGATTGATGGAACGGGTGCCTCCTTACAGGAGAAAGCATCGGTGCTGGTCGAAGATGGGCGCATCGTCCGGGTTGCCGCCCAGGGGCAGATTGATGCGGCGGGCGCGACCGTCATTGATGCGCCCAATCAGGTGCTGATTCCCGGTCTGATCGATACTCACTTTCATCTCTTTCTGCTCCTGCTCCAGCCCGTCGGGGGGGCGGCTGAAGTCACCCATATGGCGGACGAGATGATTGCCACGAAGGTTTTTAAAGCGGCCAACGCTGCCAAAGTCTGGTTGCAGAGCGGCGTGACCACTGTCCGCGACGCTGGCGCTGGAGAATTTATGGCCGTTGCCATGAAAGAGGCTATTCGTGACGGTTACACCCCTGGGCCGCGCGTCATCGCCAGTGGGCCACTGATCGCCCAGACCGGCGGCTTCCGACCGGGCAGCGGTAGTCATGGCGTTGAAGTGACCGGTGTGGATGAAGCGAGACGCGAAGCACGGCTGCATCTCAAAGCAGGTGTGGATGTCGTCAAGATCTACGGCGCATCGACGATTGGCGGGGGCGGTGGACGATTGATCTCCGAACCGGGCTGGACGCAGTTTACCGTTGAGGAGATGCGAGCGATTGTTGAAGAAGCGCATAAGCCGGGGCGGCTGACCTCGTGTCATACCGGTAGCGCTCAGTCGATCAAGAATGCGATCCTGGCAGGCGTGGATTTCATCGATCATGCCACCTTCATGGATCAGGAATGCATCGACATGCTGCTGGAAACCAACACGCCGATTGTGCCAACCCAGGCCATCGCCTGGAGTCTGGAGAAATTTGGCGAGAAGATGGGGTTCGGCCCACACATCGCCCGCAAGAGCGCCGAGGTCAGCGCGGTATCGATGGAGTGTTTAGCCAAAGCCTATAAGGCGGGTGTGAAGATCGCGGCAGGGACCGACGCCGATAATCCCCATGCATCGCTGGCGAAGGAATGTGAACTGCTGGTCGAAATTGGCATGTCGAATATGGAAGCGCTGCTGGCAGCCACCAAGACAGCGGCTGAGATTCTGCACCGCAGCGCCGACCTGGGCACGATTGAAGCCGGCAAGGTCGCCGACCTGGTGTTGCTGGACAAGAATCCGCTGGATGATATTCGTAACCTGACGAGCGTCTCCCGCGTCTTCCAGTCGGGCAAAGAAATCCAGTTGCCGCTGTATGATCTCAGCGGTTTCTTCGAGAAAGTTCATTGAGCGATGAGCGACGCCAGAAAAGTACGCATCGAAACCGAGTCGGCGCCCCCCTCAACCGGCTTCCGTTCACAGGGACTCGTCGCGGGTGGTGTGTTCTTCGCCGCCGGACAAATTGGCGCTGCCATGCCCCAGCCGGGTGTGCTGCGTGATCCATCAACCGACATGAACGAGTCGGTGCGGATTACGCTGGGGCATCTTGAGCAGGTGACCCAGGCGGCCGGTCTGGATCGGCAGCAGGTATTTGAAGTGTCGGCTTTCCCTAAAGTGACCGGGCAGCGCTCCATCATCCAGCAGGGGATCATGGATTTCCTCGGTCATGAGCCGCCCCTCTTCAACTATCACGAAGTCGCCGATGTCGCCATGCACGCCTTGATCGAGATGGATTGGATGGCCTGCGCGGATCCTGCTCTGTCGCAGCAGCAGGCAACCGAGTGGCTGCGTCCGTTGGGCAGCGAGAGAAGCGGCGAGGCCATCGAAAGCGGCCCGTTCGTCATGTGGAACGGTCTTCGTGGTCAGGGCAGCGACCTGGGCGAAGCGTCTCACAGCCTGTTGGCTGATCTGGAAGCACGGCTGGCGGCCAGGGGCGGGGGTTTTGCTGATCTGATCAAGCTGACCATTTACCTGTATGCCTTCGAACCTTACCCACTGTTCAATGAGGCGACCAAACAGCACTTCGCGGGACTGATTCCGCCGGCGCGTTCCGTCCTGGTCGCGCCGGATTTCACCGGCGAGGCTCGGATTGTGATTGATGCGCTGGCGCTCAGGCCCGGCTGAAACCAGAGAAAGAGCAGCATGTCTACCGATTCCGAATTGATGCCCGGCGCAAAAACGGCCGTAGAAACCTGTCTGAATATCCAATCGTCGGATCGCGTGATCGTGTTCACCGACGAACCCACTCAGGATATCGGCGCTGCGCTGGCTCAGGTAGCGCGGGAACGGGGTGCTGAGGTGGTGGTGAAAACACTGGAAGGGATCGGCGAGCGCCCCTTGCTGGAAGTGCCGCAATCCTTGTGGGCATTTCTGGATGAGTATCGGCCAACCGCAACTTTCTATGCCGCTTCCGGTCAAAAAGGCGAGATCCGCTTTCGCATCCCGCTGGTCGAAACGCTGCGGGAGAAGTATCAGGTTCGTCACGGGCATATGATCGGGATTACCCCTGAGATTATGCGGACGGGAATGCGGGCGGATTATCATCAGGTCGCCAGGCGAACCCATGAGGTGTACGAGATCGTGAAAGCCTGTAAACAGATTCGCGTGACCAACGCCAGTGGAACAGATTTGACGGGCCACTTCGATCACGAACGTCTGAAATGGGTTATCTGGGATGGCTTCTATCGCGAGCCAGGTAAATGGGGCAATCTACCCGAAGGCGAGACGTTCACCTCGCCAGTGAATGTCGAAGGCATCATTACGGCTTCGATCATGGGCGACTTCTTCAGCAAGAAATATGGTCTGCTCAAAGAGCCAATCCGCCTGGAAATCGAGAACGGACTGCTGGTGGGCTGTTCGCATCCCGATCAGGGCATGACGGAAGAATTCTGGCAATACCTGGACGGCGTCGAAAATGGCCGGCGCATCGGCGAATTTGCGGTTGGCACCAACGAGTTTCTCGGTCGTCTCATCGGCAATTTGCTTCAGGACGAGAAGTTTCCTGGTGTTCATGTCGCCTTTGGCAATCCCTATGCCGCCTATACCGGTGCCACCTGGGACAGCCCGGTGCATGTGGATGTGGTGATGGAGCGAACGAGCGTGTGGGTCGATGATCGCCAGATTATGAGCGACGGGCGGTTCATGTATTGAGCTGATCCTCCACCCTGCTTGTTCGCCACCGGCGGAACGGAATTTGCGGTGGCACAACGACGGGAGAGATGCGCCAGTGTTAATATGACCGGTTTCAGACCGTTGATTCACAAGATCCGTCAGATTCGTCAGATTCGCATCAGTCTATTTTTCGATTCGTGAATCATGGATATGGTTTTCCCCTCAAACGTTGCAACTGTTGCAACTCCGTTTTGTGTCGTCGTCGTCGTCGGACAGACACGGACACAAAGACAAAGACAGAAAAACCAACACAGAGGACACAGAGAACACAGAGCGAAAACCGAGTGGAGTCTTTCCTCTGATGACTATCGACTATCGACTGACGACTACCTATGCGCTTGTTAAGGTGCCGCGTGGAGGAGCCGGACTCATCCACAACTTCAGTTTAGAACAAAAGGGCTACGGCGTCAAGCCCCCAGAAAGTGGGGGGGAATGCAACGTTGAATGATGGCGAACCTAGCGATTGAATAACATTACCAACGATGAAGCATTGGCTTATGGGTAGAACGAGTGGAAACAAACAAGTGATGAGATCAAAGCAATAGTGACTTCTTTTGAGATTGAAGTTGAATAAAACTCAGCCTCTGAGGAAATACTTGCTGACAACCTGAAAGGGATGCAGCAAATTGCGCAGTCCCTTCCCCAAGCACTCAATTGTGCTGGCACACACCTGGGGAAGGCGTCGCCAGCATCAGGCTGTCGTCACTCGCAAATGATCGTGATGCCCTCGGGCTGGTGGCGTATCTCGACACGCCAGCGATCACCATCCAGTTCATAGGCGAGGTCAAGCTGCCCACCTGGAAGTGGGAGGCTGAAGCGAACGTTTCCCATCGCGTAGGGTTGCCCTGGCCGGATGATGATCGTGTTGCGATGAAGCTGTGACAGATCCACGCCGAGCAGGTAGCGCACAACGGCATAGGCTGGAATACTGCTCCAGCCGTGGCAGGTGGAGATCGGAATCCAATCCATTTCGAAGGTCGGCGTGTTGCCCAGGAAAGGATGCGGATAGGACCAGGCCGGTGTGGTGGGGTCGAACACTTCCCACCAGGTAGTTGCGCCACGATCCAGCATTGCTCCCCAATAGGTCTTGATCGAGTCATGGATCAGATCGGTGCGACCGATGCGCGCCAGGGCTTCAAAGATCGTCAGATAATAGGCCGGGGCGAAGGGTTGGGGGTAGTCGTTCCAGGCTTTATCCAAAACAGAACTGATCTGATCGTGTGGCACAATATCGGCATACAGGGCGGCGATATTGGCCTGCTGCGAAATTCCATTCAGCGGCTCGCCAAAGCGCCAGGCATCGCGATACAGCCCTTTTTCTGCCCAGAAGAACGTCTGATGGAGTTTATCCTTCAAGCCGGTCGCTTCTGTCAGCAAGGCTGCGCCGGACTCTGGTTCTTCAACCAGGTTTGCCAGCAAGGCAACATCTTCGAGGTAACGCTTATAGAGCGCGTTCAGAATCAGGGTCTTGCCCCGTTTCTGGATGGTCGCGCTCCAGTCCAGAAATACCGCGACTTCGGGCAGTTTATCGCTGTCGAGCAGGCCATCGTCATCACGAAATTGGGTGATAAAGGTGTGAAGTTTGCGGACGTAGGGGTACAGCTCCTGTACCAGACCCACATCCCCGGTGTGCTGATAATACTCGGTCAAGGTGGCGACCAGGTGCAGACAAAAGTCCAGCATCAGCAGTCCAGCCTGTTTCGGCCCCAGGCTGACAATCGATCCATCTTCACGTTGCAGGGCAAACATCTGGCGCAGGCATTTAGCCGTCAGTTCTGGATTATAGTAATGATAATAATTGACCAGCGACATACTGCGCATATCGAATATCCAGAGCGCCTGCTCTCGCATCGGACAGTCCTCATAGTGATACGAACTGTTGATTCGGACGGTAACCTTGGAGATATCGATGATCGTGTTCAGACGGTCATCGGAAGAGGCAACCCCCCCTTCTTCATGATAGGCATACCAGGTTTGGTGCTGGACGATGCGATCCAGCGTAACAGCGCCATCCAGAGCGATGAAGTTAATCTTGATGAAGCGGAAGGAGCGACGCTGAAATAGCTGGCAGGTGCCACCCTGTGGTGCGCGGACAACATCCAGGCGCAATAAATCGAGCGTTTCACCGTACCACACTTCGTAGATGCAGCCGCCCTTCACCGTTATCTCGGGATAACCCACGACCATACACCCAAAGTCCAGCGTGATCGACGGTGTTGCGAATGGGAGTCCTGCCTTGAAGGTGATCCCGGCTCGATACGGCACAGGCAGCGTTGCATCAAGCGCGTCAATCTGACCGCCATTGGCTGAAAGGTCGATGATCTGAAGCGGGTCAATCAGAACCGTTTCAAGGAATGGAATATCCAACAAAATAAGGTTGCTGACAAAGCCGGATGAAACCGCTTCGGCAACTTCGACGGCTGCTTCCCAGGTAGCATGATCGAAAGCGAGGGTTTGCCAGTCATCTTCTCTTTCGGCATGATAATAGGTCTTGTACCCACCCCAATGACTGACCATGCTCGCCAGGGGTGAGTACACCAGGGATTGACGCACTCGCCATGAGGGATCGCTGACGCACAGCAGCTCATCGGTATAGACCTTGAGTAGCAGACCTGGCTCGCCATACTCAAACTTCTGCTCGGTGTCGGTCAGGCAGCCATCATGAAACAGCAACACCGTGATCAGATTGGTTCCCGGCTGCAAGTCAGCCGAGTCGAGGACATAACGATCAAAATAGTAGAGTGTCTGATTGGAGACCGCAGGCCCGCGCCCGACGATCTGACCGTTGATGGCGAGCTGGTACTGCGACACAGCGGTGATGTCTATCGTCAGGGGCAAGCCGCCGTGGTAGTCGAAACGCCGAGCGAATTCCAGATACAGGTTGGATGTCGTCTGAGAGTCCGCTTTGCTGATCCAGCGCGCACCGGAGTCAATCCATTCATCATTGTTATTCTTCATGGGGAGCGGGTCCTGTCGAGTCGCGGACAAAGAGATGGCTGAGGATTTCGGCGGTCTGTTGCGGCAGCCGCGGATTGTACAGGCGATTCAGGATCATCTGCGCGGCAGTGCGGCCAATATGGGTTGCATCCATCCCAACAGTCGTCAGACGTGGTTGGGTATACACCGACAGGCTGATGTCGTCGAAGCTGGCGATGGAGACATCCCCCGGTACGTTCAGCCCCAGGTCAGCAGCGGCGCGCAAGGCACCCATCGCCAGCAAGTCATTGATGACCAGCAAGGCCGTCGGATGAGGTTGCCGTTCCAGCAGCTTCCGCGCCGCCTGATAGCCATCGCTGATGGTCGTGCCACAGTGTTCAACCGGTGCATCATCGTCACCGATCTGGCGCGTCATAGCGCGAAACACAGCAAGACGATCCTGTCCCAGCCCAGGGGTGGCAACACCATAGACGAAACCGATGCGGTGATGTCCCAGTGAGAAAAGATGCTCGATGACCTTACGCGTTCCCTCGCCCTGGTGGACAAACACATAGTCAACATCAACGGTTGGTCCGCTCATAAACACGACAGGCTTACGCTGGCGAACCAGCTTGTTGATCTCATCAGTCACCTTGTCGCCAAATGTCAGGATCAGGATCAACCCATCCACGCGCCGCCGCGATAGCACCTCGACCCCATGCGTCTCACGATCAACATTCAACGCGGCGCTGATGAGCAGCAGGTCGAAACCGGCCTGTTGAGCGACTTCTTCAACCCCTTTGGCGATCTGCCAGTAGTGGGGGTTATCCATATCCGGGATTAACAGGCCGATGGTGTTGGTTTGCCCGGAACGAAGCGACTGCGCCATCGCGTCCGGCTGATAGCCCAGGGTCTCAACCGCCTTGAGTACCTTTTCGCGTGTTTCCTCCGAGACCAGATTTTCTTCGAGGCCGTTGACAACATAGGAAACAGTCGCGCGAGAGACACCGGCCAATCGGGCAACATCAACTTGAGTAGGTCGTTTCATGGCATCCTCTTGACACGTGTAAGTCTAGCCGCAATATCAGGGGTTGTCAAAAAGGGGCTGCAAACCGGGACACACGGTTATTGATATAATCACTCGGCATCTGGATTAGAAATTTTGACAAGAACCTGATGGCATGTTACAAATCATTTGAACTTACACGAGTAAGCTGTTCGGAAATCAGTTATCGGGAGGTGCTTCATCCAATTACCCCACGGTCAAGCGCATACGATTTTTCGCAAAGTTACTAAAAGAGAGGGTTATCATGCGCAAAATTAGTCTCTTGTGTTTGTTGACTCTGTTGATGACAGCGCTGCTGGCCTTAAGCGGCAGTCTGGCATTGGCGCAAGACGAGCTTTCCGGCACTATCGTCATCAGTTTTGCCAGCCAGGATACCCAAACCTGGGAAGCCCTGTGCGCCGAATACATGGAACTCCACCCGAATGTCAACTGTGTCGTGCAGCTCAGACCGGCTGAAGCCTACCAGGACTTCGTCCGCGCCCAGTTCGCTGCCGGTACGCCGGAGTTTTCATTGGTGAATGGCAATTTTGTTGCCGATCTGGTTAACGCAAAGTCGTTCCTCGATCTGAATTTGTATATGGATCAGGATAATCCCTACAGTGGGCAGGCCTGGCGCGATGATTTTGATCCGATTGCGCTGGCAAACATGCGCGATCCGCTGACCGGCGAACTGTATCTGCTGAACACGGAAACCGTTCAGGTTCTGTGGTTCTACAATAAGCAGGCTTTCGAGCAGGCGGGCATTCTCTCAGAAGCCGAAGCGATTGCCGCGACCGAGCGCAACCAACCGACCTGGGATCAATTCCTGGGCTGGTGTGACGCACTCAGCTCGGCCGGTTTCACACCGGTTGCCATCGAAGGCGATTTCCGTTCATTCTGGGAGCAGCGCGTTGGCTGGCTCGCCCGTATGTATGCCGACCAGTTCACCCGCGACGAAGCCGAACTGGTGCGCTGCCAGCCCGGCGATTACTGCTTCCGCGAGGGCGTTGACGACCAATGGGCCTACGATCCAACTGATCCCGGCAATGATGACAACACCCGCGTCACCTTCAATCCGGTTCGCAAGATGATTGCTTTCCGCGATGGTCTGCAATCGGTCAATGGTGAAGCCTGGCGACAGATGTACGAGAATTTCAAGCAGTTCGGTGATCGCTGCACACCAGAGGGCTGGATCGGTACCAGCGATGCCTACCCGCTGTTCCTCACCGGCAAAGCAGCTATCCGCCTGGATGGTGCCTGGTTGTTGAGCACCTTTGAAAAAGACATCCGCAATCTGGCTGAAGGCACTTACAACTATGCCTCGGCCGAAGAGGGCGCCCCCACCCCAACACCATCGGCCAATGATCTGGCCGCTACAGTGTTCGAGCTGGGCAGCTTTAACAACCCGACGATGGAAGGTGGCGAAGTGGATGCCGCGGCCCGTACCATCGAAGTGAACATCGGCTTCTGGAGCATTCCCGCCAAAGACCAGGCACAGAATGATCTGGAAGTGGATTTCCTGATGTACGTGACCAGCCCTCAAGGTGCCGGCGTCTATCTGGAGAACAAGCTCGATCCGAACAATCCGCAGGGTGGCATCAACGGCCCGCTGGGCTTGCGTAATGTCGAACTGCCGCCGGAAATCGCGGAACGGTTCGCTGGCCTGCGTCTGATCGGCAACACCGAAAAAGACACGGCAGGCACCTATCGCTCGCGTGGCATTGCTGATTATCAGCCGAGCGTTCGCGAATGGGTTGACCTGGCGCAGCGCTACTTCCTGGGCGAACTGACCATCGACGAGTTCCTGGATGGCTATCAGGCCTCGCTGGAGAACAACTTCGAAGGTATCCTTGAACATCAGAACCTCACCCCTGAGGATCTGGAAGACCCAAGCCGCAAACCGCAAAACTTCTAAGTGTGAAGGGGTCGGGCCTAAACAACCCGACCCTTTTTAGCACAGGGAGATCACCGCTATGAGACGGCTCAAGGTCTTGATCGTAAGTGCCGTGTTGATCCTTGCGGCGCTGACTCTGCGGGTCACAACGGCACAGGATGCTGGCTGGGAAGAAAATGCCGGTGGCATCGTCTACAGCATCGCGTTGTCGCAGGATGGTCTTTTTCAGTTAGTGGGCAGCCGGAATGACCGCGCCGCTGCCTATAACTCGGATGGCACGCTGCTGTGGACGTTTGAGCCAGAAAGCACCGTCTGGGGCGTCGCAACCTCGGCTGATGGACAGTGGAATGCCATCGCCAGCGAAGATCGTCACCTGTATCTCCTCGACGGACAGGGGCAGGAAATCTGGCGTTTCCGGTCACAGTTCATCTTCACCGCTGTCGCCATGACGCCGGATGGCTCTGGCATCGTCGCCAGCGATGACAGCCGCAATCTCTACTTCTTCAACCGCGACGCCAGCGAACCGCTGTGGACAATCGAACTGGAAAACAGCGCCGATACGGTCGCGATCGTTGCCAGCGATTCGGTGCGCATCCTGGTTGGCACCCGCGACTCGCGAGTCATCCTGTTTGACTCCGACGGATCGCCGCTCTGGAACGTTCAACTGAGCAATCCGATCGCCCGACTGTCAACCACCAGCGATGGGACGCGGGTCATCGCTGGCAGCATCGATGCCAAAGTCACGCTGCTGGATGGCGCAACAGGGGAAACGCTCTGGCAGACAACTATGCCGGTTCGCTGCACCCGGCGCAATCGCTCCGACTGCATTCAGGTGGACATCAGCGCCAATGGTCGCCAGATCGTAGCGGCGACGCTCGATTCGACATGGTATCTATTGAACCCGGACGACGGCACGACCTTACAATCGCAAACCTTAGCCGGTGTGCCAACCGCCGTCTCGATTTCCGATGATGGGCGCTGGCTTATGTTCGGGGATCGTGATGGTCTGGTCACAGCTATGACGCTGGCAAATGCCGAATCAGCCTTTGCCAGTGAGCAGGATGCACAGCGCAATCTGTTGATTATTGTCCCATCGCTGCTGTTAGTGGCCGCTGTTGGCACCCGCCTTTGGGTGAGGCGCACAGCAACCGGCCAGCGTGTGTGGAATGTGCTATACCCACCGGTGCAGCAGAAGTTACGGCTGATGTGGCGCAGCCGCATTTCGTATTTCATGCTTTTGCCCACCATCATCCTGCTGATTATCTTCAACTACTATCCGGCCTTCTCCGGGCTATATCATTCGTTTACCGAGTGGAATCCCGGCATCGAGACGGTGTGGGTCGGCTTTGAACAGTTTGAAAACATGCTGGACAGCCAGTTCTTCTGGGTGGGCATCCAGAACATGCTCATTCTGGCAGGCGCGTCCTTCCTGAAGCTGGCAATTCCGCTGATGGTGGCCGAGTTCATTTTCCACATCCGCTGGGGCGTGCTGCAATATTACCTGCGGACCTTGTTCATCATCCCGTTGGTGCTGCCCAGCGTGGTCAGCATCCTGTTGTGGGTGAATATCTACGACCCCAACATCGGGCTGCTCAACAATGCGTTGACGGCGCTGGGGCTTCAGGAAGCGACCCGCGCCTGGCTGGGAGAACGCGATACCGCGCTGGCCGCCATCATTGCCATCGGCGCACCCTGGGTCAGTCCGCTGGCGCTGCTGATCTTTTACGGCGGATTGATCGGTATCCCGCAGGAGCTTTTCGATGCTGCCAAAGTGGATGGCACTACTGCCTGGTCGCGCTTCTGGAAGATTGATATTCCGCTGTTGATGGGGCAGATTCGGCTGTTGGTAGTGCTGACGTTCATCGGCAGTCTGCAAGAATTCCAGCTCATTTTCCTGACAACCGGGGGGGGGCCGGGCAGCGCCACCTATACGCCGGCGCTGGAGTTATACTTCCAGGCCACCCGATTCAACAATTTTGGTCTGGCATCCGCTATGGGGACATTCCTGTTCCTGATTATTCTGGTCGGAACCATCATCAATCTGCGCACCATTCGTTCGCAGACCGAGTATGAAGCCTAGTCGGGAGGGTACAGATATGGTTGATCGTTCCATCGCAGGACGACTGGCTGACCGGCAAAAGTCGCAATCCCTGGCGCAGTTGATGCCCGACGAGCGTCGGCAGCAAGCCTTCACCCAGATTTTTCTCATCACCATCCTGGTGCTGCTGCTGTTGATGACGCTGGTGCCGATTGTCCTGATGATCGTCATGTCGCTGAAGGATAACGGCCAGATCTATGGGCGCTTCTGGTCGCTGCCGGACCCGGTGCGCTGGCAGAATTATCAGACCGGCTTTGAGGCCATGGCGAGCTATATCCGAAACTCGCTGCTCTACTCATCGGCGTCGGTGCTGGGCGTGATGGTGCTGTCGTCCCTGAGCGGATACGTGTTCGCCCGTCATCGCTTCCCTTTCAAAGAAGCGATCTATGTGCTCATCCTGGCGCTGCTGATGATACCGGGCGTGCTGACGCTGATCCCGTCGTTTGTGCTGGTGAAGGACCTGGGGCTGACCAATACCCCCTGGGCCTTGATCCTGCCCTGGACATCCGGCGGGCAGGTGTTGGGCATTCTGTTATCGCGCACCTTCTTCGCCACGTTGCCGCAGGAGTTATTCGATTCGGCCAAGATCGACGGCGCTTCGGAATTCCAGGCCTACTACCGCATCGCGGTTCCGCTGTCGTGGCCGATCATCGTCACCATCGCCATCATGCATCTGGTCGGCACCTACAATGACTTCATCTGGCCGCTGCTGACGATTTCCGACTCGAATATGCAGGTGGTGTCGGTTGGCCTGACCGAGTTCACTTCGCAGTTCGGAGTGGTGGATTGGGGCCCCCGGATGGCAGCCTATGCGGTTGCGACGCTGCCGCTGCTGGTGTTGTTCATGTTTGGGATGCGCTACTACATTCGCGGTATCACCAGCGGCGCGGTCAAGGCGTGAGAGGCTGTCGTTATTATTCGTTTCTTTTTATAGAATGGACATTTTCATATGAACAATGGATATGTACTGCAAACAGCAGCCTTGCGCCTGACCTGCCTGGAAGCGGGTGGCAAAATCACCGGTTTTGAGCTGGCGGTGCGCGAGGGCAACAACTGGGCTTCAATGGCGAAGACGCAGCCGTTGAGCCACCTGATTTACCAGGATAAGCAGAACCAGCGCCACGAAGCCGATCTGGTTGCCACCAGCGGCACAGTGACCGCCCAATCGCTCCACCTCACCGGTGACTTCACCGATGTTGATGGGGTCAAGTGGACGCTCTCGGTGACCTTTTCGTTGACTGACAGCCCGCATCGCATCGCGGCTGATTACCGGCTGGAGGCCAACGAAGCGCGCAAAGCCTATCGTTGGATCGGCCCCAGCCTTCAGGCGGGCGAAGGCAGTTTCGGCACGAAAAAAGACAAGGCGCTTTTTCCGGGGTTGGAATTCCTGTTGGGCGATGAGCCTTCATCCGATACCCGTTTCGCCGCTCCGAAATATGCCAATCGCGCTGTCCCCCACGCCTACCGCATCACCGTTCCGATGATGGCCGTCAGTCATGCCGGACAGGCCGTCGGGCTGATCTGGGATCCAAACCAGGATTGGGGGCGCGCCTGGCGTCATCCAGCAGCGCTATTCTCATCACCCAACCGCCTGCAACCGAACGCAGCCAATCATTGGATGGCGTTATTCGCTCCCAGCGTCGAGCCGCGTTGGTTGAATGAAGGGGAAACCGAAGCCCATCAACCAGTTGGGATTGATGCCAGCAATGCCGCGACGTTATCCGCCCAACTGGTGGGTATCCCCGGCGACGTGATTGATGTGCTGCGCGAATGGGTTCGCGCTTATGGCCTGCCGGCGCTGCCCGACCCCGGTCATGATTACCGCGCCAATGTTGATCTGTGCATCGAGTCGTACCTCAACGTCGCCTGGGACGATGCCAGACAGGGCTGGCATCATACGCTGGCTGATCCCTGGGGGCCGCGATTTGAGTCTATCCTGGCAAATCAGTTGTGGCGTTACAGCCGTTGGTCGGAAGGCAACCCGGTCTGGCGGGCGCGGGCGCGCGATCAGGTACAGCGCACCTTGCTCCACATGAGAGAAACACTGCCCGCCCCCCATAACGTCCCGCCGCTCGAACTGGCGCTAGTGTATGGACAGATCGACAAGGCGCTCGAGTCGGCGGCCGCAGCAGCCCGCGAGGCGATGGAAAGCCAGCAGGAGAATGGTTCATGGGGTTGGACGCCCGACGCGGTGGCGAACATCGCTGACTTCAAGACCGAAGACCGCCTGAAAACGATGGGCACGGAAAAAGACAGCGCCACCGGCTTCACCAGCGGTAAAGTCCGACCTGTAATGAAATATGCTCTGGCGACGGGCGATCCGAAGGCCGTCGCATCGCTGCGGAAAGCGACCGACTGGTGCAATGCCCAGGCGCGACCAGAAGGTGCCCAGACCTGGGAACTCCATCTGCATGTGCCGGATGTGCTGGCCGCCCCCTATCTGATCGACATCAATCTGGCGGTGTATGAGCTGACCGGTGACGCGCATTATCTGGATAAGGCCGAGTGGTGGGCGTGGAATGGCCTGCCGTTCACCTTCTTGTGGAACGGCTACTATCGCCCGGTGATGCGCTATGGCACTGTGCCGGTGTTTGGTGTGACCTTCCACGACGTACAATCCTGGTTTGGCGTCATTGTCCAATGGAACGGTCTGTGGTATGCCGACTCCCTGTTCCGGTTGGCGCGTCATCGTCGCGCAGATGGGCCAATCGATTGGCTTCACCTGGCGGAAGGAATCAGCCGGCACGGAATGCAGGAGCAGATTCAGGAAGGGCCGTATAAGGGCTTTTACCCCGACGCATTCAACACGGTGCGGGGTGATGAGGAATACACCTGGTGGCTGAACCCGCAACTGATCGGCCTCAATACCCTGCCGCAGGCCGGGCTGCCAGTGAATGCCGATCCAATTGTCCTGCGTTCTGGCGATGGGACGCCGATCCATATCACCAGCGGAGCGACGGTAGCCGACTCGCGCCTCAGCCAGGGCAGCCTGCATCTGCTGCTGAAGGATTTCGCTGGCGAGACGAGTTATACCCTGATCGGCACGTCCAAGCGTCCGGCGAAGATCATCTGTGAAGGACTGCCGTTGGCTGAAGTGGATGATTTGGATGGCGCGACCACCGGTTGGATGTGGTTAGAAACACACCACACCGCCGTCATCAAGACCATCTATCCCAAAGGCGCGGTATCACTGTATTGCCAGTTCTAAGGCTATTCCAAGAAAATAACGATCCCATACATTGCCGTCTAGGGGTGCACTATAGTGCGCCCCTACGGGAGAGGTGTAGGCTAAACATTTTTCTGGAATGGCCTAACTGCTGAAAATTACCTGAAAACGATCCTTCAATGACTGTGGGAAGCTGCTGGCTTGCGTTCCCACCGTAATCGCCTATCTAAGGAGAGAACTGTCATGCTCTGGACACCCCAGTATCCCGACAATCGCCCGGCTGCCCTGCGCCGAATGCCTGCCCAGGATCATGGAATTGTGCTGACCTATGGGAGCGGCCCTGACCAGTGTGACCGGTATGGCGCACGCGATCCCTGGGTTTTTAAAGCGGATGGCATCTATTATTTGCATTATGATGGGGGCGGTGAGAAAGGCTGGCTATGCATTCATGCTACCAGCAGCGATGGCATCGCGTGGACCAATCACGGCGCGGTCCTCCAGTTGGGGGCTGCTGATGCCCGCGACTCGCGGTCGGCCAGTTATGGCACCACTTATTACGATGGCGCAAACTGGCACATGTTTTATCTCGGCACCCCCAATACATCACCCGCCCCGGATCGAATTCCCGCGTTCCCCTATCTGACGATGAAAGCCAGGGGCGAGTCGGCAGCCGGCCCCTGGCACAAACAATATGATGTCGTCCCTTTTCGCCCCAAGCCCGGCACGTATTATGCCGATACCGCCAGCCCCGGTCACATCATCCGGCAGGGCGACCAGTATCTCCAGTTCTTCAGCGCTTCGATGTCAGAGGGGAACATCATCAAGCGCACCCTCGGCATTGCCCGCACTGACGATCTGCAAAAGACCTGGACGATTGACCCTGAACCGATTGTCAGCCTGGATGAGCAGATCGAAAACTCCTCGCTCTACTTCGAGCCAGAGTCGCAGCTCTGGTTTCTGTTCACCAATCATGTTGGCATCGAGGCGGTGCAGTCCGAGGATTCAGCCGAGCCGATCTGGGTTGAGTACACCGACGCGGTGTGGGTCTACTGGTCACGCGATCTGAATCGCTGGAATGCCGATGACAAAGCGGTGGTGCTGGATCGAAATAATTGTGCCTGGTCGCCCCGTATCATCGGGCTGCCCAGCGTCCTTAAGATCGGGGATCGGCTGGCGCTCTATTATGATGGACGCGAGGATGCGCGGGTCGGCAACGAACGGCGTGATGTTGGATACTCATGGCATATGCAGCGCGATATTGGCCTGGCCTGGCTTGATCTGCCGCTGACGGTAGAAACGATAACTGAGGGCAGGACATAAATCTATCTGAAACGAAGAGCCAATTCAGGTAGAGTCGTTAGTTGTCAGACTTGTGCTCAACTGAAAGGCTCAAGAGAATGATGACCTTGCACCGATTTGATGGTTTATGCGCATTTTGCGCGATGGAACAGGTATCCGATAAGCTAAAGTCTACCTTTCCATAACCATACCTAATCATCATGGCAGAGTGTTAGCTGCAGTTCTCTTACCCAGGCGCAACCCGGATCAGGCGCAGACCGCCACCGCTGGTCTTGTCCGGCGGAATGGACAGGGACAGCGTGTGCAGATCCGCCCGCTCAACCATCCAGGACTCGCCCTGCCACAGATCGGTCAGTTGATAGCGGGCGGCCTCGGTCAGCCGGCCGGGTTCAACCGGAACGCTGACCTGCACCGTCACGGCCTGGTCGGTGTGCGGATTGCCAGCCACGATGACGGCCTGGCCGCCACCCCAGCGCAGATAAGGGATGGGGATCGGTCTAGCGCTGGTATAAGAAAGCGGCTGGATACGCAGGTCGCCGGTATTGGTCGCCGCGCCCAGGATGCGGGCCTCGCTCTTGCGAATCGCGATCAGCCGTTTGACATCCTCGAACATGGCGCGATGTTCCGGCTCGTCCAGCGCACCCCACTGCACCTCGCCACCATAGAGCCACTTGCCTTCGCCGGGACGCGCCCCGCCGAACAGGTGTGGCGAGAGCGTGGGCAGCGCCTGGTACGGCGCATTGAATTCTTCGCCGGATACCCAGATCGGCACCAGGCCAGAGAACAACGAACCATAGCCGAAGATGAAACGGCTGCCCTGCGCCGTGTACGGATTGTCGTATTCAAAGCCTTCCCAGCCATTATCGTGCGAGCTGATCTGCCCCGACGAATACGCCCAGGGCGGGGTTTCATCGACGGTCTGGCGCTGAGTGACGCTGTGCAGCCAGGCATCCCACTGCTCTTTACCCCAGCGTGTGGCATAGCCGTGCTGACCGTTGATCTCGTCTGGACGCTTG
This sequence comes from Anaerolineae bacterium, assembly GCA_022843385.1. GTDB lineage: Bacteria > Chloroflexota > Anaerolineae > Aggregatilineales > Phototrophicaceae > CFX2. The sequence goes on along the minus strand of JALHNT010000018.1, from coordinate 84,005 downwards.
CGATGCGGACTGAGCAGCGTCGGCGGATCGCGCTGGATCAGGTCGATGATTTTGAGGAAGTCTTCGCGCGGCGGGATGCGCGTCAGCCCGGATTGGGTGGAAAAATCCAGCGCCCCCTTGTAATTCAACTCGTTGATGTAGATGATGTCGTGGCCGGCACGGGCCGCATTCTCCCGCACTTTCGCGTACAGATCGGCGCGGCGCATCCCCAGGTCGATGCGGAAGCCATCCACGCCGAATTCGACCACATAGCGCGTCCACATATCCACCCACCATTGATCGAGTTCCAGGTCATGCAGGTCGAAATCAAAATCGACCATGCCCCAGCTCTTGCCGCGAAACCAATGCGGCTTGCGCTGCACCAGCGGGCTGTTCTCCATCACACCATGTTCGATCACATCGAGAAAGACGCAGATGCCGAACGCATGAGCCGCCGCGATCAGGTCTTTGAAGTCCTGCTCCGTACCCAGCGTCGGGTCGATCACATCCGGTTCGATGCAGGCGTACTGCGTCCAGATATTGTAGAAGTGGGTTGGGTCGGCCAGCGAATGCCCGGTCAGCCAGATGCCGTTGATGCCCAGTTCATGCAGGTAGGGCAGCTTGTGGCGCAGACTGTTAAACGTCCCGCTGCCGGGGCCATCCGGCGAGGTGAAGGATTTGGTAGCGATCTCATAAATCAGCAGGTCATTCATCCAACCTGGCGAACGAACGGTGTCAACCATGATGCAGCCCTTTGCCTGAAGCGAATAGTTATCCCTTGACCGCGCCCAGCGTCAACCCTTGCACGATGTAGCGCTGCAAGAGCAATGCCAGAATGATGGTGGGGATGATATACATGACAGCAGCCGATGCCATCAAGTCCCAGCGCACGCCGTAGACCAGATTCATGTTCGAGATGCCAACGGGCATCGTCACCAGACGCGGCGTGGGGGCCAGGATGAGCGAGAGATCGAGATTGTTCCAGCTTAACAGATAGGAGAAGATGGCACCCACCGCCAACCCTGGAGTCACAATGGGCAGGATGATGCGGTAGATCACGCTGAAGCGGTTGCAGCCATCGACCAGTCCGGCCTGTGCCAGTTCAGCCGGGGTATCCTCGAAAAAGCCGAGCATGATCCAGATCACCAGCGGCAATTGGATGGCGGTATGCGCCAGGATCAGACCGGGCATGGTATTGGTCAGCCGCACCGAGGAGAAGAGATAGAACAAGGGAATGCCCAGCGCGACCCCCGGCAGCAGCCGCATCAGCAGCGTCATCAGCAGCAGCGGCTGACGAGCGCGAAAGCGATACTGTGATAATCCATAGGCGGCCAGTGAGCCGGTGGTCAACGAGACCAGAGTCGAGCCAAGCGCGATCAGCACGCTGTTGAGGAAATACTGCCCGACCGGGAATGTCTCCAGCACTGTCTGATAATTTTCCAGCGTCAGCCGTGAAGGCAGCGCGACGGTCAGCACTTCAGCCGGTGGCTTGAGCGAGGTGATGAACAGCCAGACAATCGGAAAGAGGAAGAGGATCGTCGCCAGGATGACGATGGCGTAACTGAGCGCCATGATGGATGGACGGGTTTTCATCAGATTAGCGCCTCCGCATGACCCGGATGAGCGAGAGGCCGCCCACCAGCAGGATGATGCTGACGATCCAGGCTGCCGCGCTCGCCAGCCCGAAATCACGATCAGTAAAGGCTGTCCGAAAGACGAAGTATGACAACACATCGGTTCGCAGCGCCGGCCCGCCGCCGGTCAGCACATACACCAGATCGAACACGCGGAAGGCATCCATCCCGCGGATCAGCAGCGCCACCAGAATAACCGGTTGAAGCAGTGGCAGGGTCACATGGCGAAAGATTGCCAGCGGCGTCCCGCCGTCGATGGCCGCGGCTTCGTAGTATTCCTGCGGGATCGAGAGCAGCCCGGCCAGCAGCAGCAGCACGAAGATCGGTACTGTCGCCCAGATTTCGACGATGATGATGCTGAAGAGCGCCAGCGGCGTATCGGTCAACCAGAGTGGCGGACGGTTGACGCCGAACTCGCGCAGCAGATGATTGATGATGCCCAGTTCATCGTTGTACATGAACTTCCACATCAGCGCCATCACCGCGGGTGCCAACATCTGTGGGATGACCAGCAGGGTGCGGAACATCCCCCGCCCGCGCGTGATGGTCGCCAGCGCCAGCGCCAGCACCAGGCCAATAGCAAATTCGATTGGCACAGCGACCACGACATAGATCAGGGTATTGCCCAGCGCCCGCTGGAAGTCGCTGTCTTGCAGGATCGTCGCGTAATTCTCCAGCCCGATGAAGCGGGTGCGATCTGGCCGGGTGATTTCAAAGCGATGGAGACTGGTGTAGAGCGAAAACAACAGGGGAAAAATGAAGACCACCAGCATGATGAGCAGCGCCGGGATGGTGATGGTGAAGCCGAACCAGCCATCGCTCATATGAAAGCGACTGGTCGGTTTGGCCGCTGGCCGGGGCATATCCGTCGTTTGGGTCGCCATACTGGGCAGTGCTTTCGCTGGTGGGCATGAACGATGCTGGCGAGAAACCCCGATGATTGGCTCACCGGGGTTCATGACCAGGATACTCGATCTTAGCTGGTGCCGAGCAACTGCGGCAGGATTTCCTCGTAGAAGCCGTCATCCGTCAGGATTTGCTCGATTTCGGCTTTGGCATCCTTCAGCGCCTGTTCCGGCGTTTTGCCACCGATCAGGGCTTCCTGAATCGCCTGATGCTGCACCGCTTCGATGGACATCCAGGATGGCCCGGTCGCCAGCCAATCGACGCCGCGCCCATCAGCCTGATTGACCGCGATGGCGGCTGTCAACACCGGGTCTTCCTGAGAAAGCACCTCGCCCACAGAAGCGCGCACTGGCGCACGTCCGGCGCGTCCCCAGGCCAGCGAGAAGTCCGGGCCACTCATCCACTTGGCAAAGGCAATCGAGAGTTCGGGTGTGTCGCTCATGGTGAAGACATTCCACGACCAGCCGCCGATGTTGCCGCCATGCGTCATTTCGCCGGGCTTGCGACCGACATTCACCAGATCAACCACCTGCGATTGTTCCGGGTTCTGGATCAGCGACCACATATAGGGCCAGTTGATCGCCATCGCCATCTTGCCCTGGATGAAGAGCGTGTGGAATTCGGTATAGTCATAGGTAGTCGTATCCGCCGGATAGATGCCATACTCACGGAAATTATCGACCACCCATTGCAGCGAGGCAATCGCTTCCGGCGAGTCGATGGTGACGTTGAACTGATCGTCCATCAGGTCGCCGCCGAAGGCATACAGATAGTTGTACCATTCCCAACTGCTTGCCAGACCAGAGACGCCCTTGAAGCCAAAACCGTAGATCTCAATGTTGTTCGGGTCAAAGCCTTCTTCGCCGGGGTGGAGACCGTTGACATCGGTGGTCAGCTTGAGGGCATATTCTCGCAGTTCAGTATACGTTTCCGGGGGATCGTTCGGGTCCAGACCAGCAGCCTCAAACAGATCGGTACGCCAGAAGAGGATATTGGTATCGGTAACCATCGGCATACCGTACAGGGTATCGGCCACCATATACTGACGCAGATCGCCCTGGAAGAAGTCATCGGCATCCGGCGGCATCGGCAGCGGGAGGAGGAAGCCGCTCAGACCATAATCCTTTGCGCCGCCCGCACCGGTGTGCATCATGTCATAAGCACCGGAGTTGGTGGACATCTCCAGCCGCACCTGGTCGTACATCTGGTTTTCCGGCAGCGGGATGTAGTTGACGGTTGCGCCGGTCATTTCCTCAAACATGGCTTTACCAGCATTCAGCACGTCGGCACTGGCCGGGTCGTTGAAGAAACTGGCATTCAGCACCACATCCAGCGATTGTCCGGCATAATCGCCGGGCATATAGTAGGCCTTCACCTCATCGCTGGCGGCATTCAGCAAATCCAGCGGGATGCTGGTCGCGTCCTGTGCCAGCACCGTCAGACTCGTCATGCCGAGCAGCATAACGATCAGCAGCGCCAAAGCTGTCTTGAACCGTAATAGCGAACCCATTCTAGCCTCTTTCTCCAACAAAATTGTATGCGCTCAACCTTTTTCCGTTTGCTCAACCGAGAACCCAGGCGGGGAGCCGGTGACTTGCACGAATTATGGCATGGATGTATCATACTGTCAACCTATCTGATAGCTGGTCGGCGCGGCTGTCAACCAGGCGAGAAGGGTGGTAGAATTATCAACCAGTACAAAACCTGTATGATAAGTTGACAGGTAGGTGGATAAGGGTTCTATGACCACAATCAAGCTCAACCGCTCAACGCTGGCGGAACAAGTGGCTGATCTGCTGGCACAGCGCATCGAGACGGATGGCTTCAAGCCAGGCGATCCTCTGCCCTCGATAGCGCGGCTGGCGGAAGAGTTCAGCGTCAGCAAGCCGATCATTCGTGAGGCGCTCAAGACGCTGGAAGGTCGTTCGCTGATCGAAGTGAGCAATGGCAAGACGCCGATTGTCAGGCCGATTTCCAGCGACAGCCTGCGCCTGTTCTTCGAGCGGGCGGTGGCGCTGGACTCGCGCTCGTTGATCGAGCTGCTGGAGATTCGGCGTGGGCTGGAAATCCAGAGCGCCCTGCTGGCGGCGCGCAGCGCACTCGTCAGCGAAACGGCGCAGATGCGCGACCTGGTGGCCGATATGCGAAACCACCTCTATCAGCACGCGCTGTACGCCGACCTGGATCTCGACCTGCATATGCGGATCGCAGCGGCGTCGCGCAATACGCTGATGGCTCACCTGATCGAGTCGATCCGCGATGTGCTGAAGGATACGATCAAGGAAGGGCTGCGCAGCCGTTTTACTGATGAGCAGTTGCTGCGGGTACAGACGCTCCACGAGGCGATTGTGGATCGGATCGCTGCCGGGGATGCCGAAGGCGCAGCCAGCGCGATGGCAATCCATTTTGATGATGCCATCGACGCCATCTATCGCTCGATGATTAAGCCCTAGCCTCCCTCCGCCCATGACGGTGCGAGATCGGCAGGGGCCACGATCCGAGGATGGCGCTAATCTTGCTCCGACTTATAGTGTAGGGAAGTGAACCATGACGCTGTGGGCTTCTGATGCTGATTTGTTTGCCCTCGCCCGGCGCGAGTTATTCACGGCCGTGGTCGGCGATGTGATGGATAAACACGGGCTGACGCGCCAGTTTTTGCCGGCTGAGATCCGGCCGCTGCGCGACGATATGGTGACCATTGGACGGGCCATGCCGGTGCTGGTGGCGGATTACTTCTCCGAACGCGCCTATGGTCAGACCGCCGTTGGCCCCAAGCCCTTCGGCCTGTTATTTGAAGCGCTCGATGATCTGAAACCGGGTGAAATCTATCTGGCAACCGGCGGCTCGCCCAATTATGCCCTGTGGGGTGAATTGCTCTCAACCCGCGCCATCCATCTGAAAGCCAATGGCGCTGTCCTCAACGGTCACTCGCGGGATACGCGCGGCATTCTGCACCTGGGCTTTCCGGTGTTCTCGACCGGGCGCTATGCCCAGGATCAGGGGGCGCGCGGCAAGGTCGTCGATTTCCGCATCCCGGTGGAGATCGGTCAGGCGCGGATAGAACCCGGTGACATCATCTTCGGCGATATCGATGGCGTGTGCGTAGTGCCGCAAGCTGTTGAACAGGATGTGTTCACCGGTGCGCTGGAGAAAGTGCGCGGTGAGAACGAGGTGCGCAAGGCGCTGGAAAGCGGAATGTCGGCAGTATCGGCCTTCGCCAAGTTCGGGATTATGTGACCATGCCACGCATCACTAAACTGGAAACAGCGGTTGTCCAGGCGAACTTTCACTGGACGTATGTGCGGGTCTACAGTGACCGCGATGGCGGACTGTATGGCACCGGTGAGTGTTTCTTCGCGCCAGGGTTGACCCGCATCATCGACGAATTCAGCACGATTCTGGTCGGCGAGGAAGCCAGTAACATCGAGCGCCTGGTGGAGAAAATGCGCTGGGCGGCCTCTGGCACCGGCTCGACCGCCGGCATTATCTGGAACGCCATATCTGGCATCGAAGCCGCCCTCTGGGATCTGAAAGGCAAGGATACCGGGCTGCCGGTTTGGCAGCTATTGGGCGGCAAGTTCCGTGACCGGGCGCGCATCTACCTCGATTGTCATGCCGATGGTGCGTTGGAATGTCTGTCGCCGCTGTTGCAGGAGTCGCCCGCCAGTTGGGAAAAAGAAGCGCCGCAGCGTCATCTCAGCCGCGAGGATGTGATCGCCGGATCGGTCAGCCGCGCCCGCGCCATGACCGCGCTCGGCTACACCGCCCTGAAGTTTGATCTGGACTTGCCCGGCACCACCTTCGACTCGCCGACCGGTTATGCCCTGAACAGTGCCGACATCGACTGGATGGTACACCTGACGACAGCCATCCGCGAGGCCGTCGGGCCGAACGTTGATCTGGCGATGGACGCTCACTGGCGTTATCGTCCCAACGACATTTTGCAGGTGGCGAAAGAACTGGAAGCCTGTCGTCTGCTGTGGCTGGAAGACCCGGTGCCGCCTGATGATCGGCGTTCGCTGGCCTACCTGCGCCAGCACACCACCACGCCGATTGGCACTGGCGAGAACCTGCAACTGCGCCAGGGATTCTGGAACCTGATCGTCGAGGATTTGTGCGATGTGCTGACGCCGGATCTGCAAAAGGCTGGTGGACTGGCTGAAGGGCGCAAGATCGCCGATATGGGCGCAGCCGCCAATAAGCCGGTGGCCTTTCATATGATCGGCAGTCCGCTGGCGCTGATGGCGAGTGCACATCTGGCGGTTACGGTGCCGAACTTCACCGTCTGTGAATTTCACGCCCATGATGTGCCGTTCTTCCACGAATTGGCGCAGGGCGGCACAGATGGCTGGTTTGTCCCCGGTTGGGTGACTCCAGGGGATGCGCCGGGTTTTGGCATTGAACTGAATGCGGCGGTGGGCAAACGCTGGCGCTTGCCCGGCACCGCCTGGTTTGACGAGAGGTGAGGTGATGGGCGTACTGGATGGAAAAATCGCGCTGGTGACGGGCAGCACCGGCGGGATCGGCAAAGCGATTGCCCAGGGATTCGCGGCGGCTGGCGCAAGGGTGTGGGTGCATGGGCGTAACCCGGCGGCTGGAGAGTCACTGGCGGCTGAACTGAAGGGGCGGTTTGTGCGGGCCGACTTAGCACAGGCCGAGGAGGTGGCCCATCTGGCACAAACCCTGCTGGATCATGAAACCCACCTCGACATCCTGGTGAACAATGCCGGCGTCGAGATCATCATGCCGCTTGAACACCTGAATCTGGATGATCTGGATACCATCTGGAAGGTGAATGTACGCGCTCCCTTTGACCTGACGCACCGATTGCTGCCGCTGTTGAAGCAATCGACTGGCGCTTCCATCATCAACATCACCTCCATTCACGACACCATGCCCTATCCACACAATGCGGCTTACTCGGCCTCCAAAGCCGCCCTGGCGATGTTCACCAAAGCCATCGCCGTCGAACTGGCACCGCTGGGCATCCGCGTCAATAACTTCGCACCGGGGGCTGTCGAGACCGAGATCAACCGCGAAGTCATTCACGCCATCGGCGAGGACAAATTCCGTGAGTGGATTCCGCTGGGGCGGGTGGCGCAGACCGATGAGATGATTGGCCCGGCGCTGTTTCTGGCTTCTGCGGCTTCGAGTTATGTGACTGGCACGACGCTGTATGCCGATGGGGCATATCTGCAAAACCTGGTGCGTTATCGGCCTGGTTAGGTGAAAGGGCAATCGATGGCAGACTTCGATGGCAAAGTAGCACTGGTGACAGGCGCAGGTGGCGCGATTGGCTCGGCAACCGTTCGCCTGCTGGTCGAGCGCGGCGCGTCCGTAGCCTTGCTGGATGTGGCCGAGAGTTCAGCCCCGGCCCTGGCGGCTGAACTGGGTGAACGCGCATTGTTCGTCGCGACGGACGTCAGCGATGAGGCACAGGTGAAAGCAGCCGTTGCCAGCGCGGCGACGCACTTCGGTGGGCCGACGCTGTTGGTCACAGTGGCCGCCATCAATCGCACCGGGCCGGTTGAGTCGCTAGCGGTTGAGGATTGGGATCGCATGATGGCAGTCAATGTGCGCGGGGTCTTCCTGCCAATCAAGCACACGGTTCCTCATATGAAGCAATCAGGCGGTGGTGCGATTGTCAACATGTGTTCCGTCTCAGCCTTCATCGGCTCACCCGGCGGCGCACCGTATCACACCACCAAAGGCGCAGTCCTGAGTCTGAGTCGTTCGCTGGCGCAGGAACTCGCTCCACAGGGTATCCGCGTTAACAGCATTTGTCCCGGTTGGGTGGATACGCCCTTCACGGATCGCTACATCGAAAGCCAGCCCGATCCGACGGGGCTGCGGGCTTATGCCAACGGCCTTCATGCGCTGGGACGGATGGCGCGTCCGGCGGAAGTGGCGCAGGCAGTGTGCTGGTTGCTCTCGGAGGACGCCAGCTTCTCCACCGGCAGCGAACTCTTTGTTGATGGTGGCTTTATGATTAAACGCTGAAGGAGCGCTTCAGAGCTTTTGTTATGCTGTGTTTACGACTGCAGCCGCTAATCAAGGTAGTCATGATTGGGGTTTGAACGAGTTCGTTGATTAAGCCATTCATATTCGGCAACGTGGCCCGCATTTGAACGCGATTTATGCACCCGTTCGGCCTTTTGATAGCTGATACCACATCCATGCAGCAAGAACTGAGATATGATCCGTGATCCTGGTAGATGACGATATGCCATTATTCGACAACAATTGCAGATCAGTCACTGCCCCATCACCTGCTGCTTCTCGTTACCAAGAAGTGTTCTTTTTTCGTTCAGATGAAACGCCCCTTTTGCCACGTTCTATCGCCTATCATCTGGCTTTTGACCCTCACTCAGTTTGGTGGCACCACATGACTGGCGAATGACGAGGTGAGTGGGTGTTTGGATCAAAAGCGGGATTTCATTCTCATTTTCGATTCGCTTCACCACCCGTTCGGCAGCCAACTCACCAATCAACTGCTTGTGCACATGTACCGTAGTCAGTGATGGAACGGTAAAGGCTGACTCGGGTATGTTGTCAAAACCAGTAACGGCAATATCATCTGGAACCGCCAGACTATGTTGGTGAAGCCATTGGATTGCACCAATCGCAATACGATCAGAAGCACAAACAACCGCATCAGGGGGATGCGGAAGCGCCATAAGCTGGCGCATGCCTGAATGCCCCAGGTCAGGCGTCCATCCGTCTAACCCATAGGGGGCGGTAACACATAATTCGGTCTCCAGCACGAGACCATGCGCTTTCACCCCGTCGATGAATCCCTGCTGACGCGCGTCAAAATGTCCAGTGATGAAACCCAGGCGACGATAGCCCTGTTTTACCAGATGATCGACCATTTGGCGCATCCCGAAATAACCATCGAAGGTAATCGTATCCAAATCAGGGCCGAGAGTTTCGATGGTTTGTACCAGCGCACGTACCTTACTCCTGAGATAACCTACGCTTTCCGCGCCAAGTGCGGGGCCAACCAGGATGATGCCACTTGCTGGATGGGATTCCAGCAGGGCTTGAGCTTGTGATGCTGTGTTTACCTCTGAGCGTGTGTTGATGTAGGCAATTCGATAGCCGAGCATTTGCAACCGGTGGTCAGTTCCTTCAAGCAGGGCATTAAAGAATGGGTCGCTATACTTGCCTGTTCTGGAGACCAGTACAATTCCGATTTCTTTGGATGACTGTGTTGTGAATTGCCGGGCCGGCGATGCTCCGCCATGTAATCGAGTCAGCAGGCCTGATTGTGAGAGCGCATGTAAGTCGCGCCGAATGGTCATTTCGGAGACGCCTAGCTGGGCGGCTAACTCTCGTGTGATGAGGATTTCCTGTCCATCCGATTGTTGGGCCAATTGAAGGATATAGAGTTGACGATCTTCTTTGTTCATGTCGCCAGATAGTGTTCGAATGAACACCCTCGTTGTTCGGATAATGTGTGATTGACTTGACAATCACACAAATGAGTGTTTCAATAGATGCTAGCCAATGGTTATTTTCCATTGTACAAGAGATTTCTTTCACATAGTACATTCTGGCGCAAACAACATGACCGTTATTTCTGAAATGTATTTCGCATTTCCCCCTCGTTACGAACATGTCCATTACTCTGGGATTCCAGAGGCACCCAAATCAGTATCCCGATCCAATCGCAACTCCAGGGGGAGATTGTTGTATGTCTGATGGATCTGATATTTCAACTGCGCCTATTCTGGAAATCAAGAATCTCAAGACATATTTTTACCTCGAGAGAAGTACAGTGCGCGCGCTTGACGGGGTTGATCTTACGCTTCCCCGTCGAACAACACTTGGCCTTGTAGGCGAAAGTGGTTGTGGAAAAAGTGTCTTGTCGATGTCTGTCATGCGCTTGCTACAATCTCCACCCGGAAAGATTATCGACGGACAGATCAACCTCCATCGCAAAGAGACTGGCGACGTGATTGATATTGCCCAACTTGATCCGCGCGGTGCAGAAATTCGCCGGATTCGCGGTGGCGAAATTGCGATGATTTTTCAGGAACCCATGATGTCTCTCAATCCCCTCTACACAATAGGGGATCAGATTGCAGAAGTGGTGCAGATCCATCAAAAGGTAAATCGCAAGCAAGCCTATGACCGCGCGCTGGAAATGCTAACCAAAGTACAAATCGGCGCACCCAAACAGCGCATGAGAGAATTCCCGCATCAATTAAGTGGTGGCATGCGCCAGCGGGTGATGATCGCGCTCGCCTTGTCCTGCAACCCTTCCATCCTCATTGCAGATGAACCGACTACCGCGCTGGATGTGACCGTCCAGGCTCAGATACTCGACCTGATGAACCAGCTTCAGGCCGATGCTGATACCGCTATCATCATGATTACGCACAACCTGGGCGTGGTATCGCAAATGGCAGACCAAGTTGCGGTGATGTATCTGGGAAAAATCGTCGAGCTCGCCGAGACCCAAACACTCTATCATGAGCCACTGCATCCCTACACCGTTGGTCTCTTGAATTCTGTTCCAGTCCTGGGGCGAAAAGGGCAACACCTCGAACCCATCAAGGGTATCGTTCCAATGCCAACCGAGGAGATCCGCGGTTGTGCTTTTGCACCCCGCTGCCCCCGTGTCATGAAGAAATGTCATGAGCAAAAGCCTGTTTTGCGTGAAGTCCGTCCAGGACACCAGGCTGCCTGTTGGCTACATGATGACGCATAACCCGGCGTACCCATCGCGTACGCAGATGTGCTACCTGTTCAACAAAGGAGGCTTATGAATCCACGCTAGGAAGTTTTGCTTTGCCAGTGGGGTATTAATAGTTTTAGGAGGAGCAAAAAAAATGACAGTACGCAAATGGGCGACAGTCGCTCTAGTAGCGTCCATGACCATGTTATTGACTGCCATGATACTGGCTCCTGTGGCAGCACAGGGTTCAGTCGCGCCACCCATCCCGTATCCCGATGCACCCGATATTGGTGTCGGTGGCGGCACGGTCACTAAGTTACCAATCAGTGAAATTGTTACTTATAAGGCGCTTCCGGAATACCATCAGGCACCCTGGCTGGACGCATTGGTGGAATCGGGCGCACTCCCCCCCGTTGAAGAACGCCTACCCAAAGAACCCCAGGTCTATCTGACGAGTGGTATGAAGGATGGTATCGGCGTCTATGGCGACCTTTGGCGTGGCTTCTCTGCCTGCCCAACGGCCGGCTACAACGATATGGCCGGTACCACAATGGGCTGGTTCGGTATCGAGTCGTATACCTCGCGCTATCAGGGCCTAGTCAAGACCGGCCCGCTGTTCCGTGCTGACCAGGATATCGAGCCTATGCCCAACCTTGCGATGCGTTGGGAGTGGTCGGCTGATGGCATGGAACTGACCATGTACCTGATTGAGGGAGCAAAGTGGTCAGATGGTCAGCCATTCACGGCTGATGATGTGATGTTCACCTGGGAAGGGTATGTACTCGACACGAACGTGAACGCCCCGCGCCATATCGACGCCTGGACGTGGGATGGTAAGGAAGCATCACTGGAAAAGGTTGATGACTTCACCATCAAGTTCACATTCCCGGTTCCCAAGCCGCTGGATTTCTGGTACTTGCTGGCGGAAGATGTTTTTCATGTGATGCCTGCTCATCAGCTCAAGCCGTTGCACCCACTGTGGAGCGAAGCCGATCCGAAGCCGACCTACAGGGACTTCGCCGATGCGCTGGCACCGGATAATCTGCCGCTGGTAACGATGGGGCCATGGGCCATCACTGAATACAAGACCGATGAGCTGATGATTATGCGTCGTAATCCGTATTACTGGAAAGTCGACGAAGCCGGCAATCAGCTCCCGTATCTGGATGAAGTACAGTATCGCAAGGGGCCAAGCGGTATCGGTCGTGATCTCTGCACCATCGCCGGTGATTGTGACCATATGAACCTGGAAAACCCCAGCACCTTTGTCGAAGCCATGACTCAGGCGCAATCTCCCGATGCGACCTACACGGTCACCTGGGGACCTGAAACGCTCGGTTACTTTGTAAAGTTCAACTACTCGCTGGAACTGGGCATTGAAGGCGAACGCGACACCGCAGTTCGTACCTTGTTCCGTGATCTGCGCTTCCGTCAGGCATTGAGTTATGCCACCGACCGAGATGGCATTGCCCAATCGATTATGCGCGGGCCGTTCCTTCGTGGCTGGGCAGGCGGTCTCTATCCGGGATCTCCTGACTTCACCAAGGAATCAGTCGTTTACTATCCTTATGATGTCGCCTCTGCCAACATCCTCCTGGACGAAATGGGTCTGCTGGACACCAATAACGATGGTGTTCGTGAGTGGACTGAGGGCCCGATGGCTGGCGAACCGATCGTGATCCAGATGCGCGCCTCGCAGGATGCCAAAGAAACCCAGAGCGTAGCAGAAGCGCTCGTCAACCAGTGGGGGACTGTGGGTATCCAGATCAACATGCGTGTCATGGATAGCGCGACCAGCACGACCATGGAAGAGGCTGGTACATGGGATATTGCAGTTGATCGTGGTGGTCAGGAGTTTGCGCTCCCCTTCCGAAATGTGACTGCGCTAGCCCCGATTACTGCCGCTGGTTTGTCGTTCCATCGCGTTGCTCCCGGTCAGGAACGGTCGCTGATGGATTTCGAACAAAGCCTCATTGACATTGTCGAACAATATCGTTCAACCTACGATCCTCAGGGACGCCAGGAATTGATGGCTCAGTACAATCAGATCTTTACTGAGAATGTCTATAACCTCGGTGTCTTTGTTGGTCGCTATGGGCTCGGTGTCGCCAAGCGTGTTCAGAACATTGCAGATGGTACCCCGGTATTCCTGTACCAGTGGGTAGAAGATGCAATCCTGCTCGACACACTGTGGACGCCGCTTGACCAACAGTTGCCGCAGAACCGTCCGAACACCATCCCGGTGTACGGTTCATAGTCTGCACAAGATGGGTAGAGGGATTCGATCAATCTTCTGCAACGGTTAAGGCATTCTAAAGGTGCGGGTTTGGTAGGCCAAAGGTGCATCGCCAAACCCCACCCTCAATGTCTGAGGCTGTTCTCCAGGATCATTCCCTCTCTCCTTAGCGTCGATCCAGAAATCTCCGTTAGGTGTTGCTCTGCTCGGCTCCTGCTCTTCCTTGATGTAGAGGCAGGTTGCAGAGTGGAGGAAAAATAGCAGATGGACCAGGTCATAAGCATGTGCTGAATATCCCAACGGGTTGTGCAACGATGATCAGCCAGCATACGGGATGATCTGGTGACAAGCAGGCCAGTCCATTTGCCATCATTCATGATGCCTGAAACGATACATTAGCCGGTCGTTCAGAGGTGATATGGTAAATTATATTATTCGACGACTCATTGTCGCCTTTTTTATGTTGATTGGTATCGGTATTGTTTCGTTTATTGTCATCAAGTTGCCGCCTGGTGATTTTGCCACGCGCTATCGACAGTTCCTGATCGACCGGGGAACGCCGGCTGAAGAAGCGGATCGAGCAGCCGACCTCGTCCGTAAGCAGTATGGACTTGATCGATCTGAACCAGAACAGTTTATTTCGTGGATTTCGGGCATCGTCACCGAAGGTAAATTTGGCTACTCCTTCGCCTATCGGAAAGACGTTGGCGAACTAGTGGCCGATCGTTTACCGAAAACGTTGCTGATCGCCGTACTCTCCCATGCCATTTCAACCATTATCGGGGTTGGTTTGGGTATTTTCGTAGCACCCCGAAAATACGGCGTATGGGACAATTTGGGCGCGATAATTGCTTTTATATTCACATCGGTTCCACGCTTTTCCATAGCCATTATTTTTCTCTATATACTGGTTATCGAGTTACGCCAGCCCAGCATCACATCGTTCCATTCTCCGCAGTATGTGTTTGCCCCTTGGAGCATCGAAAAAGTCATCGATATGTTTGCCCACATATGGCCGGTGCTCGTCATCGCAGGGCTTGGCGGTGTGGCGCGCAACATGCGTGTCATGCGTGGCAACTTGTTAGACGTGATGGGTTCCCAGTACGTAACCACTGCTCGTTCCAAAGGGCTACGTGAAAACGCCGTCATCATGAAACATGCTGTACCGAACGCGCTGCACACCATAGTGGCCTATCAAGGTACGGTACTGCCTTACATGATGCAGGGTGAACTAGAGGTAGCCATCGTCTTAGGGTTGCCAACGATGGGGCCGCTATTCTTTGAATCGCTGGTCAGCCAGGACATCTATATTTCGGGGTCGCTCCTGTTGATGTACGGTGTATTGATCCTGCTCGGTAACCTGCTGGCCGATATTTTCCTTGCCGTCCTGGATCCACGCATTCGCTACACTTAGCAAGGGGAGTGAACCAACGTGACCACTGAATCTGCTGTGGCTGTTCTGAATGACCAAAGCGCTGCGGAAGAACTCCATGAAAGCTATTTTCAACTCGTCTGGCGCCGGTTTCGACGCAGCAAAGTTTCCATCATTGGTGGCTTGATGGTGTTGGCACTCACCTTCATGGCGGTTTTTGCGGAGTTTCTGAGTCCCACTCCGATAGACGAGATCAATCTCCAGGCAGCGTTTACGCCACCGCAATCCATCCATTTCTTCTATGACGCCAATGGCAATTTCCACCTGGGGCCATTTGTATACAACTACGTTTACGAACTGGATCCAACTACTTTTGAAGTCAGGTGGGTGGAAGATACCAGTAAGGCGTATGACATTAAATTCTTTGTGCAGGGATCAGAATACCTGTTTCTGGGAATCATCCCCACCAACCTGCATCTGTATGGCGTGGACGAAGGTGGAACCATCTACCTTTTGGGTACAGATAAATTGGGTCGTGACCTTTGGGGCAAAGCTTGTGAAGCAGGGCGCATATCACTCAGCATGAGCTTTTTTGGAACAATCGTCAGCGTCGCTATCGGTTCTGTTTTAGGGGTGGCTTCCGGCTATTATGGTGGTGGGATTGATAACATCCTGCAACGGTTTACCGAATTCATTGCTGCTTTTCCCCAGTTACCGTTGTGGATGGCACTTGCCGCGTTGGTGCCGAAGACGGCCAATCCGTTAACCGTATTCATCATCATGGCCTGCATTTTTGCTCTCCTGACCTGGACAACTCTGGCGCGGGAAGTGCGTGGCAAAGTCCTTTCTCTGCGTGAAACAGACTTCATTCTCGCGGCCAAGGAGATGGGCGCGAGCGATGCCCGGATCATCTTCCGGCATCTTTACCCCAACACTTTGAGTCATGTGATTGTGGTGCTGACGCTCAATATCCCTGGCGTGATTCTGGCTGAATCGTTTCTGAGCTTTTTAGGCATCGGGATTACGGAGCCACTGATCAGTTGGGGACTGATGATGCGCAATACACAGGATATTCAAACGCTTGGTCAAAACGCGTGGATTCTGGCACCCATCGCGTTTATCGTCATCGCTGTACTGGGTTTCAATTTTATGGGCGATGGCTTGCGGGATGCGGCTGATCCATATGCCGTGAAGTAACTTGGGTGAGTCTATGAATACTTCAGCGCGGTTGTTTATCAGTTTGCTCAATGTAGGAATCATTCTGTTGATGACTGGGATGGCTCTGGCATATGTTCAGGGAACTGATCTTCAAGTCACGATTTCTGGCATTGTTCAGGATGCTAACGGACAGCCGGCAGCCGGAGCAATCGTACAGGTTCAAGGTTTTCCCGATCAAAGCATCGCCGATGAGAGTGGTCGGTTTAGCATCAATGCGCCGGTCAACGGTGAACCCTTATCGGTCACAGCATGGGCACCTGGGCATTACATCGGCTGGACTGTCCTGGATCCTGCCGCATCGGATTGGAGCAATCGTGAGAATATTGTCATCGCCATGAGAGCCTTGCCGCACGGCGACAACAGTGAATTTGAATGGTACAGCTTCGAAGGGGTTGAAGGTTCCCCTGCATGTGGCGTCTGTCATCGTGAATACACAGAATGGAAAGAAGATCAGCATTCGCGCGCAGCGATTAATCATCGCTTCCTGAATGTGTACATGGGTACAAATGTAGAAGGAGAGACGGGTCAACCGGTTGTCTACGGTATGGACGGCGTTCCGCTGCCGCCAGATCCAGCTCAACCCTTTCACGGGCCGGGCTTCCGCTTGGATAATCCGAACCGGGCGGGCAACTGCGCCACCTGCCACACCCCTATCGCTTCTAAGGCACCAAACACGCAGAACTGTACTTGGTCAGGTTGCCATACGGATTTGACGACTGAGCGTTCGAATGGCCTGATAGGCCGGCCCGCCATTCCTTCGACCTACCTGCGAGGTGATGCGGCTGAAGGCATAAGCTGCGAGTTCTGTCACAAGATCAGCGCCGTTCATCTTGACCCAGAAACCGGATTACCGTTTCCTGATATGCCCGGCATATTGTCGGTCACCCTGAATCGCCCAGCAACCCAAGAGCAGGATGTTTTCTTCGGCACGTTGGTCGATGTGACCCGTCCCGATAGTTATCTGCCGCTGCTTTCCAAGAGTGAATTCTGCGCCGGGTGCCACTTTGGGGTGTTTGGTGGCGTGGTTGGGATGGGAGAAGTGAAGGACGGCACCGTCATCTACAATTCCTATGGCGAATGGCTCGAAAGCCCCTATAGCGATCCAGTCACTGGCAAAACCTGCCAACAATGTCACATGCCCGAGTCAGATGCGAATTGGTTCGTGTTTCCTGAACGAGGTGGTCTCGTTCGCGATTATGCGGAGCTTAACAATCATACGATGCGCGGTGCGTCGGATGTGACGCTTTTGCAGAACGCAGTAACGATGGAAACGGTTGCCACCCGCGTCGGCGATGAGTTGGAGCTCGTCGTGGAAATTACCAATGACCAGACAGGGCATCATGTTCCTACCGATGCGCCCATCCGCTCGCTGATTCTGCTCGTCAGTGTAACTGACGTAAATGGAAGTCCGCTCATCAAGGTCGAGGGGCCGGAAAACCCAGCTTTTGCTGGCGATTATGCCGGGTACCCTGGGAAGACTTTTGCCAAAGTTCTGCGGGATGATTTGACCGGCGAAATGCCCACCGCAGCTTTCTGGCGTCCAGTGACCATTGTCGAAGATACGCGCATAGCAGCATTCGCTACTGACTCGACTCGCTTTCTGTTCTCCCTGGCTGAAGGGGAGACCGTCAATGTGACCGTCCAGTTGATTTATCGCCGAGCCTTTTATGATTTGATGCAGCAAAAAGGCTGGAACGATCCCGATATCATCATGGAAGAAAACAATTTTCAATTCGTACCCAAGTGACGGAAATCGATATGATGAATGGCAATGACCGGATAATCCTCGATGTTCAGAATCTGAAACTCCATTTCCCCATTTATCGGGGAATTCTGCGGCGTGCGGTTGGACACGTCAAAGCGGTTGACGGTGTCAGCTTCAGGCTGCGTGACGGTGAGGTGTTGGGGCTGGTCGGTGAGAGTGGCTGTGGCAAGACCACTGTTGGGCGTACCATTCTCCGCCTCTATGATCCCACCGCCGGCGAAATCTGGTATACCTCTGCCAATGGAGAACAGGTTAACCTGGCTCAGATCCATAAGCGAGAAATGAAGCCCCTGCGGCGCGAATTGCGCATGATCTTTCAGGATCCGTTTAGCTCGCTCAATCCACGCCTGACTGTCCGCGACATCATCAGTGAACCGCTTGAAATTCATGGTGTGGCACACGGCAAAAAGGCCGAAGAGCGAGTTGCCGAATTGATGGAGGCTGTCGGTCTGAATCCAGCTCTAATGCGGCGCTACCCCCACGAATTTTCTGGTGGTCAGCGCCAACGCATCGGTCTGGCTCGCACACTTTCGCTCAATCCCCGTCTGATTGTCGCCGATGAGCCGGTATCGGCACTCGATGTTTCGGTTCAGGCTCAGGTGCTAAACCTGCTCCAGGAATTGCGCGACCGCCTTGGTCTTACGCTGCTCTTCATTGCGCATGATCTGTCGGTCGTGGAACATATTTCGGATCGTATCGCGGTGATGTACGTGGGCAAGATTGTGGAGATGGCCGAAACGCCAACATTGTTACGGCGTCCACTTCATCCCTATACAGAGGCCTTGCTTTCGGCGGTTCCCCCGGCTGATCCCAAAGTTCACTCTGATCGGATTCAGCTACAAGGCGAAGTGCCTAGTCCAGCCAACCCTCCCTCCGGTTGCATCTTCCACCCGCGTTGCAAGTATGCCCAGGCGAAATGCAGCCGTGAAGAACCGCCTCTCGTTGAAAGCGAGCCAGGGCATTTCGTCAGTTGCCATTTTGCCAGCGAACTACAACTCAAAGGCATTGGAGAGCCAGCATGAGTAGACCCTCACGTGTCCCAGCGGTCATCGTCTATTTGATTCCGTTTCTTGGCTGGCTTTATGTGTACGTGTTCCAACGTCAGAATTCGTTGGCTGTTTATCACCTTCGACAATCCGTCGGACTGTTTCTTTTTTTGGTCATCAGCCTGGTTGCCTGGGCTGTGGTCGCCTGGTTACTGGCGTGGATTCCCCTTATGGCTGTACTGGGAGTTGGCTTGTTCACGCTGGTTATTGCAGCTTACCTTTATGGCGCGATAGCCTGGATACTGGGTTTGTTGAATGCTTTGCGTGGCAAGACTGTTCCCTTGCCTGGCTTTGGTCGCTGGGCCAGCCGTCTGCCGATACGATAGTTTGAATTTCTGCTAAGGAGTCAACTTATTATGTCCAAGATCACGTTTATCGGCGCGGGCAGTCTGGTCTTCACCCGTAACCTGTGCAGTGATGTTTTGTTTGCCCCGGCGTTGCGCGACAGCACACTCACCCTGATGGATATTAATCCGGTGCGTCTGGAACAGGCGCGCCAGGTCGTGCAGGCGATTGTGGATCGTCGGGGGTTGTCGGCTCGAGTTGAAGCGACAACGGATCGCCGCGCCGCCATCAAGAATGCAGATTATGTGGTCACGACCTTCCAGCAGGGTGGATTAGATGCATACCGGCAAGACATCGAGATTCCACAGCGGTATGGCGTTGAGCAGTGTGTCGGGGATACGCTCGGGCCCGGCGGCGTATTCCGCGCCCTGCGAACCATCCCGGTGCTATTGGACATTGGCCGCGATATGGATGAACTCGCGCCTGATGCGTTGCTCCTGAATTATGTCAACCCGATGGCGGCTAATTGTTGGGCCTTTGATCGGGCAACCGGCCGTCCTCATGTCGGTCTGTGCCATAGTGTGCAGGGTACCAGTGAAATGCTGGCGCGCTGGATTAACGTTCCCTACAACGAGGTTCACTATCGCAGCATTGGCATCAACCATCAAGCCTTCTTTGTCGAATTCAAACGTGGATCACAAGATTTGTATCCGCTGATCTGGGATGCGATTCAACACCCAGAAATCAAAGCCGAAGAGCCAGTTCGAATCAAGATCATGGAACATTTCGGCTATTTTGTGACCGAATCAAGTGGTCATGCCAGTGAGTACATGCCCTATTTCCGTAAGAGTCCGGCCATGATTAACGATGAGCTAGTTCCACAATTCCAGAGTCCAGCCGATCACTGGTTTGATTGGGGCAGAACTGGCGGTTATCTGAAGCACTGCATCGAGCGACAAACACGCTTTGAGAACGAGTACGAAGCGATGATTGCCGATGGGTCAATGGTGCCAACAGAACGCACGCATGAGTACGGTTCATACATCATGGAAGCGATGGAAACCAATCAGCCGTTTGTTATCGCCGGCAATGTGCCTAATCGTGGCCTGATTGACAACTTACCAGAGGGATGCTGTGTAGAAGTGCCATGTCTGGTAAACAGCAATCGTATCCAACCGACTAAGGTCGGCAAGATGCCGTCTCAATTAGCTGCGTTGAACCGCACCAACATCAACGTACAGGAACTCATCGTCGAAGCTGCTCTCACTGGAAACACCGAAGCCGTTCATTATGCTGTCTTGCTCGACCCGCTGACGGCGGCGGTTTGCACGCTCGAGCAGATTCGTGCGTTGGTCAACGAAATGCTGGAAGCGCAAGCGCAATGGCTACCACAGTTTAAGCGGCTTCTATAAACGCACATCTGAAAAAGCTAACTATGCTGAGATCGGCAAAATGGATGCTCAATCACCGTTCACTGCGTCCACGGTTGCTCGCTTGTGACCTGCGGCTCAATAAGAAATGCAGCTAGAAACAGCCAGTATCAGGCAGCAGGGAATAAGAGATCAGGGTACTGTGAGAGAGGAAGCAGATGCGCTAGAGACTAACTCGTGTCGAATTCCTCTAGAGGGGATTGACCAGCCGATACCCCACCCCCGGTTCTGTCAGGATGATTTCGGGCAGCGCTGGGTTTGCTTCAATCTTCTGCCGCAGTTGGGCAAAGTACACGCGCAGATAATGAGTCTCCTGAACATACTCCGGGCCCCAGACCGCCCGCAGGATTTGCTGATGAGTCAGCACTTTGCCGGCATGTTGGATCAACAACCGCAGCAGAGCATATTCGGTCGGGGTGAGCTTGATTGACTCGCCTTGCACCGTGACAAGACGGCGTGTCAGGTCAACATGCAGATGACCGCTGGTGAAGGTCGCTTCCTGCGTCTGGGGCTGGGCGTGGCGCTGGGCGGTACGGATTCGCGCCAGCAGTTCATCCATGCTGAAGGGCTTGGTCAGGTAATCATCTGCCCCGGCATCCAGCGCCATCACTTTATCGCGGTCACTATCGCGCACCGAGAGGATGATGACCGGCGTTTGCGTCCATTCCCGCAGCCGCTTCAGCACCTCCAGCCCATCCATATCCGGCAGCCCCATATCGAGGATCACAAGATCAGGACGTAACTGGGCGGTCTTGAGGATACCCTCCTGTCCGTCCGCCGTTTCATAAACGCGATAGCCATGCGCCTCCAGACTGATGCGCAAAAAGCGGCGAATCTGTACCTCATCATCGACAATCAACACCTGTAATCCAGCGCTCATGCGGTCGCCTCTTTCACTGGGGGCGGGGCCGCCGTTAAGGGCAGGCGAATGATGAACTCGGCACCCCCGCTCGCCACATTTTCGGCGCTCAGGCTGCCACCATGAGCCTCGATCAGACCACGACTGATGGATAAGCCCAGTCCTGTGCCACCGGCAGCCGTTCCCGATACACGATAGAATTTGTCAAAAATCCGTTCCAGATCGTCCGGCGGGATGCCCTCGCCAGCGTCGCGGACGGCGATTTCAATCGTTTGCCCCTGCTGCCTGGCCGTGATTGCGATGGGCGATCCAGCGGGTGTGTAATGACAGGCGTTATCCAGCAGGTTTACCAGCACCTGTTCCAGCAGCACAAAATCCACCTGAATCAGTGGCAGGGACGGGGCAGTATCTATGGTCAACCGACGTTCAGCCAGTTCCTGCGCCAGATTCTTCACGGCAACGCCAATGACCTCGCTCACATCGCACCAGTCACGTTTAAGCTGCAACCGCCCACTTTCCAACCGCGACATATCCAGCAGATTTTCAACCAGCCTGTTGAGCCGACCGGCGGCGCTCTGAATATTGTGCGTGAGTTCTAAGCGGGCCGATTCATTAGCGCGGGTCGAGGTATCGAGCAGGCTGCTCGCGGCACCGGTGATGGCGGCGATCGGAGTCCGCAGCTCGTGCGAAATCGAATTGAGCAGCGTGGTGTAAAGGCGCTCGGACTCTTTGAGCATGGCCGATTGTTCCGCCGCTTCGTCCAGCAATTCCCGCTCAATCACCAGCGCGATCTGATTGATGAAAGTTTCGAGCAAGGCCTCCTGGTCGAAGGACAGCCGTTCGGTCTGGCGAGCGCGAATGCCGATTACGCCCACCGTGCGCGTGGATGTGTTGAGTGGAATGAACTGCACGGTGGATAAAGGCAGGGTATCGGTAAACCGTCCGGCGGGCTTGCCATTATCATAGGCCCAGAGGCCGACGCTGAATTCCTTGTCATCCAGCCTCGCAGTGCTACAGACATGGGGTGCCAGCCCACTTCGTCCACCCTGCGGCAGCAGCACAGCTACCTCCGCATCGAAGACGCGCCCAATCTGGGCGGCAGCCGTTCGCAGCACATCATCCATGTTCACTGCTGCGGCGATTTCGTGGGCCAGGGTGTAGAGGGCCATGGTTCGATCAGCATTGCTGCGCGCCTGACGCTCCTGGGTTCGCAGCCTGGCGGTCAGATTGCCAGTGAAAATCGCGATGGCGAAATACAGCAAAAACAGGATGACATCTTCGGCGCGAGAAATCTGAAAAGTGAAGCGCGGCTCGATGAACAAGAAATTCCAGGAAATCGCGCTGACAGCCGCCGCCAGCAGCGCCGGCCCGCGCCCGATGTAAATGGCAATGAGCAGCACCGCCAGCAGTTCTATCAAGCCCACTGCCTGATAGCTGATGACGGACATTGAGATCAGATTCAGCACCGTTACCGCGATCACAATCCCGACGGCCAGCAGGTATTGTACCCAGGCTGAATGGTGGACCACCGTTGTCGTGCGCGAAGCGGCTTCGGTCTCTGGCTTGTCTCCCGTGACGACATAGATGTCAATGTCACCGCTGGCGCGGATCAGATGATCAACCAGCGATCCGCCGCGCAGCCATTCCTGTAATCGATTGCGCAGCGGCTTGCCGACCACGATTTGCGTCACGTTGCGCTGACGCGCCAGACGCAGCAAGCCATCACTGACATCGCTCCCGGAGGTTACTATCACTTCCCCACCGAGATTACGTACCAGCGCCAGGTTATCCCCCAGACGCTCTTTCTGCTCGGCGCTCACCCCATCCGGCGTTTCGATGTAGGCCGCCAGCCAGGGCGCTTCCAGGTTGTAGGCCATGCGTCGCGTCCAGCGGATCAGGCGCTCGGAGAACGGACTCGGCCCCACCGCCACCAGCAGCCGTTCGCCCGATTTCCAGGGGCCGGCGATCTGTTTGGCGCGCATGTAATCCTGAAGCTGATGATCGACACGCTCGGCGGTCAGCCGCAGTGCCATCTCGCGCAGTGCTGTCAGGTTGCCCACGCGGAAAAAGTTACTGGTAGCCGTCTCGATGCGCTCCGACGTGTAGACTTTGCCTTCGGCCAGCCGCTTGCGCAGGTCTTCTGGCGAGAGATCGACCAGTTCAATTTCATCAGCCATGTCCAGAATCGAGTCAGGAACCGTCTCATGGACGGTGATGCCCGTGATCTGGCGGACGGCATCGGCGCGACTCTCGAAGTGCTGGACATTGACCGTCGTATAGACGTTGATGCCCGCTTCCAGCAATTCCTCTACATCCTGATAGCGCTTAACATGGCGCACTCCGGGAACATTGGTATGCGCCAGTTCATCGACCAACACGGTATGGGGCTGCCGCTGGAGGATCGCATCGGTATCCATCTCCTCCAGCAGTGTGCCGCGATATTCAACTTTCTGGCGCGGGATGATTTCCAGCCCGGCCACCAGCGCCTCGGTCTCGGCGCGTTTGTGCGTTTCGACATAGCCGATGACCACATCGATCCCATCCGCTTTGGCGCGGCGAGCGGCTTCGAGCATGGCGTAGGTTTTGCCAACCCCGGCCGCCATACCGAAGAAGATTTTGAGTTTGCCGCGCTGCTGACGTTCTTCCTGCTTCTGGATCGCTGCTAACAGCGCGTCGGGGTCAGGGCGGTATTCGTCCATCGAATCCCTCATGATTGCTCTGCTTCTATTGTAATTGATCCAGCGCCCGATTGAGCAGCAGAACGTTCACCCGTTCTTGCCCCAGAAAGCCCAACTGCGGCGGCTCGACCAGACTGTTGACCAGATCAATCAGAACTCCTTGTTCAATGCCCCGGATCTCAGCAATGCGCCCTGTCTGTGACCGCGCCGCTTCCGGGCTGATATGCGGATCAAGTCCGCTGCCAGAGGCGAAGAGCATTTCAGATGAAACCATCCCATCATCCGCCAGCCCATTCAACGAGTGGAAATCAGCCTGACGCTGGGCAACGGTCGCCTGTAGGCCGGCGTTGATCGACCCCAGATTGCTGCCGCCGGAGGGCAGCGGATTATAACTGACCGCCGACGGACGTGACCAGAAGTAGCGCGGGTCGTTGTTCATATTCTGTCCGATCAGAGACGAACCGATGATTGTTTCGCCCGCGCGGATCAGGCTGCCATTGGCCTGTTCTGGGAAGAGCGTCTGCGCCGCCAGCGTGATGACCAGTGGATAAATGACACCCGTGAGGATCGTGAGTACCAGCAGCATTCGCAGCGCCGGGAAGAGGGTTTTTGACATGAGCAAGACTCCTTTACGCCAGCCCGATTGCGGTGATGATGAGGTCAATCAGTTTGATGCCGATGAAGGGGACAATCAGCCCACCCAGACCATAAATCAGCAGGTTGCGCTGCAAGACTGCCCCCGCGCCCATCGGCTTGTAGCTCACACCGCGCAGCGCCAGTGGCACCAGGGCGATGATGATGAGCGCGTTGAAGATGGTCGCGCTGAGGATGGCGCTCTGCGGCGAGGACAGCGCCATGATATTCAGCGCCGCCAACGGCCCCACCGCGCCTGCTCCTGCAGCGTATAGTGTGCCGAACAGCGCCGGGATGATGGCGAAATACTTGGCGACATCGTTGGCGATGCTAAAGGTGGTCAGTGCGCCGCGCGTCATCAGAAGCTGCTTACCGATCTCGACTACTTCGATCAGCTTGGTCGGGTCGCTGTCCAGGTCAACCATATTGCCGGCTTCGCGGGCGGCCTGGGTGCCGGTATTCATCGCCACGCCCACATCAGCCTGTGCTAAGGCCGGCGCATCGTTGGTGCCGTCGCCGGTCATCGCCACCAGATGCCCGCCCGCCTGTTCATTACGGATGCGTTTGAGCTTGTCTTCCGGGGTGGCTTGCGCCATGAAGTCATCGACTCCGGCTTCGGCAGCAATCGCGGCGGCGGTCAGGGGATTATCGCCGGTGATCATCACGGTGCGGATGCCCATCGTCCGCAGTTGGGCGAAGCGTTCCTTGATGCCGCCCTTCACGATGTCCTTGAGTTCGATCACCCCCAGCACCTCTTTGCCTTCAGCGACCACCAGCGGTGTGCCACCGGTTTTGGCGATGCCATCCACCGCGCCCTGCACATCCGCCGGATAGGTGCCGCCCAGCGCCTCGACATGTTTCTTCACCGCGTCGGCAGCTCCCTTGCGGATGCTGCGCACCGGATGCCCATCAAGCGCCGGGAAGTCCACCCCACTCATGCGCGTCTGGGCGGTGAACGGGATGAATTCAGCTTTCAGGTCGTGCAGCTCCCGTCCACGCAGCCCGAAACGCTCTTTTGCCAGCACGACGATGCTGCGGCCTTCAGGGGTCTCATCGGCCAGCGATGACAATTGCGCCGCATCCGCCAGCCGATCAGCCGCAACACGCCCTGCCGGGACAAAGTTGGTCGCCATGCGATTGCCCAGCGTGATCGTGCCGGTCTTATCCAGCAGCAGCACATCGATGTCGCCAGCGGCTTCCACCGCCCGCCCGCTGGTCGCCAGCACGTTGCGCTGGATCATGCGATCCATGCCGCTGATACCGATGGCGCTCAACAAGCCGCCAATGGTAGTAGGGATGAGGCACACCAGCAGCGCGATCAAGACGGGGACGGTTGCTGCTGTTTCGGTTAGGCCCGACTCCATTTCGCTGTAGGCGGCGAACGCCCTCAGCGAGACCACTGCCAGCAGGAAGATGATGGTCAGACCGGAGAGCAGGATCGTCAGGGCGATTTCGTTGGGCGTCTTCTGGCGTTTCGCCCCTTCCACCAGCGCAATCATGCGGTCTAGAAAGGTGCTGCCCTGTTCCGAGGTAATGCGAATCACGATACGGTCACTCAACACGCGGGTGCCGCCCGTCACCGCGCTGCGGTCGCCGCCGCTTTCGCGGATGACCGGAGCCGATTCGCCGGTGATGGCGCTTTCGTCCACGCTAGCGATGCCTTCGACCACTTCGCCGTCACCGGGGATGACATCACCGGCTTCACAGACCACCTGATCGCCCTTTTTTAACTGCGACGCCGGCACCCGTTCTTCTTTGCTGCCGGTCAGCCGCCGCGCCATCATCTGCGTCCGCGCCTTCCGCAAGCTGTCGGCCTGCGCTTTGCCGCGCCCTTCTGCCATCGCCTCGGCAAAGTTAGCAAACAGCGCAGTGAACCACAGCCACAGGGTGATTTGCAGATTGAAGCCCAGGTCAGCCGTGCGTCCGGCGATGACATCACGGATCAGCAGCGCTGAAGTCATCACTGCACCAACGCTGACGACCAGCATCACGGGATTCTTGACCTGCTGGCGCGGGTCGAGTTTGCGAAAAGCGTCGATCACTGCCCGGCGCAGAATCGCCCGTTCAAACAGGGGGCGCGCTTTCATCTTGGTTTGTACTGCCATAATGGTTCTCCTCGGTTTAGAACGCCCGCCCGGCGTTCAGCAGCAATTGTTCAACGATAGGCCCCAGCGCCAGCGCCGGGAAAAAGGTCAGCGCACCGACAATGAGAATGACAGCAATCAACAGGCCGACGAACAAGGGGCTGTCGGTCGGGAAGGTGCCGGGAGAGGGCGGCGCAACGCGCTTGCCGACCATGCTGCCAGCGATTGCCAGCGCGGGTAGGATCACGCCGAAGCGCCCAATCCACATGGCGATGCCCAGCAGGATGTTGTAGAAGGGTGTATTGGCGTTCAACCCGGCGAAGGCGCTGCCGTTATTGCCCGCCGCTGAGGTGAAGGCGTAGAGGATTTCGCTGAAGCCATGCGGCCCGGTGTTGGCGCGGCTGGATAAACCGGCCTCGGTGACGGATGCCAGCGCGGCGAACAGCAGAATGGCGGCTGAGGGCAGCAGCACGGCGATGATCGCCATCTTGATCTCGCGGGCTTCGATCTTCTTGCCCAGATACTCTGGCGTGCGCCCCACCATCAACCCGGCGATGAACACCGTCAGGATGACGAAGATCAACATGCCGTACAGGCCCGCGCCCACCCCGCCGAAGATCACTTCGCCGAGCATGATGTTGAGCATGGCAATTCCGCCGGCCAGCGGGCTGAAGCTGCTGTGCATGGCGTTGACCGAGCCGTTGGAGGCGGCAGTTGTGGTCGCGCCCCACAGGATGCTGTTCATAATACCAAAGCGGGTTTCTTTGCCTTCCATCGCGCTTGCTGTGCCAAACACCGGATTCGGAGTGTACTCGGCGATCAGCATCACGCTGAAACCCACCAGCAACAGAATCAGCATGGCGGCAAAGATCACCCATCCCTGGCGGGTCGAGCCAACCATCTTGCCATAGGTGAAGGTCAGCGCTGCCGGGATGAGCAGGATCGCGAACACCTGGAGGAAGTTGCTCAACGGCGTGGGATTTTCGTAGGGATGGGCGCTGTTGACGTTGAAGAAGCCGCCACCATTGGTGCCAAGCTGTTTGATGGCGACCTGCGACGCGGCGGGTCCCTGTGGCAGCGTTTGCGTTTCGCCCGTGAGGGTCGTCGCCACCACAGGCGCATTGAAGTTCTGGATTACACCCTGGCTGACCAAAATGAGCGCCAGCACGATGGATAACGGCAGCAGCACATAGAGCGTCGAACGCACTATATCCTGCCAGAAATTGCCCAGCGTCGTCGCTGATTTCCGCGCCAGCCCGCGCGTCAAGGCGATGACGACGGCGATGCCCGTCGCGGCGCTAACGAAGTTCTGCACCGCCAGCCCGACCATCTGCGTCAGGTAGCTGAGGGTGGTTTCGCCGGCGTAGGACTGCCAGTTGGTGTTGGTCATAAAGCTGGTAGCCGTGTTGAAGGCCAGAGCGGGTTCCACGCTAGCCAGCCCGGCCGGGTTCAGTGGCAGGCTGCCCTGGAATATCTGCAAGAGGAACACAATCAGGAAGCCCACCCCATTAAAGGCCAGCAGCGCAGTGTGTACTGCCGCCAGCTCTGTTCCTCATTGGCGTTAACACCAGCGAGCCGGTAGATGCCGGTTTCCAGCGGGCGCACAAGCGGCGTGAGCAGAGTCCATTCATTGCTGAACACCCGCGCCATGTAGCCACCCAACAGCGGTGTACAGACGATGAGCAGCCCGAAATAAACGACAATTTGCAGCAGTTCAAGCGCTGTCATACTCTAAAACCTCTCTGGATACACCAGTGAATAGGCCAGATACCCCAACAGCAGCAGGGCGATCAGCCCGGCAATAACCAGTTCCCAATCCATAACGGCCTCTCCTTTTTGCTTCACGGTTGATTGTTGCGCATCGGACATCAAATCGGGGTCAGAATGTGTGGCGAGGGCATCAAGAAAGTATCAAGATCGACTGGCATTGCGGTCAGGTACTGTAGAATTGAAATGGACAACAGACAGGATGGCAGGGATTTGAATAGCCTTAAATCAGTAAAGATTTACAGCGCGGTGTTGTTTGGCGTTGCCGGGATTACACTCGGCGCAGTGCTGTTGCGCGACACACTGACGCTGGCGAATTTCACCATGATTTACCTGCTTTTCGTGGTCATTGTGGCGATTCGCGCTGGTACCTTACCCGCCTTCGTGACCACATTTCTCAGCTTCATGTGTATCAATTATTTCCTTGTGCCGCCGTTCTACAGCCTGCTCGTGGCGGACTCGCGTGAAGTGCTGGATTTGCTGGTGTTCTTGATCGTGGCAAGCATCGCCGGACGGTTAGCGGCCAATGCTCGGCAGCAGTCTCAGGAAGCACATCAACGTGCACGAGAACAGGAGATCCTCTACCAGTTAACGGGTTCATTTAACCAGCTTTCCCAGCCTGAGGGGGTTTACGAAGCGCTGACTACTGTGCTGCTGAAAGAACTGGCCGCCCGACAGGCGCATGTTTTGCCTCACGCCAGTGAAACGATGGTCGATGACAGTATGGTTCACTATCTCCTGCTGCAAAGCGGCGAACGCATCTACGGCACCGTGCGAGTCACATTCACTGCGCCCCTTGCCAGGCATCAAGTCCAGCTTCTGAACACCTGTGTTTCACAGGCGGCGATGGCACTGCAACGGATTGACCTGGTTGAACGCGCGAGCAAAAGCCAACAATTTGAGGAATCAGATAAGCTCAAGACCGCAATTCTCCATGCGGTGTCGCATGATTTGCGAACGCCCATTACGATTATCAAGACATCCGCCAGTAACCTGAGACAGTTTCATGCGCAACTCAATGAAGAAGAGAGAATCGCCACGGCGGAAACGATAGAGCATGAGGTGGATCAACTGGATCAGTTAGTTGGAAATCTGCTCGATATGTCACGCTTGAAAGCGGGCGCGTTGACATTGAACTGTCAGTTGAATTCGTTCGAGGAAGTCGTGGGGGATGTCGCCGCCCGCGCCTGGCAGTTGACTCGGCAAGAACGGATCAAGATTGCGTTTCCAGAAAATATGCCGCTGGTCGATTTTGATTATGGTCTAATCTTGCAGGCACTCAGCAATATCGTCGATAACGCGCTCCGCTATGAGCCTGCCCATTCACAGATCGAAATTCAGGGGGCTGTTGAAGGAAAACAGGTGCTTGTCAAAGTCATCAATCATGGCGAAACCATCAACGCTGAAGTAAAAGCGCATATGATGGAACCCTTTTATCGTGGACGGGAAGGACGTATTGGGCTGGGTCTTCCCATCGCCAAAGGCATTATCGAAGCTCACCAGGGATGTTTATCCGTCGAAGACACACCGGGCAATGGCGCAACATTTATCATAGGTCTCCCGCTGAATCAGGAATAACCCGATGAAACTTAGAATACTGGTTGTGGATGATGAACCCCAGATTCGTAAGCAGCTTAAAATTGGCCTGGGTGGATATAGTTATGATGTGGTAACGGCCGCCGATGGACAAGATGCACTCACCCAGACAGCACAGCAATCGCCGGATGTCATCATCCTCGACATCTCACTCAATTCAGAACCGGATGGGATCGAGGTCTGCCGCCGTTTGCGCGAGTGGTCAAAGATTCCGATCATCATGCTATCTGTACATGATGAGGAGAAAACAAAGGTTGCGGCCCTTCATGCTGGCGCGGATGATTACCTGACAAAACCCTTCGGCATGGAAGAACTGCAAGCCCGTATCCTGGCAATTTTGCGCCGTGTGGTGAGTGAACCGAGTTTCAATCCCAAAGCCGAGATTGTGGTGGATGCGCTCCGCATTGACCTCGTGAATCGAGCCGTCTATGTCGATAATGAGGAAATCCACCTCACACCGAAAGAATACGATCTGTTGCGCCTATTGGCGACGCATCCCGGTAAGGTATTAACCCACCGCGCTATCCTGAACGCCGTATGGGGACCGGAGTATGGCGAGATGGATCATTATGTGCGTGTTTTTGTCAATCAGCTTCGCAAGAAGCTGCGCGAAAATCCTGCACGAAATATTCGCTATATCCTCAACGAACCGGGTGTTGGTTATCGTTTTGTCCATGCGAAATGACCGGCGTGGTAAAAAGCGACAGCCCGTTTTCTCGCCGCGGGCTGCCGCGAGGCACAGCAATTAAGAACCAGGTTGTGGCGCAGGAATTTGGTCGTGGTCTTCCTCTGATTCGTGATGGTCGGTGACATGCTCAAATGTCACCTTAAAATCAGGAGGTAAGGGCAGCGTGTCCAGATTGATTTGCTTGATGTTTAGTGACACATCTTCGGTTTCCAATAAGGCATCACGAAGAAAGCGGTCGGTTGACATGTGAAGCAGGTTATAGGGGAAACGAGTCCGGATCGCGCCAATATAGATGTGGAAATAGACTCCCGGATATTGCTCATGCATCGAATTGAGCAGCGTCGCCACGTTCTGATAAAGATTGCGATACGGCTCGTCAACCACTTTAATGACCCCCTCATCCCAACCGTTCAGTTCGGTAATCTCGCGACTGCGTTTGAGAAATGCCTCGGTGCGTTTGGGGTCTACATCAATGTGAATAACCTGGACAGGTATGCCACGCTTCAGGATCCGATTAACGACAATGACGGCCAGTTTTGACCAGGTGTCACAGAAATAGAGCGCCACTTCCTTATGCTGTGAAGGGTCAAAGACAATCGGCTTTTGTTCAAAAAGCGGGGTTTCATAAAGCTTGAGTCGGGCTGCAGTCTCCTTGTAGTGGCGATGAATGCGAAAGAAGACCCAGACCAGTGTTGGTATGAGCAGAACAATCGCCCACGCCCCATCGACAAACTTGGTGATGATAAACACCAGCATCACGATGAAGGTGATAATCGCACCGGCACCCGATACCAGCAGTTTCAAGCGCCAATGGGGATCGTAGAAGATCTTGGTCTCTAACCCCCAGGTGAATTCGCCCGGCTTGACATGCCCTGCTCGCCAGAACCGGCGCGTCATACCTGCCTGGCTGATGGTGAAGCCTAAAAATACACCAATGGCATAGAGCGGAATGAGATTACTGACACGCGCCCCCGTGACTACCACCAGAAAGATAGCGGCCCCGGCGAGGGTATAAATTCCCCAGGCGAATACCAGTCGTCTGCCTCGATAGGTTAGCTGTCGTGGTAGAAATCCATCACTGCTGTGCAGCGCTGCCAGTTGTGGGAAATCCGCAAAGGGTGTATTCGCCGCCATAAACAGCACGGCGAACGCGCCAATCATAGTCAGGATGTAACCCACATAACCAATTCCTTCTTCACCGTAAATGGTGCGTGCAAGCTGGCTGATGACCGTCTCTTCGTGGGATGGCACTGCCTGAATCGCATTTGCCAGTACAGTGATGCTCAGAAACAGCGTAATCAGAATAATGCTCATAGCCACCAGTGTGTTGGCAGCATTTTTGGCACGCGGCTGTTTGAACAACTGAGTGTCATTGGAGATGGCTTCGATTCCGGTCAGCGCCGTACACCCCGAAGAAAATGCTCGCAGCAGCAGTAGAACGGTAATCGGTTCAAGCGCATTGTGTTGAATAGCTTCAACATCGGCAACCGTCCCCAACGTTCCGCCAAAGAGCTTGAAGAACCCGATCACCAGCGTCACGCCCATTGTGATGAGGAAAAAATAGGTTGGGATCGAGAACAGCCGGGCGCTTTCCTTAACCCCACGCAGGTTGACATAGGTCATAAACATAATGATGCCGACAGTGAGCCAAACGCGATAAGGTAGCAAAACTGGTGCCACGCTGATGATATTCGCTACCCCAGCGCTGATGCTGACGGCAACAGTGAGGATGTAATCCGTGAGCAGAGCAGCACCCGTCACCTGCGCCAGCTCTTCCCCCAGATTTTCCTTCGCCACACGATAGCCACCGCCGCCTGCCGGATTGGAATAGATGGTCTGACGGTAGGAAATGGTGACAATCGCTATAAGTGCCGCAATGGCAATCGCTATTGGGATCGAGATCGCATTGCCCTGAAATCCGACCAATACAAAACTGCTGATCGCTGCCGTATTCAGAATAATCAGGATTTCTTCCGTTGCATAGGCAACTGAAGAGAGGGCGTCACTGGCAAGGACAGCCAGTGCAATCGGATTAGGTGCTGTTTGATGTGAAATATCAGCGGTTTGCAGCCGTTTGCCGAGGACAATATCTGCAACCCGTTCCTGAGCGTCGTGAATCGACATAGACGAATCTCCAATGATGACGACAACTCAGTATAAAAGCTGCGAGTCAGGATCGTGTAAGGGTTTTCGCTTATCGAGTAAAGAAAGTATCAGGATTTCCCATGCCGAGCAGAAAGGCTATTTACCCACCACACGATGTGCCGATTCAAGGGTAATGGCTGGCACATATTTTTGGTCGCGCGAACTGCCGTCGAGGGTAAATAGCTGGCGATGCCGCGCCGAAAGCTGCCGCCTGAGCTGCCACGCCTGGAACTCGTGCCAGTACGGAAGCCAACTTTTGTGGATATGGGCGAAAACAACATCGACATCCAGTTGTCCAGCCGCATCCACCAGCGCCTCGAGTGTGGTCGCGCACTGCATGGATTGGAGTGATAATTCCACACCGTAGTCTTCCGCTGTGGCCGCATACTCAGCGATCTCATAACGTTCATGATTGGTCGGCGAAGTGTCCCCAAAGGCTGTGCCGAGATAGGAAGGATGATGGACCGGCATCAAGCGCAGCAGGATGACATGTGACGCGTTATTGCGCGCCAGCGCACAGGCCAGATGCAGAGCCTCCATTGTCCACGATTTTTCTGACATTTGTACAAGGATCGTTTTCATGTTGAAAATCCTTACGTCATGTTCTGGTCAAGCCCTTCTATCCTGACTGTAAACCTGAATCCGTAAGGAACGGAACAACAGAAACGATGCATCCATCAATTTCTCGTAAAGAATTGGCGGTGCAGCACCGAAATAGTCACACTCTCCCTATGGTAGTGAGCAATTGCACCGAGGCACAACTGTACCCTGGATGATTGTCTTCGCCCGCTGTTGAGGGCGGGAACAAACTCAAGTTTCATTGAGCCCTGCTGTACTGGGTACATCATCTGCTTTGATATTCCCCTGTTGGACTCAGCCGAAAGCGATCTTCATAACCTTGATAAAGCCCACTTCCGTGCTGACATGCTTGCGCCGCGCCAACAGACAATAAGCTAACGTCAGATGGCGCAGGAAGTCAGTTCATGATGGACACAGATAGAGGAGATTGCCCAGACCAAAGTCGCTGATTGGCAAGCTGCCGGCTCCTGATCACCAGCCTATGTTTACCCTTCCTGTGCATGACGCAGCGGCAGGGTGACCCGGATGGTGGTGCCGCTGCCCGCATCGCTTTCCAGAGAGAAACTGCCGCCTAACGCCGCAGTCCGTTCGCGCATAGTGATGAGTCCGAAATGTCCCTGCCCATCGTCACGATTGACCGGCATCCCCTGCCCATTGTCGGTCACGCTCAGAGTGAGCTGGCGCTGCCCTTCGATGATCGAGACCGCCACCTGGGTCGCCCGCGCATGTTTGGCGACATTGTTCAGCGCTTCCTGAGTGATGATGTATAGGGTCGATTCGATGCTGGCGCTCAAGTGCCTGCCGCTCAGGATTAGCGAAAGCTCGACCGGGGCATGATGCGCCTGCTGCCACTGATCGCACAATTGTTGTAACGCGCCGTTCAGTCCGTTTTCAATAATGGTCGCCGGGCGCAAATCAATCAGCAGCGTCCGTAAATCGAGCAGCGCTTGCTCGGCCAGTTGGGCAATCTGGCGCGCCTGCTGGGTACCGCGCTCCTGGCTCTGGGCGATCATGTCGGGCAGGGTTGATGTGCTGACCGTCAGGCTGAAGAGGCGCTGGGCGATCGAGTCATGCAGGTCACGGCTGAGGCGCAGGCGTTCCGCTTGAATAGCCGACTGCTCGGCTTGCTGCGCCAGCGTGGTGTTATGTTGCGCCATATCGCGCAGCACATGGACATTCTGCTGCAAGGCATCGGCCATGCTGTCGAACTGCTGCGACATCAGGCCGATCTCGTCGCTGTGAGCGTCCTTCACGCGAACACCCAGGTTGCCATCAGCGAACTGGCGGCTGACCCCGGCGATGCGGCTGATGCGGCGCACCAGTGGGCGCACGAACAACCACACCAAAAACAGCGCCGCCGGAAAAGAGACCAGGGCGGCCGTCAGCGCCGTCAACAGGACAACCTGTACCAGGTCCGGGGCATAAATGTCCGCGCCGCTCGAGCCGGTGGTGTACCACAGCGCCAATTGCAGGGATTCATAAGGACGGCGGTAGGTGATGGCGCGATCCCCGGAGGACAGATCGACCACCGCTTCGACCCAGGCTTCGTCGTTGATCTCCAATGAGCGAGCGCCAGCCGGTAAATCCACCAGATCAGGGGCGCATTCGGTCAGCATCATGCCAGTCTTGCAGCCCATAGCGTCTCCCTGGGTGAAGAGGATGCGCTGATCGGGCGAGACCACCAGGCTGTAACCGGGCAAATCAAATTCTGAATTGTTGGGGCGCGCATCCTCGCCGCCGGTCAGCCACTCCACCGCTGCATCCGAGGCATAACCGGCGTAATCATCCGGGTTGGCGGTGCCAAGATCGAGGACGATCAGGATGAAGATGACTATCAGAATGAGGATGCTGGTCAGGGCTGTCACCAGCACATGGCTGACGAGCAGGCGGACATAGACCGATTGAAACCATTGGCGCAAGCGCTTCACGGTAACTCATCCACCCGGATCAACCCCTGCTTGAGGGCGTAGATCATCACCTGAGTCCGATCGCGAAGCTGGAGCTTGGCGAGGACATTGGCAACATGGGTGCGGACGGTGCCTTCGCTGACGATGATCTCTTCCGCAATTTCGCTGTTGTTCATCCCCCGCGCCATCCGGTCGAAGACATCGCGCTCACGGTCGGTCAGCGTATCCAGCGGGTCACGCTGTGACACCTGACGGATGAGCGACTGGCTGGCCGCCGGGTCCAGCACCGGGTAACCCTGCCGCACCTGTTCAATCGCCCGCAGCAGATCCGCCGGGCGGCT
The DNA here is from genome assembly GCA_022843385.1 of Anaerolineae bacterium. Lineage (GTDB taxonomy): Bacteria > Chloroflexota > Anaerolineae > Aggregatilineales > Phototrophicaceae > CFX2. The sequence continues at coordinate 48,174 of JALHNT010000018.1, read as the reverse complement.
GGTCTTGAGCAAGTAGCCATGCGCCCCGGCTTGCAGTGCCTGTTGAATCAGCCGGTCTTCCAGCGATGAGGACAGCACCAGGATATGGATAGGCAGCCCCAGCCCACGAATGCGCTGAATACCCTCCACCCCATCTGTCCCCGGCATCAGCAAATCCATCAGGATCACATCCGGTTGCAGGCTGCGCGCCATCTGCATAGCCATCGCCCCATCAGCGGCTTCACCCACCACTTCAATAGTCGGCTGCGATTCAAGCATCAGGCGAATGCCCTGGCGGACAATCGCGTGGTCATCCACGATCAGGATGCGGGTTGTCATCATAGCTGCCTCAACTTCCAAACATTCGACCTCTTTATTATCCACCATATCAGGGGTTGAGCATCCTTCACGATGGGTTGCTGTTGATTTTGTCTCTGCAAATTGCAGAGATGCGGTCAGCAGAGCGCGAAACAGAATTCACTTCAGCGTGGATGAGACGCCGTGTGCTTTCCACTACGCTGAAACCGTACCCCATCACTGGATGGGATGGATAGGAGCAATCGATGAAAGTCTTTCGTATTCTGATCGTGCTGCTGCTCTGTACGCTGGCGATCCCGGCACTGGGGATGGCGCTGCTGACGGCGGGCGCTCCGACTACCCCGTTTGAGCTGCCTACCTATGTGGTCGAGACCGGCAGCCTTGAACAGGCGATCTCGACGTTGGGACGGGTCGAGGCCAATCGCAGCGCCAGCCTGACTTTTGCCATCAGCGGCACGGTGGAGAGCGTCGCTGTCAAGGTTGGCGACACCGTACAGGTTGGGCAGGTGTTGATGGCGCTGGATGCCATCAGTCAGGAAGCGGCGGTACAGCAGGCCGAGGTGGCGGTGCAGCAGGCCGAGACGTCTTTGCAGGATTTACGGCTGACGCCGCGCCCGGAGCAGATCGAGAATGCCCAGGCAGCCGTCGCCAGCGCCCAGGGCGGCTACAGCAGCGTCGCCAATGCGACCCGCCCGGAGGACATCGCCGCAGCCGAGGAACGCTATAACCAGGCGCTGCAACGGGTACAGGATTTACAGCGCGGGCGCGTGACCATGCCGGGTGAGCTGGCGACGCAGCAGTATTCGCTTCAGGAAGCCCAGATCGGTCAGGCCACCTTCGACGCCGAGATCGCCCGGCTGCGGTTGGAAGCGCTGCGACGCGGCAACCCGGAAGGCTTATGGGAAGCCGGGGCCAATGTGCAACTGGCGCAGTTGCAATACGAACAACTACTGGCCGGGCCAGCGCCGATCCAGTTCGCCAACGCCGAGATCGCGCTGCAACGGGCGCAATCCCGCCTGCTGGATGCCCAGACCGCACTGAGCCGCACCCGCCTGACCAGTCCGATCAGCGGGGTCATCACCCGGGTTGATGCGGTGGTGGGACAGGTGGCGACGCCTGATCGGGTGGTGGTTGAGATAGCCGACCTATCAATGCTCTGGCTGACGGCCAATGTCGATGAACTGGATGTCGATAGCCTGTACGCCGGTCTGCCAGCCGACATTCGACTGGATGCGCTGCCCGGCGAATCCTTCACCGCACAGGTTGGGACGATTGCGCTGGTGAGTACGGTGCGTAGCAACGGCGTCATCACCTACCCTACTCGCTTCCAGATCACGACCGCTGACGAACGCATTCGCCCCGGCATGACGGCTGAAGTCCGCATCCTGCTGGCGCAGCGCGAGAATGTGCTGGTCGTCCCCAGCGCGTTCATCCGTGCCGAGAATGGGCAAACCTTTGTGACACTACAGTTGCCGAACGGCAGCCTTCAGGACATCGCGGTGGGGGTCGGGCTGCAAAGCCGCGACGCCGTTGAGATCATCAACGGGCTACGCCAGGGCGATGTGCTGGTATTGAATACGGGAGAGATAACATCATGATGAGCAGGTTAATCTTCAGCGTCCTGCTGATAGGGCTGACGCTGACGGCGGCTCCGGTGGCTCTGGCGGTGGATGAAACGGTGATCCCGGCGACAACAGCCGATGGGCAGCAGGTGCCGGTGCTGGACAGCGTTCAGGTGATCCAGACCGATCTGCCGGTGACGGTCAGCGCCGCCAGCACCTTAGCCCCGGCACAGCAGGTCAATGTAGTCTTTGAAACAGCCGGGTTGGTGACGGATGTCTATGTCATCGCCGGGCAGTTCGTCCGCCTGGGCGAGGCGCTGGCAAAGGTTGACCCCAGCGAGAGCGAATCGGCGCTGCGGAACGCCCAGTTGAATCTGGCCGAAGCCCGCGCCGCCTATGCCGCGCTGATCGCCCCGCCGCGTGATATCGATGTGCGGGTGGCCCAGGCGGCTGTCAATGTGGCGCAGGCCGCCATCAACAATGCCATCAATGGGCGCGCCGGTGGCGCACCGACGACCCAGGATATTGAGATCGCCCGGTTGCAGGTCGAACTGGCGAAGAACGCACTGTGGCAGGCACAGCTCAATCGTGGCCTGACCGATCCGGGCAATACCGGCATGTGGCCGTCCTATCCCGACAGCAACACGATTGCCGGCCTGAACAGCTCCGACAGCGAAATCGACATCGCCCAGTCCAGTTATCAGGCCACTGTGAACCGTGATCCGAATCAGGGTGGCATCGCGGCGGCCAATGCCCAGTTGATCCGGGCGCAGAACGAACTCGATCAGCTTGTGCAGGGGCCCAATGCCGAACGCCGGCTGCGCGCCGAACTCGATGTGCAGGCGGCCGAGCTGGCGGTGCAGCAGGCCGAGGCGCAGCTCGCTAAAACAGTGCTGGTCGCTCCCTTTGATGGCGTAGTCAGTTCAGTTGGGTTGAAGGTCGGGCAGTTCCCACTGCGTGAGCAATCGGTGGTGCTGATTGATACCCGCGCTTATCAGACCGATCTGCCGGTCGATGAGACCGATATCGCCCGCGTGGTGCTGGGGCAGCCGGTGCAGTTGACGGTGGATGCCATCACCGGCCTGACCCTGAGCGGGAGCGTGACCCAGATTGCCGCTGTCCCAACCATCGCCGCCAACAGCCAGCGCGTGTCGTATGCCGTGCGCGTGGTGCTGGATGCGACCGAGTCTCCCATCCGCCCTGGGATGCGGACGACAGGCAACATCATTGTTGACCAACTGACGGAAGTCGTGATTATCCCCAACCGTTTCCTGCTAACCGATGCGATCACGCAGGAGAACTTCGTGCTAGTGCCAATCGATGACGGCTTCCAGCGCGTGGTCGTGACGATAGGGGTACGCACCCGCGAATCAACCCAGATCATCAGTGGCTTGCAGGCCGGCCAGACGGTGGTGCTGCTGCCGGATGAGATCGTCAATCCGCCCGCAGCCGGTGGTTTTGAGATAGGGTTCTAACATGAGTCAGATGAATGGCACCCAACCGGTGATTGATATTCGCCAGATCACCCGTTCCTTTCCGATGGGCGATGCGCCGCTGGTGGTGCTGAAAGGCATTTCGCTGACCATTCAGCCCGGCGAATTCGTCTCGATCATGGGGCCATCCGGCTCCGGTAAAAGCACGCTGATGAATATCCTCGGCTGCCTGGATAAACCGACTTCCGGTCAGTTCTGGCTGGATGGCGCGGATGTCAGCCAGATGAACGGCGAACAACTGGCGACAGTACGCAACCAAAAGATCGGCTTCGTCTTTCAGCAGTTCAACCTGCTCAAGCGCGTCCCGGCTGTGCGCCAGGTTGAACTGCCGATGGTGTATGCCAACGGCGTGAAAAATCGGCGCGAACGAGCGGTGTCGGCGTTGGAGTCGGTCGGGTTGGGCGACCGGCTCGACCATCTGCCGAGCGAACTCTCCGGCGGTCAGCAGCAGCGGGTGGCGATTGCGCGGGCGCTGGTCAACCAACCAGCCATGATCCTGGCGGATGAACCCACCGGGGCGCTGGACAGCCGCAGCGGCACCGAGATCATGAAAATCTTCCAGCAGTTGAACCGCGAGCGCGGCATGACCACCATCTTCGTCACCCACGATAGCTGGATCGCCCGCCATACCCGGCGCGTCATCATGCTGCGCGACGGGCTGGTAATCGCCGACAAGCAGGTGGCCGAGCCGTTGGTGGCCGGGGAATCGGAGCGCCCGTCGGAAGATGGCGAGCTGGAAGGCATCTTCAAAGAGACCTATTTCGGTGCCCCTGAAGCGGCGTTCAGCTAGAGGTGATCCGATGAATCTACGCGAAAGCCTGATGATCGCCCTCACCAGCCTGGATGCCAACCGGCTGCGGGCGGCGCTGACCATGCTCGGCATCATCATCGGCATCACAGCAGTGGTGGCGATGGTCAGCCTGGGGCAAGGGATCGGGCGCATCATCAACACTCAGTTCGAGGACTTAGGGGCGACACGCCTGACGGTCAGCACCAGCTCACCCTTTGAAGACTTCTCGGTGACGGTCAGCACCCGGCGGATTGATCCACTGACTAGCCGCGATGCCGAGGCGCTGGCGAACCCGGCCATCGCCCCCCATATCAGCCGGGTGGCACCGGATTATGGCGTGGCCGCGACCATCGCCAGCGGTGGTCGCAGCCTGGGGTTGAGCGTCACCGGCGTCACGGCGGACTACAGCGCGGTCTATAACTGGCGCGTCAGCAGCGGGCGCTTCATCGCGGCTGAAGATGACCAGACGCGGGCGCGGGTGGTGGTGCTGGGGACAACCGTGGTCAGGCGGCTGTTCGGCAGCGAGAACACCAACGTCATCGGCCTGCCGGTGACAATCAACGATCAGGTGTTCACCGTCGTCGGCGTGATGACGCGGCGCACCAGCAGCCTGGGTTTCGAGCCGAACACGGTGGCCTTCGTCCCCATTCAGACCGCCCAGACCCGTCTGAGCAGTGCGCTGGCGCGGGGCGGTGGCTATGTCGTCAGCCAGATCACCGTGAATGCCATCTCACGCGAGGATATGACTCAGGCAACACGCGAGATCCAAACCTATCTGCGACAAGCGCGGGGTCTGACTGTCAGTGGGCAGCGCGATGATTTCACGGTGGATAACCCGGCGCAACTGCTGAATTCGGTGCGCCAGATCTCCAACCTGCTGACGCTGTTCCTGGGTCTGGTGGGCGGCATCTCGCTGCTGGTGGGCGGCATCGGCGTGATGAACATCATGCTGGTGACGGTCACCGAACGCACTAAAGAGATCGGCCTGCGCAAAGCCGTCGGCGCCCGCTATGGCGATATTCTGGCGCAGTTCCTCATCGAAAGTGTGCTGCTCTCGCTGGCCGGCGGCGTGGTGGGCGTGGCGCTGGCCCAGGGAATCGTATCGCTCGGCAACCTGTTCTTCCCAGCCGGGCAGTTCACCCTGAGCGTCGAAGCGGTCATCGTCGCCAGCCTGGTCAGCACCGGCGTTGGCGTCGGCTTTGGTCTGTATCCTGCCAACCGCGCCGCCCGCATGGACCCGATTCAGGCATTGAGGTTTGAGTAAACATGATCCTCATCGAAAGCATCAATCTGGCGCTGCTCAGTCTGGGCGGCAACAAACTGCGGGCGATCCTGACCATGATCGGCATCACCATTGGCGTGGCGGCGGTGATCCTGCTGCTCTCGATTGGGCAGTTCGTCCAGGGGTCGATCCGGCGGCAGTTCGAGCAGTTCCGCATTGACCAGATCAATATTTTCGCCCTGCCGGATGCACAGGATCGCTTTCGTCCGCTAACGATGGCGAATGTGCAAACGCTGACCGATCGGCTGGCCCCCTATGGCATCCAGCGGGTGATGCCGGCGTACAGCGCCTCAGAGAGCGCCAGCTATGGCCGGCGCAGCACCGACAACGTCAGCATCAACGGCGTGACGGTGGATTATCCGCTGCTGACTCCGGTGCGCTTGTTGCAGGGGCGATTCTTCACCGCTGAAGAAGAAGCGGCACAGGCGCGGGTCGGTCTGCTGGGACAGACCACAGCCCAACGTTTGTTCGGCGCGGCCTCGCCCCTGGGCAAAGTTATCCGGACGGGTGGCATGACATTTGAGGTGATCGGCGTGATGGTCGATAGCACCAGTTCGTCGCCCGATTTCAACAATTTTCTGCTCGTCCCGCTGGGGACGGCGCAAACCCGTTTTAGCACCGAGATCACCGCGCCCGATCAACGCCCTGTGACCAGCATCACGGTGCAAGGGCAGCCCAACAGCGACATCGCCGCGCTCTCGGTTCAGGCGACGCTGCTCATGCGCGATCTGCGCGGCATTCAGAGCGACCAGCCGGAAGACTTCTTCGTGCTGTTTCTCGGCTCGTTCCTCGATACGTTCACCAATGTCATCAACATCTTCACCGCTTTTCTGGGGGTGACCGCTGGCATCTCGCTGCTGGTGGGCGGCATCGGCGTGATGAACATCATGCTGGTGACCATCACCGAGCGCACCAAAGAGATCGGCCTGCGCAAGGCCGTCGGTGCCAAAGATCGCGCCATCATCCTGCAATTCCTGCTGGAAGCGACCGTCATCACGCTGCTGGGCGGGTTCATCGGCATCGCCATCGCGGTTGCCATCACCGTGCTGGCACAGGTCATCGCCAACATCAGCCTGACGATTGCCTTCAGCAGCATCGCGCTGGCGCTGGCGGTCTCGGCCAGCATCGGCATTTTCTTCGGCATTTATCCGGCGCAGCGGGCAGCTCAACTGAACCCGATTGATGCGCTGCGTTACGAGTGAATAAGGACTCTCATCATATGGACACCCAATTTCTCATCCTCATCCCGGCGCTGGCGCTGGTCGGTCTTTCGGTCTGGCGGGCGCGGCGGGGACAAGCCGTTAACGCGCTAAGTAGCATCCTGGCATTTCTGGCGGTCGTCGTGCCGGTCGGCGCGGCGCTGCTGGTGGATATAACCCTGATAACCCCCTATCTGCTGACGAGCGCCGCCCTCAGCCTGGCGGGCGGCCTCATCGTGCTGCTGCTGGAACGGCGCTCACCTCAGTTCAAATGGTCGGCTGCCGCCGGCCTGCTCAACCTCGGCGTGGGGGGGCTGGTGCTGCTGTCGTTGTGGACGACGCCACAGGTCATCGCTGCTGTGCTGGGAACGCCGGCTCAGGCGGCAAGCGAGGGTGAAATGGCGCTTGATGTGACCGAAGCGCCGCGCATCATCTATACCGCAACGCCTTCGCCCATGCCGACGTTGATGCCCAGCTTCACGCCCAGCCCCTCCGCCACGCCGCTGCCAACGCTGACGCCGAGCTGGACGCCGTATCTGTTCGTCACGCTGGCTGCGTTCACGCCCATGGCCCCAACCCAGACCGGCAGCAGCACAGGGCAATCATCCGGCGCATCATGCCGGGTATCGACCGGAGCCAACCTCAACCTGCGGCAGCAGCCCGGCACCGACCAGCCCATCCTGGCGACCATCCCGAACGCCACTCCGCTGACGGCCACCGCGACGACGGCTGACCGAAGCTGGTGGCAGGTGAGTTACGACGGGCAGACTGGTTGGGTGACGCGCGATTTCCTGTACTTCGATGCCGGGTGCAACCAGGTGGGCTAAGTCGCTGCCATCCGCTACAAGTTCGCAAGTAAGGCCGCCTGAAATCACAGGCGGCTTTTACGTTATCGACACCACTCATCAACTTGCTGATTTCCCCTGTGCAGTCCGCAGAACGGTCTCCGGCAGGTCGCACGGCAAAGATCGTCCTGGCGCGGATGATTTCGATGTTCACCCGACATAAGCTGAAGTCATAACCGATGAGCGAAGTTTCTCGCTCAGGATGACAACAAGGAGATTCAAGATCATGTTCCGTCGTCTAACGCTAATGCTGGTGTTGGCAGGGCTGCTGCTGGCGCTGCCGGTGGCTGCCCAACAATCCGGCAGCAACCTGGTGGTAGTCGTCAGCGATACACCGCTGCTCGGTTCGCCGGGGGGTGGCGCACTGGGCAATGCCGTCGTGCGCGCCTGCCAGACCTATTTCGCCGTCGAACGCAGCGCGGATGGCGCGTATGTACGCCTGTCGATCACGCCGCGCTTCAGCGGTTGGGTGGCGGTGAACGCGGTGCAGGATGTGCCGGAGAATTATGGTCAACGCAATGGATCGCCCGCCACCTGCTCTGGCGCAGCGCTTCCCGTCGTTCAATCGACTGTCACCGTCGCCGCGCCAACGGCGGCCCCGGTCAGCAGCGCTTCCAATACTACAGCTACGCCAGCACCGACCAGCGCCCCGGCTAACCAGCGCATCACCCCCAACCTGGTGCTGGTCATCAGCGATACGCCCCTGCTGGGCGCACCGGCGGGCAACCCGCTTGGGATTGCGGTCGCTCGGCGCTGCCAGACCTTCTTCGTCGTCGAACGCAGCGCCGATGGCCTGTACTATCGCTTGCAGATCACGCCAGGCTTCACCGGTTGGGTGAGCGCCAGTGCGGTGCAGGATGTCGATGAGAATTACGGTCAGCGCAATGGTCAGGCGCGGGCTTGCTGAGGCTACTCCGAAATCGAATCGATCCGAATTTCCCGACCTCTAACCCCTCTCCTCGCAAGGTGTAAGGTTAGTGTGCAGACTGTGAACGCAGTCTGCACACTATGAATTCCGGGGCTTATCTACCGCGCAACTGAGCGGTTGCTGCGGCGTCGATACTCATGTCTTCGCGGATGACGACACCGTACTGATCACGCGCGGCCTCACGGCTAACATAGCCATCAAGCACATCCATTCGTACTCGTTCGGGCTGGCGCTTAAAGGCATCACCAAATCCCCCACCACCCCCAGTATGGGTACGGACAACTGCTCCCGCTGGGATTGGCTTGACGTTGACCTTGAGCAGGTGTTCGTCATGACTATCAGGATATATCACCGCAACATCAGGCCCCTTGCCTGTGCCGCCGCCGTACAAACCCCAGGCAGGTGTCACTGAACGGTCAAACCACAGCGAGAGATAACTATCAGTGGCAACCGTGTATTCGCGGATCAAGCCACAACCACCCCGGTATTCCCCTGAACCACCCGAGTCAGATCGGATATGATAATTGTGGATCATGACCGGGAATTTGCTCTCGTAGACCTCAATGGGCAAGTCTTTGAATGCGCCGTTAACGTTGTTGATGAGCGCATCCTGTCCATCACCATCAAAGTAGGCACCCCACCCACCTGGGGTCGGTTCAACGGCGAGAAATGGCAGCTTGCTGCGTGGGTCTGTACCGGCCAGAAAGATAACCATCGAATCACCATAATGGGCTGCGGCCACTCTTTCCGGCATGGCTGGGGTCATTGCCGTGACAAAGAGATCAATCAACAAGCCAAGTGGCGTGAAGTACCACTGGCAGGCGGCAGGCTCCTGGGCGCGGAAGATCGAACCTTCCGGTGCCTTAATCGTCAACGTCTTGAAGGTACCCCCATCGACTGAGCGACCCGGATTGACCAGCAGCTTAAAAGCGACCCGCGCCGCTGAGATTGTCTGAGCAAAACCACAGTTGACCGGCCCCCGCGTTTGCGGCGACGAGCCATCCAGATCAATCTCCATGCTATCTCCGGCGACGGTGACGGTTAGCTTGACAGGGACAGGCGGGCTGCCCAACCCATCATTATCAATGAAGCCTTCGGCATGGTACGTGCCATCCGGTATGGCTGTGACTGCCTCTCGTTCCAATAGTTCGGATTGGCGGAAAATTTCATCGCGCGCTGCCATCACGGTGTCATAACCAAAGCGTTCGAGGATACCGCGATAGCGTCCCTCGCCAGTGCGCCCGGCAGCCACCTGTGCGTTCATATCGCCGATTGCCAGAAAGCCGAAGCGTCCGTTACGCCGCAGCACTTCAATAATGTCTTCACGCGGCTTGTCGTACTCATAGATACGAGTCGGGGGCCAACGCATACCTTCCTGATAGATCTCTGAGGAGTCCATCGGGCCACCTGCGTCCTTTGCACCCACATCCAACCAATGCGCGCGCGATGCCGAAAAACCAACCAGCTTCTCCTGCCAATAGATCGGGGCAAAAACCGTGATGTCGTTGAGATGTGTACCCGTCATGTACGAGTCATTCATCAGAAATACATCACCAGGGCGGAAGTAATCCCAGCCATATAACTCAGCAGTCAACTGCACACAGACCTGAAGATTGCCTAAGAACAATGGCAGCCCCAATGACTGCCCCAGCACGTTGCCATGATTATCCAGCAGAGCGACTGAGCAGTCTTTGCCTTCATAGATGATCGGGGAATACGCGCTGCGGATAAGCGTCGCATTCATATCCTGCGCGATGGAAATGAAGGCGTTACGGATAATCTCTGTGGTGACAGGGTCGATTCGGGTTGTCATGACTACTTCCTCGTGATAATCACATTGCCGAGTGGATCGACAGAGACAACATAGTCCTGAGGGACGACAGTCGTCGCGCTTGGTTCGTCGATAATCAGTGGGCCGCTATACTGTGTGCCGATAGGCATAGCATCGCGGTCAAGGATCGTCGTCTGCATTTTCACTCCGTCAATATAGACTTCGCGCACGTCCTTGATCGGGTCGCCCGCATCGGCTCTGGGCTGGAATCCCATAATCTCGCTATCCAGCCGACCAAACGCCGTCAGACGCAGGTTAACAAATTCCAGCGGCGCACCGGGCGTTGAGTGTCCATAACGAATCTTATAGGCGTCGTGGAAACTGCGGTCGATCTCGGCGATGTCGAACGGTGCGTTGACAGGGATTGTGACGACATACTCTTGTCCGATATAGCGGATGTCTGCTGACATCGCGAAATAAATGTCCTCGTTGGCAACATCTTCGTCCCGAATCAGCGCACGTCCTTCTTCAATCAGGCGATCAAACACCTCGCGGATCATCGCTGAAGTTGTATCGATACCACGATGGAAGAAATTGCTGCTCAGGTCGCGGCGGATGTCGGTCTGGAGCATCCCCCAGGCCGAGAACGTACCAGGACTCCAGGGAACGATGATCTCTTTGATGCCAAGTTCTCGCGCTAACCAGACTGCGTGCATAGAGCCGGCACCACCATAAGCGACCATTGAAATATCGCGTGGGTCGATGCCAACTTGAATGGTAATGGTGCGGATAGCATCCGCCATTTTGGCGTTGATGACCGAGAGCATCCCTTCTGCCAGGTCAACATCGCTCAGGTTGAGTTGGGTCGCCACCGTGTGGATCGCACTGGCGGCAGCATCGTAATCCAGTTGCATCCATCCGCCCAGTCGGGCATCTGTGCCAATACGACCGAGAAAGAGATTGGCATCTGTCACGGTTGGTTGTGTACCGCCACGTCCGTAACAAGCCGGGCCGGGCAGCGCGCCTGCCGACTGTGGGCCAACCCGCAATGCGCCCGCTTCCAACCACGCCAGTGAACCACCACCGGCTCCAATAGTATGGATTTCGACCAGCGGCAACAGCAATGGTAGTCCTTGTTGTTCAGTTTCATTGGAAACGCCGGGCTTACCATCAATGATCAGGCACATATCGAATGAGGTGCCCCCCATATCGACGCCGATCAGGTTCTTCCGTCCCGTTGCCTTCGATAGTGCCGCACAGCCGATTGCGCCGCCAACCGGGCCCGAGAGCAATGTGTGAACGGGTTGCTCGCGTGCCGTCTTGGCGCGGATCACGCCGCCGCTGGATTGCATGACGTGAACCGGTGTCTGTGTTCCAAAGCTGGCTAGTTCGCTTTCCAGACTACGCAGATAGCGTTCGACGATGGGCGCAATATATGCATTCATGATGGCGGATGATGCACGTTCGTATTCACGCCACTCACGACAGATCTCATGCGAGAGCGTGACCGAGACGTTGTCGCCAAGCGCAGCTTTCAGGATTTCCCGTGCGCGCAGCTCGTGGGTTGGGTTGACATAGGCATGGATGAAACAGACGGCAACCGATTGAATGCCCTCAGCACGAATCTTGTCGATGATTGGGGCAAAATCTTCTTCATGAAGCGGTTCCAACACTGAACCATCCCAGCGCAGGCGTTCCCGCACTTCCAGCACATCGCGCCGGGGAACCAACCGTTCCGGCTTGCGGTACTGCACCTTATAGAGTGTCTTACGGTCGCCACGAGCGATCGTATACGAGTCGCTCACCCCATGTGTCATAACCAGCAGTACTCGTGCCCCTTTGCGTTCCAGGAAGGCATTTAAGCCAACAGTCGTCCCATGCACAAAAAAATCGACGGATTGCGGTTCAGCGATCATCTGCCGCATACCATCCATGACGCCCTGAGCAGCGTTACCGGGAGTAGTCAGAACTTTGCCGGTTGTCGTTACTTTGTTTTCAACATCGGCGATGACGAAGTCTGTAAAGGTGCCGCCAATATCGACAGCAACGCGATAACCCATTTTGTTAAGCCTCCGCCTGTGTAGAGATAAGGATTTCACTGACTAAAAAGAGGGGGTTGTGAATTTTGTGGATGTCTTCACGTAGCTTATCCTGCACATCCTGTGCCAGGAAGCCGCGTTCAAAGCTTTCCCAATCCGCGAAGTCAGCAACTGTCATGAAGCGATAAGGTACACCGGCTTGCATACCTGAAGGTGTCCACTGTTGGTCAATGCGCCCAAAATCAGTTGTGACGACACCCGGCATAGCAGCATTTTCCGCCTGATGTTCGCCCAGTCGCCAACGCAGAAATTCCGCTTCGTCCGTTTCAGGTGGCAGGTTGTAAAGTACAGTCAATCGAATCATTGTTGTCTCCGATGGCGCATCGCGTCGAGCGCGACAGCGAACAGAATAATCAAGCCCTGGAAAACATCCTGATAAAAGGTGTCGACATTAATCAGGTTGAAGCCATTTGCAATGAGGCGCAACAGTAACACCCCGAGTACTGTCCGCCAGATAGCCCCTTCGCCACCCATAATGCTGGTACCGCCGATCACGACTGAGGCGATGGCGATGAGCTCCAGCCCTTGCCCCATGTCGTTTTGCGCCTTCATGAACTTTGACGCGGAAATAACCCCTGCTAGCCCCGCAGCAAAGCCACTGATGCCAAATGTGATGGTTCGGACAAGGTTGACATTGATGCCAGAAAGTCGAGCGGCTTCCGGATTATCTCCCGCCGCAAAGACATGCCGGCCGAACCGAGTGCGAGTGAGTACAAAAGTCAGAATCAGGGCGAAGCCAAGCCAGATGAAAACAGTGTTGTTGATGTCGCCAATACCACCGCGTGCCAGCGCTTGAAAGCGATCATCCTGAACACGCACCTGTTCAGCCTGCGTGATGATCAGCGCCAATCCGCGAATGACAATGCCGGATGCCAGAGTCGCGACAAAGGTATTGATCCGCAACATCGTGACCAGCACACCGTTGAGCAATCCAAACAATGTACCGACTACAATCCCCGCGATCCAGCCAGCATAGGGGGCGATTGCAGTCATCGACTCCATGGCTTCGAGATCCCGCGCGACAAATGCCGCCACGACTGCGGACATGGCAAAAATCGCGCCCATCGACAGATCAAACCCACCCGCAATGATGACGACTGTCACCGCCAGCGCCATCAAGCCGATCTGATGTGCCTGATCGAGGATATTGAGTTGATTTCGAATCGTCAGAAATGCGTCTGCCCGGAATGCCAGGAACAGAAATAAGGCTACGAACGCGAAAAGAACACCAAAATCGAGCAGCAATTTGCTCAGTCTGCGCAGTTGCTCGGATACACCCTTACCCTGATTCATGAATCGTCTATCCGTCCACTCGCTCTGCCGCTTCGGTACCGAAGGCGGCGCGGATAATGTTATCTTCGGTGAGTGTCCCGTCTTTTTCCTTCAACTCGCTCACAAGCTGTCCACTCCGCATAACAACAACGCGATGGCACAAACCCAGGACTTCTTCGATTTCAGAAGAAACAACCAATAGCGCCATGCCTTCTCGTGCCAACTGTACGATGAGTTCGTAAATAGCCTGCTTCGCCCCCACATCAATGCCACGAGTCGGTTCGTCAATCATCAGCACTTTGGGACGCTTGAACAACCATTTACCAAAGAGTGCTTTTTGCTGATTTCCACCTGAAAGGTTGCGAATACGTGTGGTCGGCGATCCAACACGGATGTCAAGCGCTTTGATCAGGTCGCCAATACCATTCAACTCGCGCTGACGGTTGATGACACCACCTAACCCGGACACTTCGTGGAGATGTGGCAGCGTGATGTTGAGCTGTACACTCTGCTTGAGCAACAATCCCTGGTCTTTCCGGCTTTCCGGGAGCATGTACAGTCCGCGCTGGATTGCATCCTGGGGCGTTTTGGGCGTGAAAGTGACACCGCCCACCTCAAGACTGCCACTGGTGATGTCTTCCGCACCAAACAACGTGCGTACCAAGCGCGAACGTCCGCTGCCAACCAATCCGGCCAGTCCCAGGATTTCGCCCGCTCGCAACGTCAGATTGACATTTGCAAAAACGGAACTCTGAAGATCTTTGACTCGCAATGCAACCGGAGCATCTGGAGCTGGCAGCACCTTGGAGGGATACATCTGTGCGACGGTTTTGCCAAGCATGGCTGTCACGAGCGATTCAACCGACTCTTCACGCGTTGGCGCGCTGCGAACGACCTGCCCGTTTCGCATGATTGTCACTGTGTCTGCAAGATCGAGGACTTCACGAAGAAAATGTGAGACATAGATGATGGTCAACCCCATCCCCTGAAGATGCCGCACGGTCTTGAGGAACAGCGCCGTCTCTTCGCCAGAGAGCATCGCAGTCGGTTCATCCATGATGATGACCTGAGCATTCCGCGCGATGGCCTGCATGACCTCGACTTTTTTCTGATCCGCCATGCGTAAGCTGTTAACCTGTGTCTGGGGTGAGATGTCGAAACCTGTCAGCGTTCGGATTTCATCATAGCGTTGCTGCATCTTGTGAAGATTCAGAACACCAGCACGGGAATTCTCCTGCCCTAACAACACATTTTGCAGTACGGTCTGCTTGCCGGAGAGCGAGATCTCCTGTGTGATGGTTGTGATCCCATCCAGAAGCGCGTCGCGGGGGGAGTTGTAAGCGACCGAGCGCCCTCTGACGATTAGGTTACCGCTGTCCGGTCGGGTAATGCCGCTGATGACCTTACCCAGCGTCGATTTACCAGCCCCATTTTCGCCCACAAGCGCATGAATTTCACCTTGCCTGACTGCGACCTCGACGTTATCCAATGCTTGAACGGCAAAGAAGCGTTTCGATAATGCGCGCGCCTGGATGACAAAATCTGCGCTCATAATGATGGTTCAGATAATCCTTTGTGACAAACTGGACAATGTGGGCGATCTCGATGGATCGCCCTTATGGATTCTGATTACAGGATCACCACTGCGGGGTAAATTCAGACGCATTTTCCTGAGTGATGATTGGGCCACTGGCCGGGAGCGGTGGAGCCTGGTTGTACATATCAACCGAGCGGATAATCAATGTGCCATCAATCGCCTGGAGCGCCATCTGGGCGGCGATCTGTCCATTGGTGAAGGGGATATTGGCGACAGTAGCGAACCATCGTCCTTCGACAACAGCCTCATAACCGGGTTCACTTGCGCCATTGCCAATCAACTTGACCTGACCTTCTAAACCGGCATCCTGCACCGCGATTTCGACGCCGACAATCATCTGGTCACCAACCGACGCGAAGACATCGATGCCCGGGTTTGACTGGAGCAAGTCAGTAGCGACATCGTAGCCTACATCTTCGAGATATTGGGCTTCCTGCACAGCCACCATCTGGATATTCGGGTGGTCGGCAATGATGGCGTTAATGGTGTCGACGCGATCCAGATCGAGCGGGAACCCCTGGAAGCCGATCAGGAATGCAACTTCGCAGGGAACAATGCCTTCACAAGCCATGACGATGGCGTTGCCAAGCTGTGTCCCATCACCAATGCCTGTGCGGGCAATTTGACCAGCGACGTTGGCATAGGGGACCAGTGTCTTACGATCCGGATTGATAGGAGCGTCGAGTGCAATGACGGGAATACCGGCTGCTGCGGCTGCATCAACTCCAACGGTTACGCCAACACCATCGACCGAGTAAATGATGAAGGCATCAAAACCACCTGAAGTAATGGCATCATTGATCTGATTAAGCTGTTCTTCCGGGTTAAATCCCGCATCAAATGCCTGAACAGTTCCACCTGCGGCTTCGATAATGCTGCGCACACCCGCTTCGGCGGATGCGACATAAGTGTTGTTCCCAAGAGGGTTGAAGAGGGCGATGCTGGGACCATCTTGTGCAGCCGTGGAAAAGACACCGGAAAAGAGCAGGCAGAAGACCAACAGTACGAATTTCTTCATCATGCGCATCCTTTCAGAAAACAGGATTTAGTGAGGAAATGTGATTATAGCGAGATGGCAAAGGCGCGTGAGAAGTTAAGTCAATTGACCTAAATTGATAAGTCAAATGTCCTATGATTCGGAGGATGAGGCTTTTGGGCTTTCTTCCAAGCGAGCGATGCCTTCCCGTAGGGCGTAAAGGGCTGCCTGCGTACGATTTGCCAGGTGCAGCTTACTCAGGATGCTTCCAACATGATTACGTACGGTGCGTTCACTGATCACCAGCAGGGAGGCGATCTCCTGATTGGTCATGCCCTGTGCAACATGTTTGAGGATAAGGACTTCGCGCTCGGTCAGGCTCTCATTCGAACTGGCCGTAATGATATGGGGTTGGTGCATCTCCTGAAACAATTTGAGCGCAATAGATGGCGCAAGCGAAGGTATACCTTGATAGACATTATGAATGGCCTGCAATAAGTCGTGCGGTGCAGAGTCTTTGAGGAGGTAGCCTAACGCTCCCGCTTTAATGGCCGGAAAGACGATGTCATCTTCGGTAAAGCTGGTTAATGCCAGAATGCGAGCGTTAGGGTTATCCAACTTGATGCGCTCAATCGCCTCAATCCCATCCATCCGTTCCATAATCAAGTCCATCAGGATGACATCTGGCTTCAGCTCGCGCACACGTCGCACGGCGTCTTCACCGTTGGCCGCCTCGCCAACAATCACCATGTTTGGCTCAGTACTGATGAGGGCATGTAATCCTTCGCGAACGATCGGATGGTCGTCAGCAATGAAGATACGGATAAGCGTGCTCATAATCGCCCTTTACCCTTCCAATGGAAGTCGAAATGACACTTTGGTTCCCTCGGAAGCGGATGAGTCGATACAGAGCTCCCCACCTAATTCCTGAGCGCGTTCATGCATGTTGCTCAAACCTATGCCTCCACCTCGTTCGGCTTCTGCCAGCGAAAACCCAATACCGTGATCGCTTACCTGGAGCAAAATGGTTTCATCCTCCGCCGAAAGCGCAACACTCACAACCGATGTGCGCGAATGTTTGAGGGCGTTATTGAGTGCTTCCAGCGCAACGTAGTAAATACCTTCTTCCAGTTTAGGAGGAAGAGGAGGCAATGCACTGGTTATCAGGTGTGCGCTCAACCCAGATCGCCGTTCCACGGCATCCAACCGCTGTTGAAGGGCTTCGATCAATTTACCTGACTGGAAAGCCAGTGGACGTAGTTCATAAAGCAACAAACGCATTTCCCGCAGCGCATCCTGGGCTGTTTTCCCCAATCGCTCTAGATATTTTTCAACACGATCATGATCGCCAACACGCATCAACCGCTGACCAGCCTCGGCAAACAAGGTCAGGCTATAAAGCGACTGTGTGACCGAGTCATGCAGATCACGAGCTAACTGTCGTCGATCTTCTGAGATCGCTAACTGCTTCGATTGCTCATAAAGGTGTGCATTCTCGATGGCAATCCCAATTTGATCGGCAATCGACGTGAGGAGCGCAATTTCGTCATGGCTCACTTGAGCGCGTTGATCGATCAGGACTGTGATGACCCCATGCACTTGACCCTTTGCCCGCATTGGCACACTCAGAAAACGCTCTGGCGGAGGGGAGAAACAAGGCTGGCCCAGATCGTACACATGGCGAACAAATTGACCTTCAGGGAGATCAGATCCTTCAATCTCATGGGTAGCCTTGGCGACCATTTGTCCGCACTGCTCATCCCAAAGATGGATCACGCCACCTGTACTCCGCAAGGCAACGAGGATACGCTGAAGCGAGCGTTCGAGAATCAGATCGAGATCTTTGATTTCACTGGTCAGCGATGCAATTTCATAGAGAACATGTAGGTCATTATGGGCTTTCTGCAGGGCGCGCTCGGCGATCTTGCGATCAGTAACGTCATATCCAAACGTGATGAACCCCTGGATCAGGTCGTTCTGATCAATCAGCGGCACAGAGTACCAGGCAATTGTCTTGACAGAACTATCCTTACAGGCGATCTGAGTCTCCAGTTCATGAATAATGCCATCTTCGACCAGTACCTGTGACGCCATTCGCTTGATGGAGTTACGTTGATCGATATCCGGGTAGAGCCAGTCCCATATCCGGCTATGCCCGATGACTTCCTCACACAAATAACCACTGGTGCGTTCTGCTGTCGGATTCCAAACCAGGATATTCAGATCCCGGTCACAAACATTTCCCCAGACGTTAATCCTCTGAATCAACGTCTCAGCATAATATTGACCCAGGATGGTCGAACGATGTAATTCAAGCTGCATAGTGACACACAATCAATGTTTCATAAATTTGAATGATAATTCTAGTCCATCACCCGTGACTCAACAATCAAGCCGCCAGCCGCGCCTTGCCTGGAATGTGGGGGATCGATACTCGTACTGTTAGGTGCAAGGAAAGGTTGGTCAAAAGGTCAATGGGTGTTAAAGGTCAAATTACAGCAAACAATCCAACTCGCCTGTTCCCGACAGCAGAACAACTGGCTAATCTTGCCGAGCCGTATCGGGCAGTTCTTGGTGGACTTTCGTTTTGGCAGCTTCATCGGCAACAGCCTGGGCGTCAGTCTGATTACCGTAACGCGACGCGGCGGCTGGCAATACTGGGAGCCTATACCGCAACGCGGTTGGAATTTCGGCTCAAGTCAGTCATGAACGGTGGCATCCTGCTGGTCTACCTCTTCCCGGCCATCGTCAATTGTGCTGCCGCTCTCGGTGCCAGCGTCGCTGCTTTGTCGCACTGCACCAGGATCAACCGCTCCCCGTCTTCACATTCTTCAATTTATTGCTGCTATGGACACGGCGCTTGCCCGAAGCAGTGGTCGAACGCTCATCCAGCATTTGACCGGGCCGGATTTCTGGACGGCGTATCCCCTGCCAACAGGCGCGCTGTCTGATCCAGCTTTCCGATTCCTAGCAAATGTGGCGCGGGCTGGCCTGGGTCAACATCAATTATCTATTCATTGAGGCATTACAGGGCATAGGCCGGCACGATCTGGCACACACTACGGCTTAAGACTCTCAACCTGTTGATGCAGCACGCTGATATTTACAAATACTACCACCCCATGACCGCCGAACGCCCGCCCAAAGCCGTGCCGATTATCGGCTGGTCATCCGCCGTGTTTATCGACCAGGCGATACAAGAGAGTAGTCACGCGATTTGACTCTCAGTGCGATTCGCAGATTGTGTAGAGCTGGCGGCCCATAGATGCCCGCAGAGGTTCAGGTGCGAATTTTTCTGTTGGTGACAAAGAACACATATGGCATCTTCACTGACGATGAGTAGACCGAGCTCGCTGTAGAAACACACGCACCCTGCGGAAAGCAACTTAACTCAAGCAAATTAAGAATACGGGATAAACGCTCCAATTCCCATTGATGAGTCCATAGTGCATCCCGCGATATTTTGGTGGTCGTGTTTGGTCATGGCCGGTGACACAGCCGCTGCAGCATATCTGGATCAGTTCGGTCAACCCAATCTGGCTGCGTTGGACTAATCCGCCAGCACCACCGTCGCCAAACTGTGCGCCGGCAGATCAACCTGCCAGTGGCCCGTGCCATCGGCCTGCACCGGCAGCGGGCGCGGCTTGACCCGATCGGGATGCTGGGCGCTGTTGCCGTCGCGTGGATCATCAGCCGTCAACAAGAGCGCCTGGGTCACATGGCTGCCGGCTGCCGTGAAGCGGATGGAAGCCGGTTGGTCATAATGGCGGTTGACCAGGGTGATTGCTGTGCCGCCCTCATGTCGGGAGGCGGTCGCGCTGACTGCGTGGATGCTGCTGTCACCCGCGCCGGCTGATACGCTGTGCGTGATGTCAACCGGGAGCGCGGTCTGGCCGATATGGGGGGTGTGCAGTTGCAGGGCATAGTAAGTCGGCGTCACCCACATGCTCTCGCCTTCGGTCATGACCGGCGCGTGCAGCACATTCACGATCTGCGCCAGATTCGCCAGAGTCAACACCTGACACTGGCGGTGGAAGCCTTCCAGCGCAATCGCTGTCGCCAGTGCATCGCGCAGCGTCCCCGCCTGTTCATAGGTGATCGGTTCACGGTGGATGGCGTTGTCCGGTCCCCAGGGGCGCGCCTCCGGGTGCCATACCCCCCATTCATCGAGGGCGATGCCGATGCGCTTGCCATCAGGGACCTGCTGAAGATAACCGGCGGTGCGGATCACCAGGTCTTCGGTGGCCTGGGCTTCGGCCAGCAGGGTGTAGTATTGTTCTTCGCTGAACTCCGTCTCCGGCCCGCCTTTGATCCAGTAGCAGTGAATCGAGAAGTGATCGACCAGGCCGAGGTGACGGGCGTTGGTTTTGAGGAACTCGATGTTCCACTCGTCATTGAAGCCGCAGGCCACCAGCTCGGCTTTGGCATCAACATGGCGCAGCATGGTCGCGTAGCGGCGATACTCGCGGGCATAATCAACCACATCGTAATTGCCGCCGCAGCCCCAGTTCTCGTTGCCCACACCCCACAGCGGCACGGCGAAGGGTTGGGCGGAGCCGTTGGCGCGGCGTTCCCGTACCAGGGTGGTGTTGACCGACGAGTTGCAGTATTCCAGCCAGTCGCACAATTCCTGGGGTGAGCCGCTGCCGACATTGCCGGCCAGATACGGTTCTGCGCCGAGCATCCGGCACAGCGCCAGGAATTCATGAGTGCCGAGGCTGTTGTCATCTTCGACCTGCAAGCCGCACGACATCCCTAAACGAGTCGGGCGAATATCCGGCGCACCGATGCCATCGCGCCAGTGATAATGATCGGCATAACAACCACCGGGCCAGCGCAGCAGCGGCACCGGCAGCGCCTTCAGAGCATCGACCACATCGGCACGAAAACCGCCGTAGTTGGGAATATGGCTCTTGGTTCCCACCCATAGCCCGCCATAACAGCAGCGCCCCAGATGCTCGGCGAAGTGGCCGTACAGGCGCGGCGAAATCGTCCCGATGGGGGCATCCGTGCGCACCGTAAGCGTCGTCTCGATCATGCTTCACTCCTGGCTAACCCTGGCTCACTGGTGGCAATCATGACCGATCCGGCGCAAAAGGTAAATGACCGGATGCATCCATCAGAGTTGGGTTTCAAACAGAGTTTGAGAGGCGTTACAATCAGATGGTGAATCGAGACATTTCTACTAAGGAGGAGCGAATGACTAAACAGATCGTCAGGACCGATCAGGCACCTGCGGCTTTGGGGCCGTACTCGCAGGGCGTGGTCGCTAACGGGCTCATCTTCACTGCCGGGCAAATTCCCCTCATCCCTGGCACGCGCACCATTGCCGAGGGCGGCATTCAGGGGCAGACGAGGCAGGTCTTGAACAATCTTAAGGCTATTGTCGAGGCAGCCGGTTCATCACTCGATAAAGCCGTCAAAGCGACGGTATATCTGAAGGATGTGCAGGACTTCGCCGCCATGAACGAGGTCTATGCGACCTTCTTCACCGGTGATAACCCACCAGCCCGTTCGACATTGCAGGCGGTGCTGCCACACCCGGATGCGCTGGTCGAGATTGATCTGATTGTGCTGGCATGAAAGACGGGGGCGTACCGCGTGGTGCGCCCCAAATGATTGCTGTTCATTACAGGAAGCGTGGCAGGTAGAAGCTGAGATAGCCTAGTCCACCGGATTGGGCGCTACTGATCGTCACTGAATCCATATCGGGTCGCGCCAGGATGACATCATATTGACCCAGTCGGACGCTGCTTCCGTTGAAGCTAACGTCTCCCGTTCCATCGGTCACATACAAAAACAGGTCTTCATCTGGCTGCGGTGCTTCCACAATGGTTGTTCCCGAACTATTCAGACGGGTTGCGGTGAGCCGACCGGTCATGTGCTGTTCCATCGGTGAGTTGTCACCAATCAAACAGTAGACAGTTGCGTCGCCGATAATCTGTCGGGGAAGTTGACTGCTGTTGACCTGCTGATAGTGCGGTTCCACACCCCGATGATGCCGGTCA
Organism: Anaerolineae bacterium; assembly: GCA_022843385.1. GTDB lineage: Bacteria > Chloroflexota > Anaerolineae > Aggregatilineales > Phototrophicaceae > CFX2. The sequence goes on along the minus strand of JALHNT010000018.1, from coordinate 26,055 downwards.
GCAATAAACCAGATCTGGATGACGCGCGCGGGTTCGTCCCAGGGGTTAAGTTCCTGATGCTCGATCCAGTCACCGGAGAACATGCGCTGCAGGTCACCGGCTACCAGTTCACCTTTACCACCGGTCGTATCTTCATGATACAGACGACCTTCCAGCATCCAGGTATAGATCTCCAACCCGCGATGCGGGTGCCAGGTGAAGCCGTTACGTGGGGCGATGCGCGTCATATGCGCCGTAAGCATCCCGCTGAGCCGCTGTAAGGGACTCCAGCCGCCGACAGCAAAATGTGAGTGCAGCCAGTCCACGGGATGCATGGTGGGGAAGAGCGCCGCCGGGAAATACTGAACCGGCAAGCCGCGGACGAAGCCTGGTTGAATAGCTGTTTCCTGTAAGGGGAATGACATACGATAAACCTCGCCAGTGTTCAAAAGCCTGACTAAACAGCAAGGGGCGCAACCTGTTCGGTGGCACCCCTTGTTATCAGGAGAGAATCAGATGCTTAGGCCGGGGCGGCTTCGGTGGCCGCAACCACTTCCACATCCAGCGTAATGTTGATGTCTTTGCCCACCAGCCAGCCGCCCGTTTCCAGGGCAACGTTCCAGGTCAGACCGAAGTCTTCGCGGTTGATCTTAGTGCTGCCAGTGAAGCCCGCAGCCGTGTGACCATACGGACTCTTGCTGGTGCCAAGGAATTCAGCATCCAACACCACTGAACGGGTGACACCACGAATGGTCAGGTCCCCGGTGATGTGGGCAGTTCCTTCGCCAGTGGGTTCAACTTTGGTACTCTTGAAGGTGATGGTCGGGAAGTTGGCGGCATCGAGGAAGTCTGGGCTGAGCAGGTGCTGGTCGCGTTGTTCTACGCCGGTGCTGCTCATCGAGTTCACGTCAATGACGGCTTCCACTGAAGCGGCGGTCGGGTTGGCCGGGTCGAAATCGACCGTGCCGGTGATCTTGGTGAAGCTGCCACGAACGGTGGTAATCATCATGTGCCGCGCCGAAAAATTAGCCGCGGCATGAGCGGTGTCGATATTCCATTTCATCAGATTGTCTCCTCGTGATGTCGCTTTGAAGAATAAACGGACTGTAGTCCGTTTAATAGACTAAGCATACACCCGATGATGGAGCTTGTCCATAAGAAATCCGTTAGAAATGGACGATCGTCCGTTTAGCTGACAAATTGGTCGATAACGCGAGTGAGGTTCTGTCGCACCCGATCCAGGCTGTAGCCGCGCAGGTGGGTGAGAAAGTAAATGTTGTGAACATCGAGCAGGATGTAGAGCATATCCGCCATATAGTCAATGTCACCTGGTGGCTGGAGTTGAGTCAGCAGCCCGCGCATGGTTTGTCGCCACCACCAGTGCGCCTGATTTTGCAGCGAGCCAGCCGTGTTGGCGCTGACGCAAAGCAACTCGCTGTTGCGGTGGGTGAATTCCAGCACTTCGTTGAGGAACCAGTGCAGATTGACGAGGCTGTCGCTGTTCTCGCGCAATCGTTGCAGAGTTCGCTCCTGCAAGTCGCGCTGATCGACATCCAGAAGCGCCTGGCACAATTCGGTCTTGTTCTCAAAATGGCGATACAGCGTCCCTTTGCCCACCCCGGCGGCTTCCTGAATATCGGTCATGGTCACCGCATCCACACCCCGTTCAGCGAAGAGCCGCTGGGCGGTTTGCAACAGCAAGGTGTGATTCTTGGTCTTGTCGGCGCGCGCTGGTTTGCTCTCTGGGATGATTAAGTTTTCAAGCGCCATCTGACTGCTCACTACTTGCAATCGAACCTGATCGTAACGTGTTATGGTTCAAGGATACATTATTTTGCCGAATCTTGGCTTATATCGTCAACCAACAAGTTCCGGGGACTTCGATCTAATGCACAGCTCATTGGCGGTGCATAATTGCACACTTTCACAGTTCGCGAAGCATTCAACAGATGCTCATGTCAATGCGATCCAGCTAAAGTCAGATTGTGTGTTACCTTGACAATCTTACATCTGACCTATTAGAATGCCATCTATCTTAAGGGCCTGTAGCTCAGTTGGGAGAGCGCTACAATCGCACTGTAGAGGTCAAGAGTTCGAGTCTCTTCAGGTCCACCTAACGAGAGTTTAGTCGAACAAGAGCCAGCGGAGATGCTGGTTTTTGTTTTTCTGGACCCGTTGCTACTACCTTCCCCGCCACCTACGCGATCAGACAACTGATGCAAGTAGGAGAACGGCGGGAGAAGTTCCACTCGAATAACCTTGCCGCTAGAGTCAACCACGACCCTCTCGACAATCTCGCGCAGCAGGTCTTTTTGACTGCTTGCGTCAAGTCTTCTAAATAATACACCGATTTTTGCGATTATGTGCAGCGCATCATCCAAGTGAGCGATGTGGTATTCGGTCTGCTGGTCAGCCGCTTCTAGACTGTGGCGCAAAGCGCGGCGGCGATCCTGCCACTCGGCCCACAGACTGTCCCACACTGCCTCCGTAATTTTCCCCGCCGCAAACAGCCGGGCGGCGCGTGCTTCCTCATCGTCAACCGATTTTAAGGCGCTTTCGATTCTGGCACGCTCATGCGGGCGGTTGTGTCCCAACCGTTCAGCAATCTCTAGAGTGTAACATTCCCGTATCAGTGGGACGGCTTCGGGATCAACCTGAATCCGCAACAGATAATCTGCTATCTGTTTATCGACTTCACTGCATAACAGGTTGATGTCTGTGCGGGCAATACGATAGTGGGATGTGCCGCCTCCTGATCGACCCGGATTGGATGTTGAGCAGGTCATGCGAATAACATGTTTATCTTCAGGGTATTCCATAAAAATCAGATTGCTCAACAGGTATTCATGCCTGCGCTGTCGAATTGTTTTTTCGCCGCGTTTTGCCAGTATCTCGAGACCCCGTTCCAGTTCTTCGGTTGTGACGACTGGCTTCCAGTTTCCGCGTATCGTTTTAGGCGGAATGCCCGCTTTTGGACTCACGACCCAGCCAGCGTAGAACCAGTTGCGGAACCGTTTGGACAGGGTGTTGATTGCAGCAACCCGCTGCCCATTCTTAATGACGATGAATGGACGACCGCTGCGATATTTATAACCCCGTTCATGAAGCTCTTCGCAGATTTGCTCCAGTGTGTAGCGGTCGGTGAGGAGTAAATCCCATGCCAGCCGCCAGACTTTGAATTGTTCAGGGTCAGGTTCAATCCAGCGGGTATAACGTCCATTATTCGACTTGGATGGTTGATCGACGCGCTGTTCGACATTTATGTAGCCATCCGGTGCAAGCCCAACAAAGCCACCGCTTCGCAGTTTTGTATGCAATCCGCCCGTAACACGCTGACCGAGCTTCATCGACTCGCGGCGTGCCAGTGTAAAGGACAGGCTGACCATGATGCGGTCATCGGGATCAATCGGATCGAGATCGGGATAGTCGGCGAAGCGGATCGAAACACCCAGCTGATGCAACTCATCAATGGCGGTGAGCGCTTCAGTGTCATTGCGACCAAAGCGTTCAGCATTCTCAACAGCAACATGCGAGAACTGCCCGCCGCGTGCATCTTCCAACAACCGTTGATAACCGTCGCGGTTAGGTGTGCGCCCACTCATCGTATCCGCATATTCAGCGACTAGCGGGAGTTCTGATGGTTCGAGCAAAGCACGCTGAATAGCATGACGCTGGCGACGCTGCGAGTTCTCTGGGTTTTGGGCTTCCTGACTGCTGGTTCGCAAATACATTGCCCAACCAGGTTTGGGTGGCAACCGCTTCGAATTCCGACGACTCATACGACCTCACTTGTGAACTTGTTTTAACTTACAACAGAATCTCTGGTTTGTGTTTTTTGCCCCTGAATACTGTTGACTTTTGTCTGATCGATTCGCTGTCCAGCAGTTTCTTCTGATGCTTTGTCCTGGGTTTTTACCAGGATTTCAGCTACGCGAATGACCCGAATCAGCATATCCTCTGGTTTTTGTGATTTCGTGACTTTAGAGGGCATGAGGCTGCTCCTCCAAAACCGATTGAAAGTTCTTGAGCTTGTCATCAATCCAGGTATAGATGTCACCACTCTTCAGGTAGAACTCGGTGATATCCTTGCCCTGGGGGACTTGAATGGGGCGAAAGCGTGGCGAAAGGGAGAGCAGGCGGTTTGCGCCTTTTTCCCCTGCCGCATCGCGGTCATAAGCGACCAGAATGGTATGACAGTGTGTGAGTTCCGCGTACCAGCGTGAACTGAGGATGGCGGTGGCGCTGCTCAAGGTCACTGGAGCGACCAGATTTCCCGCTTCCTGCCGCGCCAGCAGTGCGTCAAACTCGCCTTCGCAGAATAAAGCGACATCCCGATCTGCCAACCCTTCAGCGCCATACAAGCCATTGACGTTGCCGCCTTTGATTTGCTGGTATTTCGGTGTGCCGTAGGCGCGGCGGACTTTGACTGCCCACAGCGCATCTGCCGCAAACCAGGGGATGGTAATGCCGCACGGGACATCCATGCCCTCCATCACCCGCCAACTGCGGAAGTCACCGGGTACATAGCCCAACCGGGCAGCGCGAATGGTGCGGGTGGTCAAACCTCTGCCGGTCAAATAATTCAGCGCAGGTTCACCGACTTCTGACCAGAGCGTTTCTTCCGCCTGGCTGACAATGCGTTCCGCGCGATGCTGCCAGTCCCATTCCGGCGGCTCGGAAGGAGATTTCAGACATTTGCGCTCGCTAGGAGCGATGTTTTCTACCCGTTCGCCCAGCACCCGCAGCGCCTCAACAAAACTCAAGCGGCGGTAGTTGGTTAACCAGTCCAGGGCATCGCCGCTGGTATCACAGGCTCCGAAACAGCGGTAGCCATTAGCCCAGACCGCCAGACTGAAACCCTTATGTTCATGGTGGAAAGGACATTTCCATAGATAAGCACGTCCGCCGCGCAAAGGGGCAGGTCCCAAATCCTGCTCGACCAGGCGGCGCAGGTCGCAGTGTTCTTTCAAGTGTTGTGTATCGGTCACGTTTTCTTCCTCTGGCTCTCTAATTGACATGCGCTGTGACAATTGACAATTCGACAATTACTGGCAATTGTCACGACCCCGCGACAGTTGTTCCGTCAGTCAGTCGATAGGCTTCTGACTTCACGCCCGGTTTCGGCGGGAGTTCAACGCGCTCGATACAGCCGTCTTCTTCCAGCGCCCGCAGCGCCTCAATCACGGGTTTGCGTGCCGAACGGAGCGCTCGATAAATGTCGCGCACCGTTGCCACGCCACCGCAGGCACGCAGAAAGCTGAGAATACGATTTTCCAGCCGCCCCTCTTCGTTCTCGCCCAAATCCGCCAGCAGGCGATGGGCGGAAGCCCGCCAGTCTTCGACGATTTGCTGCGCCCGATGCCAGTGGGCGGCAGTGACCTGCGGATGCGGCAGTCCACCCTCCTCGTCCGCCCAGTCCATTGCCGCCAGCAGCGTCGCTACCTTAATCGCCTGGACATGCAAGCGTCCGTAGACGGCACGCAGACGGTCATCCAATGAGGAACTGGGGGCAGTCATCGCCCGCAATGCCTGTTCGTAGGCATGGCAGGCGATCCAGATGTCCGCCGAAAGCGACCAGGCTTCGCTGGTTTTCTTTTCGCCGAGAGCGTCAGGCAGCGGTGGTTCGGGCAGTCGTTCATGTAATCGGCGCAAACGGTTCGCCAGTTCAGTCGGTGTCTGGCTGTCTTTCGGAGCAGCTCGTTCCTTATAATCGGGTTCCGGCGTGAGCAGTCCGAAACGGGCGAGATTGCCATTGAACCAGTCGGACGAGGACAATGCCGTTGACAATTCCGCCGGGGTCGCCGCCCCCAGAATGGAGAGCGCAGCATCACGGATGACCACCAGCCCTTTGTTGTTGGTGTTCGAGTCGAGATAGGGCGGGCAGTCGTAGAGGGTCATGATGAGTTCTTTCAGACCCGCCATGTAATCTCGACCCATTGACTTGAAAAGTCCTGACAGTTCATCACGCAGCAAACCACGCTGCGCGGCATAGCGGTTGCCCTTTTCCAATCGCGCCCGATCCAACTGCGGAATCTCAGCGAAGTTCGGCGGGAGAATGCCACCCAGCATCGACATGAAGTTCTCCGGCGATCCGGGTTGCGGCATGAGCATGTGCGGAATCGCCAACCGAGCAACCTCCGAAGCGAGGCTCAAGCCTGCCGATTTGCGGTAGTAGGTCGAGACAGCGACGACCATCAGGTAGAGGTTGGGAAAAACCTGCTGGCGCCAGGGGGTATGAATGTACAGTCTCCGTCCGACAGCGATGGCAGCCAGATACAACCCCGCGCCCAGATGGAACGCCAGCGGTGTTTCATTGGCGGCGCTGCCTGCCCAGTGAATGTAGTCGTTCAGCCACTGCCCGACACCGGCTGCCTGCTGAATCTGAGCATCCGTCAGTTTTGCCGACGCAGGCAGTTCCGGCACGATATTGAGATCGACGGCACGCTGCGGCAGCGGTGGGGGCGGCGTATTCGGGTCCACCGCCAGCACTGCCCGTAAGAGTTCTTGTCCCAATACCTTACGCAGAAAGCGCAGATCATCCGGCACATTCGGGTCAAGATGCGCCAGCAGCAGTCCGACAGCGGGACTCAGTTGCAGGTTATCCCAGGACATGCCCACCAGTGCCCGTGCCAGTCCATAGGCATCATGTGGGGAGAGCGTGAAAGGGGATGTCATAATGCCTCACGCTCCGGCGCTGCAAAGGGCTGTCCGCGCCGCTGTTCTTCCGCCTCCAGCGCCTGCACCACCAGGATAAAAATGAGGTTGGCAAGCGGGCGGTGCTGTTCTCGCGCCCACTGCTCCAGTTTGCGCCGCGTCGCCGCTGTCAGCCGAAACGCGACCCGTTCCGAAAAAGGTTGCTGATCCATCACGCTGGTGTCCTTTCGTCATCCTGATGCTTTCAGGATAGGCGAAAATATAGAACTTGTGTGCGGAAAAAGTGGACAATCGGCGTGTAAAAACTGCCAGTTGGCTGGACAAAAATGGACAGCCTGATGGGAAAAACGGACAGGGGCTGTGTACAAACGAAATCTATACCCAGTTCGTAAGCAGTTATAACCGTCTATGACCTTGCATCGTTTGGAAATTGTAATATCATGAAGAGTTGGAGCATAGAACATCCGTTTTGTTATTTTCGGTTCGCGGCGACCAACGGAGAGGTCGCATCAGTCTTGAGGAGGTCAAGAAAAAAGCATGAGACCGATCCGGGTGGTTGTGATTGACCGTAATGATATTACTCGTAAAGGGGTGGAGAGCATCATCGGCGACATCGGCGAGCCTTTTCAAGCCGCCGCCGCTTTTGCTCGCCTGCGCGATGCGGATCGCTATTTGAAGGAGCAGGTGGTCGAGGTCATTGTCGTGGATGATCAGACGATTCATCCGGGCGAAGTGACGGGACTGGTAACCGGCTGCTATCAGAGCAAGCCAGAGACCGGGCTGATTATCCTCAGTCAGCGGCGCAATCGGGAGTACATCCAGAGTGTGATGCGGCGCGGCAATGCCAGCTTCATTCTGAAAAACGGGGATGCGCCAGAGCAGCTGCTCAAGGCGCTCCAGCTGATGACCAACAGATACCCCTTCATTTCGCCAGAGGCGCTCAAAATCATCAACAGCAGTTCGGCGCTGACGCTGGATACCCAGGATTGGGATGTGCTGCGACTGACCGAGCAGGGACTGCGGGCGAAAGCGATTGGGGCGGAACTGGGCATCTCGCAGCGAACGGTGTACCGGGTGCGGGATAAGTTGAAAGAAATTCTGGGTGTGAACAATAATGAGAACCTCGTGGATGCCGCCCGCCGGCAGGGACTGCTGGAACGTAAAGAATGATCGGCTGCTGCTGAACCCCTGACGGTAAATTTCCCCATGACTGAGCAAAATTCCGGCGCGGTTGTCCCATTTTCCCGCGCCGATTGTCTTTTTTTCTCGCCCACAGTGATGCCGTTTTATGCTAGGCTGAAATCACAGCGGTTGACGTGACGAGGGCAAAGGCATGAAGCGACGCATCCTGATCGCCGATGAAGCCGACCTGATGCTGGTCGGTATCCAGACGATCCTGAAAGACAACCCCGCCTGCGAGGTGGTGGCAACCGCCCGCAGCGCCAGCGAACTGCTGGAAACCTGCCAACAGATGCGCCCGGAGGTCATTCTGCTGAATGAGCAGCTGGATGCGCTGGTCGATGTGCTGGCACTGGTTGAGCGGCTGAAGCAGGTGACACCCCACGCGCGGCTGATGATCCTGGGTGGGCTGGCGGAAGGGCTGCTGATCCGGGATTTGTTTGCCTGCGGGGTGCTGGCGTACCTGTTTGAAGGGGATGATCTGAAAGACCATCTGCTCCCCGCCGTGAGCGCCGTCGCGCAAAATCGTCCGTATCTCTCCCCAACCGCCAACAGCGCCTATCTGGTGGCAATGCAGTCGCCGCTGCGCGACTGGCAGTTAGATACGGAAGCCCGCGCCATGCTGCGGCTGCTGATGCAGGGACTACCAATCGCCGACATCGCCCGCCAGATGGACATCCCCATGCGCCGCGCCTACTTCCTGCGCTACAAGCTGAAGCAGCGTTTCGGCGCGACCACCAACGAACACCTCATCAGCCGGGCAGTGGCTGAGGGATTCGCCCCGACGGAAGCCTGATGTAATTTTTCCGCGCGATTTGCCAAAATTGACGGGCCAAAAGTGTAATCCTACACGGATTGGACACGCTGCATTTGTTACGCTGAGTCTCAGTGAGAGACGGAGGTGACGAATGCGGCGTTTTTTGTGGATGCTGGCGGTACTGTGCCTGATGACGTGGGGCACGGTCTTTTACCTGTTATTTGAGCAGCGCGACCAGGCAGCAGCGGCGCTGCCGACCCTGATGGTGCTGCCTTCGCTGACTCCCTCGGATACGCCAACGCGCACACCATCAGCGACAAATACGCCTACCGCAACGGTGACACTGACACCTACCTACACCGCGACACCGACGGCAACCTTCACGCCAACGCTGACCCCGACGCTCTCAACGCGGGTGGTCGAAATTAGCGCGGTCATGCCGGGTGTGTATATCCCGCCCACAGCGACGGATTTTCCATACGGCACGATCCTGCTGTCTGCGCCGCCGCAGCCCATCGAACCGCTGCCGGATGCAACGAACGAACCACCGCCCTATGAAGGCTGGTACAGCTTCGAGTCGGACAATCCGGCGGTGCATTACAGCACGCCCTGGGAGCCGCGTCTGCACGCCAATGCCAGTCGGGGACAGTATCACCGCAGCGAAAACGTGCAGAGCTACGCCAGCTTCAGCTTTGAAGGCGAAGGACTGCGGATCCGCTACGTTGCCGCCCGCAATATGGGCATCTTTCAGCTGGTGGTGGATGGCGTGGTCATCGACACGGTAGATGCTTTCGCGCCGGAACTGGCGTTTCCCGGCACACGGGTCTACACCGTTGGACGCGGGACACACACACTGGAACTGCGCAGCGCCCAGCAGCGCAATCCGCAGAGCGAAGGCTATGTGCTGGCGCTGGATGCGGTGCAGGTGTTCCGAGGGACAGCGAACACCCTCATCATCCCGCCGCCAATGGAGACTTACACGCCAACCCCTCAGCCCATGCCAGCCGCTGGTGTGGAATTAGTCGGCGCGCCGCCGACGGTGCAGGCGACCACGACCCCGATTCCACCCGCATTGGTGACGGTCTCGGTCGTCATCGCCTACGACGAAAATGGCAACCGCGCCGTTGATCCGGCGGAAGGCGTGTCGGGCATTTCGGTGCGGGTGGTCGAGGTCGGAACCAACCGCGTCATCGCGCAGGCATTCACCGACAGCAGCGGCTTTGCCCAATTACAGGTCGTGACTTCCGCCCATTCCCGGGTGGTCGTGCCGTATTTCGGCAAGGTCTGGCAGCTTCCTAACAGCCGTCGCGGTGGCAATGTGCGGTTCACGCTGCTGCTCACCCCTGGCAACCAGCCCGGTCTAATTCCTTAAATGAGGCTCAATGTGATGAAAAATGAACTGTCCCTGACGCAGGTGCAGCATTCGATGCTGCTGCGCTCAATTTATCTGCTGGTCGCGCCGGTCATGCTGCTGTTCGCGGTTTTAGCGTGCGGCACCATCGTGACCGACCTGGCTTCCTACACCTGCCCGACCAGCGTACCGCAGGCAACCGCCACCACGCTGGCAGGAACGCCCATACCGACGCTGCCACCGCCGCCGACCCCCTATACCATCACCCCACCGCAGGATTTCTATGTCGGGGATGCGGTCTTTGTCGGGCAGTCCGGTGCGCCGCTGCGTCTGCGTTTCCGCCTGCAAAATGTGCAAAGCCAGCCAGCCCCGCCGTTAGGGGGCAGTCCACGCAATCTGGTGATGTGGCGGCTGGAAATCCGCAATCTGGGCAGCGCAACCTACGAGACTATCCCCGTCGCGCTGATGGTCATCACCCATATAACTACCGTCAGCGGCGAACAGACGGGGACATGGCAAACCTCGGAAGTGGCGATGGCGGCGGCAGGCTTCACAAATGAAAACTATGACCCGCTGACACCCGGCTCGACGCGAGTATATCGTCTGGCGGCATACATTCCCGCCGGGAGCGTAAACCAGTTTGCCTATCTGCTGGACGGCGAGGGTGGCAATCGCATCACCTGGGTCAATGCTGCCAATCCGTACTGCTCCGGCGATGTCGCCGATTAGAGGAAAGGAGCAACCATGCCTGATTTTGCCCGGATGATTGATGAACTGTTTTACAGCGTCATCGTCCTGATCGCCGGAGTTCACTGGAGTCTGCAAGAAGCAGTCCTGATGGCGGGTTACACCATCAAGCTGGTGAACCAGTGGCTCATCGAAAACGCCTTCATGCCGATTATCGCGCAGACTAACAACAGTCTGAGCCTTGCCATCAGCGTGGTGTTTGTCGTCGCGCTGCTGGTGCTGGGGATCACTTACCTGTTGGCAGCGTTCATCCGATTGGATGTCGTTGCGCCCCGCAGCGCCATCATGTGGTATGTGGCAGGCGTGATGTTCTTCACGATTGGACCGAGTTTCTATCAGGGCATGAACACCTTTCGGCTGAACATCAGTCAGTTGATGTACCTGAGCGTGCTTCAGGGACTGGACGACAATGCCGGAGATTTTTCATCGCTGGCGCAGGTCGATTCCAACGATCTGGATTTAGGACCGCTGTGCGACCAGTTCGACGTGTATCTGCCGGGAGCGACAGGACCCGGACCGATTGATGGGCTGGATATTGCGATGGCGTATTTGCGTGGTCACGCTCAGGACGTGATGGGCTATCCCCAGCCTGTCTATTCCCCCGGCTGCAGTATCTATCTACAAAATCCTAACCCCTCAACGTGGGCAGGCGAAGGCGGCACATCGGTTGTCCCGATGGACTGGAACATGGAAGGCAACTACTTCGACCATAACGTTTCCCCTATCACCTGGGACGAGGTGGAAGACTCAGACCGTGATCGTGCGGTGTCAATGGCAGGCTCGTCCCAACAGCGGGCGCTGACGGCGTGGCCGCTGCTGCTGTTCGGGCTGGTAGAACAGATCGTGCATCTGCTGATTACGATTGCGATGGGCATCACCTTTGTCTCGTTTGGTGTGGCGATTCTGTTTGCCTTTTTCAAGCGCACCGAAAGCATTGCCCACAGCATCATCAACCAGTGGATTGAACTCATTGTTCAGACCACCATTATTGCCCTGATTCAGGCGCTGGTGATCGGTTTCTTCCTGGCAGGTGCGGCAACCGGCAGCGCCGCCGCCATTATTGGCATCGGCTTGATCTGTCTGGTCTTCATTGTGATTACGATGTGGTCAGGCATTAAAGCCGTCTGGAACAGCTTCAACCGCCTGTTCAACGCGATGGGTCAGGTGTCGGGCAATGTGCTGCTGTCGCCCGGTTCAGTCACCTCGGCTGCCGTGACGGGAGCAACTGCTGCTGCGACAGGCGGTGCATCGCTCATGACCAGTATGGGGTCGAATGCGCTGGCGGGCATGAATGCCCTCAATAACGGCGCGACCACTGCCCAGACCGCCGGGTTGATGTTCGGCGGGTTTGGCAACTTGAGTAATGCGGCGCGAACGCTGACGCATCTGCCCGGTGTGCGTGGCACAGCGTTAGGCGACGCAGCCGAGCAGTTCACCGAAGGCGCTGCGACGCGGCAGGTGGCACGCACTATCCCGGTCATCGGGCGTGCGGCTGCACCGTTAGTGGGTGCGGCACTGTTGAGTGACCGCGACCCGGCAAAAGCGGAGTACGACGAATACGGGCGGCTGGTCTCGCGTCCGATGCTGGTTCCGGCAGTCGGCGAAGCGCTGGAAGGCTGGACACTGCCGAAAGACGCGAAGCGCAAACGCGGCGCACGTCCGCAAAACGATGCGGACTGGTTTGAGGACGAGAACGGTGAGATGGTTTCCAGCTTCACCCCTGCCAGAGCGCGGCGCATGGGGATGTTCACGCCTGTGGCAGCAGTGCCTTTGAATGAAGGTGGTGAGGATAAGTCCGATCCTCGACGGAGACAGGACAAGAGCGATTACGCGGCGGAGATGAACAGCGAAGAGATGGAACAGCACGTTTCAGATGCGCTGAAAGCCTCCACCGGCACGCACTCGACGCTGGGGGCCATGATCGAGCGCGATGGCAAGTCCGACATGAGCCGCTTCGACCAGGTGGCGGCGCGGCTGGAAGCGAGTGCCGAGGCGCTGGCAAATGTCGCCCGCCTGCAAATGCAGGTCATGCTGGGACAGTTGAAGGTATCCGGTAGCGGCGATGTTGCGGGAGTCATGGGTGATGTCATCCGGGGGATGCAGATGGAGCGCGTCCAGAACGGGCAGCCAGCCGCTGGTGGTACTGACCATTTGACAGTAGCGGATCGTATGGCGCGGGCGCTGGGGGTCATGCCGGTTGGCGGTGAGAAACCGCCGGTGCAGGAAGATTTGTCACGCTTTGGGCTGTTTGCGGATCAGGCGCTGCGAACCGGGATTTCCGGCACACAGGCGGAACAGGTGGTGCGCGAAGTTAAGTCGTCGCCGGATGGTCATCTGACCGACCAGACCCGAACCGCACTGGTCGAGCAGGTACGGGCTGACGGCAACCTGTCCTACGACACCGCCCGCGAAGAAGTCAACCGGCTGGAACACAGCGCCCAGATGTTGCCCAATGAAATCACAGCGTTTGGGATGATGGCGGTGCCGCAGACGAATGTTCAGCCGGTTATCCAACCACACATCGAAGTCGAACCCGACATCACCGTTGAGCCGCAGGTGGATGTGACTGTCGAAGCACTCCAGGATGAGGGTGATTCTGCCTACACCGAAGCCATGCGGAAGCAGGCAGCCCTCGGTGGCAGCGGCAGCGTGATCGGAGGGAGTTCATAATGGATGTTCTGCGTTTTCACCCTCTTGAAGAACTGCGCGGGCTGTCCCTGAGTGAGCTTCACGCCCTGTGGGAACTCGTTCCGACGGATCGCCAGCGTGCCTATAAAGCCGCCTACGAACGTGAAGTCCGCACGGCGGGTGCGGTGGGTTCGGATGAATTGGAACGACAGGTCGCTGCCGAACTGCTCAAACGGTATGACGAAGCCGCACTTGTCCCGGTAGGGTCGCGCTGGGCACGGACACCCGGCCGAGTGCAGGATGCTGCCAAACACAATGTGGTACTGGATGCGCCGGAGGATGAAGTCAGACCCGCTTCCGGTAAACCATCCCCAAAGGTGATGCTCGCGGTAGGACTGGCGGCGCTGCTGTTCTTTGGCGTCATGTTCACCAGATTACTCGGTGGACGTTCTGCCGGAGAGGTGGAGGCGACACCGGAAATCAGTCCCACGCCAACCCCACTGGTCAGCCCGACTCCAACGCCGTTAGCATTGGAAGCACAGGATGATGTGATTCAGGGCGGCGACAGTGGGCGCGAAGTGGCGTATCCGGTCAACTTGCAGGTGATTCTGCCGGATGGGGATGCGCCGCGTGTCTGGGTGGTGCAGCGCCGCCGCGTGCAGGCTTCCGAATGGCGTTTCGACCTTAATCCCGATACGGCATCTTTTGTGAACGGCATGTCGGTGCGTCCGGTGATTGGCATCCCCTGGTCGGAGGAGAACAAGTCTTACTTCGACGACATCGGCACAGGCGCATCCTTTTTGCTGACGATGAATACCGGCGCGGTGCTGCGCTTTGAGTTTGATGAGCGCCGTGAAGTCCGCCGCAGTGAGACGAGCATCTTCCGTCAGGTCAGTCCGGGGTTAGTGCTGCTGCTGATTGGTGAAACGGATGAGGATGGACTGCCAACGGCGACCCGGACGCTGGTCACGGCGACCTACCCACCAGAACAGGAACTCTCCCGCGATGGGCAGGTTATTGGCATGGATATCACCCTTCAAGAGGGCGGAGTTGGTGAACAGCTTCCATTAGGGGATGCAGCCATTACGTTACAGGATGCTCACTTGCTGGCTGAACAGCCCGATTTACCTGCCGACAGCCAGTACCTGCTGCTGAATTATGAAGTGCTGGCAGGTATGGAGGCGTTGGATACGACGGCATGGCGGGTGGAATTTGTGGACGCGGGCGGGCAGATTTACACACCGGGCAACGCTGCCCTGACCTACACCGATTTTGATGCGCTGCCGCTGGAAATCCCGGCGTTGTCTGCGCTGTCGGCATCAGTGGGTTACATCGTGCCAGATACCCTGCAAAGCGGGCGGTGGGTCATCACCGATACGGGTGGTAACGGTGTATCCTTCACCCTCTCGTTTGCCACTGCGCCGCTCGACCTGCGCTATGACGGGGTGGATGTGCGGCTGGTGAGTGTGACTTATGTGGAAGGGCAGATCACGACCCATCTGCGAATTTATAACGGGCGGACGGAAATCCTGCATTTCACGCAGGACGACATCTGGCTGGCGCTCGGCTATGCACCTGAACCGCCCGGACCCCGCAACCCTGCCGAAGGGTTGACTCCCTTCGACCTGCTGCCGGAGCAGGCGGTAGACTTGACACTGGTGTGGTACTGGGGCGGCGAACCCTACGCCAGTATGGGGGTGGGTGAGTATCGTTTTGCCATTCAACTGACACGCGGATCATGACTCAAATACGGATGGGTTGAAGATCATTCAGCCCATCTTCCCCATCTGTTCCCCGCATTTTTGTAATTTTAACGGGCGATTTGTCAAAACTGACGGGCTAAAAGTGTAATCCTACAGCGGTTTGCATCCCCCACTTTGATACGCTGAGTTCAGCCGGTGCGGGAGAAGATTTCGTGCCAGATGACCTCAACCCGCAGGTAGTGGCGTAGGCGACCCCCTCATTCGTCATGGCGCACGCACCTTTCACATCGGCTGCCTTATCTGTTTATCTGTAGCTGAGTGAGGAGCTTCTCGCTTGAACCTTTCCGAGTTTGTTCAACAGTTGTTCAACGACATCCGGGATGCGGCGCAGATCATCGCGCCCATCGCAGCCGTCATCGGGTTTTTAGGGCTGGGGTTGATGTATATGGGGTCAAGCTGGCCCATTATTGGGGACTGGAAGAAGGACAACCCTAAAGCCGCCAACCAGGTGGTCGTAGGTTTGCTCTTCGTCATCTTCGCCTCCAGTGTCACCACCCTCATCACCTTCGGCGCACCCTAACCCCCATCCCACACGCAGCGCGAGGCGCTTCCGCGCTTCGCGCCTTTTCTATCTGAAAGGAACTGCATGGCTGCTGATTTCAAATCGCATGTGCTGCTGCGGGATGAGAAGGGCTTTTTCGGCATCCCGTTCAAACGCCTGCTGCTGGGTGGTGTGGGCGGCGGCTTGACCTACACCGTTTGCAACATCGTCATGCCAGCGTGGGCAATCCCGGCGGGCGTGACGCTTGCTATCTTCGTCCTCATCATGACCGGGACACGCGGCGGACTTCCGCTGTGGCAGCGGCTGATGTACCGCGTGCGTGGGTCGCTGCTGCTGGCGGCAGCGCGGGATACGCAGGGCTTGTTTGGCAGTCTGGCGAAATCACTGGAACTGCCCATCGAACTGGTGAAGCTGGATGCAGCGGTGGTCTTTGCGCCTGCCCAACCGAACTATGACATCGACATGCGCGAGTGGGTGACATTTGCCCGTGCAGCGGAAGCAGATCGGAACGATGGGCTGGTGTTTGTGGATGCCCCGATGACGGAGGCAATTCGCTGATGACTACCGTCCGTACCTTCGTCATTGAACCCTTCGACATCATGCTGCACGCCACCGAAGAAGGGGTGCAGTCGCTCCAGGCACGGTTTTCAACGTGGCTGCGAACGCTGCGTGAACCCGCACGCTTCGTCTGCTGGCAGATGCCCGCCACACTGAACAACAAAATCAGCAGCCTGAGCCGGAAGGCGCAGGAAGTGGACGACCCGCAGCGCAGATCGCTGTTGATGGAGTACCGCCGCCACTTCGAGAGCCTGAACGACAGTGCCGAATATCAACGAGCATTGTGCGGGATGGCGCTGTGGAGCGACCAGAACCCGCGTGCATTGGCAGGGGGCATGGCTTCGGCTTTTGAAACCCAGGTGGCGGAAGGCGCGTGGCCGTCGCTGTTCGAGGGACGCTACGAAATCCGCGAAACCCCCTTCTGGCATCTGGCTCCGGCAGGTCGTCCGGGTGGTCGTCCTTACTGGTCGATTCTGACCAGCTATGAATTTGCTCCGGCGACGTGGAACTTCTTCCGCCCCCTGCCGCCGCTGCTGCGGCTCAATTTCCCGCTGGCATTGTCGGTGGACATCTCGAAGACCTATGACCGTAATGCCGCGATTGATGCGCTCGAAGGCATCATCCAGGCGTATCAGGTGCATCTGGCGGGCGCGACAGGCGAAGACAGCCGCTCGGTGCAGCGCATCACCGACTGCCGCAAGGCCCTTCAGGAAATCAACAACGGCGATGCCCTGCATATGGTTCAGTTGACCATCGCCATTGCCGCCGATGACCTGAACACGCTCAAAGAACGGGTGCAAACTGTAATCAACGAGACACGAGCGTGGTTCTCGCTGCGGCAGGAGGTGGGTGAGTTACTCGCTCGTTCCGTCGGCTTTTTCACCGCCAAACGAACGAAAGACATCAATGTACCGACCACGACCTGGCCTGTGACCTCACGCGAACTGGCGGTCATGCTGTCACCGCTCGGCTATCGCAAGCTGTCGGCGACGGACGGCATCCTGCGTGGGGAAGCGGTGGGCGCAGCCTACCCCGTTTTCCATAACTCCTGGCGCGATAAACGTGCCACGCATGAAATCTGGGTGGGAGTCAGCGGTTTCGGCAAAACCTTTGGTTTGAACTGCTATCTGACCCGCGAGTATGCCGAGAACGGTATTCCCTTCGACCTGCTCGAGCCGATGGGACATGGGCGACATATTGCGGATGCCTTCGGTCTGCCCTGGTACGTGATGAGCGCGAAGGCGACCAAACTCAATCCGCAGGATGTGATGTTTCCCACCCTCATTGAGCAGGTTTCGCACGTCACGCGCATCTACGAAACGGTACTGGGACGCACCCTGTCGGGGGCGCAGCGCGAGAACCTCGAACGCGGTTTGCTGGGCGAGGCGCTGGAAATTCTATATCGCGGTTTTCCTGACCTCAACAAAGTCAGCCCTGAACTTGCCCCGACCTGCGATGTGGTCTGCGATGTGCTTGCGGGACTGGGTGACAAGGAAGCCACCAAACCCATCGCCAAAAATCTGGCGGATGAGATCGCCGGACTCTGCACCGGGTCGGGACCCTGGGCGGAATTCCTCAATGGCGCGACCAATGTGGATTTGTCACGCGGCGGCAGAGAACGGATTGAGCCGCGTGTCTTCAGCTTCCACGAACTGGAAAGCGACCCGATCTTACAGGCGCTGGCCTATACCCAGGTCTTGAGCGCCATCCGGCGTGACAGCCTGATTGACGAGCAGCCGCGCATTATCGCGGTGGATGAGGTCTACCGCCTGATGCGCCATCCGTCGCTGCTGGACTTCCTGATTGAAGCGGCAAAGACTTTCCGTACTCGACGCAAAAAATTGATCGCGGTGGATCAACAGATGTCGATCTTTTTGCAGGGGAAAGCGCGGCTGGTATTTGAGAACTGTCCGATCCGGGTGGTCTTCAGCCAGCGGCAGGGCATGAATGTCTTCCATGAGGATGCCGCTTTTCAACATCTCAACCAGCAGCACCGCGACATCATCGCCGCGCTGCCGCGCTTTCACTACGTGCTGGATATTCAGGACGAAGGTCTCTGGTATCTGCACAACCGCCCGGCGGCGGGGGAGATCGCCCGTTTCCAAACCACTTAAGGAATAGAAGGATGGAGGATGAACCGTGTCGAAAAAAACGGCTGCCAGTCCGTTTCAGGCGCTCGAAGAAGAGGCTTACCACGCCTTCCGTGAATGGCCGGTCTGGTTGGTTCTCAGAGAGCGTGAATTGGACGCCCATCTCACGGCGCAGCGCCCGCCAGCTGCTGCGAACGCTGGCGCACAACCTGAGCAGCAGCGCCGCCATCCGGCGCTGGATGAAGGAGGCAAGTAACGCATGAAACTGGTGATTGTTGAATCCCCGGCGAAGTCCAAAAAGATCGCCGGATTTCTCGGGCAGGGCTGGCGGGTGGAGGCGTGTCTGGGACACGTCCGCGACCTGCCCGAAGCTGAACTGGGGGTGGAAGTTGCTGCTGACTTCCGCCCGACGTATGAAGTGCTGCCCGGTAAAAGCAATGTGGTCAAGAAGCTGCTCAAGGCGATCAAGGATGTCGAAGCGGTCTACGTGGCTACCGACCCGGATCGGGAAGGTGAAGCCATCGCCTGGCATCTGCTGAAACTGGCGAATGTGCCGAAGGACAAACCCGTTTACCGGGCGCTGTTCCATGCCATCACCAAAGACGCAGTACGCGAAGCTGTTGCTCATCCCCGTGCGTTGGACATCAATCTCGTCGAAGCGCAGCAGGCGCGGCGTATTGTGGACCGGCTGGTGGGCTATCTGGCTTCACCGCTAGCGGCGAAAGCGCTGGATGGCAAGTTCTCCGCCGGGCGGGTGCAGAGCGTCTGCCTGCGGTTGGTGGTGGAGCGTGAGCGCGAGATCGAGACCTTCACGCCGGAAACCTTCTGGACACTGGCGCTCACGTTGGCTGCCGACGGGACGGAGTTCACGGCGAAACTGCACCGCGTCAAAGGCGCGGACAGTGCCTTCAAGACCCGCGAACCCCTGGACAAACTGGTGACGCTGCTGCAAACGGCGCAGGTGTGGGTCGGCAAAGCCGGACGCACGGTGAAACCGCGCAGCCCACTGCCGCCCTTCACCACCTCAGCACTGCAACAGGCAGCCTCGAAGGGTCTGGGGCTGTCACCGGATAAGACGATGGCGCTGGCCCAAACCCTCTACGAGCAGGGCTGGATCACCTATATGCGGACCGATGGCGTGTCCATCGCACCCGAAGCACAGACCGCAGCGCGGGACTACATCGCCCGTGACCATGGGGCGGACTACCTACCGCCAGAGTCACCCACCTACACCGTGAAAACGGCGAACGCACAGGAAGCGCATGAAGCCATCCGCCCGACCGATGTGAACCGCTTACCTAAAGATATGGAGGGTGACGGTGCGGCGCTCTACGCCCTGATCTGGAAGCGGT
This sequence comes from Anaerolineae bacterium, assembly GCA_022843385.1. Taxonomy (GTDB): domain Bacteria; phylum Chloroflexota; class Anaerolineae; order Aggregatilineales; family Phototrophicaceae; genus CFX2. Next base: position 6,495 of record JALHNT010000018.1, on the reverse strand, counting down.
TCATCGCTTCACAGATGTCGCCTGCCCTCTACACCGTCACCGGCGCGGTCATCTATGCAGGCAAAGCCCAGGGACAACCGTTCCCAATGGAATTTCGGGCGCAGGGGCGTTCACTGTTGTTCGACGGCTTTCTCAAGGTTTATGAAGAGCCTGCCGACGAGGGTGAAGACGGGAACGAAGAAACCGGGACCCTGCCGCCGCTGAAGGATAACCAGGTCTTGCAGCTGGTCGTGCCGCTGGTGGAAGACCATCAGACCCGCGCCCCTGCCCGCTATACCGAAGCTGCGCTGGTGCAGGCGCTGGAGCAGCGCGGCATTGGTCGCCCTTCGACCTACGCCAGCATGGTCAAAACGGTGAAGGACAAAGGCTATGTGAAGTCGATCCAGAAACGGCTCATTCCCACCGAAAACGGCATCGCGCTGTGCGATTTTCTGACGGCGCACTTCGCCGATGTGCTGGCGTATGACTACACCGCCCGACTGGAAGACCAGCTTGACCGGATTGCGGCGGGCAGCACAACCCGACTGGAAGTGCTGCGGACATTCTGGGACGGCTTCAATCCGCGCCTGGGCCAAGCGACGGAATATGCGCTCGCACAGGTCAAGGCGCGGCACACACCGAAGCCTTTGATGCTGCGCCCGGCGGAGGAGTAAGCGCATGAGTGACTACATGCCTGAACCGCCGCCCATTGACTACGATGACTGGATGCCACCGCCGCCGGATGAGGTCTATTTCATACCGGACGATCCTTTCCCGGATGACCTGTTCAGCGGCGCACCACCGGATTATGGCTATGTGCCGACGGATGACCCCTGGCTGCCGGACGATGAGCGCTTCACGCCGGAGGATGTCCAAAATCTGCCGCATGTCCCAGCGCTGGCGCAGGATGGTTTGCAAGGCTTCGAGCCGCTTGAACCTGCGGACGAAGGCTGGGGCTGGCATGATGCCCGCCTGATCGGGGTCGAACGCGAGAGCGATGATGGCACGCGCTACGAGATTGGCGCGCTGGATGTGTACGCTAACGTCAACACAGGCGACCTGGGCGGGAGCTACCTACCCGTTGCTTCGTTTGACGATGTGGATGTGGCGGCAGCTTTTTACCACACCCTTCAGGAGCAGATGCACGATCAGGGACTGCCTGCTTATCAGGTGCCGGAGTTTGCGGAAGCCCGCGCTGCTGAGATGAACCCCGAACCGGAGCAGTGGCGCGGCGCGACCCCCGAAGAATATGCCGCCTATGAACACTTGCGCGATCTGGAAGACGGTGGCATCGGTGGGCGCGATGAACCGCCCGACGCTGCCATTGACCCGCTCATTCAGACTGCCATTGAGTTGGGTGGGGTCGTGGTCGAACAAGAGGCAGAAGCGCCGCAGCTTGAAGAAGGTTCGGCATTTCAGGCGTTGAGCGCAATTGGCATTGAAGCTGAGGGCTTCGACCCGACCAAAGATCCGCCTCCTTTCTACGATGCCGAAACCGGGATGGCGTACTGGATTGGAGTCTTTCAACCGGACAAGGAAGACCGTGAGAACTGTGTCACCAGTATCCTGTCGCTGGGACGCAATCCTGAAACGGGTGAGATGGAGGCGCAGCTTGCGCCCTGTGTCCCCGGCGAATGGGACAAGGCATACAACGCTGCCGAGTATCTGATTCAGGTGGCCCAGAAAGGCGGGATTGACCGCTGCTTCGATGCCGCTGAAGGCATGGCACTGGCAACCGACCAGCGTGATCTGTGGGAAAACGAACGCGGGGTGGCGCTGGAACCTGAAGCGGCACGCGAGATTGCCGACTATACCCGCGATGCCTGGGAGGTGGAACTGTGAGCGATGTAAGCGATGCCAACGAAGTCAAAACCCGCAGTTTCACCATCCGATTAACGCCTGAAGATCAGGCAGCGCTAGCAGAACTGTGCGACCTGTACGGGCTGGATCGTCCCGGCAGCGTCCGTCGCGCCGTGCGCCAGGTGCTGGCATGGAAAAAGAAACTGGGCAAATCCGGCTATTTCGTCCCGGCGGGCGAAAGCGAATCGCCGGAGTTTCTGATCCGGCTGGAGCGGAAGGACGCGCATGAGTGAGAGCGAAGTTGTGCGTCACACTGCCGAAGATGGCTCTATTTATGCCGTTGAAGTTGTTACACCGGAGCGCGACGACTACGGGGCGCAGTACGGCGTTGATCTGGTTCGCGCCTCGACAGATCGTTATGGGCTGGAACACGAGCAGCGCCTGCGCTTAGGGGCGTATGCGTCGTGGGGTTCTGCCGAAGAACATCAGCGGGAAGTCGAAGGCGCTCTGGAAAAAGACGGGCTGGATGGTTTAGGGGAAGATGCCCGTCGGGTGGCGCAGATGCCTTATCTGGATGGGCAGTACCTGGCGCTGGTGTTCCCGACGGATGGTTCGACGGGTGACAGTGCCAAAGTCCATCTGCTGTATCTCAGCGGGGAACAGGTGACGGCGGCGCTGATTGCGGATGGACGCACCGAAGACATGGAAAACCTGTGTGGGCAGTTGGATCGTGCCTGGGTCGAAGGTGGCAACGAGCGTCTGCTGGATAGGGCGCAGCACGAAGCGGAAGTGCGGGGACAGGTCGCTCCCGGCACGCCGTTGTTTGAGGCTGTACCAAACCCCGACCTGCCAGACGACCTGCCCTTTACCTTTGGTGAGGGAATGCAGCCCTTTGACGCGCAGGGCATGGGACACGCTCATCACGTCGATGGTGGCGGGACGGCGCACTGGTTCGCGGTGGTCGAGAAGGCTGAACCGGAAACCGAACCCTATGAACTGCGCTACTTCCGGGCGCTGGAGACGAACGACGGTGTAGTGAAACACGACTCGTATCCAGTCATGCCGCTGCCTGACGACGACCCCGGTTCGGTCTGGCCGCTGCCGGGCTTGGAGATGTATCTGGAGAAGGGCGACCTCTACATGGCGCAGCAGTTTGCCCACGATGTTGCCGACCATCACGGGCAGGAAATTCCTGCCCCAATGGATTTGCCTGCACTCAATCCTGAGCCGGAATACTACTTCGGCTATGGCGTGGGTCCAAACAATGAGCCGTCGCTGGAAGCGGTGAAAACGTGGATGCACGGTAGTGAACGCCGCTTCGACACCTTCACCCTTGCCGAATATGGCATGTGGGATGAAGCGCAGACTGATGAGCGTGAACTGGAAGAGGCACTGAAAACGCAGGGACTGGAAGCCGCGATGAATCAAGCGGAACGGCTGGCGGTGGCGGGTGGCTATCTCGACCCACACCGCGCCGATGGGCGGGTGTTCTTTGAGGACGATGCCCCGCCCGACCCCTTCACCACTGAACGGACACGAGTCATGGAGCGTGAGATGCACGATAACGTGAAGTATTCCTTCGACTACAACCTGTTTGGCGACGACGCGCTGGCGCTGGAGGCGCATAAGGCCTGGACTGAACCGGAAGGCGGACAGCGCAGTGATTTTATCCTGTTGGCGTTGCATGAAGGCGACGGCGGTGGGCAGGTGGTCGAGCGCTTTGAGGCAGAAGTCGAGCGGTTGACAACGATGCAGCAAACCGAAGGACTGGAAGCGGCGATGCACGAAGCCGAGCAGCTGGCGGTAGCCAATGGGCTGCTGGATGGCGAACGCGCCGATCCGCGTCTCTTTACCGAAGGACCACCGGATCCATTCACCACCCTCCGCGAACGCGAACTGGTGCAGTCGGTGGATGTGACCGAAATGGAAACCGAACCTTACATGCCTGTCACGCTCGAACCGGAAGCACCCGACTATCCGACGATGTATCGTGAGTTCGCCGCTGAAGCCGCCCGTGAGCGCGAAGCGAATGCGGCGCTGGAAGGCGCAGCCTGGTTTGAGGCAACCTTTGAGCAATCTGAGACCGAACTGCTGCAACCGGTGAACGATACCGTAAATTATGCGGTGGTGGTGCAGGAAACCGACCCCTGGACGCGGGAATTGATGGTCGAGAAATACTGGAAAGAACCGGGCGGTTATCTGGGGATGCAGTCGGTGACGCTGGATACCTGGGACTCGGAGGATGAAAAAGGACGCGAACAGGCAGAGCAGGCGCGGGAGGCGCTGCTTGAAGTTCATGACGGGCGCGGGCTGGAAGCCATGATGCATAAAGCCGAACTCACCGCTGTCCAGAATGACTGGCTCTATGGGGATCGCGTTGACCCGCGTTTGTTTACGCAGGGACCACCCGACCGCTTTGAGACGCTGGCACAGCAGTTGGAGGATGAGATTAATCCCTACTGGAACACCGATGGGGAGAAGATCGAAGATCCCGCACCGCAGCCCGGTGTAGAAAACCCCTACTGGCGGCTTGATCCGATCCCGGTGAACGACCCCGAAGGTGAGCCGTTAGGACATGCCCTGCATATGGTCGTTTATCCCGGGGTGGAACGCGATCCGGATGCTGTTGGCAGTCCAGCGATGGCGGCAGACGAGCCGTTCCGAATGCTGGAGATGGCGCACTTCGAGACGACAGCGGCAGTCGATGCGTTTGGCAAGGAATTCAACGGCTATCTTGTGCCGGGATTACTCGATGGACCAGAACTGGCGGTGGAGGTGGCGCGGCTGGAAGGACTGCCTGCCGAGTGGAAGACGCTTGAAGGGGACGATTTGAAGGCATACCAGAACGCCGAACTGACGCTCACCCGCGACCCGGCGGACTGGCATCCCTACAATCCGAATGCCGAACGCGATGCGCGGATTGCGGCGGAGGGACTGTATACCGACCCGATTCAGCAGGTCGTCGAGCGGGATGAACCGGAGATGGCATCCGGCACACCGGAACTGGACTTTTAAGCGATGACCATGCTCAAACCACAGACCGCACTGGGCGTCTTTGCCCTCATCACCCTGCTGCTGACTGGCGCTGCTGTCGGACGGGTGTTCGGCATGAGCTTTGGGGAGGCGCTTTACCTGACCGGGGTGCTGTTGGTGGGACTCGGCTGGTTGGGCAATCGGGTGCTGCTGCGACGCTGTGCCAATCCATGTAAAGATCAGGGGGTGTAGCCGATGTTCTATTGGTTGTTCACCGAGGGGCGGGCGCTGCTGGGCGGCTTGCTCGCCCCCCTCCTCTGCCTGACACTCACCGCTCCCATCATGGTCAGCGCCATGCTGGGGGCGGGCATCCAGCGCACCAGCGAAGTGCAGGGCACGACGGGCTGGAAGCGCAGTGCGAAACTCCTGGCTCACCTGATCGTCGTGATGGGGGTGTCAGCGGTTTACCTGACGCTGCTGGGCGATATGGCGGTGCAGCCGCTACGTGGGCGGCAGTCCACCAGCGGTGTTATCCAACTGCTCGTTGGTGCGCCATCGAATGTGAACGCGATGCGCCTATTCATGTTCGGCATGATGCTGGTGATGTTGTGGTTCTTCCTGACGATTGGGCTGCACAGCGGCATCAAGAACGGCGGTTGGCTGCGTGAACGGGTGGATCGCCTGCGAAATCCACAGGTCAAACGTGGGGCGCTGGGTTCGTCGCATTTCTGCACCATGCGCGAGTATAAACGCTTCCGTCGGGAAGACACGGAAGGATTGTCGCTGCTCGGCGCGTTCTGGGGTGAACAGAAGCGACGGCTCGATCTGGGTATGGGTCGCTTCTCCCTCAGCGGCGAAGATGTGGCACGTGGCATCCTGACGCTCGGCGGTCCGGGGTCGGGTAAGACGCAGGGCATTATCCTGCCTGCCATCGCGGATCGGATGCTGGCGGGACATTCGCTGGTGGTGGCTGACCCGCAGGGTGAAATCACCGGGCATGTGTTGAAGTATGCCGCTGTCACCCGCCATCTGGTGGTGGTGCATGACCCCACCAGCACCATTGGTCCGCGTTACAACCTGGCGGAAGGCATTGAGAATGTGTCCGATGCCCGCGCTATCGCCGATGTCCTCGTGCCGTCTGCCGCTGGCGACAACCGTTTCTGGACGGACAGCGCGGCGGCTTTGCTGGCCGCCTGCCTGATTCGTTTCCCCAATCTGGGCGAAATCTACAACGCCATGAACGACCTCAAAGGGCTGGCGGGCAAACTTGCTTCGCAGAAAGATGACGCGGCACTGCTGGCGAACAGTTTCATTGCCTCGGTGGGGTCGGATGGCAAAGTCGCCTCAAATGTGGTGGCAACACTGGCGACGGCACTCACCGGTTGGGCTTCTACTGATGTGCGCGCCAACACCAGCGCTTCGGACTTTGATGCTGACCTCATTGTGGGTCAGCCAACCGTGGTTGTCCTGACCTGTCCGGGTCGTATGCGGGCGGTGTATGCCTCTTATCTTGGAGCAACCCTGCGTAAACTGATGCTTGACCTCGACACCATTGGCGAACGCAATAAAGGACCTTTGCCTGTTCCCGTCGGTGTCATTCTCGATGAATTCCCGACCCTCGGCAAGCTCGATAGTCTGGTAGCGGATGTGAACCTCGTCCGCAAGCGCCGCATCTCCATAATGATTGGGGCGCAGACCAAAGGGCAGTTCCACATGATCTATGGGAACGAAGGGACACAGGCG
>JALHNT010000017.1 GCA_022843385.1 Anaerolineae bacterium | reverse complement strand
ACCCCAAAGATTGGGATCGGGTGCGCGATGAACTGGAATTGCTGGCCTATCAAAAATCAAACGACAGGCCTAAAATTCTGCCACTTTCCCCATCTGGAACTGAGGACAATTGAGGGTTTCTCTTTCTGAACCGGACGACAAGAGGTCGTGGGTTCGAGTCCCGCCGCCCCGACAGACATAAGTACCCCCTTAATCATGACAGGTTAAGGGGGTATTTTGTTGCTAATTCTGTTCATCATGTTAAACTTCGACCCATTGTGATTCATCACAATTGAACCTTTCTCGCGGTCTGTGGGTATTGCTCACAGATACGACATCAGGGATGACATCCCTGATTGAGAAATTGCCGACCGTTGGCTTATGAATGTTAAGGAGAAAGTAATATGTCGAGACTGTTGCGTTTGAGTGTTTTGGCAATGGCGGTGGCGCTGGTTGCGCTACTCATTGTCCCGGTACTGGCGCAGGACACCGCGCCGGGTGAGGGCGGCATCATCATCGAAGGCAACTTCGGCGGTGACCCGCAAAACCTGAATCCCCTGATCGGTAACGACACTTCGTCTGCCCGCATTTTCAATCTGATTTTCCCTGGCTTCATCGGCGTTGACCCGTCCGTCGCCAACTACGTCAAGGGTGGCGATTTTGGGCTGGCAACGGATTGGACGATTTCCGAAGACGGGTTGGTCTACACCTTCACCATCCGCAATGACTGGACCTGGAATGACGGTACTCCCATCACCTCAAAAGATATCCAGTATTCCTGGGATATGATTGCCAGTGGCCTGGTGGAAACTCCGTTGAGTTTCCGTCTTGATATCATTGAATCGGTCGAGACGCCCGACGACGCGACCGTGGTGGTAACCTTCAAGGAAGCCGATTGCACTGCTTTGGGTAATGCCAACCTGCCAGTTGTGCCTTCGCATGTCCTGCCGGCTGATTTTGCCGAACTTAACGACTCGGATTTCAACCTGAATCCGACTGTTTCCGCTGGTGCTTTCCAGTTTAGTGAATTCCGTGCTGGCGAGCTGGTCAGCCTGGTCGCCAATCAAACCTTTGGTGGTGCGCCGGAAGGTGTTCTGCCCGAAGGTTTCATCTACAAGGTCGTCGGCGATCAGACCGTTCTGATCGAGCAGTTCCTGGCTGGCGAGACCAACGTCATTGATGGCCCCGCTGTCAATCGTCGTTCGGATCTGCGCGCCTCGTCCGATGTTAACGTCTATGCCTTCCCTGGCAATGCCTGGGACTACCTCAGCCTGAACTTCGCCGATCCCGAAAATCCACAGCCGGCTACCGCCGAAGATGGCAGCCCGATTGAACAGGGGCATCACCCGTTGTTCTCAGATGTTCGCGTTCGCCGCGCGATTGCCATGGCGCTGAATGTCGATGAAATCATCCAGGGCGCGGTCTTCGGCGAAGGCGACCGCATGGCTTCCATGAGCATCCCGGCCTCCTGGGCGTATGATGCCGATCTGGAACCGATCCCTTACAATGTCGAGATGGCGATCCAACTGTTGGAAGAAGCCGGTTTCGTGGATGACGACAACAATCCGGAGACTCCACGCGTAGCGCAGGGTGCGCTGTTCGCTGACGATGGCACACCCTTCCAGTTCACCCTTTACACTAACGAAGGCAATAGTCGTCGTGGAGCAATTGGCACGATTACCCAGGATGCGCTGAAGCAGATTGGGATCGCGGTTGACTTCCAGGCGATTGACTTCAACACCCTGCTGGAAATCATCGATAGCCAGGCTTATGACGCCTTCATTCTTGGTTGGCGTAATGGTTACCCCGATGATCCCGATCAGACCTCGCTGTTCACCCCGTCGGGTGACACCATCGGTGGTCAGAACTTCAGCTCCTACAACAACCCCAAAGTCACTGAATTGATGGAACAGGCACGCACGCTGCCGGGTTGCGACCCGACCGAACGCGCGGCGATCTATCACGAAATCCAGAAACTGCTGCAAGACGACGTCGCCTACGTCCCGCTGTATTCCATCGGTGGTATGTATGCGGCCCGCACCAACGTGGATGGGTTCGGCCCCTATCCGTCGCAGCTCTACTGGAATGTCGATCGCTGGACGGTTCGTTCCAACTAATTCGTCATGTTCGTCTTGTCAGGGAGCCCTCATATGGGGGTTCCCTGATCCATCTGAGTGATAATCCATCATGGTCAAATACACGCTCCGCCGGCTGATTCAGTCTGTTCCAACATTTATTGGCATAACAATCCTGTCTTATTTGCTGATGAGTCTGGCTCCGGGTGGCCCAGTGCGCGCCCTGACGTTTGGGCAGAACACCCGGCCGGAACAGGTCGAGCGCGTCGCCAAGCAATTAGGCCTGAACGACCCAATTTACGTCCAGTACATTCGCTGGCTCCTGGGTGACGACTGGATGCGCTGGGACAGCGATGGGGATGAAATCGCTGATCGATCCTTCATTCTTCCGCTTGATGCCGATGGCGATGGTGTGCCGGAGCCACCGGGGGAACGGCTGGGTTTCTTGCGCGGCGATCTGGGTCGATCTTTCTTTGAAAGACGAGCGGTGACACAGGTCATTAGTGAGCGCGTCGGTGCCACAATGGAATTGGGTATGGCGTCGCTCTTTCTGGGAGTGGTCGTCGGTCTTCCAGTCGGCATCATGGCCGCCGTTCGCAAGGGTGGCGCATTCGATAATGTTACGCGTGTGATGGCGGTCTTTTTCAATGCCGTCCCGATTTTCTGGCTCGGTCTCATTCTGATTCTCATTTTTGGTTCGTGGCTTCGCGTCTTGCCGATGGGCAGTCGCTGTGCCCCTGTCTTGACCGGGGGATGTCCACCAATCTACATGCGTCTGGAATATTTGCTCCTGCCGACTCTGGTGCTTTCAACCGGGACCATCGCTGTCTTTTCGCGGTACATGCGCGCTTCGATGCTGGATGTGATTGGGCAGGATTACATTCGTACCGCCAAGGCTAAGGGGCTTTCGGGGCGCGAGGTCTGGTTCAAGCATGGGGCGCGCAACGCCCTCATTCCGATTGCCACTTTCCTCGGCCCGGCCATCGCCGGATTGTTGGGCGGTGCACCGATCACCGAGACCATCTTCTCCTGGCCGGGATTAGGCAGGGTAGGTGTTGCCTCAGTCCTGCAGCAGGATTACCCCGTCATCATGGCCGTCGTCATCATCGCTTCGCTGGCGACGATCATCGGTTTCATTCTGTCCGATATTCTCTATGCGCTGATTGATCCGCGCATCCGCTTCAATTAGGAGGCGTCGCATGTCCGCAACTACTGTCGCCAAACTTGATCTGAAGACGCAAAAAAGCGTTGTTGGCGAATCGTTAACCTCCCTGGCACTCAAGCGTCTGCGGCGCGACAAGCTCACCCTCCTGGCGATGGCGATTGTCATTACGTTGACAGCCTTGTCGCTATTTGCCCCGCTGATCGAGGAGTATATTCTGCAGGTCGATTACACCCGCACCAATATCAGCGAAACCTTTTTGCCCGTGGGAACACCCGGTCACATCCTCGGAACGGATGATCTGGGACGCGATCATCTGGCGCGATTGCTCTATGCCGGTCAGATTTCGTTGGGCATTGCCTTCTTCGCCGCCATTCTGTCATTGGTAATTGGTATCACGCTCGGCATCATGACCGGCTATTATGGTGGCGTCCTGGATGATGTGGTCATCTGGTTGATTACCACGCTGACCTCGATCCCGACCCTGTTTCTGCTTTTGATTGTCTCGGCGGTTATCCTCACCAATCCGGCTTTGCAGGGAACATTTCTGCGTGGCCCATTCGGTCTGGTTGCCGTACTCGGCCTGCTGGGTTGGACTGGCACAACCCGTCTGGTGCGCGGCGAAACCCTGTCGATACGTGAGCGCGAATACATCATCAGCGCCCGCGCCATCGGTGCCTCTCCCTTCCAGATTATGTTCAGACATATTCTTCCCAACCTGTTTTCGGTGGTCATCATCACCCTGGCGCTCGATATCGGCGGCCTGATCCTGACCGAATCAGCGCTCAGTTTTCTCGGCCTGGGTGTCCAGGCTCCTTATGCCAGTTGGGGCAACATGCTCACCAGCGCCCAGACCTACTTCACCAAAGGGGTGCATCTGGTTATCGCGCCCGGTTTGATGATCGTCACCACTGTGCTGTGCCTCTACATCATTGGCGATGGCCTGCGCGACGCCTTCGATCCGACGGCGGTTGACAAGTAGCCCGATTTTGGGGGCTTGACACGATTGGAAATTCTGTTCTAAAATCAGAGATAGTTGAGAACACCCGTTCTTAGCTATTTTTGTTTTAGGAGGATAACCATCATGGCTCGTCGTGTATCACCGATTGTCAAACGGAATGCGCTGCACATCATGCAATCCAATGGCGGCGACATTCAGGCGACCCATATTCGCACCGGCGTTCCCGTGCGTACCCTCTATACCTGGCGCAAAGAGTGGTGGGATCAGCAATTTCAGCAGCAAACCCCACTGTCCCAATCAGCAGCAAAACCGGCTCTCACCGCAACTGGCGACTTTAAGGCGGATCTCAGCCAGCTTCGCTTGAGCATTTTGGGGACAATCGAAAAGGTATTGGAAGCGCCGCCAGCCCGTACCCAACGCCAGTACCTCGATCGGATGCGCGCCCTGGCCGGTCTGGCCGGGATCATCAGCAAGCTGAACAATGTGCTCGGAATCGACGCTCCTGCGCCAACTGCGGATCAGGGGGGGGCGTCCAATTGTTGATTCAGTCGTTCGATCAGTGCCAGCCGCTCAGTTTCGATGCTCTGAAATTGGAGCCGGATGGTTTCGAGGGCTGCGCTGAGATTACTGCTGCTGTCGCGCTGAAAGTCCTCCAAGGCGTTGACTGCGCTGGTCATGGTGTCAACGCCTTGACGATGGATGACTGTACCACAATCCGGCGAGGTGGTCTCAATCAGATTGTCACGGATTCCAGTCAGTGCGCGAATATCAGATCCAATGTCCTCTGTGCTCTTGAACTCAGCCTCATCCATCTGCCGTTGAAACGAATCCAGACTGATTGAGAACGTCTGCAACCACAATTCCAGTTCCGGAGTTTGCTCGCAAGTCCCGGCCACGATCAGGGTGGGCATTGGGCCAGTGGTAACTGGGATGAAAGTAGGGGCAGGAAGATCATTGATGGCACACCCTGCCGCCACCATCACTGTTGCGATACCCAACCACCCACGACCCCAGTGCTGCTTCATCGGCTAACTCCCTGGCGTGGGCGTGGTGACCGCCAGGACGCCCGGCTCATTGCACGAGTTGTAGTTGCTGCCCAGGATGACCCCAAAATCAACTGTCCGGTTCGGGTCTGGCTCAATGCGAATGTTTTCCGGCTTGACGTTGATGAGGCTGGCGATGTCTTCCAGGCTGCTGCCCTTCGTCTGCCCGGTGTAATCAATCAGGATGGTGTCGTTGTATTGGCTGTTATCGGCCTGGCCCGCGCCTGTTGCGACGAAGCCTTCCCTCGCCAGACTGTCTGCCGCGACCCGATCCCAGTTGGCGTTGGTCGTACCGTTGAAAACTGCGACGCTTGGGCGTGAGATGATCGCCTGACTATCGGTCGGTGGCTGGTAGAAATCCATCATCAACTGGTGGATTGGCTCATAATTGGGTAACTGGACGAACGATCCGTCCGGCGGCTGCCAGGGCGTGGTGTGGTATAGCCGTCGCATGTTGAATTGCTCCAACCGGTCGGGGTCGAGGTTGAGCGCATACGGGACCAGCCCCACCATGTCTTCAAAGGTCATGTTGGTCTTCACGACGCTGGTCAGTTGTGACCACAAATCCGGCAGTCGGGTGATGTCCCCATTGCTCCGTGCCTGCCGCCACAGCGCCCGCAGGATCTGCATCTGGCGTCGCCCCCGGTCAAAATCCGAGCTGCTGTGTCGGGAACGGGCGTACCATAATGCGCTTTCACCGGCCATCTGATAGAAGCCGACAGGCAGGATATAGTAGCCATCCGCGTCGGGGCCAACAGCTTCTGGTGGGGGAGGGGCACCGATCAGGGGTAAGTCCTGGATGGCGCAGTCCACCGCCACATTCACCCCGCCCAGCGAGTCGATGATGGTCTTGAATCCGCTGAGGTTGACCAGGACAAAATAATGGACATTGATGCCAAAGTTGTAGAAGATGGTCTGACGCATCAGCCCGAAACCACCGTCGGTCCATCCCACCGACTCGCCGCGCGTGTAGGCCAGGTTAAGCCGCTGCATCGTCCAACCCGGAATGTAGACAAACAGATCGCGTGGCAGGCTCAACATCGAAACGGTGTTGGTCGTCCGGTTGATCGACACGATAATCATCGTATCAGTACGATCAAAGTTATCGCCGGTCAATTCGCTGTCGCTCGCCATCAGCATGATGTTGACCAGATCATAACCCTGCCGGTCTATCGTCGGCACCTGAGTGGGGATCGCGGTGGGCGCGGCCACATCACCTTCCGGCGCGGATGGGAACAAGAGCGTTGGTAACGGGCGTGGTGTTTCGGTCGCGGGCGGCAACGCGGTGAAGGTGAGTGTTGCGGTTGGCTCTGGCGTGAAGGTCGCACTCGGAATCGATGTTGGGGTAGGCAGTGGTGTCTCGCTGGGGACATCGGTATTCGGAGCCGGGATGGTAATCACCAGTGCGCGCGGGGTATTGGTCATGAAAACCTGGGCAATCTGGGTTGGCTCAGGCGTCAGACTCGGGATTGAGGTGCTGGTCGCGGTGTTGGTTGCTGTCAGCGTAGGGCTGTTGGTTGCGGTCAGGGTCGCGGTCGCCGTCTGGGTCGCAGTTGCCGACGCAGTTGGTGTGGCAGTCTGGGACGCAGTGAGCGTAGCGGTTGCCGTCTGGGTAGCCGTCTGGGTAGCTGTCGGTGAGGGCGTGAAGGTCACAAGCGTCGGTTGGATTGCGACTGCGGTCGCCTGATACAGCGGAAGTCGATTGGTCGCCTGCTGCTGCTCATTGACGCGGCGAACGACGGCCAGAGCCACCCCGTAACTGAAGTAGATGATGGCGACGATAAGAAGCGTCGGGATGAGGCGAAATGCGATGAAACGCAGAAAACGGCGGATGCGTGAAGGTTTCTTGACAGTCATAAACGGGTCCTGCAAAGACTTACCGAAAACCGTGCCAGTCTAGCGCATAACCCATGATCGCGCGACTCAGCGTTGGATATCCACCGGGATAGCGCAGGATTCGAGCGCCTGGTTGTCAAAGGTCGTCACTGTGAGTTGGATCCAGTAGCCGCCCGGCTGTAAGGCACTGGTATCAATTCGTATCAGGGTGTTCTGAATGACTGGAACGCTGCCCTGACCGAGCAGGGTGTAAAGCGTTTCGTTATCACGCCGCACTTCGATGGTGTATTGAGCGAAGTTGGTGGCAAACGCCGTGCCTTGTAACTCGACCACGCCGGAGAGCGTCTGCCCAGGCAGTAGATTGGTGATCTGGATGCCGATGTCGGTGCAACCCTCGACAGCCGGTGCGGAACCAGTCGCTGTCAGGTTGCCCGGCGGAACCAAAAGCTGTTGACCAGCCCGTATCGAATTGGGGTTGAGCAGGCAGTTCCCAGCCTGTAGCTCGGCGATGGTCGTGCCAAATGCCCTGGCGATGGATGTCAAGGTGTCGCCGCGTTGAACGGTATACGCCACCCAACCGGATGGGACACCACAGGCCGTAGCCGTTGGTGTTGCACTGGCAGGGCGAGGCGTTTGGGTTGCACGCAAAGGTGCCGTAACAGTGACCGATGGTCGCGGCGTTAGTGTAAAGGTAGGTGAAGGTCGTGATGTTGGCGTGACGCTCGGAATCGCCGTGAAAGTGGCTGATGGTCGAATAGTTGGCGTTGTGGTGGGAGATGCTGTCACCGTTATAGTCGGCGGAACTGGCGTCGCTGACGGGGGTAAACGGGTCGGACTGGGCGTGAGCGACGGTATGCGCGTCGCGGTTTGCGTCGCTGTAGGACTGGGCATAGTCGTTGCAGTGTAGGTCGTGGTCGGAGGGATTCGTGTGGGCGATGCAGTCACGGTATGGGTGGCCGTAGGCGGAACCCTGGTATAGGTCAAGGTTGGTGGCACACGAGTCGATGTGAGCGTTGGCGCAGGTGTCCTGGAGACCGTGCTAGTCGCAGTGGGTGTGACCGGCGTGAGGGTGGCGCTGGGCGGAATCGGTGTGCGTGTTGCGCTTGGGATGGGTCGAGTTGGCGTTGGGCTGGCTGGGACAGTCGTCCGTGTCTGGGTCAGCGTAGGTGTGGCTGATGGGGCAATGAGTGTGGGCGTAAAGGTGCTGGTATGTGTGCTTGTGGGCAGAACAGGTGACAGGGTTGCTGATGGAATGAGGCGCGTGGGCGATGCCAGAGTAGCGCTACTGCTGGACGGTGGGTCTGTCACAGTTTGAGTAGGGCGTATCTCCGTCTCGGTCATCGCCATACTGCGGATGGTTGCTGTAGGTTCACTCGGCGGAGCAGTCGGACTGACACCACCCGGAGTTGATGATACGGTCATCGAGGAAATGCGGCTGGTTGCGGTCGGCGTCGGTTGATTGACGCTGATGGTATCGCTGGCTTGTGCGACGATCCCACCAGGAGTCTGTGTTGTTGAACTATCGACAGAACTGGATAAGCTGAGAATGATAGCGAAAGCAATCGCAAAAGCCAGCACCCCCAGGGCGATGATCGCTACAATCAATTCGTTTCCGATGTCACGCCGCATGACTATCCTCGAACATCTGCCGTGGCCGCGAACGGCAGGGCAAAACGAAAAGTCTGGTTATTCTGCGAGGAGTTTTCGATCATCAGAACACCTCCCTGAGCTTCAATGAGGGTGCGCGCGACCGCCAACCCGACTTCACTGGTATTCTGTGTTAGGCCGTTCTGGTCAGGATTGGCTGGAGCGACCGATCCTTGTATGCTCACAACAATCGATGGAACCAGCCTGTTTCCAATTTGGACGGCTTGTTCTTCCAGGCTTAGTGTGATGTCGCTGTTGTGCGGTGAAGCCAGATAGACATGGGTGAGCAGTTCTTTCATGATTTGATTGACCGCGCTGACATCGGCTCGAATGATGCGGCTGTGGTCAGGAAGATCGAGGTTAACGACCAAATTCTTCTCACGAAATTGGGCAGTGGTGTTGGTGATGCTTTCTTCCAGCAGGTTCACCATATCGACATCCTGAAGGTTGAGGGCGATGGTGTCCCCCAGCGCATGGATGCGCCCAAGTTCGTCCAGGAAAACGGTCATACGATTGGTGTTAGCGGCGACCCGCTGGAGGAAGTTTTTCTGCTTTTCACCGAGGATGCCGACAGCTTCATCGAGCAGGAGTTCAACGTAACTCATGATGGCCGAGAGTGGTGTGCGGAGTTCCTGAATTGCACCCAGCGTGATGGTTTTCTGATTGGGTGGATAACCGTTGTCACCGTTGATCGGCGCTTGTGCCTTAAGCTGCACCTGCATCAGATCAATCTTGTTCATAGCTTCTGCCAGCGCTGTGTGTGCCTGATTGAGTTCGCGTTCGAACTGATCGCGCTGTTGGGTTACTTCTTCCACCATGCGCGCCATCGAGCCAACTCCGGCTTCACCCATCTGCTGGACGCGCTGGCGGTCGCCTTCCAGGCGTGCCAACAGCATATTGCGTTCGGTTTCCAATGCCTGTTTCTCAGCCAACAGGGTTTCCAGCCGAGACGTGAACTCGCTCTTCAGGTTCAGGAATTGTTCCATCTTCTGCCGCAGCTTGGCTTGTTCACGGTAAGACTCGGCTAGTTCGAGTTGATAGCCAGAGGCTTCCGCCAGCAGTCGGGCGCGGTTTTGTTTGATCGCGTCCTGTTGTCCGGCCAGGGCGTCTCGTTCGCTTCGGATCTGGTCGCGCTGCTGAACCAGGGCTTCGCGATCGGAAGCCAGATTGCGAACTTCGGTCTCCAGCAGTTGGATGCGACCGGCGCGTTCTTTTTCACGCTTGATCGAGTCTTCGTGCTGCACCCGTTCTTTCAGCAGGGCATTCCGTTCGAGTGTCAGGTGGTCAATCCGCGATTGCATCCAGGCGCGCTGCTCGGTCAATTGAGCGATCAATTGGGCCAGCCCAGCGCTCCCACCTTCGATACCGAGGGCGCGCAGTTGAGCTGAGATGTCGGCAAGTTTGACCTGAAGCTGATCGCGTTCGGCTTCAAGCTGCGACTTCTCCTGGCTCATGCGCACTTCAATTTCCTGAATCCCACTGACCGACATGGGCTGCCCACTTCGCAGGCGAGTCAGTTCCCGTTGCAGCCTGTCGCGCTGCGCCACCAGGTCATCCTTGTCACGCCGCAGGCTTTCGATCAAGTCACTCAGAATACCGCTGCTGCTATCGGCTGTTGCCCCCGTGAGTGCGGTCTCGGACTCCTGCAACCGTTTGAGGAGTTGATCCCGTTCCTCGCGGAGCAACTGCTGTTCATCTGTGAGGGTCAGAATACGCTGTGAGACTGATATGCCAGCTTCGGTGTCACCAATCCGGCTGGCGACGCGAGTGCGTTCTTCGTCGAGTTCGAGCTTAAGCTGGGTGATTTGCTGTGACAGTTCCGTGATCTGCTCACGTGCAGCCTGTAAATTAATCTGAAGTTCTGGCCTGGATTGCGCGGCCTTCGCATCCGCCTCTATCGGCCTGCCTTCCATCAGCGCTTGAATGGCCTGTTCTTCTGCCTGTAATCGAGCATCGCGAGCGGCGAAGCTCAATGCCAGCAGGTTGCCCGCGATGATGCCGATGCCCTTGAGTAGCTCTCGTTCCGCCTCATCCAGCTCGCGGTTCGAATAGGGCAGACCGACGACCAGTATGCCAATCAGTTCTTTGCCTTTGACCAGCGGCTGAAAATAGGCTGGTCCATCTTTGCTGACATCCAAACGGGTATAGAGATCACGTAATTCTTCGGCGTTACGATCCGTATACAGTGGGCGCTGCAGGCGACGTTCAACCGCATTAACCAATGTTGGTTGGTTATCCAGGTTGAGCGACATGCCATTGATGTGTCGCTGTTGGGCCTGGTCGAAAGCCACTACGGCGTCGGCATAGTTGGCATCCTGTAAGGTGAAGATCGCGCCAACTTCGGCTTTCAGAACATCCAACACCGACGTGATGATTTTCTCTGGAATGATTGCTGGCGTTGAGTCTTCAAGGATCAGCCCCAACGTCTTCAAGAGCAGGATCGAGTCGCGTTGGGTCGGCGTCATGGATACCGGGGGCGGAGGTGGCAGGCGATCTTCCATGATGTTTGGCCGTGCCGCTGCTATGGGCGCGGCACCTGTGGGAACGGCCTGAACGATCTCAGCCTGAAGGTGGTTGACCACCATACGGTAGATGATAGCTGTGAGAATGGGCAGAGCCGCTAGCATCGCGATGCGGGTTGTTCCGGGATAGTTGCCTAACAGACTGTACTGGCTGATCTGGAACAGTGTTCCACCATAGCCGACACCCAGAATCAGGAAGAACAGTAGCTTAAGAGGAGCATCCGTCACATAACGAAAATTGATGATGATAAGGACCAGCGCAATCACGATCAGAATGACGGCTGCCGTCGTCCAAAGCACACTCAGGGTGGTCAGATTGAAGTTGTCTTGGCTGGGGCTTCCCAGCCACTGCATACCAGTGAGCGCATAGCCAATGCCCACCAGAATAATCACGCCCAGCAACAGGAGATTAAAGCTGCGGGCGGCAGGGGGTGTATCTGCTGTGATAAAAGCCCATAGGCTTAACGCAATGATCAACAGATTGCCGGCCCGTTCCAACGGAGGAAGGATGCTGGCTGTACTCTGATTCGCTACAACCCCGAACAGGGCACCCAACATAAGGACAACCCAGGTCAGAACAATCCCCAGCATGGCAAGCGTGTACCGGTTGGCATCTGTTTGCTTGGGATTGCGCCATTTCTCCCCCAATGCCATGAATAAGCCTGCTTGACTCAGGCCAATAGCAACCAGGAAGTAAATGATGTCGCCAGGCGTTCGGACAAATAGATTCAGGAAATCAAGAGACGCTTGTGACAATTTGCTAACCCTATGTGGGATTGAAATGGCTTGCCTGTTTGTAGTATAGCATATTCGCGCTGTCGCACTGAAGCGGTTGACGTGAACTCTATCGTCCATTACACTCGTTTTCTGGACAAAAGTAACAGGTCGTAGTGAGTGCGCCGTCTAGCAACATTCTTTCAGAAAGCTCCCTGGATCATTGCCTTCGCGCGGATCATCTGGCGATTCGGACAGGCGAAATTCTCGGCAGGTGTGGTCGGCGTGGTCATTGATGATGAGCGTCGCGTCCTGCTGGTCGAGCATGTATTTCACCCCTATGCACCCTGGGGATTGCCCGGGGGCTGGATTGATCGAGGCGAAAGCCCGGCTGAAGCAGTTGTGCGGGAATTCCGTGAAGAACTGATGCTCACCATTCAGGCCGAACAAATCCTGCATGTCGATCTGGCCTATAACAATCATCTTGATCTGGCGTACCTGTGTCGTGCTGAAGGCAATGTCGGTCAGCTCAGTGGTGAGCTATTGGATTATGCGTGGGTCAGCCTCGATGAATTGCCCCGTCTGCAACGTTTTCACTACGAAGCCATTCAGTCCGCTATCCATCTGAAGCAAGTTCCTCGTGAGATTACATGAGCAGTAGTACCTTAATCCCTTCCCGTCGACGCCGGCGTCGTGGTTTGCCCATACTCCAGATGTTGTCGTTGGTCATGATTTTCGCTTCACTCGGTTTATTCTTGTTCTATCTGGTCTTGTTCAGTCAACAGCAGGATCGGCTCCCAGGTGATGTGTCCATCGCCGGACTTCCTTTGGGTGGGTTGTCATCACGGGAGGCCTTGACTCAACTGGAGACGGTGTATCGGCAACCGGTTGTCCTCTATTATGGGACGAACATCATCGCGCTTGACCCGGCTCAACTGGAATTCCGCCTCAATGGCGACTCGATGCTGGCTGCGGCGACCTCATCCGGCGATATTCAGGGAAGTTTCTGGGCGCGTTTCGCCAATTATCTGATTGGTCAGGAAGCCAACCAGTCCGTTGACGTACCGGTGATGGTCACTTACGAACAGAACCGACTGGAAGCATTTTTGGGCCAGATCAGTGCCAGCTATGATCAGACAGTCAGCGATGTGAATTACAACCTCGATACGTTGACGGTACGCTCTGGTTTATCGGGCAGCCAACTGGATGTTGAGGCTGCGCTGCCCCTGGTTGACGCGGCTCTTCGCAGCCCTACCGAGAGGGTGGTGAATTTGCCCGTCGTTGAAGCCTCGGCTGCCAGCACCGATATTGACACCCTGCGTCAGATGATTGTGGATTATCTGAACGCGGAGGGCTTCATCTATGACGGGCAGACGACAGTGGCTTCGATCTACATTCAAGACCTGACCACTGGCGATGAGGTCAACATCAATGGCGATGTGGCGTTTTCAGCCGCCAGTACGATCAAGGTTCCCATTCTGCTGGATTACTTCAGACGCCTCTGGGTTGCACCAAGTCAGGATGAAGCCTGGCTGATGGCGAATTCGCTGCTCTGTAGCAACAATTCGTCCTCGAATCTCCTGATGCAGATCACGGGGACTCGCGTGACTGGACAGGCTGATGATCTCTTCGGGGGCATTCGTGACGTGACCGAAAATACGCAATATCTTGGTGCGCGTAACACCTTCATCACGGCCCCGTTGTTCCTGGGCGTGCAGGGACAGCAGTTGGGTTCAATTCCACCACCTGCAACAACGCCGAATCCAAACTTCAACACCAACCCTGACCCATTCAATCAGATCACGGCTGAGGACATAGGGGCGTTGTTCAGCCTCATCTACGACTGCGCCAATCATGGGTCAGGACTGATCGCAGCCTACCCTGAAGGCGAGTACACCCAGACGGAATGCCAGCAGATGCTTGAACTGATGAGTGCCAATGATCTACAACGGCTGTTACAGGGCGGCATTCCATCCGGTGTTCGTATTTCGCACAAGAATGGCTGGGTCAGCGATATGTCGGCGGATGCCGGTATCGTCTTTCCGCCCAGTGGACGGGATTATGTGATCGCGGTCTTTATCTGGGAACAGGCTGAGTTTCAGAATTATGAGCGCCTCTGGCCGATCATCGAAGGTATTTCACGCGCAGCCTGGAATTACTTCAATCCTGATACGCCGCTGGTCTCCGCTCGCACGGACCTGCCAGCGACCGCGCAGGAATGTGTCGGCAACTTTCTGCCACCTGGTCCTGACGCCGTTGACCTGAACAACATTAATGGCTGGCGACAGGGATCGCCTTAGTCATCGCTCAGGCGCTTGACGATGACCAGATGATTTTGATTGTGTTCGTAGAAGTACGATACTTCCGACATGATCTTTTTGATGAAGTAGATCCCCCAACCGCCGGCCCTGCGCTCATCAAGTGGTGCCCCCGGGTCCGGGTCGGGGTGGTTGAGCGGGTTGTAGGGCGGACCAAAATCGGCAATCATGATGATGAAATTAGGCATCTGCAGGCGGAGCGTAATGGTGATGGTCTGGTTGAAACCGTTGGCCTGATAGCCATGCTCAATGATGTTGGTACAGGCTTCATCAATAGCAAGCTCGCATTGATGGATGCCGCGATCATCCATCCCCATGCTTCGGGCAGTTTCAGCCACAAACTGGCGGGCGCGCGGGATTTCATCCAGGACTCCGGCGATGACCAAACGGCTTTCATTCATAGCCTGCACCTTTTGGGTGGGGGTTAGTAGCTGCTGATCGCGTCCACTGGGGTCGGGTAAATCTGAAAGATACTGTCCAGACCGGCCATTTCCAGGATTTCAAGTACTCGATCGGATGGTTGAGCCAGTCTCAAGTCGCCTTTTCCGCGTACTTTTTTCAAAGCAGAGACTAGTTCACGAAGACCGGCGCTGCTCATATAATCCACTCGCCCTAAATCCAATACCATTTGCAGATGACCCTGGCTAATCTCTTTTGCCAGTGCATCGCCGAGTTGGTTGGCATTCATGCTGTCAATGCGTCCGCTGACCTCAATCAGGCTGACATTCGTCTGTAGCGATATCTGAATATCCATCCACTCCATTCCTTCAATAGTTTGAATGCCATGAACGATGAGTATACTCTAAAAACGCATTCCTACTCAATACAAACCCGCCTATAATGCAGGTGATGATTTTCTGCGTGAGGTGTTAGCCTGTGGATGGTGGAATACTGTTCGGTTTGTGGGTGGTGCTGGTCATCATGCTGCTCTTGATTCAACGTACGGAGACCAAAAAGCGGCGTGGTGTGATGGTCGTGATGGTTCTGGTCAGTCTGGGCATTCTGTACTATGTAAGTTTGCGGACGGCCTGGAGCGAACTTGTACTGGCGTTCGTTCTGGCTCTGGTCGCCAGTTTTCTCTTCTGGTTATTTGTCGGGCGCTACAATCCGGTAGGCAGCAGCGACAACATCCGCGTGCTGGGCATGGATGATTAGGGGCTGGCGCATCTATAGCGCGATCCGCCAGCCCTGAGGGTTAGCCGATGACATTCAGCGGGATGACATCGGCGCTTTGGAGCATCAACATGCTGGCACGGGCGGCCACCGTCTGTGCCAGGGAAAAGAAGGCGCGCCCTGCTTCAGACTCGGGCTGGGTGATGACCACCGGCCGGCCATAATCGCCACCTTTGCGGACTTCAGCTTCCAGAGGCACACGCCCCAGGAACGGGACACCTCGATCCTGTGCCAATCGTTCACCACCGCCTGTGCCGAAGAAATCTCCCGCCATATTCTCGACCACGCCGACGATAGGTACATTCAGCGTTTCAAACATGGCGATGCTGCGCAGGGCGTCTGCAACCGCAACTTCCTGCGGTTGTGTGACGATAATCGCGCCAGTGAGGGGGAAGGACTGAGCCAGCGACAGCGGGGCATCGCCAGTGCCGGGCGGTAAATCGACGATCATGTAATCGAGCTGCCCCCAGTTGACATCCATGAACAACTGACGGATAGCGCTATGGAGCATTGGGCCACGTAGGATCATTGGTTTGTCCGGGCTAGAGAGGAAACCGGTGCTCATGACCTTGACGCCATAGGCTTCCATCGGCAGCATCTTGCCATCCACCACTTTGGGCCGACCGTGACCGAGGCCGGTCATCTGTGGGATGTTCGGGTTCAGAATGTCACCGTCAATGAGTCCGACGCGCGCCCCGGCTTCGGCCAGCGCAGCCGCGACATTGGTTGAGACTGTGCTTTTTCCAACGCCGCCTTTACCGCTAGATACCGCCAGCAGGCAGCGCATCGGCACGTCGAGACGTCCATGAATCTTACGATCGGTCGGAACCTGCGCATCCCAATTGATGTTCAACTGCTGAATGCCTGGAACGCGCCCAATCACAGCGGCGTTACAGCGTTCGAGGAAAACATTTTTGAGTGGACACGCGGGTGTGGTGAGGACGATAGTGAATTTGGCAGTTCCGCCATCAATCGTCAGGTCGCGAACCATATTCAGACTGACGATATCCCGGTGCAATTCGGGTTCGATGACGGTGCTGAGGGCGGCCATAACCTGGTCGCTGATGTTGCTCATCTTAGCTCCTGTAATTGTTAGACGATCATGGAATAAGTATAACTGCGATGATAAATATTCGTCAGTGCTTCTTGCTCGAATCAATCAAAAGCCAGTGGCTTGGCATTGCGCCAGTAGCGGGAGAAACGTTTGAGATCAAACTCCATCTCCTGCTTCAGAAAGGGTCTCTCTGAAACAATACTGACTGCTGTGTTTTGTTCGAGTGCCTCGCAAATATGTTGGAAACGCGGACTGGGACTCTCGTTGGTGATGACCCCGTCTGCGTGATGTTTGGCTGCGAATGCGATGACCTGTTCTGCCACCTGACCTCGCCGAATGATGACTGGCAACTCCAGCAATGACTCATAGATGAATACAATTCGTTTGAAACTAATGCGCCATTTTTCCAATAGTTCATCATCCCAGACCCAAATCGCTGGTGATGTGGAGTTATGGTTCAGCGCCTGACTGTTGGGATTCAGGTTATCACCGTGTATCCAGGCGATTGGATGCTTTGGGAAATCTTTGCCTGATGATTTAGCTGGGCTGGCTGACAGGTGCTGATGATTGTCAGGGGTGCCATGCGGTTCAAAGAGCCGAGCTTCCAACTCCGAATAGGCTCCCTCAAAATCGCAGTTTCCATAACGCTCACAAGAGCGGCAGTAACGACCCTGAGTGTATTTTTCCAGATTTTCACGATTAAAGATATAAGGCTTCTGGCTGAATGTGCTGGCAATCCATTGCCATGAGAGATTGTTGCTGGCCGGGTCGCCATCCAGAAGATGCTCAAGAAACCAGGCTGCGCCGGTTTGCCAGCGAATTCTACGCCAATGAATGATGTAGGCGGATAACCACATTCGAACATGATTATGCAGATAACCCGTTTGTTGAATTTCCTGGCTGAATTCATCAATGCATTTGAGGCCGGTTTTGCTGTTCAGGACATCGGCAGGCATGTCCGCTGTGTAGTGGTGGGCGTGTAATCCACTCTTGATGGGTTCGCGATCCTGCCAGATGCCGTCGCCAATATCTCGATACACGCGTTGGAAGTAATCGCGGTAACCCAGCTCAGTGATAAATTTCTCTGCATCAGATGGTGATGCCAGTCTTAGAGCGGCATCCCTCACTTCGGCCAAACTGACGATCCCGTGTCGGATGTAAGGTGACAACCGGGTTACGGCCCCATCAAGATAATTGCGATCTAAGCCATATTGACGGGGGCTAATTCTTTCAAGTTGCTGTTCAGCGGCGCGTCGTCCGCCTACGATAGTCGATACGGATGGATTGCGCTGAAATGCGAGAGGGAATTCACCCGCCAGATATTCGATCAGATCCTTTCGGCTATCGAAAGTCTGGATCATGTTAGGATTCATCAGCGAGACCTCAGGTCTTTGCCATTGATTTGGCTTGTTTACGACAGGCCTCACTACAATATTTCACGTGTTCCCAGTCTCGTGACCATTTCTTTCGCCACGTGAAAGGTCGCTGACAGACGGTACAGACTTTTGTTGGAAGGTCTTGTTTTTTAACGCCGCGCATCTTGTCTGGCCTGTGTCTTGTCAATTGTATCTGAGGAGCTTACGGGACAGACATGAGATTCGCCTGAAGGATGAGCCTGAGAAAGGGTAAGAATTCTCCGACCAGAGCCCAAATACATCTCGCCGTAATTAAAAGGACGGCGTTGCCGCGCCGTCCTCTGCAATCGTTGACCTAGCCTTTGCTGGCCTTCTTCTCACGAATCTTCGCCAGCATCGCCTGCTTGTCGAACTTGGGCTTCTGGTCGCCACTCGCTGTTGGCGTTGCAGCCTTGGGCGCTGGGGCTGCTGGCGCTGCCGCTGTCGGGGCAGCAGGGGCGGCCGCTTCGGTAGCCGGTGTCGCCACGGTTTCCTGGACGACCACTTTGGGTGCCAGCGCGGCGTAATCCGGGAACATATTGTCCTGGGTAGGTGCTGTCGCGGCTTTGCCCGCTTTCTTGTTGGCCTTCAGCACATCCGGGTGTTCCCAGCCACCCCGTGCTTCGGCTTCTTCCAGCGCGGTGGTGGGGGCGATGGTCTTCCAATAGCTCAATGGCTTGGACAGACGTTTCTTGTCATGAATGTGTTGATTGGTGCGGTCGTAGCTCGCCAATTCGTAGTCGTGATCCATCTTGATGGCGTCGAACGGGCAGAACTCGGCGCAGAAGCCACAATTCATGCAGATGTCGATGTCGATGAAGAAGGCTTCTGGTTGTGGCACCGGACGCCCGGTGTTAGGGTCACTGCCGCGCACAATCCAGATACACTGCGGCGGGCAGACTTTGGCGCAGATGCCACAACTGGTGCACCAGTCCTCGCCCATCCGGTTAACATCCTGATCTTCCGTCACCAGAAACGGCACAAAACGAAAGCGTTCCGGGACAGCCAGTTTTTCGTCGGGGTACTGAACCGTGAACGCGCCTTCAGTCTTCAAACCCTGGCGCACTTCAAAGTTCTCCTGACCGATATACTTGCGACCGGCATAGCGCAGATCGTCAGCGTAGGTGGCGAAAAAATGTTTGAACGTTACCCAAAGGCCTTTGGCAATGCCTTTTCCGTACATGGTTACTCCCTCAACTAGCGATCCGTCTCACCCAAAACGATGTCGATGCTGCCGAGAATGGCGACCACATCAGCCACCTTATGACCCACACACATCGGGCCCAGCGGCGTCAGATTGATGAAGCTAGGAGCGCGGACGTGATAGCGCCAGGGATTCTGCGGCCCCTTTTCATCACCCTGTGAGACAATGTAGTAGCCTAATTCGCCCTTCGGATTCTCGACCCGTCCGTAGGATTCTCCGAACGGCATACGGGGCAGATACTTGCCCTTATCGCCGGCGAAGAACGACTCTCCTTTAGTCCTCTCCAAACGTGGAAGGATTTGCTTCAGGATGCGGACGCTCTCGCGCATTTCATCGAGGCGGATCAGATAACGGTCATAGATGTCACCGTTGTAGCGAACCGCCACATCGAAATCCAGTTCAGGATAGATGCTGTACGGATCGGCCCGGCGCAGGTCGTAGGGTACACCGCTGGCTCGCAGCAACGGGCCAGCAGCGCTGTAAGCGATCGCCATCTCAGGCGGCAGATAGCCGACGCCGATGGTACGCTCCTTGATGATTTCGCTGTCCGTCAGGAATTGATCCAGCTCGTCAATCGACCGCGGGATGCGCTCATTGATGAGTTCGGTCAGGTAGTCCATCGTGTTGTAATCGCGCACCTTGTCATTGAGCAGGTTGGCGACACCACGAATGCGTTCCGGGATGTCCTTGAAGACCCCGCCGAAGCGCATATAGTTGCACATCATCCGGCTGCCCGCCGTCGCTTCAAAGAAGTCGAGGATTTTCTCGCGTTCGGCGATGGCGTACAGCGCCGGGGTGAAGAAAGCACCCAGGTCGTTCAACAGGAAGCCGATGGCCCAATAATGGTTGACAATTCGGGTCAGCTCGACCATCAACACACGAATGACTTCGGCGCGATAGGTGGGGGGCTGATACTTAGCGCCTCGGCTCATCAACTGTTCCACTGCCAGAGCATAGCCCAGGTTGTTGCTCATGCTGGAGATGTAGTCCAGCCGGTCAGTGAAAGGCATGTTGTGGTACCAGGCGTTGCGCTCGCCAATCTTCTCGTGATTGCGATGCAGATAGCCCATCACTGGCTCGAGCGACTCAATTGTCTCGCCGTCGAGCGTCACGATCATGCGGAACACGCCATGTGTGCTGGGGTGGTGCGGCCCCATATTCACGACCAGGCGATCGGTCTTGAGCGCGTCGCTGCCATCCAGTTGTTGAACACTGACGCCCAGGCCGAGGTCGCTGTAGAGGGTTTCTTCCGACCGGTCATTCAGCTTCGACAGATCAAAATCGGCTGGGTAACTGACATTCTTGCCATAGACGTTGCGTTCTTCGGCGCGCTGCACCCAGCCCCCCGGCCAGCGACTTTCGAAGGGTTTGGTATCTTCTTCGTAGTAGGCTTCCTTCCAGTCCTTGCGCATGGGGAAACCATGAAAGCCTTCCCACAGCAGAATGCGCTTCAGATTCGGATGACCGGGGAAGCGAATGCCGTACAGATCCCAGGCCTCGCGTTCCTGAAAGTCAGCACCAGGCCAGACATCGATCAGCGAGGGGATTTCGGCGCGGTTACGGTCGGTCTGTGCCTTGAAACACAGCGCCGGGCCGCCGCTGGTGCGGTAGGCATGGTAGACCATCTCCAGATGGTCGCCGTGACCGAGGTAATCAACTGCTGTCGCGCTCGACAGATAGTCGAAGTTCAGTTGATCGCGAACGTAGGTGGCAACCTCGACCAGATGATTCTTGTCGACGATCACGCCGCTGTAACCGTCACGCGAGTCGTCCTTGACGGCATCAGGAAAGTGTTCTTTCAGTTGGGCGATTGCACCCTGCACATCGGTTTTCTGGACAATAGCTGTGTCAGCGACCATGTGTTACGACCCTTTTTGTGCTTTCTTCTCGCGAATCTTCGCCAACATCGCTGCTTTATCGAATTTGCCACCATCAGCCGGTTTGGTCGCGGCAGGTGCAGTAGCGGTCGCGACGGCAGCCGGGGCCGGCGCAGCAGCTTCAGCTTGTTTGGCGGGTTTATCGCTGGCCGGGGCGGCTTTGGCTTTCGGTGCCAGCTTGGGTGTTGTAGTCGGTTTCAGCGGTGGCAGCTCACGCAGGCCAAAGGATTTACCCTCAGCCGCCAACTGCGCCTGACGGCGAATGAGGTCCATCTGACGCGGGTCGATAATATCCGGCCCCAGGATGGGAATAGGGGTGGGTTCTGCTGGGCCAACGCCATACCAGGGGACATCATTCCCGTTTGCCAGCGATTGTCCATCAATTTTCTTCTGTAGAGCGATCAGGCCATGCAATAGCGCCTGAGGGGTGGGGGGGCAGCCAGGCACATACACATCCACTGGCACATACTGGTCGATGCCGGAGACGACATTGTATCCCTCTTTGAAGGGGCCACCACCGCTGGCGCAGGCACCCATCGCCAGGACGTATTTCGGCTCTGGCATCTGATTGTACAAGCGCACAATCGGCACTACCATCTTCTTGGTCACGGTGCCAGAGACAATCATGAGGTCGGACTGCCGTGGACTGGCGCGCATGACCTCCATGCCGAAACGTGACAGATCGTAACGCGAAGCCGCTGTCGCGATCATTTCAATCGCGCAGCAGGCCAGACCAAACAGCATCGGCCACATTGAGGAGCGACGGCTCCAATTATAAATGCGGCTGAGGCTGGTGATCGCCACATTGCCCTGCATCTCATCCGGAATTGGAAACTCGGTGTTGTGCAGATCGCGCAAATCGAGTTCAGCCATTATGGGTTGACCTCCTCATACCATTCCCTCAGAATCTCGCTCAGTATCCCCTCGTTCGCCAGTTCAGGATCATCAACGAATCCCGGAAGTGCAACGATGGTCTGGAATAATTGATCTAGTCCGATGCTATCCAAATTAATATCGGGATACCGCTCTTTGAGGGACAAAACAATCTCAAAGCTGGCGTCCCAATACAAGGGCCTCGATTGTGAAAAATCGTTCATTCTGTGCAGTTTACCGCAAATATCACAACAATGCGACAGTCGGTTACTGTTCTCTCAGAATCGCATCAGTGTCGATTTGCGCCCGCTGTAAACGCCCACTGTAATCGACATACACCGATTTCCACTCCATAAAAGAGTCTAATCCAACCAGGCCGGCCTCGCGCATCCCATTCCCAGTGCCTCGCGTGCCACCAAAGGGGAACTGGATTTCTGCGCCGGTTGTTCCGTGATTGATATAGACGATGCCGGTGGTCAGGTCACGAATGGCGCGGAAGGCTGCGTTGACGTTCTCGGTGAAGATGCTGCTGGATAAACCATAGCTGACTTCATTGTTGGCTTCGATGGCTTCGTTCAGGTCTTTGACTTCGATCAGGCTCAGAACCGGGCCGAAGATTTCTTCACGGGCGAGCCGCATATCGCGTGAGACTTCACTGAACAGCGTCGGATTATAGAAGAAGCCTTTGTCGAAGTCTGGACGCTGCCCGCCGATGATGAGCTTCGCCCCTTCGTTCCTGCCGATCTCGACATAGCGTTCGACTTTTTCGCGGCCTTTGGCATTCACCAGTGGGCCAACCATCACCCCATCTTCTAAGCCATTACCGATTTTGATGGTACGGGCTTTCTCGACCAGCGCTTCGATCAACTGAGATTTGATGCCGCTCTGGACGATCAGCCGGCTGGTTGCGGTGCAGCGCTGGCCGGTGGTGCCATAAGCGCTCCAGGTGATGGCTTCTACTGCCAGTTCCAGATTGGCATCATCCATGACGATGATGGCATTCTTGCCACCCATTTCGAGCGTTACTTTTTTGCCCAGGCTGGCGGCTTGAGTGTAGACTTTGAGGCCGGTTTCTGTGGAACCCGTGAATGAAATTACCCGCACATGAGGATTGGCTGCCAGCGCTGCCCCAGCATCGCCCAACCCCGTCACCAGGTTGAGGACACCGGGTGGTAACCCCGCAGCCTCAAAGACCTTGACGAAGGCGGCGCTGGTCAGCGGGGTATCCTCGCTGGGTTTCCAGACCACGGCATTGCCAGCGATCAATGCCGGCAGCATCTTCCAGCTAGGGACCGCCACCGGGAAGTTCCAGGGTGTGATGAGACCGACGATGCCGACCGAGTCGCGCAGTGCCATGCCAAACTTATTGGGCATTTCTACCGGTGCCGTATATCCAAGCATCCGGCGACCCTCGCCACCCATGTAATAAGCCATATCAATCGCTTCTTGCACATCGCCACCGGTTTCAGCCAGTGGTTTGCCCATCTCCTGCGTCATGAGCCGGGCGATGTCCTGTTTGCGGTCGGCCAGGATTTGAGCCACACGGAAGAGCAATTCGCCCCGGCGCGGGGCAGGGGTCAGTCGCCAGCCGGGATAGGCCTGTTTCGCGGCTTGAACAGCGGCTTCCACATCTGCCGCAGTGCTTCGCGGTGCCTGCGCCAGGATTTCCTCAGTAGCAGGATTGTAGCTGGGAAACTGATCGCCGGATTCAGCCGATTGCCACTTTCCGCCAATGTAATTCTGTGCAATTTCAATCATGAAAATGGGTCACTTTCAAGCCAAATGCGCATATTATTGGGGCAAGATCAGCAGGTAAGGAATAAGCGGCAAGTATAGGAGTTGAGGGATTCTTTGTCAAGCAGGCGAGCCATCATCAGGATTGAGGTGATGGCGGCAGCTTGAAGATGAAGGTGCTGCCCTTATCAATCTGCGACTTGACGCTGATTGTCGATTGATGCCGTTCCAGGA
The DNA here is from genome assembly GCA_022843385.1 of Anaerolineae bacterium. Lineage (GTDB taxonomy): Bacteria > Chloroflexota > Anaerolineae > Aggregatilineales > Phototrophicaceae > CFX2. The sequence continues at coordinate 121,347 of JALHNT010000017.1, read as the reverse complement.
TAGCGCGGACGATTGCCAGACCGATGCCCATGCCACCGTAGCGGCGCGTGGAGGATCCATCCACCTGATAAAACGGCTCAAAGATGCGTGTCACTTGATCGACTGGGATGCCAATACCGAGGTCTTTGACTTCGATTTCGACATCCTTGCCGCGCTTTCGTGCTGTGATGGTTACCTTCTTGGCACTGAATTTGAGAGCATTCTCGATGAGCAATTGAAACACAATTCCCAGACGCTGCCCGTCACCCCAGACGCGCGGCAGGTTGTCATCCAGTTTGATATGCACCCGATCTAGTTGATCGCGATGTTCCCAACTGCGGCGCAGATTACGCAGCGCGTACTGGATACAGTCTTCCACCGCGACTGCGCTGCGCTGGATGTCCAGGCTGTCGCGCATCAGTTCATTCAACATAGTCACATTCTGAACGCCGCTTTCCAGTCGGGTGGTGGCCTCCAGCGCCAACTCGACGACCTTGTTGCTCTTGCCCACATCCTCAGCCAAAAGCGATACTGCCGACTTCACCTGCAACAGTGGTGTCCTCAGTTCATGAGCCACGTTCCGCACGATCACATCCTTGAGGAAATTCATCTCGTCGGTGAGATGACTACGTAAGTCCAGTTCGTGACTCAGGCGTTGGTTTTCAGCCTTCAATTGCTGGAAGTGCCACTCACTGGAAATCGCCTGCGTTCGCGCCTCAACAAAGGATTGGACGAGGATCTGCTGCTGTGGATTGAGCGGTAAGCCAACGGTTAGATCAATTGGAATCGCTGGTGTATCGTCGATTGATGATTGGAATGTCTCTGTTTGGATGACCACTGAAATTGGATGTTCACCCCTGTATCGCTGCGCCGCATCGACTGTGCTTACCGGGATGACATCGTAATTGTTGAACACCGGCTTCAGGTCGTCGGCGTGAAGCGGATTATTCGTCAGAAGGATAATCGAAGGAACCAGACCGTTCGTTGTCGTCATCGCTCCACGCTCTCGGTACGACCCAAGAAATCTTATTCTATCTTAACACGGATCGTGTTTGATGTCCCTGAGAGCCAGGAATTATTCACATCTTCCCAACGTTTGGCACAATTGGTTGATATGCAACCGGTCATGCTGGGCGGTGAAGTGAGCCATCTCGAGCAGCGTGGTTGGGCCGAAGATACTGTGCCGGGCGGGGCGATTCCACTCATCGTGGTTGATCTGTTCTATCCCTGTCATGGTGTCGTGTCGGGCAGTCAACCACTTCTCAGCGACCTGGTATCCATCGCTGTCACAGGGTACCGCGTCGCGCGGCCCAGCCGGCGGTGGCGGAGCTACGATGAAGGGATTATCCTCGCGGCGAATGCGTTCGAGGCGTGGGCGCTGCACCTGTGTTTCACTATCGAGTAGATGACATAGAATCTGGATGGGCGACCACTCGTTCGGGTCCGGATGTTGATTCCAGTATTCTGGCTTGACGTGGGCAATTGTGCTGTACAACGCTCCCAGATTGCCCCGCATTTCCGGGATAATCATGGCGGGGTGCAGAGTGGTCGCGGTGAATTGTTCAAGCCAATCCTCATGCATGATCTCATGGCTCAAAGCGGCCAGAGCTGACTTCAGTCCTTCGGTTGAAGACACGTGGTCAGCGATTGGATGAGCATGCAGACCGGCCTGCCCGGCGGGTTTGATGTCATTCTTGAGGCTGTCGCCGATCATCACGGCTTCATCCGGTTCCACGCCTACGCGCGCCACAATCTCGACGTAGTAGGCCGGGTCAGGTTTGGCGAAGTGCATATTCTCGGCATGAGTGACCAGCGCATACTCGGCCAAGTCGTCGGATAGTCCGGCCCAACGCAGCCGTTGCCGAATCGCCGACACCGGGTAGATAGGATTGGTTGCGATGACGACCGCGTAGTGTTGGGAGCGCAGCCAGTTGATGAGATTTACTGGCACATCACCCAACGATTCAATACACGAACGGAGGTAAGGGTAACGCTGCTGATAGAAGGCCAGCAACGCAGACGTCGCATCATCCAGTGTGCGTCCGGCGCGTTCGGCCACCCAGGCGAACAGCGTCTCGGCATTGGTTTCTTTGGGGTGGCGATCCTGTTGCAGACCTTGAATGCTTTCGATCAACAGGCGCGATACCTGCGACTGCTGCCACCGCGTCTCAAAGAACTGGTCAGCTAAACGGATGAACTCGGCAGCGAAGGCCGAGTCCGGATTATAGAGCAGCGTGTTGTCCAGATCGAGCAGCACAGCCTTAATCATGATTGCGTTCGTCTTCGTTCAGCGCCTGCCAGAAGACATCCAGTCCGGGGCGTTCGGCGTTGCACTGCGGGCAGCCCACATAGGCATCCTGAATGACGGTATGGTGCTTGACGCAAGAGGCGCTGATTTCCAGGTTGCGTCCCAGACCCAGCAAGCGCGGTCTGATCGTCAATTTGAGTTCGAGGAACTGGCTGGCATTGGCGTTCAGGATTTCGGGAACAGGACAGCGAGAACAATCACCGGGCTTCCAATCCAGCGAGGCTGGGTTCTGGTTTGCCAGACGGCATTCCTGTACGCTCTTGCCCCGGTGAAAATCCTGATAATAGTGTGGACATTCTTTGCCAGCAGGGGTACGCATCAGTTTCACCTTTCCACCCTATCCCAGAAGGATAAACGACTTGCGTTAATAGGACATGAATCAGCGCTGATCAATCCATTTTCGCGCCGCTTCTGGCATCGCGCTGAGTGATCCATACTGTACCGTGCAATTGGGCAGCGAGTCGAGAAAATTCGTCCCATAACTCTTGGTCATCAATCGGCGATCCAGGATGACCACCACGCCGCGATCCTGGTGGCTGCGGATCAGGCGGCCAAATCCTTGCCGAAAGCGGAGAATGGTTTCCTGCAATGTGTATTCCTTGAAGGCATCGGTGTAGCCTTCGGAACGGGCTGAAAAGATCGGGTCGTTCGGTACGGGAAAGGGCAGCTTGGTGATCACAATCGCCTTCAGCGCATCGCCCGGAATATCGACACCTTCCCAGAAGCTCCGCGTACCCAGCAGTACCGCCTTCTGGGCCGATTTGAAACTCTCCAGCAATTCCTGTCGATTGCTGGCATCAATCTGGTCATAGACCACAATGTTCCCCAATCGCAGCCGATCGCGGATGGCCTGCGCTGTTTGCTGGAGATGGGTATAGCTGGTGAAGAGCGCCAGCGTTCTTCCATCCAACGCCGTCGCCAGCTCGATCACCCCCCGTTCGACCGCTGGTTGGTAATGACCGCGATCATTGGGGTCGGGCGTATCGTTGGGGATGTAGAGCAGTGTGGACTGGCGATAGTCAAATGGGGAACCGAGTGCCACCGTTTTGATGTCTTCAGCCTGAAGCCGCTGCGCCAGATAATTGAAGTTGCCATCGGTCCTGAGCGTCGCGCCGGTCAACACCACCGAACGTTTAGTATCCCACAGATATTGTTGCAGCATCCGCCCGACATGGATGGGCGCGGTATTGAGCGACAGGTTGCCGTTGTATCCCGGATGCAGCCAGTAGACAGTATTGTTATCCGGCTGGTCGATGAAGGCGTGAATCTGAAGGCGGATGTCTTCAAAGTAGCGCCCGGACGCCGTGACGGTGTTCAGCATGTCGTCGAAGTTCGGAATGTCGTATTCGCGCTGACGTGCCAGATAATCGCCGAAGCGCGTCATGGTATCACCCAGCACACTGAAGTATTCGTGCAGCGGCTGCCACGCTTGCCGCATCAGACCGAATTCAGCTCGTTTACGCAAGCCATCGGTCACCCGTTGCGGGGAATTGTCGTAACCATTAGCGGCCTGACGAAAGACCTCCAGCAGCTTTTTGAACAGAGACTCGATATGGCTTTCCATCTCGCGTGTGGCGGCACTGATGTACTTGACGATTTCGACCAGCCGCTCGTGTTTCTTCGGTGGGACGCGCGTCTGAAGGTTGCTCACGATCTCGCCCAGCAGCCCGCGCCGGGCCGTTCCCAGCTCGCCTAACCGCCGCTTGAGCGTCTGTTCATCGAGCCGAAACGACAGGCTGTTGGTCACGGCCTCTTCGAGATGATGGGCTTCATCAATGATGACCTGCTGATACTGGGGCAGAATCGGCGTGTCGCTGGTCGCGTCGGAAACGAGCAGCGCATGATTGACGATCAGCAAATGGGCGTTGTCCGCCGCAGCCCGCGCCCGGTGAAATGGACAGGTGCCACCGGCCAGCGCTTCACAACGTTCGGTTGGGCAGTGTTCGTCTTCGGCGCTCAAGCGCAGCCAGATGCTTTGTTCAACCGGGCCGCGCAGTGTCAGGTCGCTGCGATCACCGCTCCCTCCTTCGGTCAACCAGACGAGGAGCTTGGCGAGGACGCGGGCTTCGTCAATGCTGGTCGGTTGTCGCCGCCGAATGGCCGTTAATCGCTGCGGACAAAGATAATTGCCTCTGCCTTTCAGCAGCGCGACCCGCAGCGGCTCGCCCACCAATTGAGCAGTGGCGACCGCTTCCTGGTTGATGAGCTGTTCCTGCAATTGAATCGTGTTGGTCGAGATGACAACCCGCTCATGATGTCCCTGCGCCCAGAGCGCCGCCGGAATCAGATAGGCCAGGCTCTTGCCGACGCCGGTCCCGGCTTCGATGATGAGATGCTGATTGTTATGCAGCGCATCGGCGATGTTTTGGGCCATCTCGAGCTGCTGTGGACGAAACTCAAAGGATGAATCAACTGTGGCGAGCCGACCCTGCTCACCCAGTATTTGGTTTAGCGTGTCGCTGATCGCCTCACTTGTGATAGCCGATGGAGTCTGTGCGCTGGCTGGGGCATCTGGGGGAAGACTGAGGAAGGCAGGTGCCGGTCGGTCAACCGCTTCCTGGAGCAGCGCCTCGAAGAAGGGCGTGGTGTTCCATCCGGTCACCTGCCCGATATTCAGAATTTCCTGGATGATCGCGCGCGGAAGCTGAAGCCCTTTTTCCCAGAGCTGCCAGTACAACATGGCTCCGGCGCGCGCATCATCGAGTGCGCGGTGGCTGGCATTGCGCTCGATGTGGAGCTGATGCGACAGGCTCTCCAGCCCGTAGCGTGGAGCGTGGGGCAGCAGCACCGGTGCCAACTCCAGCGTGTCGATCCAGATATTGGCCTCACACAGATGATACTTATTTAGGAAGCCGCGATCAAACTCGATGTTATGGGCGATGACCGGTGCGCTGCCGACAAATGTCGTGATGAACCCCCGCGCCTGTTCAATCGTTGGGATAGGTGTGGGAGAGGGTTCGCCGGCTGTGCGCGGGCGTGGGACGAAGTCAGCATCGCTGATGCCGGTCAGTCCCGTGATCTCTGGCGGGATGGGACGCCCTGGATTGATCAGGGTTTGATAGCTGTCGATGATCTGTCCATCGCGGATACGAACGGCACCGAACTCGATGATCGTATCTTTCTGAAGATCGAGGCCGGTTGTTTCCAGATCAAGGGCAATGAGGTCGCCGCGCATATCCAACTCCCGTCTGTGGTCTGCGATGAAGCGGCAAGCAAGATGGTCGGCAGTATAGCACAGCCCCCAACAAAACACCCCTGCCGATTGGAGCAGGGGTGTGACAGAATTGATCGGTCTGCCAGGGTCTAGTACACCGAGGCTCAAATGGACCCAGAGTTGTTTTTCTCCCCTCGCCCTGTGGGAGAGGGGCTGGGGGTGAGGGCAACCACGAGGGTCATTTAGGCCAAGCTGTACTAGCTGGCGGGCGTGGCTTCTGGTGTCGCTTCCAGAGTCGCTTCTGGCGTCGCCTCAGCCGCTATCGTCTGGGCATCGCTGAACGCCTTCTGCAGGCTCTGGCGCAGCCCCGGCAGACTGCCAAAGTCCACACCGATGAAGCCAGAGTTTTCCAGCAATCCATAATTATCATCGGCGGCGATGGTCCACAGGAAGGATTGTACCGCCACATTGGTCAGATAGCGCTGGTTGACCAACAGCGATGTGCGGCGTGTCAACGGATAGCTTTGGTCGGCAATAGTGGCTTCAGACGGAGCGACACAGCCACCGCCGCTGTTGACGCTCACCAACTGAATATTGGCCTGATTGTTGGTCAGCACAGTCTGATATTCTGCCCACGACATGACGGTCAGGCTGCCGGGAACATTGGCAACAGCCGCCGCACGATACAGAGGATCGCCATTGCTTTCAGCCACATCATCGCGGATCGGCGTGTCGATGCCACCGCCACGGCTCATCATCAGATCGGCTGAGGGATCGCCTGGATTTCCATTGAGCAGGGTAATCACCTGATCGGGGAAAGCGGGATCAACCTGATTCCAGTTGATGATGGTTGAGCCGGAAGCGGCGCTCCAGGCGCTGACGATCTGTTGGTTGGTGAGACAGGTCAGGTGAGTCGAACTGGCGTTGGCGACCAGCACCGCTGCCTGTGTCCCCAGCTCGATTTCCAGTGTGACAATGTTGTTCGCCGCGCAATTCTGACTCTGGTCAGCATCGAGTGGCTGATTGATCGCCACAATATCGACCTCACCATTGCACAGGCGGCGGACCCCGTTGGTCTGACCGCGCAGTTTGCTGTCAACGGTGATGGACTGACGTTGCGTCGTCAGGAATGAGGTGATGCCCTGAACATAGGCGCTGGCGCTGGCAGCACCGGCGATGCGCACCTGCCCGCTGGCATCCGGCGGAATCTGATAAGAGGTGGCGGCTTCACTGAACGGACGGGTATTGCCTTCGCCCGTCAAGACCTGCTGATTGGTCGTGACTGTCGTTTCGGTTGGCGCGACCAAACCCTGTGCATCGACGGTGGCATTAGCGGTGGTGCTGATGGCGAACGTCAGCAGATCGCGCAGACCGGGCTTTTCCAGGCTGGCGCGATTGAAGTAGATGTACAGTGGGCTGCTGGCCGGGTAGGTGCGCTGCTCAACCGTTGTGGCTGACGGCGACTGGCAGCCGAAGGTTGGCGTGGCGTTCAACTGAACGATGCGTACACGGTCGCTGGCAGCCAGCGCGGCTGGCAAACCGACCACACCAATGCTGCCATCGGATTGACTGACGGTGTTGATGATCTCAACGTCGGAAGGGGCACTGCTGACACCGCTGCGGAATCCATCGCCTTCCACCAGGTTGTCCAGAATCGCGTAGTTTGGTTCACTGGTTGCTGGCAGCACCACGTTGATCGGCACATCAAAATTGGCTGGACTGAGCTGGTTCCAACGGGTGATCTGGGCGCTGGGGGCAAAGATCGTGTTCAGTTCAGCGCTGCTCAGGCATTGTGCATAAGTGGCTGACGCGGGAACAACCAGCGCCACAATGTCATGAGCGATCCAAAGTTCGCTATAATCAACAATATTCGTAGCGCAGGTCTGGCTTTCGGCGGCGTTGATCGAGCGATTGGACAGCGCGACATCGGCTGTCCCGGCACACAGGCGCTCAAAGCCGGCGCGTGTTCCCGTAATTTCTGCCTGTTGATTGGTCACGACGCCGCTGGCAGCCGTTAGCGCATCAAAAACGGGGGCGACCACGCCTGAACCCACAACCGTGATGGGGGCGCTATCCTGGGCGAATGTCAAACTGGCGGTGATTGAAAGCAGCGCCATCAGGCTGAAAATCCTGAGGCGGTGGAGCAGGCTAACCTTCATAAGGACTCCTTAAGGGCGACGTGGTGTATTATTTAGCTGAAACATTGTACTCCCAGTGTCTTTATTGTCCAGCCATATTTTGAGGGCATGATGCGCGCGCAGGACATTTATGACTTTGTGGGTGGGGACGCACCCTTCCGCCGTCTGGTGGATCACTTCTATGCGCTGGTCGAAGCTGACCCGCTGCTCCGACCGATGTTTCCGCCTGATCTGGAAGACGGCAAACAGTGGCAATTTCTTTTCCTGACGCAGTTTTTTGGTGGGCCAGCGCGCTATATTCAACAACGCGGACATCCCCGGCTGCGAATGCGGCATAATCCATTTGTGATTGACCAGATGGCGCGTGACCACTGGCTGTCTCATATGCTGGCGGCGATTGACGTCGCCGAGATTCAGGAACCGGCGCGCAGCCTGATGCGCGATTACTTTGAACGCGCCTCGACTTTTATGATTAATGCCGAGCCATCTGCGCCGAACGTGATGCAGTGGCCGCAGCCAAAGGCCGACTCATGAGCCGTCGCAAGACTCTCAAGCAGATGATCGCCGTCCGCAGGGGCGCGCCTGACACGATTGACCCTATTCCACTCTGGTTGGTCTACTGGATACTGAATTGGCCGCGCCTGGTGCGAATCGGGGGGGTCACGCTGCTGACATTAGGATTCACCACCGCAGTTTTTCCGTTGGTGGACTCAATTTACATCCAGTATTTCTTCGACGAGGCGACTATCATTGTCCCATCTGTTGCTTCGGCTGGAATCGGTGCACTATTTTACGGGATTGGGTGGTGGCTAGTTATCGGGATTCGCGGCGACGAAGTGCCTGCGCGGCTTGCTGTTTTGTGGTATGTTGGGATTGGCTTGCTCACAAGTGTGCTGGCGCTGGTGCTGGTCATTCTGGGTTACTTCATCGGGATTGCGCCAACATGACAGGATTATCGAGATGAAAAACTATTCAATCATGCTGATATTCATGGTGATGCTTCTGGTCGGATGTGGACCACAGACGGCGGAAACGCTCCCAACCTTGATCCCATCGCCGCTTCCACCTACCGAGCCACCGACTCAAGTGGCGTCCCCGACTCCAGCGGCAACCAATACGCCCTTCATACGAGCGACCCTGCCGCCGACGTGGACGCCGGTGATCGCTCCAACCAATACACTGACCTTCACTCCACCACCGGCTGCGACTGCTATTGTAGTTCCGACTCTGGCCGCCTGCACCAATTTCCTGGTGGATTTTGAACGGACTGGTACGACCTTCGCCGTTGGTGGAACTGTAACTGTGGCCTGGACAGCGGTTCCGGGGGCATCGCGCTATCGCGTCGTGGTGACGGATGTCTTCGGTGCGGAGGTTTATGCCGGGTACTCTGTTGAACCGACCATCACGCTCGGCACGGATTTCCGACTGGAAGATCAGCGTTATGGGTGGTCGGCTTATCCAGAAGACAATCTCGCCCAGCAGATGTGTATCCCGGTCGGTGGGGAACTGGCACCAGCAGGCTAAAGCAGTCAGTGAGGAGCAGGACGAGTGTGATACCTGCTAACCTTTGATCTCCCCATCAGATGCTCTAACGGGGTGTGGGTGCATGGCGATAGCACCCCACCCAGTATTGCCCAAACTGGCCTCCCTCAACTGTGATTTTTCCTAACTCATTTCTAACCCTGTGCCGACCGGTTTAACCTGCTCACTCCCGCAAAATGGTTGGCCTCAAATCGGCTTAACTCGTACCAAAAAGTTTACCAAAAGTTCACCCGTAACGCGGGGAATGATCGTATGCTGAGGGCAAGAAGTCATCAGTCGTCAGTCATCAGTCGGTAGTCAATAGAGGAAAAGCTCATGCCTCGTCACTCGTCACTCGTTACTTTGAACTTAACACTTTTCACTTTGCACTTGCTTTGGTCTGCCACTGCCGCCGCCGCCACAGGGCAGTCGGTAGGCGACAGACTGAAAGCTGATGGCTGAAAGCTGAACGCCAAAAGTCACAAAATGCACGAGTGACTTTGACGACTTTGACGAATTTTGAGTTGAAAGTGCTGAGTGCGAAGTTCAAAGTGAAATACTTCGGAATGCTCTCTGTGTCCTCTGTGTTCTCTATGTTGGTCTTTTGCTGAGGGCTGAAAGCTGATGGCTGATGGCTGATCGCTGAAGGCTATTCTGCAAAAAAGGAGCTGCTGCAGTTGCAGAATTTGACGAATGTTGTGCAGTTTCGCTCCGTTTTCACTCTGTGGTCTGCTGAGAAAGTTGAAAGTGCTGAGTGCTAGGTTGAAAGGAAAAGACCTCTGATTTCTCTCTGTGTTCTCTGTGTCTCTGCGGTTCAATTCTTCTTTTACTTGACGGCTTGGTGGTGAATCACTCGCTTCAAACAGCAAAATCAGCAGCAAAGGGGGGTATGGTCAATCAGCAGCACAGGAGCTTGAGTATTTTTTCTGACGACTATCGACTGATGACTGACGACTGATTCACGAATCGAAAAAAGGACTGATGCGAATCTGACGAATCTGACGAATCTTGTGAATCATCACTCTGCATTCTCTGCTACATAAGTTGAAAGTGCTGAGTGCAAAGTTGAAAGTGAAAAACTCTGATTTCTCTCTATGTTCTCTGTGGTCAAATCTTCTTCGTCTTTTCTTGGCGGCGGATCGCTCCCGTCGTTATGCCACCGCAACGGTCGATCCGCCGGCGGCAGAGTGGAAGTGCTAAGTGCTGAGTGCAATGTTGAAAGGAAAAGACCCCTGATTTCTCTCTCTGTGTCCTCTGTGCCTCTGTGGTCGAGTCTTCCCTTTCTTGGCGGCTTGGTGTTATTCCGCTTTTTTCAACCCATACAAGTCGAAGGCTTCGGCGGTCCAGGGAAGCGCCGGCTTGAAGAAGGACTCATAAATCGCCTGGGCGTAGACCCGGATTTCGTACTGGGCATCGGAGGCCATACGCAGCCGCAGGAATTGCATCAGGTTGTGAGCATCGACTTTCGCCACCCAGGTATAGTAGACGCTGAAACCCGGCAGGAATAAACGCGCCATCTCTTTCGATACTCCGGCTTGCAGCGCTTCTTCGTATAGTCTGTGTCCCTCGTTGTAATGTTCTTTCAGCTTGTCAGTCAGCGCGGCATTCACTTCCGGCTCTACCTGTCCCTCGCTGGCCTGTTTATTGCTGGCGGCCTGCTTACGCCAAACATCGGGGATATAAAAATCGTTCTCTTCAAATGGGGTGTAACGCCCGGACTGAGCGTTGAAGTTCCAGGTGCGATGACGTACCCATTGCCACCAGGTCACCAGGGGGGCGCGCACCCGAAACTTGAACTCGACCATCTCAAATGGGCTGGTATGGGCGTTTCGCAGCAGGTAAAACAACAGTTTCTTGTCTTTTTCGTCGCCTTTGCTCTCACCCATGAAGCTGACACGAGCTGCATTGACGATCGCTAAATCGCCCGAAATACCCGTCGCCGGGTGAGGGAGCAGATCAATCAGCTCGATCCATCCCTTGTCCAACACGTCGACTCGTTTGCCGAGGAGGTGGTCAGTCAATCTTCATCTCCTAAGATAGCGTCAGGCAAAGTATTGCAGCGCTAGCCGTACCCGTTCTTCGACATCGGGCGGCGTGTTCGGTGGGAAGGATTGAATGGCGGTCTGAGCCTCGACGATGCTGTAACCCAGCGCTACCAGCGCATCCAGAACATCGCTGTTGACGTCATCGAAGGCGGTGACCGGCGCGGTATCCAGACCGAGCTTGAGCTTATCCTTCAGTTCGATCAGGATTTTCTGGGCGGTCTTCTTGCCGATGCCGGGGACACGGGTCAGTATTTCAGCCCGTTCGCCAATGACTGCATTCTTGAGACTTTCGAGGCTCAGATGGCTAAGGATCGCCAGTGCCAGCCGGGGGCCAACGCCGTTGACCGACAACAGAATTTCAAAGACATCCTGCTCATGCTCGGTTGCGAATCCATACAGCGTCATCGAGTCTTCGCGCACTATGAGCAGGGTGTGCAGGAAGCCAGTTTCGTTGAGGGTCAGCCGTTCCAATGTGGGGAAGGGGACAAATACTTTATAGCCGATTCCGCCCGCGACCATGATGGCATGGTCTTTTCCGGTATGGGCGACTTTACCTTCAATGCTGGCAATCATAGTGCTTCACTCGTATTCGTTGTAGACCGCATGGCGTAAATCGGTTATCGCAATCGCCAGCGCATCCGCCGCATCATCCGGTTTGGGAATTTCATCTAAGCCCAGCAGGATGCGGACCATCTCCTGCATCTGCGGCTTGGCGGCTGCCCCATAGCCGGCTATCGACTGTTTGACCTGGTTCGGTTTGTATTCTGCGATGGGCAGTTTGCAGGTCGTCAAGGCCAGGAGGATCACACCGCGACCCTGGGCAACGGTGATGGCCGTGGTCACATTTTTGGCGAAGAATAGCTCTTCTACGCCAGCGCGATCGGGTTGGTAAAGATGGACCAGCTCCGTGATTCCGTCGTAGATGGTCTTCAGCCGCTCCCACATGGGCTGGGTTGGCGGCGTGGTGATGACACCATAGGCGATGGCCTGCTGCGAGCCATCAGCATGCTCTTTGACCAGGCCATAGCCAATCGTCGCTGTTCCGGGGTCAATCCCTAAGCTCAACATCAGGCGGTTTCAAGCGCTTGCATCGCGTCTTCGGTGATCGCCAGGTTCGATGCGACGGCTTGCACATCATCCAGTTCTTCCAGCGTTTCCATCAGCTTCATGTTCTGGACGGCTTTTTCAGTGGCGATTTCGCTTTCATTTTTCGCCTGCCACACCAGTTCGGACTCCGCAATCGTGTAGCCAGCATTGGTGAGCGCTTGTTCGACGGCTCCAAACATCTCGCGTGGGGTGTACACCGTGATCGTGCCATCATCATTCACAACATCATCAGCGCCGGCCTCTGCTGCGGTCATGAATACCTCGTCGAAGTCCAGTTGACCACCGCCCAGCGTGATTACGCCTTTTCGCTCGAACTGCCACAATACCGAACCGGCAGAGGCCAGACTCCCGCCGGCTTTGTTGAAGACCCGCTTAACATCGGCCAGCGCTCGATTCTTGTTGTCCGTCAGAACATCAATCAAAAACGCGACGCCTTCGAGACCGTAGCCTTCGTAGGTGATCTCTTCCAGTTCGACCCCATCGCCGGCACCGCCTGCGCCGCGATTGATGGCGCGATCAATATTCTCCCTGGGCATATTGTTGGCTTTGGCCTTATTGATCGCAATTTTCAGTTTGGCGTTGGCGTTCTCGTCACCCCCACCTTCCCGCGCTGCAATCATGATGTCGCGCGCCAACCGTGTGAAAATCTTGCCACGCTTGGCGTCTTCAGCCCCTTTTTTGCGCTTAATTGTTGCCCATTTGCTATGCCCGGACATAACTCAAACTCCATTACAGGTCATTTGTTCACGAATTGATTATAACGAAGCCTCATATCGGCGTCGAGATGGCGACCCGTTGAGTATGCTATACTACGCGCGATGGCATAATTGGAATGAGGTCTGGAAATCCTGTGACAGACATTACCATTCAATCTCCTCCACAGGCTCGCTATCGTATTGACCCGCAGCGGCGTGCCTGGGGAATCCTGCTGCTGGCTTTTGCGGCATTCTGCACGGTCTGCGTCACCAGTGTGGTTGGCATGAGTTATTTTCTGTTTCAATCGACTCTGCCATTGGAAGCAGTTGCACAGATGGGGCGTGGCACTGCCAGCCTGTCTGGTCAGGCAATCCAGCCTGGACAGGCGAAGGTCGTCACCTTTAACGATGTCTTGAGTACTCAAGACCTGGTATCGCAGGCGACCATATTCTTCCGTGATTCGCAGCAGGGTGAGGAAAAGCTGGTTGCGGCTGTAACACTACGGTCGGGGTCCGCGCTGGAACTGGAACGCGGATTGCGCCCCCGTTTTCCCTGGTCAAGTATTCCCTATACCATTGATGTCCAGAACGTGGTCGGCGATGTCGATATCTTCATCCCACGTGATCTGGGGAGAGACTTCTCACTGCAACTCCTGACGGTCAAAGGTGATCGCGTCACGTTAACCGGCAGCGGACAGTATCAGGTCAGAGTTTCGGATACCCAGTTGACGGTCATCAATCGTGAGGGGACTGCCGTTATCTTCCCTCAGGATGGGGAAGGGCGCGCCATTCCGGCTAATTCACAGGGCGTTGTCACCTACGATGCAGCCGGTCCCGTAGTGTCCATCGGTGAGACGTATGCCAATCTGCTGTCGAACAGCACCTTTCAGGATTTGTTCACGTCATCGGATAACGCTGCTTCGCCGACGTTGCAAAACTGGGCATGCCATGAAAGCTCAAACCAACCTTCAGGCTCCTATCTGGCTGAACGGGTTGATGGTCGCTGGTTGTTGCGTTTCCTGCGAAATGATGGCGCGAGCAACAACGGCCAGATCGGCTGCATCAGCTATCTGGGATCGAACGGGTATGACGTCAGCACACTCAATTATCTGGCGATCCGCGCCAGCCTGAAGATCGACTACCAATCGCTTGGCACCTGTGGCGTCGATGCCAGCGAATGTCCACTCATGCTGAAGATCAACTACATCAATCAACAAGGTGAACCGCAGTGGTGGATCCACGGCTTCTTTCAATACATTGACCCGAACGCCAATTATCCACTTCAGTGCAACACCTGTTCGCAGGAGCATGATGTTGTCAACCAGCAGTCATGGTATCTGTATGACAGCGGTAATCTGTTCAACCTGATCCCATCCAATCAGCGCCCACAGTCGATCATCAGCGTCTACTTTTATGCATCTGGTCATCAATTTGATGTATCGGTCGGTGAGATGGCACTGTTGGCCGGCTAAGTTTGTCCGAATGCCAGTCCCAGTGTCTTGAGTGAGCGCCAGTCGTCACGCCCGATGATGAGGTGATCCAGCACCTGGATGTCGAGCAAATTCCCTGCTTCAATCACCTGATGGGTGAGCTTGACATCTTCGGGCGAAGGGGCAGGGTCGCCTGAAGGATGATTATGCACCAGGATAATGGCCGGGCTGTTACGGCTGATCGCTTCGCGGAATAGTTCGGCGATGCGGATGACGGATGCGGTGATGGTTCCCTGATACACGGTGGGGATGCTGATGACACGCCGCGATGCATCCAGCAGGATGACTCGCACCTGCTCCTGAGTCAGCAAGCGCATATCCATGACCAGTTGCGCCGCGATCTCGGCTCGGTGGATGATCGGACGTTCGGTGGATGGCATGGTCATCAAACGTTTGGCGAGTTCAATTGCGGCTAGAATCTGTGTAATCTTGGCCGGTCCCAATCCGGGTATCTGCTCTATTTCGCCGTAGGTTGCCTGCGCTAACCCGGACAATCCGTTGAAGGCGGCCAGCAGTCGTTCGGATAAGTGCAGCACATTTTCACCACTGCTGCCTGTTCGTAGCAGTAATGCCAGTAACTCGGTGTTGCTGAGTGCCGCCGGGCCATTCGCCAGCAGCCGTTCCCGTGGACGTTCTTCGATCGGAATGTTCTGCATCATCAGCCGGGGTTTGTCATTCATCACTGCGAGTCCTCGCGGGTTTTGCGCGGGTTACGGGCGATTGCTATACTGGTCTTATCATACGACAGGTTGGAGCTTCACATGGCTGAGTTTTTGGCAGGGTTTGGTATTTCGAGCGATGTGGTGACCATTGTGGCGATCTATGCCATTGTGATTATCGCGGCATTCTGGTTAGCGATCATCATCTGGGCTTATCGTGATATGCGGTCACGCTCGCGCGATACCTTCGCCCAACTTGGTGTGGCGATCATGGTCGCCCTGCTGAACCTGCCAGGCCTGGTCATCTACCTTCTGCTGCGCCCACGCGAGACATTGGGCGAAGCCTATGAACGCTCTCTGGAAGAAGAGGCGCTGTTACAGGAAATCGAAGAGAAACCAACCTGCCCTGGCTGCGGTCAGCGTACCCGCGACACCTGGCAGGTCTGCCCACACTGCTCGACCCGCCTCAAGAAACCCTGCATCAATTGTCATCAACTGCTGGAACTGCCCTGGCAGGTCTGCCCCCATTGTGCCATGACTCAGCCGGGCTATGCCGCCGAAGTGCCGTCTGCTTCCCAACCCATGGCGCGTTATGCTGGGCGTCCCAGCTCGATGCCGGAAGAGCCAGGAATTCAGCGCGTCCGCCCACAGGCGGTACGTTCCAATGAGCCGGTCGAATTCATTGACAGCGACCAACCCTATTGAAATGCTGAGGCAGGGGAAACTCCCCTGCCTTTGAACCGGTGGCTAGAACTCGGCAATCTCGCCCACTGTGTGAATCTTGAGAAAATTGGTCTGACCACCAACGCCGAATGGCACGCCGGCAATGATAACCAGGCTATCGCCTACCGTGACCAGTTCAGCATCCTGCGCTGCCTTGACCACCTCGGCAATCATCCCATCAATTGACTTGAATTCCGGGATCAGCAGTGGAATAACACCCCACACCAGCGCCATCCGTCGCTGGGTGATTTCGCTGGGTGTTACGCACAAGACCGGGGTTTGTGGGCGCTCTTTCGCTACGCGGCGGGTGGTGTAACCGGTTAAGGTTGAGGTAACAATGGCTTTGCAATCCAGCGCTTCAGCCACCTGACAAGTCGATTGGCTGATGGCGTCAGATACGGCTTCACGTCCCTCGGCGTTGGGTCTAACCACCTGACGGGGTTCCGCCCGCCGCCCCGTCCAAAACCCTTGCTCGGCGATCACGGCGATGCGCGCCATGGTCTCCACTGCAATCGTCGGGTAACTGCCAGCCGCCGTTTCGTTACTCAGCATGACGGCGTCTGTGCCATCGAGGATGGCGTTATACACATCACTGGCTTCAGCGCGGGTAGGGCGGGGATTATCGACCATTGAACTGAGCATCTGCGTCGCGGTGATAACCGGTTTGCCCACGCTGTTACACAGCTTAATGATGCGCTTCTGGTGGACAGGAACTTCTTCTGCTGGCGTTTCAACACCCAGATCACCACGCGCGACCATAATGCCGTCCGAGATTTCGATGATCGACTCGATATTCTCCAATGCCTCATGCTTCTCGATCTTGGCGATGATGGCGACTTCACCACCCAGATGACGAATCAGCCACTTCAGTTCGCGGATATCTTCCTGCGACCGGACGAAGGACATGGCGAGATATTCAGTATTCTTCGACAGCGCGAATTCAATATCCGCTCGATCTTTTTCGGTGATGGCTGAAAGCGTTAGTCGGGCAGTGGGGGCGCTGACACCCTTGCGCGAGGTTAGCGCACCGGGGACAACTGTTTCACAGATAAGACCGCGCGTGATCGTTTGCACCACCATCAATTCGATGTTGCCGTCGTCCAGCAGCAGTTGCATCCCGGTCTTGATGTCACGGATGAATTCCGGGTGGGGCAGGGAGATCACGCCATTATCACCTGGAACATTGTCCAGGGTAAAGGTGACGCGATCTCCCTTTTCGAGGTTCAGTGGCTCATTAGCGACCTTGCCGATACGGATTTTGGGGCCTTGTATGTCACACAGAATAGCGATGACGGCCCCTTCTTCCTGGGCAATGCGGCGGATACGATCAATATTTTCGCCATGTGTCTGATGATCGCCATGCGAGAAGTTAATTCGGGCGACATTCATGCCGTTCCGAATCATCTGCCGGATCGTATCTTCATCGCGGGAAGCGGGACCAATGGTCGCAACGATCTTGGTGCGCTTCCCGTCAATATGTTGTTTAGCCAAGTGCTATTCCCCTTTAGTTTAGAGCTTTAGACCTTCAGGTTGGTGAAGGCCTTGATACCCGGATAGACCGCCGCGCTGCCCAGTTGTTCTTCAATGCGCAGCAATTGATTGTACTTCGCCACACGATCCGAACGTGAGGGTGCGCCGGTCTTGATCTGTCCTGCATTCATGGCGACGGCCAGATCGGCAATCGTCGTATCTTCTGTTTCACCGCTGCGATGGCTGGCAATCACCGTCCAGCCATGACGCTGACTGAGCTGGCTGGCGGCCATGGCTTCGGTCAGGGTGCCAATCTGATTGACTTTGCAAAGCAGTGAATTGGCGGCTTTTTCCTTAATGGCACGTTCAACGCGCTCCACATTGGTCACCAACAGGTCGTCGCCGACGATCTGCACATTGTCACCAATCTTCGCAACCAGTTTCGACCAGTTGCTCCAATCATCCTGTGATAGGCCATCTTCCAGTGAGATGATCGGGTAACGCTTTGCCCAATCGGCCCAGAACTCTACCATTTCCTCGCCCGAAAGGACGCGCCCTTCGATGTCGAGATGATATTTGCCATCACCTTGATACAACTCAGATGTGGCTGGGTCGAGAGCAATGCGTACCTGATCGTAGGGTTTGTAGCCGGCCTTTTCAATAGCCTGCATGATGACATCCAGCGCTGCCTGATTTGAGCCGAGGCTGGGAGCGAACCCACCTTCATCGCCAACGGTCGTGCTGAAGCCCTTGTCATGGAGAATTTTCTTGAGCGCCTGATAAATCTCCACGGACCAGCGCAGCGCTTCGCGGAATGACTCGGCTCCCACGGGCATCACCATAAATTCCTGGAAATCCGTCGCGCCCACCGCGTGCTTACCGCCATTCATAATGTTCATCATTGGCACTGGCAGCATATGGGCGTGGACGCCGCCCAAATAGGTGTACAGTGGCAGCCCCACGCTATCCGCCATGGCTCGCGCCGTTGCCAGCGAAACCCCAAGGATGCCATTCGCACCCAGATTGGATTTGGTTGGCGTGCCATCCAGTTCAATTATGGTGTCATCGACAGTCTTTTGTACCGCATACATCCCGCGCAGCGCGTCAGCAATCGGGCCATTTACCGCTTCAACAGCCCGCAGGACACCCTTGCCGCTATAGCGATGCTTGTCACCATCGCGCAGTTCAAGCGCTTCGTGTTCGCCAGTAGAAGCTCCACTGGGAACCATTGCTCTTCCAAATGATCCATCAACTAGACTGACTTCGACTTCGACTGTCGGGTTGCCACGTGAATCCAGTATCTCACGCGCGTGGATATGTTCGATGACCGACATAGGTTCTCCTCTTGTTGATATTGCTGCGCCCGTGAGTGAGGCGCGTTTTTGACGGTTGAAACCTCACTATCATATCCTGATTCGCCTGTCTCGTCATGTCGAATCTGGGAAAATTCGGTTGATTACCATAAAATAAACAGCGATCAGCAAAATGGTTGAATTGATGATTGCTCATGACTGAACGCCGCCGTGTTTATCTCGATCATTCAGCGACTACGCCGATGGATGATCGAGCCGTCTCAGCGATGTTGCCATACTTTTTTGAGGTTTACGGCAATCCTTCGTCATCGCATCACTTTGGCCGTCAGGCCGAGATGGCAACGGAGTCGGCTCGAGAAAGTATCTCCCGTGTGTTGAATTGCTCACCAGAAGAGATTGTCTTCACCAGTGGTGGTTCAGAAAGTGATAACCTGGCGCTGCGTGGTGCGGCTTTATCCCCTCGAAAGACAGGCAAGCATCTGGTGACTTCACCGCTGGAGCACGAGGCGATTGGCAAGACAGTGGATCAACTGGTCGAGACATTGGGTTACACCGCCAGTCGGTTGCGAGTGGATACCTATGGCAGCATCCAGCCCGATGACTTATCGGGGGCCTGTCAGCCAGAGACCAGGATTGTGAGCGTGATGTACGCTAATAATGAGGTTGGGACCATCCAGCCGTTGGCGCAGCTATCGGCTATCACTCGCGTCAAAGATGTCCTGTTCCATACCGATGCGGTTCAGGCGGGTGGTCAGTTAACGTTGGATGTCCAGGCGCTGGGCGTTGACCTGTTGAGTTTGTCAGCCCACAAATTTTACGGGCCTAAAGGTGTTGGCGTGCTGTACATTCGCAAGGGCATTGACCTGCTGCCCTCACAAACGGGTGGTAGTCATGAGTCTAACCGGCGGGCTGGTACTCACAACACTCCCGGCATTGTCGGGATGGCGCGAGCATTAGAGCTGGCTTACGAGGAATTCGACCACTGGACTGCCCAGTATCGTAGCCGCCGTGACCAGCTCATCGAAGGGGTGTTGTCCCACGTGGATGGTGCGCGGCTGACCGGTCACCCTGACCAGCGATTGCCGTCCCACGCCAGTTTTGTGATCGAAGGCGTCGAGAGCAATACCCTGCTGATGCATCTGGACATGAAGGGTGTGGCGGCCAGCAGCGGCTCGGCCTGCAAGACCGGCAACCCGGAGCCGTCGGGCGTCTTGTTGGCGCTGGGATATTCCGAAGATGAGGCGTTGGGCAGTCTGCGTTTGACAGTTGGACGGCAGACGACAGAAGCCGATATTGATTACACGGTGATGGTGTTGGTCGAAGCGGTGGAGAAAGTTCGCCGCCTGCGGCAAGTGAGGGTTTCGTGACGAATAAAGCTGATGTGCGCGTTGTCGTTGCCATGAGCGGCGGGGTCGATAGCTCGGTTGCCGCAGCGCTGCTGGTCGAGCAGGGCTATGATGTGGTTGGGATGATGATGCGTCTGTGGTCGGAAGAGACAATGGCAGGTGGCGCGCATAATCGCTGCTGCACTCCCGATCAGATGAATGATGCCCGGCGCATTGCTGCCAAACTGGGAATCCCGTTTTATGTACTGGATACTAAGGATGTCTTTCGAAATACCATCGTGGAGTTCTTCATCGACCAGCATCGCCAGGGTGTGACACCTAACCCCTGTATGGAATGCAATCGTCACATTCGCTTTCGCCACTTGCTGGAAAATGCGCTGGCGATGGATGCCGCGTATCTGGCGACTGGGCATTACGCCCGGGTTCACCAGACTGATGACGGCCAGTATCATCTGTATACTGGCATGGATTCCCACAAGGATCAGAGCTATGTGTTGAGCGTGTTGGGGCAGACACAACTCGCCCATACTCTTTTTCCTGTGGGCGAGTTCACCAAACCACAGGTCCGCGATTTCGCGGCACGTTTTGGGCTGCCAACAGCCAGCAAGCAGGATAGCCAGGATTTGTGCTTCATCGGCGACAATAACTATCGCCGCTTTCTTAGCGATCACGCGCCTGATGTGATGCGTCCTGGGCCAATTGTGCGTCAGACCGGGGAAGTTCTGGGAGAGCATCAGGGTCTGGTCAACTACACCATCGGTCAGCGCAAAGGACTGGGTGTGAACAGTGCCGAGCCGCTGTATGTGATTGGCATCAATTCAACTGCGAATACCCTGGTTGTTGGTTCTGCCTCAGAGTTAGGTCGGGATCGGCTGACTGCCAGCCGCGTGAACTGGGTGAGTGGCAATGCTCCAGCCACCCCATTCCGTGCCGGTGTGAAGATCCGCTACAAGGCTGCGCCTGTGCCAGCGCTGGTCGAGCCGCTGCCGGACAATCGTATGGCCGTGACCTTCGAGACACCGCTGCGTGACATCACACCTGGGCAGGCAGCGGTGGTTTATCACGATGATGAGGTGTTAGGCGGCGGGGTTATCGAGCGATCTCAGTAACCGACCAGTAGGAGCCGCATTTCCTGGCCGAAGATGAGCATCAGGAATGTGCCAGCCACGATATAGGGGCCGTAGGGCAGTGGAGTGAACAGACTGTAGCCTTTGCCTGAAAAAACCCGGCTAAAGACATACAGTAGTGACCCCAGCGCGCCAAAGACCACCGTCATGAACAGCGCCAGCAGCAGGGCCCCAGGCCCCAGCATCAGCCCGCTGACCCCGGCCAGCATCACATCCCCATATCCAAAGGCCACCTCTTTGAGGTTTCGTGTAGTCAACTGATTTATCAGATAGACGTAGACGATTCCGCCCAGATACATCAGGAAAAAGATTGCGAAGCCAACCCCTCCGCCAATCAGGGATTCACTGAGCGAAGGTGCATGATTGATCGGGGTCAGAATGGCATCAACCACTGCCAGAATGGCCGAGGGAATCATAACAGCGAACAGGATAAGGCGGTGTTCGAGATCAATCACCGTGACGAGCACCAGGATAGGGATATAGATCAGATAGAATATCATCTGAAGATTGGTCACATCTTCAGCGTCATGCTTTGCCACATACGCCAGCAGCATCAGGATAACCGTTGCGAGTTCGGTCAGCGGATAGCGCCACGACAGTTTACTGCCATCCGGCGCTGTGCGCTTTCCAGCCAGAAACGCGCTAATCCCGAGCCAGGCCGACACAGGGCGCGGACTCCCATCAGGGTAGTGGGGGCGGCGGGGCCAACGATAGGCTGGGAGGTCGTCGGATAGCATATTGACCAGTCCGCCAGCAATGATGCCGATGATGAAAATGATGAGCAAAGAAAGGATCATGACTTACCTTATGGACGCGGAATGACCGGCGCAGGCGGAAGCAGCGTGAGGGCAACATAAATCACGATAGTGAAAGCGATTATCATGGTTAGGACGATGGCTTGTTTCTCCCCAAGTGTCATTGGGGGAGTGAGTGGCGGGGGCTTCGTTATTCCTATGTAGAGCTCCACGGCTTGCACGTCGTACCGGCTCATTAGCCACGCAGCCAGGCGCACCTGTGGACGCAGGCCGATAATGAGGTAGGGTGTTTCGGGATACGTTGCCTGTTGTATATCCATCGACGATGGCCTGGGTTCATGCTGCGGGTGAGAATGATAGAAAGCCACTAAGTCCAGTTGCTCTCGCTGTAATTGGAGCAGGGTGTTTACCAAAGCTCGCTCATCCATGCGATAGGTTGATTCGGGATTTGCGGCGACATTAGCTATAGGGATGATGCGTCGTACTTGCTCACCCTGTCCTGCCAATATGCCACATACCTCATGTGGATTACCTCTCCGGGCTGCCTCAACCAGATTACTGACCTGCTCATGCGTTAACCATATCCGCATTATAAGGGCTCTATTCGCTTCTGAATGCTCAAGATTCATTTTGAGAGGGAATAGTAAAGACCGCTACAGCCTGATCCTGAGGGGGATTGCGAGTCTGATAGAACAGATCAGCTGACACGGTATAGTCACCAGCCGGGTCGGACACATTGCGAATGTGAAGCGTGAATTCCATATCAGCGTGCATGGTCTCGATGATGTTCATCTCACTGACAATGATCCCGGCTTGGTTGCGCGCCACGATGAGCAGATTGGGCCGTTCCAGAAATGAGGTGACCTGAACATGTATGCGAACACGAAACCGATCCGGATACGGCGTAATCTCCAGTTTTTCGATCCGGATCTCATCTTTTGGACGGGGAGCTTTGTCGGTTGGGAACAGTGGAATATCCATGCCACGTTGTCCTTTGTGGTCTATTGTGATTTGAGTGTCTTGAGAGTCTGCATGGCTGCATCAAATTGGCTGGATTGAACCAGGATATGATCGCGGCTGTAGGCTGCCAGAGGCATGATCGAAATGCCGGCCTGTGCCAGCGCACTGCTGACAGTTGCCATGAATCCGACCAGCGATAAATCCAGTGGAATATCATAGGTGATGAGGCGATAGGTAGTAGCGCTCACGGCATGACCACGCAGTCGCCCCGAAAACTCCTCGAGAACATCCTGTGCTATTACGAGCGTCACTTCATCCTTGTCCGCGATCAGGGCGGCGAATGGCTCGCCAACTTCGGCTAGAATGCCTGCCGCGACGATGATAGCCTGGGCCGGCAGGCGGATGAGAATGTACTCAATATCATCACTATACAAATCTGCCTGCTTCAGGATGTCAGCAACATTCATTAGAGCTTTACCTGTCATTCATCAAACTGGTAAGTCGCTTCGGCATAGTAACGGATCTGGCGCTGGGCGAGTTTCTCTTGCATCCATTCCAGCAGCGCTACGTTCTTGGCTTGCAGGCTGGTATGGATGTCGCGTAGTACGCTCAATGGGTAATTCACTCGTAGCGCCCGTCCGTGAATGATGTGTCGGCTGATCCCCGGTGGAATATAAGCCTGATACCGGGCTGCCGCGATAATGTCGGACGGTTGGTATCCAGGGAATTCAACCATGGCGATGGCATCTGGGTGCAGCGGCCAGATGTCTTCCGGTTCGGCCAGGGCAGTGCGCTGTAGGACTGCCTGCCGCTGATAAATCCGCACAACGTCACACAAGGCAGCGTTTCGACCATGTGTGTTTTCAACCGGTGCCAGGGCTGCCAACATCCGGCCACTGCGCAGCATGATGTGGGCGATGGCGTGAGCATGCTGGCCTTCAGCCAATTGGATGACCTCTAGCGCATGAAGCTGGTGAAGGAAACGATCTTCGTCCCAGTTGCAAACCAGATGTCGCCAGGTTTTGAGCTCGACATAACCGGTTTCATAAGCGGCGACCTGCACCAGGATATGTGGGAGATGAAGATGAGAGAAGGCGAAATAGCGATTTGCCCCGTCCAGAATGACATACTGGTCGTTGCCCATCGGACTGACGATAGGGGGATTAATGACCATATCGTCCTGCACCAGACGCTCAATCAGCGGAGTGGAACGCTGCGAATCATGTTCTTCGTGCGGACGCAGGCTATCCGTCAGAACGATTCGTAAATCGGGCGTTGGGGCATCGGTGATCGGGTGCGACATCTTGATGATCCTCGAATATCGCAATTCGCAGGAAGTAGATTAGCATGAAGCGAATACTTGTACAATGGACGGCATATTGGCTCGCTAAAGGATTGAACGTATGGCTGCAAAGGAACAGGGAGCAAACCAAACGACTGGTCGCTGGATGATGGTCGCCCGAACCTTGTGTTTCATTGTGAACGGCGATGACGTGCTGCTGATGAAGCGCGCTGCGAGTAAGAAGATTTTCCCTAATCGCTATAATGGGGTTGGTGGGCATATCGAACGCGATGAAGACCCGCTGACCAGCGCCCGTCGTGAAATCCTCGAAGAGACAGGTCTGAAAATCAGGCAGTTGCATCTGCGCGCCGTCTACAACATTGATGCCAACGAAGATACCGGAATCGTTCTGTTTGTGTTTGTGGGGCAATCTGATAGCCGAAAAGTGCGTGATACTGAAGAAGGAAGCCTGCACTGGATTCCTCAATCGGCTGTGCTTCAGTTCGATCTGGTAGATGATTTGCCCATCATTCTGCCGCGCGTCCTGGCGATGAAGCCGGAAGATGCACCACTGTTCGTTCATGTGGGCTATGACGCCGATGACTGCCTGCAAATGCGTTTTGCTAGCGACATGTTATGACCATTCATCCCTTTTCTGCACGGTTGCTTGAACCTGTTCCATCCTGGCCTGTCCGTTTGGTGCGGGGACTATACGGCATCAGTTCGCGTGATACTCTCAATTGCCATCAGACGGCGGACAATGCTGCTCTCGATTTGCGCGCTGCCATGCTGCGCCTGCGAGCCATCGCCATTGATGAGCAGGGCAGGGTGGATTACGCTGCTGTCCACTCGAGCCAGGCATTTGCGGCGTATCGCAGCGCGGTTCATCGCCTGCAATCATTTGATCCAGGGCAGCTCCAAACGGACGATGCCCGTAAAGCCTTCTGGATCAATCTCTATAACATGCTCATCATCCATGCGGTCATCGATTATGGCGTCACGAATCGCTTTAGCGAGGTGCACGGCAGCTACTATCGCGCTGCCTATATCGTGGGTGGAATGCGTTACAGCGCCGATGATATCGAACATGGCATTCTGCGGGCGAACGCGGGAAGCCCTTTCTTTGGTGTTCCCCAATTTCGTCGCGACGACCCGCGTCGTGAATTCATTGTGTCTCGCCTCGATCCACGCATCCATTTTGCCTTGAACTGTGCTGCACGTTCTTGCCCCCCTGTCGGAGTGTATGCAGTCGAACATATTGACCAGCAGCTTGACTTAGCGGCACGCAATTTTGTCAATAACGGCGGCCTGCGACTTTCACAAAATACGGTATATTTGTCTCCGATCTTTAGTTGGTTTGCCGGGGATTTCGGCGGTGCATGGTTTGGACGTCGTCACCAGGCAAACCTGCTACGGTCGATTGCGCCTTTCATCGCAGATGAAGAAACTCAACGGCTGGTTATTGAAGAGGCAGATCGCTTGCGAGTCCGTTTTGTGGACTATGACTGGTCACTCAATGCTCAATCCATCCTCTGACATATTACCCCGCCCCGTCAGTCGTCTGCGCCGGATCGGTTGCGCGCTGGGTATAGGGGTCTGGTTTGCCCTGCTGCTGACTCCATGTATGTTCATCCTGTTGCTGTCGCAGCAGCAGATTGAGATTCGATTGGGTGATATGCCGGGTCAAACGGCACGGGTGTGGCTCATCAACGAAGCGCGTGAACGCGGCCTCGGAATCGCCTGGCCGACTATTCGCACTGAAGGAGCTGTCTCCTGCATCCAGACGACAGTCAGCTATGCGATGTGGATGGGCAACGGCGAAGCAACATCCTTTTGTGAGTGCTATACTCGACAGGAGTCCGGTTGGCTTCCAGTTGAACAGGAAGCACCATTGTGTAATCCATAATCCGAGGGTCTGATATGGTTCTGCCACAAAGTCTTGATCTGGGAACCCTGCTGCTCATCAGCGTTGGTTGTGTATTGTTGTGTGTGGTAGGTCTGCTGCTGATGTTCGGTTTGCAGATCCTCGGTACTGGCCTCAGTACCATCATGGGCATTTTTGAGTTGTTCAACGGCATCATCAGCGGCGGACCGGTGGCGTGGTGTGGCTGCCTGGTCGTTCTGTTCCTCTGTATCGGTGTGATCGGGACTATTTTCCTTTACACAAGCTGCCAGGCCAATCCTGCTGCCATGAATTTCTGTCAATTGCTGCCACGCTGATCGTTTCATTGGCAGCGCTCATATATTGACTGTTCTTTTGAGGTTGATTTTTCCTGAATTATCCGGTTCGATTTGGACTGTGTCGCAACCTTTTTCTTACTGGCTACGTAATAACAATGTCTGGCCCGCTCATCAGGGACTTGACATGAGTAGATTTTATGTTCTATAATCTGGTGTGGCGGAGAACCAGCTTCTTTTCCGGTGCAACTTAACAATCGAAAACTGACTCATCTTGGCTCCACGCTTTTGCCTTCTGCGTCTCGGTTGTGCATCTGTCTTTTGTGAATTGTCGCGATGTCAGGACACAAAAAGTTCACAAAAATCAGGTGCAAAATGGATGAATGTGGCGGTCGCGACGACGAATAAATCGGACACGCGACGGGAAGCAGTGATCTCAACACGGATGCCCAATCATTCCAATCAGCAAATTCAGCAGCAAACGGGCATTGCCAGATTGCAGCAAACCAACCTGAACCGATGAACGGGTGACTGAGTCGCAAATGCATTCTACGCTGAATTTCCTGTGGCGAAACCCGCGGCAATGTTCTACAATTTATTTAGCTAGGCTAAGTAAATTGCTCTCTGCGTATGTGGACGAGTTGAGTCGCTAAGGAGGAAAGCTGATGGCCGCTACCGCAGTTAATTTGTCGTCAACCTCAGCCCTACAGGTTGACAAACCCAGTTTATGGCTTCGTAATCGACGTTGGGACATGATCTTTATGATCCTCAGCGTTCTGGTTGTTCCATTACCCTACCTGTTTTATCTGGCGGGTAAGGATCTGCTGGGTTTACACCCTGATGTAAGCCGTAACATCGTGAACGGTTTTGTGGCGATTGCCGTTGGTGGGCCGCACATGATGTCCACCATGCTGCGCACCAGTTTTGACAGTGATTTCCGTCGCAGCTATCCCATGCTCATTCGCTCATCAATCATCATTCCGATCATCGTGGTCTCGCTGGCTTTTCTCAACCTGACACTCCTGCTGACGATCTTCTTCTTCTGGGCCATGCTCCATGTATTGCATCAGGTGACGTATATCGTCGAATTGTATAATCACAAAGAGCACGTCATCATCAGGAAAGACATCAGTGCTGTCAGCCTGCAAGCACGGGCGATTGACTACGCGGTAGTTCTGACCTGCCTGTTCCCAATGGCTGCTTACAAGATCAGCCAGGGCGCATTCGCCGTAGGCACGAACGATCTGACCTCGGTTATCCCGCACATGTTTCAGGCTCCGTGGTTCTTCTATGCGGCAGCTTCGGTCTTTTTCATCGCGGCAGTTGCCTACATCGTCAAGACGGTGCGGGAATATCAGGCGGGTGTCATCAACTGGCCCAAGACCATCTTCATCACCCTGACGGTGATCGTCTTCTTCCCGCTGGCCGCTTTCCCCAATCTCGATACCGCTTTCCAGGGGGCGAATACCTGGCACTCGTTCCAGTATCTGGCGATTACCTTCTACATCATCAAGATCAAGCAGCAGTACGGCAATCTAAATCAGACTGCACCGCTGGTCTCACGCTTTAGCAAGCGTAAGGACTCGCTGGGCCTGTTTGCCCTCAGCACGATGATGTTGGTCGGATCAATCGTGGTGTTCATCGTTGTTTATGTGCTGGCGAAGATTATCATCCCGGACATTGACCCTAATCGCCACTTCGATACTGCCTACTACACGGCTATCCTCTCATTCCTGTGGATACACTACTATCACGATCACTTCCTCTTCACGAACTTTGAGGCGCTCGACGCGGCCTACAAGTAGAAGGTCTGTAATGATCGATGGAACGGACGCTGCTTACCGGCGTCCGTTTTATTTGGCCGAGGATTTGCGCTTGATAGTGCGGTCTTTTGCCGAGAGTTTGGGGGTGATTTCGATCTGCTGAAAGTTGTCCAGTGACATCTCAATGATGCCGCTGTTGTAAAACCAGATGGGCGCACCGTAGCGATCGGCCCGGATGGATAGCGGTTCCTGATCGAAATGAACCACTTCAACCAGAATGCGCTGGTAGTTGGGCTGATACCGTCCGGCGATGCGCCGGTTGATCAGCACCAGGCCATCTTCCACACTGCAATTGAGGTAGACCCAACGGTAATCGCCTTGCTGGTAATCCAGTCCCTCGCCAGCATCCTCGTACAGAACTGTTTCAAGGTTGC
Source organism: Anaerolineae bacterium (assembly GCA_022843385.1). Classification (GTDB taxonomy): domain Bacteria; phylum Chloroflexota; class Anaerolineae; order Aggregatilineales; family Phototrophicaceae; genus CFX2. The sequence goes on along the minus strand of JALHNT010000017.1, from coordinate 92,900 downwards.
CAGGATAGACCCGATAAATCAGCGTTTCCTTCTCTGATTGATGATCCGTATGTTCATCCTGAATCGATGGATACATGGGAATAATTGCGCCGGCTCGCACAAATAACGGTATGCGCTCCAGAGGAGCAGGTACCTGGATAGTCTGATCGCCGTCATACAGGTCGTTGGTCCAATAGTCATACCACAGGCCACTTGGCAGTCTGACTTCCCGTTCAACGGTGTTTGCTGTCAGAACCGGTGCGACGAGCAGTGCATCGCCAATCCGATAACTCGGTTGCTCGATCTGCTGAGGAAGGGTAGGGCGAATGTAAGGCCAGCCATACTGACAGCTCTGAGCGATCACGGAGTACAGGTATGGTGTGAACTGATGGCGCAAATCCAGAATGATGCGATTGATAAGGCTGTGGGGCTGGCCGATTGACCAGGGCATCTGCACGGCGTACAAACTGCTCATCATGCTCGCTGCCTGCAACCAGCGGGTGTAAAGCTCAGGGTCCTTCGCCCGGCATCCACTGGTCGAACCAAACCCGGCACCAGACAGCCCGGCGTTGACAGCTGCATGGATCATGCTCGGCATATCATCCCAGTGGGACACCGTAACGGGCAGATCAGATATTGTGTCTCGGTGACTACTGCCTTTGGGTCGGAGAATAGGCGAATAGGGTCGAAGATCAGATGACGCCTGGGTAAACGCAGGTGATGTCGCTGTTTGTCGCACTGAGACCACCTGATAGTCAGGTGCGACAGAACTGGTTCGAGTTATCTCGTTCTTTGAGTCCACGCGAATCACACGCATCGGAATAGCGTTGGACAGAAACCCTTCAGTAATCGGTGCCAGAGATTCCGGTTGCAGATCCGGGGACCATTGTTGGTAGGCCAGTGACCATAGGGGTGGCAGGGTAGCCCGTCCAACCAGTTCACTGTAACGGCTGACGATCTGTTTATCATCTACACCCGTCAATAGATAGTAATTTACCTCATCGCCGGCGGCTTCAAAACGCGTCTCTTCAGGCTGTGTTTTCCCTGCATCGATCTGATAGGCTGAAGGACTATCCCACAGCACGGCATAGGCGTCCGATGGTTTCAGGACGATGTACAGGCTTGAACCCGTGCTGCGTATAGAAGGAAATGTCAGCAATTTACCCTGTATTGTTTCGTGGGGGTTGAACTCGCCCAACCCAAAGACCACTTCGCCGCTTTCCGATACGAGCGACAGCCTGGATTGATGGTCGCCACGCCACAGGATACTGGCTGCATCGCTCACGATGACGTGACCATCGATTGTTTCGAGGCTCAACCGGTAGGGGTGTTTTGTGATGCGCGCGATACTGTTGATGGTACGGGATTCGATGCTGTCAGCGTTTTCTGACCATTCCCAAGTGATGGCCAGCGAGTCGGGCTGCGCGATCAGCCGTGTAGCTGAGGCGGTTGGAGCTATCGCGTTTTTCTGGGCATGCACATGGAGGATTTCCGGAGTGATCCAGCACAGGACAATGAGACCTTTTTCACACTGGATTTGAAGGCACTGCTGCTCGCGCGTCACCCGTGTGACATTGCCGATGGGAAGCCAGGGTGGGTTTAGCAAGTCGCGCAGGCGTTTGAAGATTTCCATAAGAGTCTATGAAAAGGACTGCTGCACCCACTGCATCGGGTCAACTGGCACTCCATTGACCCATAGTTCCCAATGCAGATGAGGCCCCGATACGCGACCGGTTGCGCCAATGGTCCCAATCACCTGACCCATTTGTACCACATCGCCGACGTTGACATACCGCTCGGTTTGATGCCAGTAACCGGTGTAGATTCCCCACCCATGATCGATAACGATGGCATTGCCACGGACATTCAGAGCATCAGATAGCACAACCACCCCCGGAGCAGCCGCAAAAATCGGTGATCCCGGGGCTCCGGCAAAGTCTGTGCCTGTGTGATAACGGCTTATTGGCCCGTTATTGTAAGATCTTTTGCGCCCAAATGGGGATGAGACCCCGGCAGCGGCTGGCAGACTCATCGGCCCCGCAAAGTAGCGAGTCGGAGTGAACTGATCCATGATGCTCTGCAACATACTCAGTTCAGCGTTTTCCACATTCGGATCCAGCAGATCATTACGTCCTGCCAGCAGGGTGATATTCTCAGTGCCATAACCGCCACCAACGACCTGAACGTTCACGCTGAGTTGGGTTGAGGCATTTCCGCTGCTGATCGTCAGATCGAGAGGATAAACGCCTGACTCGGTGAAGATCGGTACGCCGACAAGGATGATGTGCGTCAAGCCATCGGCTTCAACTGAGTCATGGATAGCACGATTCAGGAACGTACCGCTGATTGAAACAGGAGCTATAGCCTTCAAACGAACCTGAGCCGTTTTGCCTTCGACCAGCATCAGCGGATTAATCTCAAGGCTCGACAAAATTGGAGGCAGATCAACTGTAAGTTGCGGCGCTTCCAGCCCGGGGATGATGAGTTTCTGTCCAGCAAAGATCAATGTCGGGTCAGTGACACTGTTGGCCTGTGCCAACGCATTCACCGTCACCCCATAACTGGTTGCAATCCGGTACAGGGTATCGCCCGGCTGAACAATATACACAAAATCGTTTGCTGGGATTTCTGGTGTCGCCTGAACTCCTGGCGGGGTTGGTGTCGCGTCTGACATGATGGTCAAGACCTGCCCGACAAAGATGCGATTGACGTCGGCAATGGCGTTAAGAGACGCCAATTCCTCAGTCGTCATCCCATAAAGTTGAGCGATCCCGCGCAGCGTTTCGCCAGGTTTGACCACATGCCTTGCAGGTGTTGCAGGTGTTGTGGTCTCAGTCGGGATTAACAGCCGCTGCCCAACCTGGATATTGGTTGGGTCAGCCAAGCCGTTGAAAGTCGCAATTGCATCAACCGTCAGTCCATATTGTTGTGCGATGCGAAAGAGGGTTTCGCCGCGCTGGACTACATGAATTGTGACATTGTCGGGTTGTTCTTGCGCCAGTAAGGTTAACGGTATAAGACAAAAAAGACAGACTATTGACAATATGAACCGCGTCTTCACACCACAACCTCATCAAAGCGAAGTTTATCCCCAACACGCACTTTGTCCAGCACACTCACGTTGGCTTCCAGAAAATACTGAGCTGGCTTGGCCGGCGCATAGGCCGGACGCCAGGGCTTTGCCAGACATTGATCGACCACAATACCTTTGGCATCTAGCCACACGACGCCTATGCTGAAAAACATAAAGAACATATGGATGCTGGTATTGGCTCGGCTTTCCGAACCAGTCACGAAAAGCAGTCCCTCATCTTCCGCGAGTGTCGTAACGAATTGCAGGCCGCGGAACCGGCACCAGAAGCTGTTGCACCAACGAGCGCGGGGCAGAACGATCTGCCCCGTCGCTGAATTGCGCAGGATACGATATTGACTCATGGAATGACCAGCACCTGTCCAACAAAGACGCGGTTGGGATTGGTGATGTTATTGGCCTGAATGATCTGGTTGATGGAGATGCCAAAGCGCAGGGCAATCCGGTAGAGTGTGTCACCGGGTTGTACCACGTAGGTACGCGCTGGAGCAGGGGTCACCGTTGATGAGGCCGACTGCGTAGGGGGTGGTGGCGGATTGCCAGACGATGGGATGACCAATCGCTGTCCCCAGAAGATGCTGTTCGGGTTGGTAATGCCGTTCAGTTGGGCAATTGTCCCGATGGTGGTGTTGAACCGCAACGCGATTCCCCCCAAAGTATCGCCGGGTTGAACGACGTAGCTGGTGGTTGTAGCTGGTGGTGCTTGAGTGGGTGGGATACTCGTTGGCGCTGTCGTTGGCTGGGGTACATTGGGCGTAGCACTGGGTGTTGAAGTTGCTGGTGCCGTGAGACGAACAGGAATGACAAGCCGCTGCCCCACCCGGATAAAGGCACTTGCCGGCAAATCGTTGGCAGTGATGATGGCATCGGTAGTACTGCCATAGAGAGTTGCAAGTGTGCCCACCGTATCGCCCGTCTGCACGATATGGACGATTCGGCCTGGAAATTGACCGCCAATCGGGATGCTGGTCGGTGTCACTGTTGGAACCAGCGTTGCAGTGGCTGGGAGACCTGGGGTGGCACTAGGCAATCCACCTGTCGCTTGAGTAGGCGTGGGTGGCACTGGTGTGTTGGATGCTGCTACACGGGTATTGGTCGGGATAAGCGGTGTAGCGCTGGGCGACACCGGTGTTACGCTGGCACCAGTACCCGAACTTATCGTTGGGCTAGGTGGCACGCTGACGGGCGTATTGGTTGGCGGACGAGGTGTGGCGCTAACTGGTTGCGCCGTATTGGTTGGCGGGCGAGGTGTGGCACTGGCAGGCTGCGATGTATTGGTTGGGCCGCCCGTGCTACCCGAACTGGTAAGGGACGCATCATCGACATAGATGTTGGTGTTTTTGACCGGAACACTGACTGTGGTGCGAATGAAAACGGTCACCTCGGTGCCAGTTGCGGTTGTTGTGACCGAGTATTCGTTGTAAGCATCGTACTGCACAGCCGGCGCTGACCAGACAATTCGATTGCTGGTGCCATCGGTACCACCGGTCGGGTCAATGCCAACCTGTACAACTACTCCACCCGGATCTTCACTGCGATTCGGATCGTCGAACGTGCTGGACCACACGTAGATGAAGGCGCTGAAGCGAATCTGGGCGTTGCGGGTGATGCCGGTCACGCGCTGCAACAGACCACCGTCATGGGTAGCGAAGAAAGAGTGATACTGCTGAGCATCACTGCCGCTACGAATGCGTGGCACACCGAGTCCGTTGGTCGTATCGGAGGCCGGGTAGTATTCAGGTTGAATGTTTTCGGAAGCTGATGGCCCGCCACCGATGTGCCAGGGAGTCCATCCATTTGCCACTTGACGTGGTGGGCTTCCATCAACTGTGTTGAAAGGCTGCTCGAATCCAGGGTTGGTCAGCAGATTTTGCCCCTGTGCAGCAACTGGCATGGACAGGACAAACAACACACTCGAGAAAAACAGAATAGCAAGCAAAAGACGGCTGGTAATCTTCATGCGCGGCTCCATAATCTGTTTGGCTGGTCATCCATGCCATCAATCAGCCCATAATCATAACACATGCCGTGATAATGAACCATGTTCCGTGGTGGTTTTGTACCTGTGAGTGGCCGAAAATGGCATCAATCCACACCCTGTTGAAGCTCCTTCCACAACGGTATACTTGACCGACTTGCCATTTTAGCGTTCTTCCGGAGGTTACTGGCCTGTGAATCTTCATGAATACCAAACAAAAGCGCGCTTCGCGGAATACGGTATTCCTATTACGCGCGGGAAAACTGCGACGACGCCCCAGGGTGTCTATGAAATTGCTCGTGAACTTGGTGGCTCGGTTGTCGTCAAAGCCCAGGTGTTGGCCGGTGGCCGCGGCAAAGCCGGGGGTGTCAAAGTCGCTCATACACCTGAGGCGGCTGAGGAAGTCGCCAGCAAGATCATTGGCATGACCATCAAGAATCTTATTGTGCGGCGTGTACTGGTTGATCCGGCGGTGAACATTGCCTCCGAAATCTACCTCGGCATTGTTAACGATCGCTCCAGCGGCAAGCCGGTGATGATGGCTTCGGCTGAAGGTGGTGTTGAAATCGAGATCGTTGCCCATGAGAAGCCTGAAGCGATTATCCGGGAGCAAATCGATCCTTTCCTTGGATTGCTGGATTATCAGGCGCGCAATCTTGCCAGTGGCATCAATCTTCCCCATGAACACTGGAAAGCCTTCACAAAAATTGCGACCAATCTCTTTAAATGCTATAGCGCTAGTGATGCAGTTCTGGCTGAAGTGAATCCGCTGGTGATTACAAAAGAGAATCAACTGCTGGCGCTGGATGGCAAAATGGTGATCGACGATAATGCGTTGTTCCGGCACATTGATCTGGCCGATATGCGCGATACTGATGCTGAACCGATTGAGGAGACTCAGGCACGTGCTGCCGGGATCACTTATGTCAAGCTGAATGGTCAGATCGGCTGTATGGTCAATGGTGCTGGCTTGGCGATGACCACAATGGATATGACTAAACTCTATGGCGGCGAGTCGATTGGGCCGGCTAACTTTCTTGATATTGGTGGTGGTGCGCAGGCTAGTAAGGTTGCGGCGGCGCTTCGCATTATCCTATCCGATCCCAATGTCAAATCGGTGCTCTTTAACATCTTCGGCGGAATTACACGCGGAGATGAAGTGGCGCGCGGCATCCTGCAAGCGCTCGATGAAGTGAAAACCAACATCCCAATGGTCATCCGACTGGCGGGAACCAATGCTGAAGAAGGTCGCGTGCTCATTGATGCAGCCAAGGTTCCGAATCTGGTGAGTGCTGCAACGCTGACTGAAGCTGCGAAGAAAGCGGTTGAAGCCGCGCGAGGAGCAATTTAACGATGGCTATTCTGGTCGACAAAAACACGAAACTGCTGGTACAGGGCATCACAGGCCGTGAAGGCAGCTTTCATACCAAGCAGATGATTGACTATGGCACCAATGTTGTTGGCGGGGTGACCCCAGGCAAAGGTGGCGAATGGGTTCATGGCAAACCAGTCTTCGACACCGTCAAAAAGGCAGTTGATGTGACTGGCGCGAACGTCAGCATCATTTATGCGCCGGCTGCGTTCGCTCCCGATGCCATTTATGAAGCAACAGATGCCGGGATTGCATTGATCGTCTGTATCACTGAGGGTATTCCTATCCTCGACATGATGAAGGTCTATGATTATGTCAAGCGCAGCGGCAGTCGTCTGATCGGCCCGAACTGCCCGGGTCTGCTCACCCCTGGTCAGGCCAAAGTAGGCATTATGCCCGGCTACATCGCCACGCCGGGGAATGTCGGCGTTGTGTCCAAGAGTGGTACTTTGACCTATGAGGTTGTCTCAGCTCTGACCGCAGCTGGCATGGGACAAAGCACCTGTCTTGGCATCGGTGGTGACCCCGTGATTGGCACCAATTTCGTTGAGGCGCTACAACTCTTTGAGGATGACCCAGAGACTGAACGAGTGGTATTGATTGGTGAAATTGGTGGACGAGCTGAGATTGATGCCGCGGAGTTCATCAAGGCCCACATGACGAAGCCGGTAGCAGCGTTCATTGCTGGCAAAAGCGCACCACCTGGCACGCGCATGGGACACGCCGGCGCGATCATTGAGGGTGGTGAAGGTACAGCCACCGAAAAAATTGACGCCCTGCAATCCGCTGGTGTGAAGGTCGCCGAAAATCCAGAGCAGATTCCTGCACTGCTGAAGTAAAGTAACAGTCTGGGCAGGAGAGCGATCTCTTGCCCATTTCTCCTTTCTCAACGAATCATTTCGGTGGTCGTAGTGGGTATCCAGCCTTGTTCACCATTCGCCTGCCAATAGCGGATCCAACCGCCTTGACGTTCGATCACTCTGAATTCGCTTCCCGCATGAATTACATCGATCTTCAGATAGTCGGTTCCAGGGCCGCTCATCACATCGACCTGTGAGCTGATGACCACGCCGGGTGGATTGTGAGTTTCCCACCCCCAGACACTCAGCAGTATGACGGCTAAGGCCGTTGTCAGGGTAAACACCACAATCATCCATAGGCGCAATCGCTTCCTCCAGGTGTGCTTCAGCCAGTACAGGGACAAGCCTATCGAGCTGCTCACCCAACCAAGATAGAAGAGGGCAAACAACTCGGCAAAGGTCAAGTTGCTTTGCACAGACTCCAGAGCAGCGGGAATAATCCCGACAGCAGATGAATCTACAAAGTCCATCCGTCTGGCCCGGACAATGGCGAGGTTCTCTTGCACGGCGCTATCGCGGGGCATAAACATCTGCGCCCGTCGATAATTCAGCAGCGCCTGCCCAACATCACCGGACAGGAAATAGCTGTTGCCCAGATTGAGGTGGAGTTCACCGGTTGCGGGAATTCGCTGCAAGAGGTTTTCATAAAGCTGGGCGGCCCGCGCATAATCCTCACGTTCGTAGGCTTCGGCTGCCGCTTCAATTAGCTCAGTGTCGGATTGTGCAGCCGTTACTCCGACAACTGTCAGTGCTAGAAACAGGCATAACATGAGCTGCTTCATACGGGGGCGATCCGGTCAATCGCTTGCAGAATTTCAACAATCTGAGCGATTTTCTCCTCGGTAACGAGTGCGTGGCTTGGGGCAAACCGGACTTCATGAGTGATCGTGCGACAGCGTTGCAGATGACGATAAAAGTCCTCGCTGTACCCATTCGCAAGCCAGAACTTGCCATCGAATGCAGCAGCGTTCTCGTTCAGCCTGTCTCGCAGGAATTGCTGGATTATAGTGGAGCAGGCTGAACGTCCAGCTTCGTCACTGAGTCTGGAGACCTGTTTCAGATCCTCAATTGCACTACGAAGCGCACGCTGTCGGCGCTTGTCACGTTCACGCTGTCGGCGCCGCTCATTGAGTGTTTGCCCGATGAGAACGGCTGCCGCTGCTGCTGGAGGTATCAGCAAGAGCATGAATATCACGATTGGGTGCAGAGAGATTGGGCTGCCTGTTGAAACATTACGGTTAGTGAGCGATGGCAATGCCTCAAACGCTCGTGCCGATGTGGGTGCGGGGCTGGATGAGACAGCGTCAGATGGGCGAATTTCAATGGTTAGGGGTGCAGTAGTCGCTGACTGATAAGCCATGGTGATTGGGTCAAAATAGATCAGCGAGAACGCAGGCAGTTCCAGCAGGCCGGCGCGGCGGGCAAACAAGATGTAGTCGAGCGTCTGGCTGCCGACCAACTCTTCATTCTCCCAAGCATATGTATACTGAAATGGGTTCTCGAATACGCGCCACAGAGAGTTGTCGATGATGTTCGGTAGGCCCAGGCGCTCGATGTTACCGCTTCCGGTCACATTGAGTCGAATGCTAACCGATTCTCCGAGTGTCACGCTCTGGCGATCAATCGTTGCTGTCAATCGGATTTGCCCGACCAAGCCGCTGAATCCAACCGGTGTGTCATCCGGCAGCGGTTGTACCTGTATGCTGATCGGTGTAGCGCTGATGACTTGCTCCGCGCCGAATACCGTAGCTGGCAGGATGAGACGCGGCGATTCGATGGTTAGGCTGCCGATTTGCGTAGGAAACAGGATGGTCGTGAGGGTTGTAACGCTGTACTGACGGTCACCAAGTAACCGCACTTCCTGCCCGGTAATCCCAATGTCCTGATGCCAGAACCCCTCAAAGTCCGACGGCTCATAGAGCGGCGTATCCAGCCCCACCGCATCGTAAAGCAGAAATGAATAGATGATCTGTTCCCCGACAAATGGTCTGGCGTTGCTGACCGCTGCCTCAACGAAGTAATCGTCTTGTGGTTCGCTCTGCGCAGACACCGGGTGTACGCCACAGCCGAGCGACAAAGCGGCGACCAGAAAGATGATGTTTCGCATCATCTACCAGTCCTGACCTGTTTCGCCAGGGGCGGCTGACGTGGTAGCTGGCAGCACCGGCTGGTTCCGCTGGGCTGCGTCGAGCAAACTCTCCGCTTCTTCTTGGCTCATCTCTTCAGCGTTGTTGGGTGAATCAGTGGGTTCAGGTGTTGGTGTTGTCGAAGTCTCGGTCGCGATCATTGAAGGGATAGGTGATGGCAACGATACATCGGCTGGGGGTGTTAGGGTGAGCTGACGTAGAGCTAATTCCAGGTTGTGGCGAGCATCTTCATCCTGCGGATTGCCCAAGAGTGCCTGTCGATAGGCCTGGATGGCTTCGGGGAGACGGGATTGCTGAAAGTAGATATTCCCAAGATTGTAGAAGATATGAGGCTTGAGAGTTTCATCGGCACGAAGGAGTGCCTGCGTGAGGGCAGCGATGGCCTGTTCTGGTTGATTATCAGCAACATAAGCATTGGCAGCGTTGATGTAGTACTCGGCCTGGTCAGGTGCGGCGACCTGTGCAGCACGATAAGAATCCAAAGCGGCAGCATAATCACCGTTCAACAGTGCGTCATTGCCCTGTTGATTTTGTTCGGGTGGCAGCGCAGAACACCCTGCTGTAATGAAAAATACCGCAGCCCATTTTCTACCGATCATTCATGTAACCAGCCATCGTCGATCTGAGGTCAGAATGTCTATAAGGATACTCAAGATGGCTAACCCGGCAAAGATGTCGAAGCGCTCGATCAACCGCCGCTGAATACCGTCGGCCAGCCGCGAAAGGCCGCGTTGGTCAATGGCGGCGATGAGTTGGTCAATTTCACTACCGGCGGGCATACTGCGCCAGTAGGCTCCGTTAGTGACGCGCGAGATGGCGCTTAGTGTCGTTTCATCTAGACGGGATTGTACCGGGTTTCCCGCTGGATCCGTTTTCACGCCTGTCACTACGCCGGTCTCATCACGAATTGGGATTGTTGTACCTTCGGGATTACCGTAACCGACAACGAGTATGCTGATGCCTCGTGCCTGAGCCTCTGTCAGCACAGCGTCCAGATCGCCCTCATGATTTTCACCGTCGGTCATCAATACAATCAAGCGTTGCTCGGCTGAAGCCGTTGCCAGCGCCTCCAACGCCAGTTGTAGCGCTTGTGTGATATTCGTTCCTTGCTGCCCGATGGCGTCGCTGCTCACGGATTGGATCAGCGTGTCAGCAGCACTGGTGTCAGTGGTCAGCGGGAATCGGACGAGGGCATCACCGGCAAAGAGGATAAGACCTATTTCATTGCCGCTCAATCGCGTCAGCAAATCTCGCAGGCTCAATCGGGCGCGCTCAAGACGACTCGGTTGGATGTCCTGTGCGTTCATGCTATTGCTCACATCCAGGACAAACATGATCGAGACCCTTTGTGTATCGATGGTCTCGATTTCTGTTCCCCAAACAGGACGCGCCAGGGCGAGAATAATCCACAACAGCGCTGCCATGCGCAGGATAATCCTTACTAGAGTCATCTGATGACGAGATGGGGAAGGGCGTTGAGCGATCAAGCCGGGTACGCGCTGGAGCCGCGCCTCGCGCCGCTGTTCCTGCCGATGGAGAAACCATCCCATAATTGGGAGCAGGACGATCAAAAGTAGAACTGGCGCATTCAAAAACATCATAAGGTCTGAAATACCACGTGACGTAGAAGTTGCTCCAAGATCAGGAGCAATAGTGCGCTCACCAACAAGATGCCTGCCTGATCCTGCCAGCGTACGGTCTCAACCCGTTCCACATCGGATCGTTCGAGTGTATCAATTTGAGTGTAGATGGCTTCCAGGCTGGTGAGATCGGTCGCGCGGAAATACCGGCCATCTGTGATAGTGGCGATCTGTTGCAACGTCGCTTCGTCCACATTGACGTCGGCTGGCTGCGCTCTCACTTCGGCAGCGGCGATCAATGATGCTTCGACCATGCCAATGGTGTAGACCTGTATACCTAATGTTGCGACGGCCTGCGCTGCGGTCAGTGGCCCGATGCTGCCGGCGTTGCTGGCACCATCAGTCAATAGAATAATGATACGACTCGGTGAGCTGGTGCTGCGCAGCATGTTGGCGGCAGAAGCAATCCCTTCTCCGATAGCGGTTCCGTCATCCAGTCCCATGTCCGTCGCCAACCGCAGGCTGGATACACTGCGTTCCAGCGCCGAATAATCGAGGGTTGGCGGCGTAATCTGGAAGGCATCCTGGGCAAAAGCGACCAGGCCGATCCGGTCAAATTCCCGTCCGCTGATGAAGCTGTTAATGACGCCTTTGGCCGTTTCTAGTCGGTTTTGTGTGGAAAAATCCATCGCATTCATGCTGCTGGAGATGTCCACTGCCAGCACGATTTCAATCCCCTGACCGCGAATGACTTCCTGCGAACGTCCGCTTTGTGGCCGGGCCAGCGCGATGGTGAGCAGCACCAGAACAGCAAGTTGCAGAACATCCGGTACATGGCGAAAGCGGATACGCCAGCCATTCGGCAATTGATTGAAGAGCCGGATGTCAGGGAATTTCGGCCAATGCTCAGGTGCGCGTCGCCGCTGCCAGACCCAGACGGCAGCAATACCGATCAGAACCAAGAGCAGCAAGGGCTGGGCGAAGCGAAAAACCATAATCAGTCTGCAGCCTGTTCCGTCGCGCGGATCCACTGGCTGACCATCTGAACAAAGTTGAGCTGCTGTCCGGCATCCACGTCGGCAAACTTGACTCGATCAGCCCCTTCCAATAGAACGCGAAGTGCCTGGAATTGTTCTTTGGAGAGCGACGATTGCCGCTTGAGCAGCGCCATCAATTCTGTCGTCGTGTGCTGTGTCCTGCCCAATTTGAAGCGCTGTTGCAGATATAATCGCAGCCAACCATCGGCTTCAATGACCTGTGTTGCAGGCGGGAGCGATTGATTTTGGATGCTATCCAGTTCACTCAAAATCGTCTGGATGGTTCGCACCTGAATTAGCTTGTGGTCAGGTGAATGCTGGGGCTTGCGCTGTCTCAAGTAGGCTATGCCCGCGATAAGCGCAATTCCAATGACAAATGCCGGGATCATGATCAGCCAGCGCGGGACAAACGGCAGCGCGAGGGGTGGCTTCAGGGGGCGCAGCATCTGATCGTCTTCGGTCACTGTGCTGACAATCTGGATGACAATCGGCGCAGGGCTGATTTGTTGGGCTGGCGTGTCGTCTTGCTGATACGAGATGGTCATTGGGGGTAGGGTATGCTCTCCCCATTCCCAGATCGTGACCGTGAAGGCCTGGGAATAGGTGTCAATTCCTGCCCCCGGTTGGCGAACCAGTTCACCACCCTGTGTGAGCATCACACTGGATGATGGAAGAGCCGGCCACTCAACCTGGCTTCCCGCTGGCAGATTGGCCTGTAAGGTGAGCATGACGGGTTCACCGATTCGCGCTGATCGGGTTTCAGCCAACCAGTATGCCTGTGCGATTTCCTGAAAAGCCGCCAGTCGCACGAACGCGAAGCAAAGAGCAATCCACTGCAAAGCAGTCATGTCCGGCTCTGAAAAAGTCGCAGGAGTGCTGCTGCACTGTCCTGATCGGTTCGGAGTTCAATCGTATCGACTCGTGCTCGACGTAGGGCGTTTTCTCGTGTCGCCTGTAGTCGCCGTGCCTGCTGCTGATACAGTGACCGCCAGCGGGCATCTGAGGTATCGATCGACTGGAGCTGACCGGTCTCAGCATCGCGCAGGTTCACTAGACCCACCTCCGGCCACTCATATTCCAGTGGATCAGTCAGGATGATTGTGACGACTTGATGACGGTGTCCCAGAAGCGAGAGCGAGTTGGCGTAACTGGATGGAGGGGCGAGGAAATCAGAGATGACGAAGACCAGTGCCCGGCGCTTCATGACGCGATAAGCATGATCAAGCGCCAACCCCAGATCAGTGCCAGTGCCTTGAGGCGAAAACGCCATCAGATCGCGGATGATCCGTAACACATGATGTCGTCCTTTGCGGGCTGGCACATAATGTTCGATCTGATCGGTAAACAGCATCAACCCAATTCGATCCTGATTGCGGGTGGCAGACAGGGCGATGATTGCGCCTAGCTCAACGGCCTGGTCATGCTTTTGCTGTTTGCTGCTGCCAAAGAAACAGGATGCACTGGCATCGAGCACGAGCAAGGCCGTTAGCTCACGCTCTTCGATGAATCGCTTGACATACGGTTGACCGGTTCGTGCGGTTATGTTCCAGTGGATGTGACGGATGTCATCGCCCGGTTCGTAGGGCAGGACTGAGTCAAATTCAATCCCTCTGCCCTTGAAGGCTGAGTGATAGGCTCCGGCGAACACATCGTTGACCAGGCGTCGTGAACGCAATTCAATACGATGAATGCGTCGTAAGGTCTCCGGGGTGAGCATACTACGGCACCGGCACCTGATTCAACAATTGGTCGATGATGGCTGCGGCAGGTACATCTTCTGCCTGTGCTTCAAAGGTCGTCATGATGCGATGCCGCAGAATATCCGGGGCAATCTGCTTGACATCATCCGGCGTGACATACCCACGTCCGCGCAGGAAAGCGCTGGCTTTGGCGGCTTTCAGCAGTGCAATCGAGGCACGTGGGGAAGCGCCATATTCGATCATCTGTTGCAAATCCTTAAGGCCAGCGCTGGCGGGGTCACGTGTGGCAAATATGATATTCAGCACATAATCCTTGATCTTCTCATCGACATACAGGCTGTTGACAATCGAACGCGCCCGCTGGATGCCTTCGGGATTAAGCAGTGGAGCAGCCTGTGGCGCTTCATCATTAGTCATCCGCTCCAGGATCACTTTTTCTTCAGCTCGCGACGGGTAGTTGATGACGACCTTGAGCATGAAGCGATCCAACTGCGCTTCCGGAAGGGGATACGTTCCCTCCTGCTCGATTGGGTTCTGTGTTGCCAACACAATGAAGGGATCAGGCAATGGGTAGGTGGTGTCGCCAATCGTCACCTGTCGTTCTTCCATCGCTTCCAGCAGCGCTGACTGCACTTTGGCCGGTGCGCGATTAATCTCGTCTGCCAGAATGATATGGTGAAAAATAGGACCAGTACGCGCTGTGAAATCGCCGGTTCGAGGGTTAAAAATCTGGGTGCCAACCAGGTCGGAAGGCAGCAGGTCAGGGGTGAATTGGACTCGTTGGAATCGCGCCTGAATCGTTGCTGCCAGGGTCTTTACCGCCAGGGTTTTCGCCAGCCCCGGCACCCCTTCAATCAAGAGATGACCACCGCACAGCAAACCGATCAACATGCGATTGATGAGCCGCTCCTGCCCAACAATCACCCGCCCGACTTCCTTGAGCGTATCGTGAAACAGGCTGGCTTCGCGGCGGATAGTTTCGTTGATTTGTTGCACCGAATTCATGCTCTGCTCCTGACGGCCTTATTGTACTCAGATTTCACAAAATGGATACCTATGATGCGACCGGAAGTGTCTGTATAATCGGTCAATAATCCATATAGTGCTTGAGGTGGCGAAAGAAGTGAGGCTACCTGTGAACAATCCACGGACCCGAACTTTTCTGATACTTATCATCAGCCTGGCGCTGATTATCATTGTTCTGGCACTCGGCAGCAGCAGTCGTCAAACCAATGAGATTACCTTCACCGAGTTGGTCGAACGCGTCAAGCGGACGGAGGTTGCCAGCGTTCAGGTTACCGGTAACGAACTGCGCATCACGTTTACCGATCGCAATTCGGCAGTTTCCACCAAAGCGACCGAGTCGACGGCGCAGGAACAATTGCTGCAATTTGGGGCGACCTCCGAACAGATTGACAGTATCCAATGGAGTTTCGACACACCCAACAACTGGACTCTAATCGGTTTCAATGCCCTCCTGACGATCCTGCCCCTGATTCTGATCGGCGGCTTGTTCTTCTTCATGTTCCGCCAGGCGCAGGGCAGCAACAATCAGGCGATGGCCTTTGGCAAGAGCCGTGCCAGGATGTTCAGCGGTGATAAACCCAGCATCACGTTTGAAGATGTGGCGGGGGCGGAAGAAGCCAAAGCTGAACTGGCCGAAGTAGTAGAATTTCTCAAGGAGCCAGAGAAGTTCATCCAGCTAGGCGCACGCATCCCGAAGGGCGTACTGCTGGTTGGCAGCCCTGGTACTGGCAAAACTCTGCTGGCGAAGGCCGTAGCCGGTGAGGCGGGTGTGCCATTCTTTAGCATTTCAGGATCAGAATTTGTCGAAATGTTTGTTGGGGTTGGTGCCAGCCGCGTCCGCGACCTGTTTAATCAGGCCAAGCGCCACAGTCCGTGCATCATTTTTATCGACGAGATTGACGCGGTGGGGCGTCAACGTGGGGCAGGGTTGGGCGGTAGCCATGATGAACGCGAACAGACGCTCAATCAGATCTTGGTTGAAATGGATGGTTTTGATACCGATACCAACATCATTGTGGTGGCGGCTACCAACCGTCCTGATATTCTTGACCCGGCGCTGACTCGCCCTGGACGGTTTGATCGGCGTGTCGTTCTGGATCGTCCTGATGTCAGAGGGCGTGAAGCCATCATGAGAGTTCATACCAAAGGAAAGCCATTGGCTTCTGATGTGGATTTGAATATCTTGGCGCGGGGAACAGCCGGATTTGTCGGCGCGGACATTGAGAACATGGTTAACGAAGCTGCGATTTTGGCAGCTCGCAAGAATAAGAAAACCATCAACAACAGTGACTTTCAGGGTGCTATCGAACGAATCTTGCTGGGGCCGGAGCGCAAAAGTCGGGTCATCACCCAACAGGAACGGCGCTTGACAGCCGTGCACGAGGCGGGCCATGCGCTGGTGGGATTCTTGCTGCCAAACAGCGACCCGGTTCGCAAGGTGACGATCATCCCGCGTGGAATGAGTGGAGGATCGACCCTCTTCCTGCCAGATGAAGATGTCAGCTATGTTACGCGTTCTCGCATCAAGGATCGTATTGTGGTGGCACTGGCTGGACGGGCTGCTGAAGAAGTCATCTTTGATGAGATTACAACGGGTGCCGCCAGTGATCTGGAGCAGGTGTCCAAGTTGTCTCAAGCGATGGTAAAGCGCTTTGGCATGAGCGATAAGCTGGGCCCGATGATGTTCGGTCAAAAGGAAGAGATGATTTTCCTGGGGCGCGAGATTTCGGAACAGCGGGATTATAGCGAGGCCGTTGCTGAAGAGATTGATGGCGAAGTCAGGTCAATTGTCAATCAGGCTTATGAAGATGCCAAGCGGCTGATAATCGATCATCGTCCCATGCTCGACACCCTTGCGGAGCGGCTGTTGGAAGTTGAAACCCTGGACGGCGAAGAGTTTGCCACGCTGATGAATCAATCGATGCAGCACGTGCCAGCAACAACTTCAGCTGCCGGGCGCATGAATACAGATGCGGCAGTCATCACCGATGAACCAGTTGATCGTCGCTCCTTCGGCGCAGCCGCCAGTCCGGCATAGTCGGTTTTCTGGCATTCAATTCAACGTGGAACCTCATGATGCTGGCGACAGCGCGCTTCATAGCTTTCCGCAGCGCCAACCATGATGATCGGATCATTGTAGTTTGCTGGCTTGCCGTTGACCAGACGTTGGGTGCGGCAGGCCTCTTCACCACAGACCACACAGATGGCATGAAGCTTGGTTACGTCCTCGGCGATGGACATCAACTGCGGCATAGAGCCGAAGGGTTCGCCGCGAAAATCCGTGTCTAACCCGGCCACGATGACCCGCAGACCACGCTGCGCCAGCAGTTCGATGGCATGTACAATCCCGGCATCAAAGAACTGAACTTCATCAATCGCTACCACAGTTGTTGATGGGCGAAGCTGCGCCAGAAGCTCATTCGAACTGCTGACAGGTTGGGCATCGATGTTTTGCCCGTTGTGACTGGTCACATGCTCGATGCTGTAACGATCATCAATCTGCGGCTTGAAGACCTGTAACTCCTGCCGTGCAATCACTGCGCGACGGGCACGGCGGATCAATTCTTCTGTTTTGCCACAGAACATGCTGCCGCAAACGACCTCGATGCGACCCGTATGGTGCTTCATGATGCCCCCTAAGCAAACAAAAAGGCAGACATGAGATGACATGCCTGCCTTATTCTACGATGATGAGACGACTACTCGGCCGAGCTTTGCGGCAGTTCGTAACCGCGCTGGCGCAGCGCCTTCTTCAGGTCAGCGATCACCTTACGGCCAATGCCGGGGATCTCGAGCAGGGCTTCATCGCCAGCCTTCAGTTTTTCCAGAAAATCACCGACCGTGTTGACTCCGTGTTCAGTGAAAATGGTCACGAAGCGCTTACCAATGTCGAACTCGCCCAGTGCAACATCGGGCGAAGTTAAGGCCGTAACCTTTGCTTCAGTCTCGGCACGGCGTGTATCGCGGATCTGCAGACGTTTCAGGAAGCGGTCAACCTGACCTTCCGTGTCGACGATGCGCTGCTCACCGGTGTAGAACGGGTGGCAGGCCGAGCAAATGTCGGTACGAATTTCAGGGATCGTCGCGCCGGTCTTCCAGCTATTGCCACAGGCACAGATAACGGTGGCTTCTGGATGCCAGCTTGGATGGATATTGGCTTTCATCAGATATTCCTTCTGGTGTCACGGCCCGCTGAGGGGTGGCGTAACGCTCTAACCTTCAAAAACAGACAAAATCAGTTGGTCTTCTCGCCGACGGCATACACGCTGATGCGCTTCTGACCGTCGCGACCACGCATCCGCTCAAATACCACCACGCCTTCCGCAACGGCGAACAGCGTGTGATCTCGGCCGATGCCAACATTAATGCCGGGATGGAAATGGGTGCCATGCTGGCGTACCAGGATGTTGCCGGGGATAACGTGTTCGCCGCCGAAGCGCTTCACACCCAGGCGCTGCGCGTTGCTATCGCGCCCATTCTTGCTGGAGCCGCCACCTTTTTTGTGTGCCATGCTGATTTCTCCTGAAAGATTACTTCACAATTTCGTCGATACGCAGACGGGTGTAGTAAGGGCGCGAACCCGTCCAGCGACGCAGGTTGTTGCGCTGGCGGTAGTGGAAGACCATGATCTTCTTGCCCCGGAACTGTTCAATGACGGTAGCCTTAACTGCGGCTCCTTCGACTTTAGGCTGCCCAATGACTGTGCTGTCCCCATCGCCGATGAGCAGCACGTCTTCCAGATTGATCTGTTGGTTGACTTCGTAGGGCAGTTTATCAACATCCAGCATCGCGCCAACTTCTGCGCGATACTGGCGTCCGCCGCAGCGGATAATCGCATACATGTGTGGTCTCCAATCTTCACTTGCCACCATCACCACGTCTTACATCTTCATGACGCAGCCAATGGGGAAAATTGGCGAAAGTGAATCGACTAAAATAGCTTCTTACAACCGGGGCATTATAGGGGCTTGGCCGCTTTACGTCAACGGTCACGACCCAATGTGATGAACATTGCGTCCCCGAACGAGAAAAAGCGGTAGTGATGTTGTTTGGCAAGCTCGTAGGCGTTCAGGGCGATCTCGCGGCTGCAGAAGGCGCTGATCATCATCAGCAGAGTTGACTTGGGCAGATGAAAGTTGGTGATAAGGCCATCAACCGCCCGCCACTGATAGCCGGGGTAAATGTACAGATCCGTGTCCCGCTCGAACGGAATGACAGGACGATCCGTCGGGGTTGGGGGGGCATCCACTGCCTGCGCGGGAATTCCGCCAGCGCTGAGGACAGCCGCTGTCTCCAACGTCCGGGCGGTGGTTGTTCCAACTGCGATGATGCGATGACCCGTAAGTCGGGCGTGGTTGATTATCCTGGCCGCTTCTTCCGATAGATAGGCGCGTTCGCTGTGCATATGATGTGACTCGATGCGCTCCACCTTAACGGGCTGGAAGGTGTCGAGTCCGATATGCAGTAGACACGATGTCGTGATGACTCCCTTATCACGAAGCGTTTTCATCAACTCATGGGTGAAATGCAGTCCGGCAGTTGGGGCGGCCGCCGAACCTTCGACTCGGCTGTAGATGGTCTGGTACCGTTCACTATCTTTCAGTGTCTTGTGGATATAAGGGGGGAGCGGCGTCTGGCCGATCTGCGGCAACAGGGAATTGATCGGCTGACTGAATTCAACGATACGCTCTGCCTCGTCCAGTTTCTCAACAATTTCTGCTGTCAGAGGAAAGCTGTCAAAACGAATGATGACGCCAGCCTCCATCCTTCGGCCTCCGACCAGCGCCAACCAACGGGTAGAGTTAATCTGCCGCAGCAGCAGGATTTCTGCTCGACCATTCGTTGCCGCTTTCCGGCCAATCAGCCGAGCCGGGATCACCCGCGTTTCATTGTAGACCAGAACATCGCCGGGATTCAGATACTCGATAATGTCACGAAACACGCGGTGTTCAATGCTGCCGGTAGTTCGATCCACGACCATCAGCTTAGATGAATCGCGCGGCTCCACCGGCTCCTGTGCGATGAATGACTCAGGCAGATCGTAGTCGAAATCGTTGATGTTCATGTGGGGTGGACGGTCCTAAAATAGCGGTGGTTGGCCGGAACCATTGGCAGGGTATGGTATGCCAAGATGATCGTAGGCGAGATGAGTCGCAGTTCGGCCACGCGAGGTGCGGGCGATGAATCCTAACTGGAGCAGATAGGGTTCATATACATCCATAATAGTATCGGAGTCTTCGCTGATGGCGGCTGCAATCGTCTCAACCCCAACCGGGCCACCATTAAACTTCTCGATGATAGTTGCCAGGATGCGGCGGTCGATGTCATCCAGTCCCAGAAAATCGATGTTCAAAAGTGCCAGCGCTTCACCAGATATAGGGCCAGTGATAATGCCCTGCGCCCGTACCTGTGCATAATCGCGTACCCGTCGTAGCAGTCGCAGCGCCACGCGAGGAGTGCCGCGTGCACGTCGAGCGATCTCGGTTGCGCCTTCTGGCTTGATCTCAATCTTCAGCATGGCTGCTGCGCGCTTGATGATATGCTCCATGGCTGGTTGATCATAAAAGTCGAGCCTGAACTGCGCCCCAAAGCGATCTCGCAGGGGAGCCGCTAGCAAAGCCAGCCGCGTCGTAGCACCGACGACGGTGAAACGCGGTAGGTTGAGGCGCACACTCTTGGCACCGGGGCCTTTGCCAATCACAATGTCCAGCGCGAAATCTTCCATAGCTGGATACAGCACTTCTTCAACGGCTCGTCCCAATCGGTGGATTTCGTCGATGAATAGGATGTCGTTCTTTTTCAGATTGGTCAGGATGGCGGCCAGGTCTCCGGCACGTTCAATCGAGGGACCAGCGGTGATACGAATGTTGACGCCCATCTCGTTTGCAATCACTAGCGCCAGTGATGTCTTGCCTAGACCTGGCGGCCCATAAAACATCACATGATCGATAGGCTCCTGTCGGTTTTTGGCCGCGTCAATCAGGATTTGCAGATTTTCCCGTACGCTATCCTGACCAACAATATCACGCAGATATTTGGGGCGCAGCGCCGTGTTCTCGTTGTCATCGCGGCGTCTGCCACCGCCTACCATGCGTTCTTCTTCAGCCATTATCAGGCTCCAAATCGCGCTAACTAATCTGTTCTATTCTACTGGTGAGCCGCTGTCTGCCGCAACGGTTGCTTTGAAAGCTGAGTCAGTGTCGGGTACAATCAGTCTATGTTGCCATCTCAGGGAGGTCTAGCTGTGTCTCTGGTGCACGTTTCCAGCCATCCGCTGGTATTACATAAATTGACCGTCTTGCGCAGCCACGATACCGATCATCGCGCTTTCCGCGAACTGGTGCGCGAACTTGCGCTGCTCCTGTGTTACGAAGCGACACAGGACTTACCCTTATCGCCCACTAAGGTGACGACGCCGATGGCCGAGGCAACTGGCTATAAGGCTGATGAAGCGATTGGTCTGGTTCCAATTCTGCGCTCTGGCTTGGGACTTGTTGATGGCGTGATGGAACTGCTGCCTCTCGTCCAAGTCTGGCATATTGGATTGTATCGCGATGAGAAGACTTTGCGACCGGTTGAGTATTACAACCGCTTACCAACCGAACCCACTGTGCAACTTTGTCTCGTTCTGGACCCAATGCTGGCTACTGGCGGTTCGGCGGTAGCGACCATCGACATCCTCAAACGTTGGGGTGTCAAACGGATTAAATTCCTGGGCTTGATCGCTGCGCCGGAGGGTGTCAATCGGCTCACACAAGCGCACCCGGATGTCCCCATTCATGTGGCCGCCATTGATGAACGGCTCAATGAGGTTGGTTTCATTGTGCCGGGTCTGGGCGATGCGGGTGACCGGCAGTTCGGGACTTAGCAGCTCTTGATCGAATACACACCGTACATCTTTGTCCTCGTCTTTTCCATAAGTACCATGATTCTCACGGTTCCACTGGCTGACCGGTTGGGCAAGCGGTATGGCATCATCTCCGTTTTTGGCGGTCGCCGACTGAGCGATGCCGATCAGCGCGGCGTTTCCAAATTGGGCGGTGTGTGTTTGTTCCTTGCCTTTACCGGTGCCGTTCTGATTGCCCAGGCGCTGCCCGTGCCGCGCCTTGACCCCTATGAAGTTATTCGCTTGAGTGGTCTGCTGCTCGGTGGTGCATTCATTTTCATCATTGGCCTGTTAGATGATATCTTCGAATTCCGAGCGCTGACCCTCTTCATCGGCCAATCGTTGGCTGCCGCCATCGCCATCACCTTTCAGATATTCATCGAATATGTCAATAATCCCCTGACTGGACAACAAACCGACCCCTGGCCGCATCTGGTGACGGTGGCACTCAGCTACTTCTGGTTGGTGGGGATGATGAACACCGTCAACTTTCTCGACGGGCTGGATGGGTTAGCCGGTGGCGTTGCGCTGATCGCCGGGGTGATGCTCTTCATCAATAGTGCCTTTCGTGTTGATCCGCCACAAGTGAGCGTCAGTCTATTGATGCTGGCGTTGGTAGGCACATCTTTCGGATTCTTGCTTTACAACTTCAATCCGGCACAGATCATCATGGGCGGCGGCGCATATTTTCTGGGCTACGTTCTAGGAACACTCAGCATTATTGGCGGCGCGAAGATGGCAACCATCCTCTTGGTCATGGGATTACCGCTGATGGATGTGGCTTGGCAGGTCATCAACCGGCTGCGGCAGGGCCGAAGCCCGTTTGAGGGGGATCGGGGACATATTCATTTCCGGTTGCTCGATTTGGGCTTTAGCCAGCGCCAGATTGTGCTGACCTACTATCTCTTCTGTGCTTTCTTTGGATTGCTGACTTTGGTTCTGGAAAGTCAGTTCTACAAATTCGTGGCGCTGGCTGTCATGCTGGTGCTGGTCGCTGGCGGGCTGATCTTCCTCGAACGCCGGCGTCAGACCGAGTCCTCTGCGTCTTCATAGGTGAGTTCATCATCCTCATCATCATCGCTTATGGGCGAACGTAAATCGTTCAGCGACGAGCGCTGTGGGGTACTCGCGCTTGGCTTCGTTGTTGTCACCGGGCGGTTAGGCAGCGCAGTGGATTGTGGCCGAGCCATCGGCTCATCATCCAGTGGCGACCGCAGATCAGTCAAGGACGAGCGTTGTGGCGCTGCGGGTGATGATGGCAGTGATGGCTTCGGAGCGGCCGCTGGCGGCGATATGCCAGGACGATTGAGAGGTGTGCTGGACGCAGGACGGGCTACCTGCTTGTCGTCCTCGTCATCCTCATCATCCAATGGTGACCGCAGAGGATTGGTTGTAGCGCGTTGTGGGGCTGGAGAGGTGGTGACAGGGGATGGCTTCGCTGCATCTCCCGGCGGGCGATTGGGCAAGGGGCTGACTGGTGGATGGGTCGGTGATTTGTCGTCGGCTTTGGGCGTCGGCGACAGCATAGGGGCGGGTCTGGAGATCACCCCTGATCCCAAGCTCGGTTTAGCTGGAGCAGTGTCGCTGGAGGGCGGCGGTAATTTCTCAGTCACATTGCCGCTGATGATGGCTGGCCCGCTTCGCCCTTCGCTGCCCGGCAGCATCGGCTTGCTCGGCGGCTCAATCACCAGATTTTCTTCGCGGCTGACTGGTTCCTTACCTGGGGGCCCAGGAATAGGAAAGACCAGCTTGTAGATCGAAGGCGCACCAGCCGGTTCCGCCCTTGTTGCAGC
Organism: Anaerolineae bacterium; assembly: GCA_022843385.1. Lineage (GTDB taxonomy): Bacteria > Chloroflexota > Anaerolineae > Aggregatilineales > Phototrophicaceae > CFX2. The sequence goes on along the minus strand of JALHNT010000017.1, from coordinate 69,451 downwards.
TTTGCTGGCTTTGGCTGTTGGCGCAAGCGCTTTGCTGCGTTGTGCCAGCATTTCCGCTCGCGTCATTGTCATCATCTTGCCATCTTTGAACGTGGCACTGTAGCCCGTAAATCGTTCGATCAGCGCCTCTATCGTGCCAAGCACCGCCACCACAAATACATCTATACCGATGATGATGGCGAACAGGGTCGAAAGCGAGTTCAACGCATCGTTCACCGGCCCCCGCAGATTATTCAGGATGACCTGATTACCAGCGCCAACGATATACAGAATGACGATCCCAATCCCGACGGCGATCAGCGCAACCCGCCAACCTCGCATCGCCTCGAAGTTGGGCATCATGGTGTTGCTGATGGTGAAGGCTAGGTATACCCACAACCACAGGTCGGGAATGCGGGAAAAATGACCGAGCGCCGGGCCGAGTTGATCGAGAAATTGGTTACCACCGAGCGCCACCAGAAACACGGGGACGGCGATGATATTGTTGGCGATGTGCCAGACGACTACCATTCCCACCAACAGCGGCATGGTGTGAATGATCGCCAATCGCAGCGGATCAACATTCTTCTGCAGGCGAATGAAGTCCAGTTTCAGTTCACCGATTTCCTGTTTCTGCGGCCAGACAATCGAGCGCTCGGCTCGCACATTCAGGAATCCGGCGGCTAACCAGAAGAGGAACTGGTTAAGGACGATACCCGGAAGGAAAAAGGCGTAATAAAGGATGGTTGTCGTCTGGTACTGCCGCGTCGACAGCCATCCAACCTTAAAAATATGCTGGTGCAACCACACTTCTAATGATCGCAGTGCATAGAACAGGCTGCCCAGCACCAACCAGGGCGTGAGTAAGTCCAGACCAGGCAGTATTAGACACCTTTCGCTTTTGCGGCTGCTTCGATCAATTTGGCGAAGTCATCAACCTTGAGCGATGCTCCCCCAACCAGTGCGCCATCAATGTCGGGCTGCGACATATAATCCTGCATGTTATCGGGCTTGACGCTTCCGCCGTACTGAATGCGTACACCTTGCGCGACACTGTTGCCATAGAGTTCGGTCAGCGTTTTGCGGATCGTGCCACCAATCACATCCTGGGCAATCGCACTGCTGGCATTTTTTCCCGTGCCAATCGCCCAGATCGGTTCATAGGCCAGCACAATGTTGGTCATGTTGGCGGCATCGACTCCGTCCAGCGCCGCCCGTACCTGACCACCGATGACAGCAGCCGTTTGTCCGGCTTCGTTCTGGGTCAGGCTCTCGCCCACCGCGATGATCGGTTTCAAGCCATAGGCCAGCGCCGCTTTCACCTTCTTGTTGATCATCTCATCGGTTTCGCCTAAGTAAGCTCGGCATTCCGAGTGACCGATAATCACGTACTCGGCCAGCCCCTGGAGCATAGGGGGCGCGATCTGCGACGTGAATGCCCCTTGTGCTTCCCAATGCAGGTTTTGTGCGCCGACGCCGATGCCACTGCCCTTGAGTGCTTCACAGACACCAGCCAGCGCCACGAATGTGGGACACACGACACTTTCCACACCAGTGTATGCTGCCAGACGCGGAGCCAGTTCCTTTACGAAAGCAACAGACTCGGCGTGAGTCTTGTACATCTTCCAGTTTCCAGCGATGATCGGTTTACGCATCATAACTCCTTATTGCGAAAGTAATGTAGTGGCTCGATCCTTAACCCATTGTGGCGCATCGGCCATGCCCAGGATGGCTTCCCACTCTGCGCGAGCCTCACCAGGGCGACCTTCGGCGCTCAACAACTCCCCGTTAACCAGACGGGCTTCCGGTGAATTGACCTCTGAAACCGGCAGCCGGCGCAACGCTGCGTCGGCCAGTCGATAGCGATTGCTGCTCACCAGAACGCGGGCTGAGATGATATCCGCGAAATCAGGTCTGCCGAAACCGGCTTGATTACCCATTGCTCGACGCGCAACTTCAAACGCGCTGGCCGGGGCAGTGAGGGCTGCATCATACAGATATTCACCGGCTATGGCGCGCACACCTGGGTAGCGACTTTCATCCCCTTCGGCCAGATAGAGCGCCTGAGTATAGAGCAGAATGGCTGAGTCAACAGCGCGGTTCTCGTCGGCAATCGCGGCGGCAGTCAGCAGATAGGTGATCGGGTCATCGGCAAAACGAAAGCCTTCAGTAATCGCATCTTGGGCTGATGGGATATCATCGTTGGCCCAATGGGCCTGCGCCAGACTCAGGTAGTTCACCTCAGCATTGGGGTTTTCGCTTATACCCGCTTGGGCTTCCTGTATCGTCAGAACAGGTACATCCAGCGGGATGATCGTTTGCTGACTGGCTACCCCTGTTGCACTGGCTGAATCTGCTGCGGTTGGTATGGGTGTATCCGTGATTGTCGCAGTCGTGGGCATGTCAGCCTGCTCGATTGATGCCAGCGTCGGCAGCGTCTCATCTCCTCTATTCCCTCGATTACGACCGGACAGAACGACTAGGCCGACCACGACGATGATGATCGCAGCAACCAGAACAAACAACCCGGAGCGGTTCGGCTTGGCCGCAGCGACAGGACTGGCCGGCGCTTGTCTTGCAGTTGGGGAATTGGGCTGGGTTTTCCTGACAGCTTGCCCCACTCCAGAAACATTGGCTGCATCTGGAGTTGTAGCATCCATGACACGTGAGCTTGTCGCGGACACGTCTGGTGAAGAATCCTTCGTCCCGGATAAGGTTGCCTTCTCAAAGGCTTCGGCCATCTCCAGCGCCGAGCCATACCGCTGTTCTGGATCTTTCGCCAGCGCCTTCAGCAGGACTGTCTCAACAGCCGCGTTGACCGCCGGATTTTGAGCGCTCGGCGAGGGCAAGGGTGTATAGATATGATCGTGAACAATAGCATAGGGTGTGTTGCCGCTGAATGGAACCTGACCTACTGCAATCTCGTAGAGGATGACCCCCAACGAATAAATGTCGGTTGCCGGAGTCAACTCCTGCTGACCCCGTGCCTGCTCTGGTGACATATAGTGGGGTGTGCCTAGCAGCATATCCTGGCTGAGGGTGGACGAGCCGACCTGTGCCAGGCGCGCTAGGCCGAAGTCGCTCAGGTAAGGACGGTTTTCGTTGTCGATCAGGATATTGGCTGGCTTGATGTCACGATGCAGAACGCCCTGTTGATGGGCGTAGCTTAAGCCGGCGGCCACGGCGCGGATCATCGCCAGTAGTTGAATAACCGGATACCCATCAACGGCCAGGACGTGGCGTAGTGTCTGCCCTTCGATGTATTTCATCACCAGATAGGGCTGACCCTGATTATTGCTGAAGTCATATACCGGGACGATATTGGGGTGATCGAGCCGCGCAATGATGCGGGCTTCCCGTTCAAAGCGCGCGATGAAGTTGGGGTCCTCCTGGAACGATTGGTGCATGAATTTGATCGCAACAAACCGATCCAGTTCGGGATGGTAGGCTTTGTAGACGCTTGCCATCCCACCCTGACCGAGCTGCTGCACGATGCGATATGCGCCAACCTGATCCCCGCTTTGAACCGGCATCATCACCCCTTACGTCAGCTTGCCCTTCCCTGAATTATAGGAGTATTTGCTTGACGTAAACAATCAGCAAAGAGTAAACGAAGTGTTACGTTTTGTCCTTGAGGGCGACTACTCCCGGTAACGCTTTGCCTTCCAGCATTTCTAGGCTGGCACCACCGCCGGTTGAGATATGGGTAATGCGTTCGGCCAATCCCACAGCTTCAACTGCGGCTGCTGAGTCGCCGCCTCCAATGATGGTGATTGCGCCTCGGTCGGTCTGTTCGGCCAGAATTTGTGCCACCGCGTTGGTGCCGGTGGCAAAGCTAGCCATTTCGAATACACCCATCGGCCCGTTCCACACGACCGTCTGTGCGCCCTGAAGTTTCTCGCGGAACAGATTGATCGTCTTCGGTCCGATGTCGTAAATGCTCCACCCGTCTGGCACGCCATCCTTGACATCAATGGTCTGTTTTTGGGCATCATTGCTGAAGGCATCGCCGGTGACGGCATCGACTGGCAGCACCAGTTTATCCGCACCTTTTTGCAGTAAAGATGCTGCCGTATCTACCGACTCGCTCTCGACCAGTGACTTACCGAGCGCATGACCCTGAGCCTTGAAGAAGGTGTTTGCCATGCCGCCGCCAATCAGCAGCAGATCAACTTTGTTCAGCAGCGCTTCGATCACTTCAATCTTGTCGGAGACTTTCGCCCCACCCAGGATAGCGACGAAGGGGCGCTTTGGGCTTTCGATGGTGTTGGAGAGATAATCGATCTCTTTTTCCATCAACAATCCTGAAACGGCTGGCAAGTAACGTGCCACCCCTTCCGTTGAAGAATGGGCGCGGTGGGCTGAACCGAAGGCATCGTTGACATAGACATCGCCGTGCTTGGCGAGCTTCTGCGCCAGATCGAGATCGTTCTTTTCCTCACCCTTGTAAAAACGGGTGTTTTCCAGCAGCAGGATACCGCCCGATGGCAGCGCCGCCACCGCTTCATCAGCGACAGGGCCAACGCAATCGCTGGCGAAGGCGACCGGCTTGCCAAGAAGTTCAGCCAATGCTGGCGCAACCGGTGCCAGCGAGAATTTAGGATCGGGGCCATCCTTTGGACGGCCAAGATGGGACATCAGCACCACCGCTTTCGGCTGCTGGCTCAGGATGAATTGCAGGGTGGGGACAGCAGCGCGAATGCGGGTATCGTCGGTGATGCGACTGCCTTCCAGCGGTACATTGAAATCCACCCGCACCAGCACCCGTTTATCCTTGAACGAAATATCACGCACGGTCATCTTGTTCATGATGGATTACCTCTCTACATAAAAGGAGCGAAGCGCAATGCTGCGCCTCGCCCCAGAACCTTCAGTGAAACAGGCGCGATTACAGCTTGCCGCCGATCATCTTGGTCAGGTCAGCCACGCGGCAGGAATAACCCCACTCGTTGTCGTACCAGGTCACGACCTTCACCATCGTGCCGCCCATCACCTGGCACATTTCAGCATCGATGATGCTGGAACGGCTGTCGCCCTTGAAGTCCATCGACACCAGCGGTTCATGCGACACGCCCAAAATGCCCTTCATACGACCATTGGCCGCTTCTTCGAAGGCAGCCAGCATATCATCCTTCGTGGCAGGTGACTTGATCTCGGCGACGAAGTCCACCAGCGAGACGGTGGGGGTCGGGACGCGCATCGCCATGCCGTCGAACTTGCCCTTCAGATCAGGGATGACCAGCGACACGGCTTTGGCAGCGCCAGTGGTGGTGGGGATGATGTTGAGCGCGGCGGCGCGCGCCCGGCGCAGGTCTTTGTGCGGCAGGTCGAGGATCTGCTGGTCGTTGGTATAGCTGTGTACCGTCGTCATCAAACCACGCACGATGCCATATTTGTCGTTGATGACCTTGGCAGCCGGCGCGAGGCAGTTGGTGGTGCAGGAGGCATTGGAGATGACGTGGTGCTTGGCGGGGTCATACATATCGTCATTGACGCCCAGACATACGGTAATATCTTCATTCTTGGCCGGGGCTGAGATGATGACTTTCTTTGCGCCAGCGGTCAGGTGCTTGCCGGCAGTTTCCTTATCGGTGAAGCGCCCGGTGCTTTCGATAACGATATCGACATTGTGCGCCTTCCAGGGCAGCGCCGCCGGGTCTTTCTCGGCCAGCGCCTTGATCTCATCGCCATCGACAATCAAGGCACCATCCTTGACTTCAACCGTGCCATGATAGCTGCCGTAGTTCGAGTCGTGGCGGAACAGATGCGCCATCGTCTCCAGATCGCCCAGGTCGTTGAAGGCAATCACATCAATGTCATTGGGATAGTACTGACGTATCGCGCGCAGCACCTGGCGGCCAATACGTCCAAAACCATTAATCCCGACGCGAATCTTTGCCATTGTGTATCACTCCTTGTGATGCAGTACGATCATAATGTACCGAGTCCACACCTAAACAACGAATTATTTCGATTAAACTTCTGTAAAGGCCATTCTCGGATTCAGATTGCCGCCCCGTTCTTCCTGACTCACTTGCATAATCGCGCTGACCAGCTTGATTGCATCATGTCGCCACGGGCGCTCGACATCAGTCAGATCGGTGTAACGGACTTCGTATCGTTGCAATACTTCATGATGCTCCGGCACCGGTTGCACATAGTGGGTATTCTTCCCGGCATTCATCGTTGAATAGGTGTCATTTGCCAGCACCACATGAAACACGCCTCGCCCGATGTGGCGTTCCAGCGCCATCACATGCTCTGCTACCGTAAAACCCTCGGTTTCTCCGGCCTGTGTGGCGACATTGCACACATAGATGATATAGGCCTTTGTGCCGCGTAAGGCTTCGGCAATGCCGCGCACCAGCAGGTTCGGCAGAATACTGGTGAACAGACTCCCTGGCCCAATCACCACCAGATCAGCATCCAGGATCGCTTGCACGCTCTCGCTATAGGCCTCTGCATCGGGCGGCACGAGACCAATCTGCTCGATGCTTCCGCCCGCCTTCGTAATGTTGGATTCGCCTGTCACCTGACTGACGCGGTTACTGCCCGGCAAACGAAGCTGCGCTGTCAGATTAACATCATCCAGTGTTGCTGGCAATACACGTCCCTGAATGTTCAGAACGCGCTCGGTTTCGATGAGCGCCGTTTCAATGCTACCGGTCACTGCGGCTAACGCGGTAATGAACAGATTGCCGAAGGCGTGTCCACCCAATTCACCACCGTCAAATCGATGTTGAAACAAACGTGTCATCAGGCTTTCGTCATCCGCCAGTGCTGCGATATTGTTGCGGAGATCGCCTGGGGGCAGGACGCCCAGATCGCGCCGCAGCCGTCCTGAACTCCCTCCATCGTCAGCCACCGTCACCACCGCCGTGATATTGCTGGTATACGGTTTGAAGCCTCGCAGGACCGATGGCAGCCCAGTTCCACCACCGATAGCAACGACTTTTAACCCCTTATGGCGTTGACTGTGTGAATACACGGCATCAACAACACGACCCTGCTGGTTGCGTCGATACGGTGCAAGAATGGCACGGGACCACTTGACAACGGCGAAGGCCACGACGGTGAAGCCGCCAGCAATCATCAGCACTGACAGGGCATATTCAATCCAGGTGGCCTCAGCAACCTGCGTGAGGACATGCAGACCAATCAGGCTCAGCATGATCTGGGAGATACCCAATGATACCAGCGTCACTCCGACCAGGAGCAAAATGATCCAGCGTTTGACACCGATCCCTGGTGTGAGCCATTTGGTAAGTGCCTGAATTCGCCACATAGACCTGACATTTACACTGCACCCGTATGCCCATGAAGATTAACATTGTCTGAGTCCAGAGTCAAAGGTCATCAACGGACGAAAGCGATGCTTCGCCCATGACGTTATTCACCTATTTCGCTTAGGGCGTTTTCAGCCGCAGTGCCATGAACAGAGTTGTGACAGCCGTCAAACTCGTCAGCCCACCGATGACCAGGGCAGCGTCGAACCAGAACTGCTCTGGGAACAGTCGAATCAGGGTATCTGAATAGGCGAACTGCCACGTGCCATCCGCGAAGAATAGATCGTGAAATCCGGTGAAGAACACATCCCAACTGGTGATCGCCAGGATAACAATGACCGCAATCAGGCTCAGAGTCAGAAGGCTACCGTTCAACAGGCCTTGCCTCACTCTTGTGGGTGATGTTCGCCAGAGCCACGCCAGACTGGCGAGAACCATGAGACCGATCACGCTTGCAGCCGTAAACATGATCTGGGTTACTGCCTTGACATCCCGCATATGCTGGAGTTCACGAACATTGTACATTTCCAGCCCGTTCTCAAAGCGAAGATTTCCCAGAAAAGAGATGTCAGCGCCATTCAGCAGATACTCCAGCGCCAGCGGAGCATAGCGCAGGCGATCTTCTGTTGTGAAACCAAAGGGATCGGCGGGAAATCCCGGACGGGTGTACTCGATTTGCAGATAAATCGGCGTCATCACCAGCCGTACAAACAGGAGGACGACCACAAAGGGATAGGCCAGTGTGACCAACCACTGACAGAGGATGCCCAATACCGGCTGTGGGGTAGGCGGAAGTGTTGACATGGATTATTGAGGTGCGGCTAATTGTTGAGTCTGACCGGACAGCAAAAAGTTGATGACCAGCGAGTCCACCAGCGTTTCAACCGGCGCACGATCATCTGTGAATACGATGTCTGTCGAATTCCCCAGCGGCACCTGTTGATTGACTCCCCACATCAAGGTTTCGCGCAACAGCGGATGCACCGCTTCCGGCAGAATGGACAGATTGTTCACCAGATTAATGTCAGCAGTTGGTTGTTGAGTGGCAACCAGGATGGTATTGAAGGACAGAGGAACATCCATCGCGTGCACCGACGGGAAAACCTTGAGTAATGTATTGGTCAAGGCATCCACGAGTCGTCGGTCAGTCTGCGTTCTGCCTACATTGATTGCAACCACACCATTGTCGGTGAGTTTGGCGCTGACCTCCTGGAAAAATTCAACAGTGGTGAGATGCCAGGGGATATAGGGTGGACGATAGGCATCGAGCGCGATCACACTGTACTGACGCTCCAGCCGATTCAACATGTAACGGCCGTCTTGCGCGTAGACATTGAGCGAAGGCATCATGACCGCATTCATGTCGAAATACAATGCGCCGGCCTCAATAATGCCAGCATCGATTTCGATCCCGTCAATCGGCAAATTCGGATAGACCGCCAGATGCTGCCGCGCGATTGTACCCGCTGCCAACCCGACTATTGCCAACGAATCAACCTGATCTGGCCCAAATCCCGTCGCGTTGAAGTAAGGTGCTGTCAGGAAGAAGCTCCATGTCCGATGGTTATCGCCGACCGTAGTTGGACTCCACTGGCTGTGAATGCCCTGTCCCTCGTTGAGATACAGATAGCGGTTACCACCTGCGTCCTCCTGCACCTGAATGTAGTTGTAGGCGCTCTCCGCTTCATACAACAGCGTTTGGCCTGCCAGCGCCGGACGCAGCGGGCCACTCATCACGAACAGCGCCAGCACCACAATCACCACTGGCATCCATAGCCAGCGCAGTGCACCCGGCCCCTGATGCTGCCATAGACCGAACAGGCCGACCACGAACAACGTGGTCGCAAACACCAGAAAAGTCAGGATCGTTCCGAGTTCCGGTATCAGAAATAGCACGGGCAGGAACGTTCCGAGCAGACTGCCCAGCGTGCTGATGGCATAAAGTCGCCCGGAAAGCCCGCCAATGGTGCGCGCATCCTGATTGTTTTCCGCTGCCAACCGAATAGCAAAAGGCGATACACAACCGAGAAGGGTGATCGGTATGGAGAAGAGAACAAGAATTGAGATGAATGAGCCGATAGCTAGACCTGCATCCACTCCGGCGACCGCGCTGGCAGCCACGCGCACAATTGGACGCGCGACCAGTGGCGTCAGGGCGCTGAGGAAGGCGCTCCAGATAAGGATACGGTAGAAGGTAGTGGGGTAGGGTGAGCGATCTGCCCAGCGTCCGCCGAGGAAATAGCCAATCGTCAGATATAGCAGAATCAATCCAATGACATTGGCCCAGACAATATTGCTGCTGCCAAACACGTTGCCCAGCAATCGTTGTGCGGATAGCTCGACGGCCAGCGTCGTCATACCACTGACGAATACGGCCAGGTACAGGTAACGATTTCCAGCAAAGATGCGATTAGCAATCATGGGTTAACCATTGAAGCGGGCTGCTTGGAACAGACTGATGTCGCGCTGGGTAGTTCCGGAAAGCGCCAGATCCTTCAGAATCTCGCCAATGATGATCGCGAACTTGAAGGCATGACCGGAACAACCACCGGCGAAGACAATCTGCGGAAACTCCGGGTGTTTGTCGATCACCCAGTGTTCATCGGGCGTCATGGTATACAAACATACCCGGCTTGATCGAAGCTGACCCACTTCAGGCAGATAGGTTTGAGAGAAAGTCTGCGCGAGTTCAATGGCATTCTGCTCAGGAACATAATCCACTTCTGAGATGTCGTTAAGTCGCTTGCCCCCATGCGCCGCTACCTTGACACCCGATCCTTCGCGGCTGGCGATGCCGTAGGGTTGGTAGGGAAAACGGTACTTCATATGGGCGATAAAAGCGGGAAAGCGCTCTGGCTCGTAAGCCGGGGGATTGCTTGTGTCAAAATACATCTCCTGACATTTCTCAGGATATAACGGAAGATCGAGTCCTAGCGTCTTCAGCAGCGGGCGCATCCATGAACCGGCTGCAATGACCAGCGTGCCGGCTGTATAGTTACCCTGTGCTGTTTGGACTTCCACACTGCTCGGATGCGGGATGATTCGGGTAATGGCCGTGTCAGGCTGGACAGTCGCGCCATGCCGTTCAGCCAAACGGAGTTGTGCCAGAACACATTGCGAGGCCGCCAGAATGCCCGTGTCCGCCTGGTAAAGAATCGTCATATCATCGTCGAAGCGAAATTGAGGGAAGCGTAACTGGGCTTCACTCGGCGATAGAATCTCATGCGGAATGTCCGTTTGTCTCAGGCAAGCGATGACTGCTGTCAGGCTTTCCTGATCGTGACGACCAAAGTCCAGGCCTCCTGTACGGGTATAGAGCTTTTCACCGGCTTCTTCTTCGATCATCGCCCACATCGGGAAGACAGCCTTCGCCAGATCGATATACTGCGTATAGTCATAAGCATAACGAATGATGCGCGACAAACCGTATGAACTACCAAGCTGATGATTGAGTTCAAATTGTTCCAACAGCAAGACCTTCTGACCACTCTTCGCCAGATGATAGGCTGCTGCGCTGCCCAGCGCACCCGCGCCAAGAATAATCGAATCATAGTGAGTCATGCTGATTTTCCTCTACCTAGAGTGGGCGCTGTGCCAGCGCTGCCGCAATGTCGTCGTTCTTGCGGATAGGGATCGTCGGAATTCGGGCGAGCCGCAGCATCGCCAACGTTTCTGTGGCCGCTGTTGGTGCGCCAAACGAATGCGAATCGACCAGAATACACATGGGACGGATCCCGCGCCGCGAGAGAATCTGGGCTTGTGTCACCCACGATGGGTCGAGCGACGACGTGATTATAACGAGGGTCGTCCCACGCGTAAAATACGGCGTTTCCAGCGTCAGCATCTGGCCGAGCGTATAGGGGCTGCGGCTGCGCGCTACCGCCAGGATTTGTAGGATGCGGTTGAGTTGGCGTAAACCGTGTTCCGGTTGCAGAATTTCACGATGCGGTCCGTAAGCTGCAAAACCGAGGGCGCGCTCAGAGTCGATGAAATACTTGGCGAGCGATGCTGCGATGATGACCCCATATTCCTCGGTTGAAGGCGGAATATGATGGCTGGTAGGGATCAACGGGCCAATGCCGTCTATCCGTTCCAGTATCGGATCTTCATAGATTGAATCGCTGGAGAAATCCATGAACAGCCAGATATCAACCAATGGATCAATCTCAAATTCCTTGACGATAAGTTTGTCGCGGCGGGCCGTTGAAGCCCAATGGATGCGATTGAAACTGTCACCAGGGACGTATTCGCGCACGCCGGCTGCGTTGGTCGTCACATTGAAGGCGCGTCGTCGCTGTGCATCGCCACCTGAAATCTGACCCATCGGCATATCGACATGCGTGAGCGCGACTGTGGCTGGATAGACAACGACTTTCGAGGTCGCGTCAATGCGGCGCGGCGAGAGGAAGAAGCCGAATGGATCACCGCTCGACAAGGTGACCGGACCCAATTCGAATTCGCCGCGCACCAGACATGGCGTTTCCACGTACCAGCGATAATTGCGGCGGGGTGCCAAAGCTGGCACGACCTGGCTGGCACGATGCCCTGGAAGGGTAGAGTGGTCGCGCACTTCCAGCCACAACTTCGGCAGGAAACTGCGGTTCTGCACGATAAACGTCTCGTCCAGCTTGCGTCCCACCTGGGCGCGTCGGGCGCGTGTCTTGCGGCTGACAATGATCCAGCGCACCGCTAACCATGACCAGATGAAGGAGGTGAAGAGGATGCCGCCGAACAGGATTGCCAGGGTGAAGAAGAATGATCGTCCTGTCACCAGTCCAATCAGCAGACAGGCAATGACGAGCAGGTGAACGGCATTGCGACGATTATGCATCGATTTCAGCGCGCGTTTGCACCCGGCACCGGGGTTGAACTGAGAATATCCTGGATGATGGTACGGGATGAAATATCCTTAATGCGCGCCGCCGGGCCGACCATCACGCGATGAGCCAGAGTCACCTCCGCCAGCGCCTTGATATCATCAGGGATGACGTAATCGCGCCCGGCCATTGCCGCTCTGGCCTGGGCTGTTCTGAACAGGGCCAACGACCCGCGGGGGCTGCTGCCCAGATACACATCTGGATGTTGTCGCGAGGCGCTCACCAGATCAATAATATAGCGCTTGACTTCATCGGCAACATAGATTTCCCGTACTGCCTGCTGGGCGGCGACCAAATCCTGGACGCTGACGACCTGCTGCATGTTGTTGATGGGATGGGCGTATTGCTGCGCCGAAAGTACCGTCAGCTCCTCTGCAGGGCTAGGATAGCCCAGTTGGATGCGCATCATGAATCGATCAAGCTGTGCTTCTGGCAGAGGGAAAGTGCCTTCATACTCAATCGGATTCTGGGTTGCCAGGATGATGAACGGATCGGCCATCGGATACGTGACGCCATCTACCGTCACCTGCCGTTCTTCCATCGCTTCCAGCAAGGCGGATTGTGTTTTGGGCGTGGCACGGTTGATTTCGTCTGCCAGCACAACCTGCGCCATGATGGGGCCAGCGCGAAATTCGAACTCGCGGGTCTTCTGGTTAAACAGTGAAATTCCCGTAACATCGGAGGGCAGCATATCCGGCGTAAACTGGATACGGCTGAAGGTGCAGCCGACGACCCGCGCTAACGCCCGCGCCAGCATTGTCTTGCCGACGCCGGGAATGTCTTCAATCAGGATATGCCCTTTGCAGAGCAACCCGAGTACGGCTAACCGTACTTCATTGCGTTTCCCGATAATGACCTGACTGACGCTTTGCGCAATACGTTCCGAGACTGCCTGGACAATATTGATTTGTTGAGGCACAGCGTTGGCCGATGCACGCGGTGTCTGGCGTGTTTCCTGTGAGTATTCCGGCATATGACCTGCTTTTTCGGTTCATTATGACACAAAGACAGCCCAAGCAACCTGCTGATTTCCCTACGCTATCCCCACAGTATAGCGGAATATAATGATAGAAACAGTCTGAGTGTGTGACTTGCCCTTTGTCGTGTGTTTAGTATAATAAGCGGCAAGACAGGTGGTTTAATTCGCCTTCCTGAGTTGATGTGATTCCCGATTGAAATCATCCTATAATGGTTGTTGACGAGAATCTCCTGTACAGGACAATGAGTCCTGACTTTTCTTGAGAGGAGTACGAGTATGGCAAAATCGCGAACAGAACTCATGGTTGACCGTTTGCGCGATCTTCAGTCCACGACTCCCGAGATCGAGGCTTCGGCTGTGGTGAGCGTTGATGGTCTCATTATGGCGTCCTCTCTCCCTGCAGGTGTTGAAGAAGATCGTGTTTCAGCGATGTCTGCGGCCATGCTCTCCCTCGGCGAACGGATTTCAACAGAGTTGGGGCGCGGCTTGCTTGACCAGGTGTATATCAAGGGTAAAGAAGGCTACGTCATTCTGATGTCTGTTGGCGATGAAGCGGTGTTGACCACTCTGGTTCGTGAAGGTGCGAAACTGGGCCTCATCTTCTTGGATATGCGTCGCACGGCGGACGATCTCGAAAAGCTCGTGTAGACGCGCAATCTTCTCGCGCCATTCGTGTTTTCGTTCTCAATTGCAGCTAACAGGTTGACCCGGCGGGAATAGTCTCATTTCTCGCTGTGTTTTTATTTGGGGTGGAAGAACGGATGCCAAAACCAAAGTATGTCTTTTGTACGGGTGGGGTGGTCAGTTCTGTGGGTAAGGGTGTCACAGCCGCCGCCATTGGACGTATCCTCAAGGCGCGTGGATTGAAGGTGGCTATCCAGAAACTTGATCCCTATCTGAATGTCGATCCGGGTACGATGAGTCCCTATCAGCACGGTGAAGTCTTTGTGACGGCGGACGGCGCGGAGACAGATCTTGATCTTGGGCATTACGAGCGATTCATCAGCGAAGACCTTGATCGCAATTGTAACGTCACGGCTGGTCAGGTCTACAGCACCGTCATCGATAAGGAACGGCGTGGCGATTATCTGGGCGGAACCATCCAGGTGGTGCCACATATCACCAACGAGATCAAGCGTCGCATTGCTATGGTTGGCAAAGATAACAGTCCGGATGTCGTGCTGGTCGAGGTTGGAGGGACGGTTGGCGATATTGAGAGCCTGCCGTTTCTGGAAGCTATCCGTCAATTGCGGATGAGTCTGGCGCGCAATGACTCACTCTGTGTTCACGTCACCTATCTTCCTTACATCGGTGCGACCGCCGAACTGAAAACCAAACCCACTCAGCATAGTGTTCGTGAACTGCGCGGCATCGGCATTCAACCACAGGTCATTATTGCCCGCACCGATTACCCGGTCAGCCCGGATGTCACCCGCAAAATTGCCATGTTCTGCGATGTGGATGAAGAAGCCGTCATTCCACTGGAAACGGTTGATCTGCTCTACGAAGTGCCCCTTATTCTTGAAGATGCCGGCCTGGGTGATTATCTCGTCGAGCAACTTCAGCTTGAACCCGCCAGGCCGATGCTGGATGATTGGCGCGCTCTGATCCGCAAGATGCGTGCAGCGCAGAAGACGGTGCGCATTGGGATTGTGGGCAAGTATGTGGAACTTCATGATGCGTATATGAGCGTCAAGGAAGCCCTGTTTCATGCGGCAACCTCGCAAGGCTGTAAGCTTGAGATCGAATGGATTTATTCTGGCGATCTTGAGAAAGACAAAGGCTTTGACCGCCTCGACTCGGTAGATGGTATCGTCGTTCCGGGCGGTTTCGGCTATCGCGGCATCGAGGGGAAAATCCTGGCAGCTCGCTATGCACGTGAGCATAGCAAACCCTACCTCGGACTCTGTTTAGGTATGCAGGTCATGTGCATCGAATTTGCTCGCCATGTCCTTGACCTCGAAGGCGCGAACAGCTCGGAATTCGAAAATGTTGAGCATCCGGTCATCGACTTGATGGTCGAGCAGCGGGGTATCACTGATCTGGGCGGCACGATGCGCCTGGGGTTATATCCGTGTCATCTTCAAGCAGATACATTGGCAGCCCAGGCCTATCAGGGGGCGGACGTTGTTCGGGAACGGCATCGCCATCGCTTTGAATTCAACAATGTGTATCGCTCATCATTTGAGCAGCACGGTATGACTTTCAGTGGCCTTAGCCCAGACTCGGAGTTGGTTGAGATTGCTGAACTCAAGGGGCATCCCTTCATGCTGGGCAGCCAATTTCACCCTGAATTCCTCAGCCGTCCAGACAAACCACATCCCCTTTTCTCGCTGTTCATTCGCAAGTCGATTGAGAAGCCGGCTGCTCATGCCCCTGTTGAGGCGGTGGCGACATCTGTCAATGGTCACCCATCCCTGGCAACCGATGAATCTGAATTGAGGACTTAGCATCATGTCGATAGCAAGTTTCGTTCAAGCGATTCCGAAAGTCGAGCTGAATCTGCAATTTGAGGGCGCACTCCCCAAAGATACGCTCCTGTTGATTGCAGAGCAGAATGATATTCCGTTGACGCAAAAGAACTACAAGCAGTGGGTTGCGGCGCTGGACAAGCCCGAATACAGCCGCCTGGATGACCTTGTCAAGACCATTGTACGCTGGATACAGGTACCTGATGACCTGACCCGTCTGGTTTATGATCTGGGTGTTGGGTTGGGCAAACAGAACATCAGATACGCTGAAGTCAGCATCAACCCGCTGTTATACACCGACAACGGTTTTACTTTCGAGCAGCTCCTGACCGCATTGAATGACGGTCGTAATCGACTGGAACGCGCCTGGCAGGTACAACTAGGTTGGGTTCTAAACATCAATCGTAATGATGTGCGCCGCGCCGATGACGTTGTCCGATGGGCAACCAGTGCAGCGGGGCGAAAGGGTGGTATCGTCGGGGTTGGATTAATTGGCCGCGAAGAATTCCAGTCGGCTTCTGATTTTGAACGCCCGATCAAGACGGCACAGAAGAAGTCACTTCCCTGTGTGGTGCATACCAATGTGACCGGAGAAGAGATTCAGGAAATCATCCAGCATCTTGAACCGCATCGCATCGTTGGCGGTTTTGACACGGCCACCGACTCCGATGCCATCCGGGAGAAACAGATCGCTTTTGGCGTGTGTGTGTCTGCGGCAATACGCCTAGGTTATGTGACCAGCTACACTGAGTTCCCGCTGCGAAAACTGGTCGATGATGGTTTGCTGGTGCATCTTTGTTCAGAAATGCCCTCGCTCTACAAGACATCACTAACCCAGGAGATGATTGACGCAGTAGAGAAGGGCGGTTTCAGCATTCGTGAAATGGAAGAATTGAGCCTGAATGCGCTACGCGCCAGTGCTTTGCCAGATGACGAAAAAGCTGCGATGCTGGAGAAATTCGCTCAGGATTATGTTGGGCTGCGCGACCAGCATGAAGTGACCCTGGAGACCAGCGCTCCATAACCTGAACCGGGTGCCTGTCACCGAAGCAAGCTAATCAGGTGGCGGGCTGGTTCTTCATGAGCTCCACGATTTGCAGCAAGACCTGCCGCACACTGGACTTTTGTGTGGCAACACACGGCATGACTGTGACATTTCCACTGGCATGGGTGCCGCGCCGAACATCGGATAACTTGGCGGCGTTGGGTAAGTCAGTCTTGTTTGAGACGATCAGATGCGGAACATCCTGAAACTGGGAGAAGGTCTCGGCCATGGCGGCCACTTCTGCAAATGAGTGGATATCGGTGCTGTCCACCAGGACGAGAAATCCATCCATTTCATCGGAGAGGATTTCCCACATGAAATCGAAGCGTGCCTGCCCAGGTGTGCCGTACAAGAACAGCGTATCGCCATCGAGTATCAACCGACCGTAATCCATCGCCACCGTGGTCTCGGCCTTAATGCCGCGATCTTCGGTGGTGATTTTTTTTTCGGTGGAAACCACAGGGATGTCGGAAATGGTCTTGATGAACTGTGTTTTGCCGGAATTGAAGGGGCCGGTCACAACAATCTTGAACGAAGACATACCAACCTCCCCATATCCCAATCGTGTAGATATGAAGAGATTGTAAGGCGAAAATCGGTCGCTGACAAGGATTGTGACAACGTCAGATGATACTTGACCAGGTTATGCCTTCCCGTTACAATCAACCTAGCTTCTAGCCCCATTCGTCTAGAGGCCTAGGACGTAGCCCTCTCAAGGCTAAAACAGGAGTTCGAATCTCCTATGGGGCATCCTCGCTAAGTCTTCTGTACGATCCTGAACCCAATCGTGGCGTGGTAACACAACGGATCCAGATAGTAGTGAAATGGAATCTGTGAGCGTTGATAAGCGCTCACGAATGATCCACCAAATACAGCCCGTTCTCCCATTGTTGCAATCTCGATTGAGCTTCGGCCCACCCCATTCGTCGATGGCGTCGTTCCATTGACTTTTGGCTTGGTGTTCAGGCACCACTCCCATACATTGCCAGCCATATCATACACGTTGTACGGACTGATTCCGTTGTTATACCGCATGACCAGCGATGTCATCTTGATTTCGCTCTCACGTGTGTTGCAGCGGCTCCGATCAAACTCGCTACCCCAGGGATACAGCCGATTGTCGTCGCCACGTGCGGCTCGCTGCCATTGGAGTGCGGTTGGCAGCGTGATCTGGGTTTTGTATTTGGTCGAAAGCCACAGGCAGAAGGCAACCGCATCGTACCAGTTCACCATCTCGCGTGGGCGTTCTTCCCCCTTGAAGCGCCCCGCTTTGGGTTCCGGATTGTTCATGCGCCAGTTATAGGCTTCGGGTGAATACTCCCACCACTGGGTATTGGCATAGCCATCCCCGTCATCGCGGAAGATGTCGTATTGCGCGTGTGTGATGGGAAACTTGCTAATGCGGAAAGTCTCGACCGAGAACTTGCGCGGAGCAACGCTGGCTTCTTTTTCAGTTTCTTCGACGATCACAATCCCCGCCGGTACATCGCACCACTCCAACATCGGCACATTGAAGCTGGGTGCCGGCGGTGGTGCCGCCACGGCAGGGATGATGATGGACGCTGGTTGCACCACAACTTCTGCAGCATTGGAGAGGAGCTTTTCCAGTCCGTCTGGGTCGTAATCGGGGAAATCCTTGCGGAAGGCCTTGAACGCCTCCAACCCTAGCCGTCGCGTCATGCTATGTTTGACGAGATCTGCAATCTGTTTGTATTCGCGCTCGGCTTCGCGCAGATAGGTCAATCGATCCAGGGCTGCTTCAGCCTCGGCCAGCAGGGCATCGATATTGATGAAGCGTGAATTGTATCCGCTTTCTTTAGCCTGTTTGAGTAAATAAACAGCCTGGTCAAATTGTCCATTTTCCATCGAACCGGCTGCCACGCTGATGACGTTGGCTGGATTAACGGTGGGCAGGGCGATCTTTTCTGACTCAATCTGGGAAACCGGGAGCGTGGGTTGCTTATTCCGTTCAGCAATATAAATTGAATTCAGCAGTGACTTCACACCATCCGGGGTGATCCCTTCGGTGAAATCAACATACTGTAGTCCCTTCAACGCTTCGGGCAGTGTTGTGCGTTCTCGAATCAACACCGGGAAGATATGTTTGCCCAGGCTTTGTGCCAGTTCAAATTCCTTGCGGCAATACTCCGATCCCATCGAATCAGGCGATAGGAGGTAGATGAATCCATCGCACCAGTCGAGACGGCGCAGGATCTCCTTCCACCAATTCTGTCCAGCATACAAACGCTGGTCGTACCACGTTTCATGCACATCAACGGTATCGACAATCTGAATACAATAGGGTTTGTCCACCCGGGCATAACTGACAAATATACGCATTGTTACACTGGTCCTGCTGAGTGTAGAGTCGGTTCAACCGCTCTGTTTTTCCAAACATTCAAAACAGCCTGAGCTTCATAGCTGCCAAGTTTTTCCAGAATCGCTGCCGCAACATCGCAAATCCGCTTCTGCTCCCAGTATGGACCACCGGTATCGCTCAGACTTCGGCTCAATGCCCCTACCATTGCCGGGGTTGCGGTTTCAACCAGGGCATTGATCGCCGCCCAACGCACATGATCGCTGGGGTCTTGCAGGGCAGTGATGAGCGCCATTTGCGCGGCGGGTGCCTTGATATTGCCCAGCGCTTCTACCGCTGCGATACGCACAAACGGCTCGTCGGCGACAGCCGCGTTCATCAGATACGGAATGCTTTTCTCATCGCTGCATCGCCCCAGCGCTTCAGCCGCGGCTTCGCGTACCACCTGATTATCGTCCGCCAGCGCCAGCGCAATGTGCGGCGCGGCATTGCTGTTATTCATCTCTTCCAGCGCCCGAATGGCAGCGACTCGCACCTGCCATTGCTGATCCTTCAGGCTGTTGAGGGCCGCCTCAATGGCTCGGTTATCCTTGAGTAACCCCAGACTCTCGACACATGCCCACCGCACGATCCAGTTTTCATCGCGTGTACCGGTAAGGATATGCGGCACAAGATCGGCTGTGTCGCTGTCTGGAACATCCTGAATTAGGGCGCGCACATTTCCCAGTCTACCATTGGTATCAGTCCAGCGGTGATGTCGTATCTCACGGAGTATGCGCTGAAATTCTTCCTGAATTCTGCCATTCAGATGTGGCGCCGGGTTGGATGGGACGGGTATTGCTGTTGATTCCTCTGCCATCACGGCAATCGCTTCCGTTGTGCTGGTCCGAACTTTCAGCAGCCGTTCCTTACCCAGCGTTGCCGATGCGGATGCATCCACTTTTTCGGGCTTATTGGCAACCGCCATGCTGGCAATCTCAGCGATACTCTTCTTGGACCAGCGCGATTTCGCGTAATCGGTGATGGCTTCAGCTAGGCGTTGTACCACGTTAGGACTCATCATATGATTCCTCAATCCTTCAATCGCAACACTACGTACATCCGCATTCGAGTGATAAGAGAGTTGAAGTAACAGCGCTTCCGGTAAATCGGGTATCAGACGCTTAAGCGCATTGAAAAAAATAGCATCCACCTGAATATCGGTACCATCCGGTTG
Organism: Anaerolineae bacterium; assembly: GCA_022843385.1. Taxonomy (GTDB): domain Bacteria; phylum Chloroflexota; class Anaerolineae; order Aggregatilineales; family Phototrophicaceae; genus CFX2. Next base: position 49,281 of record JALHNT010000017.1, on the reverse strand, counting down.
AGTTGCCGTTTGAGCCACCCGACTTAAGACATCCAGTGAGGGAGCATTCGTTCGAGCCGGCTCAATCGCATTGGGCAGTTGCTCGATTTTGCTGACAGCCTGGAGTGCCGTGATAGCAACATCCCGGTGGTTATCTGAAATCGTGGCGACGAGTGCCGGCACCGCTGCCTTATCGCGCAATTCACCCAGTATCCAGGCCGCGGTTCGCCTTCTCTGGGTATTGCCTTCCCGCAGTTCGCGCAGCAGGGCGGGCAGCGAAGCTTGTGCCATATTCCAGAGTGTGGCGAAGCGTTCCTCGCCGGCGAACACCTCTGGATGTTGCAGCGCTTCTTCAAGGCCTGGCGAACAATCGATGCCGAGTTCGATTATGCGATCAGTTGCAAGGAGACGGAGTCCCCAGGCAGCATTACGGGCCACCTCCAGCAAAAGCGCCTGTGCTGAGGGGGCGTCGATTTCGATGAGGCTGTTTGCCAGCACCAAACGGTTATCGCCGCCTTCGCGCAGTTGGTGAAGGGTATGCTGCATCACGACGCTATAGGTTGAAGCAGTGACCGCTGCGCCACGAGTCACGCATTCCAGTGCCAGATAAGGGTCTTTTTCGGCTACCTGGATCAGCAGATGATCCTTGTGTGCCGCTGCTTGCGTCAGGAGATGAATAGCCTCATCCCAGATCTGCGTCAACCGTTGCTGATGATTGTGAATAGCTGGTGGCCTGATCTGTTCGATCAGCGCTTCTTCGTCCAGCGCCTGGTTCAGGTAATGAGCCTGAATGGTGGAATCGATAAAGCGAAGTTGCCCATTTCGTACATTCAGGAGTCCGGTGGCGATGGCGGCTGCCAGAACCGGCTCATCCTGAACATGGCCACGTACACGCGCAATCCGATGAGCATCGGCTGAAAATGCGCAATACTTGGCGGCCTTTATCAATAGACGCTGTAGCGTTGCCGGCGAAATTCCGCTGAATCGGCTGTTCAGACCAATCTTCTGCTGCATCCGCTCAGTCAGCAATTGGATGAAGGCTGATAGACTGGCGATTGGCGGATCAGCCTGGACGAGGTAGCTGGCCTGTGCCAATACCGGATTGCGCGACTGTATCCAGACCGTGCGGGTTTGCGTCCACAATTGGTTTGCGGCGGCCGATTCCTGCTCCTGGGATAGCTCACGTTCTATGGCTGCTGTATCCAACGTACATTGTTCGAAGCCGAGTGGGATGAGCGAAGGCTGCTGGCTCGCACATACAACCCGGCAGCCGGAGGGGATGAGCGCGACGATTTCTTGCAAGAGCGCGTTACGATCTGTGCGCTGCCATAAGCTGTCAATATGATCCAGAAGCACGATGGCTTCTCTGGCGATGTGTGCAGCCTGCTGGCGAATAAGGTCGATGAAATGATCGACGCTCAGTCCATCTTCATCCAGCACCGCGCAATCCACCCAGTATGGTTGCGGATAAGCTCCCGCCAGCTCAACATGCTTGCGGGCGATAGATGCCCCAAGTTGTCCAAGATACGCCGAAGCATGGTTACCACAAATGACCAATCGCTGATACTTGTCGAAGAGGTCCATCAGTCGCAGCGATGTGTTTCGTCCCTGATAGGCTCCCGCTTGTCGGATGGGCATGAACCGATCCTGAACCAGGTATTCCTGGGATTGGGTCAGGATCGGGCGATACTGATGCACCGTCTGTTCCAGGTTAACGACTTCCAGGTGGTACAGCAGATTGTCGGTGATATTGAACCGACGAATGATGTCATAGACCGATTCAGCGATAGGGGGAAGTGCGGGGTTGATAGCTTCGGCATTGTTGTCGCGGATCGCCTGTTTCAATGCTCGCCAGGCGTCGGCGAGGGTGTTTTCATACGAGAAATCAAATGGCGAAGACAGGCTCAGGCCGGTCGGCCACAATTCCAGACTGATCGGTTCAAGCAAAATCGGATAGATGGGAATGTTCCGGTTGTGCGCCTCTTCTAACTCCTGTCTGCAATAGGGGGATTGTAAGTAGGCCGGGCTGAAGAGCGCGATGAATCCATCGGCTTGCTGGAGGGCATTGATGACCGCATCAGGCTGTTTGTTGGTCTGGAAGTAATCAAAGACAATCTGAACGCCTTCCGATTGCAGGTGTCCTGAAATCGCAAGGGCGCGTTCCAAATCAAAATTATGGTAGCTAAGCCACACGAACGATGCTGTCATCAGTTTAGGTATGTTGAATGCTGATCGCTTCAATAGTTACAACTAATTATATAAGTGTTTACATGGGAAAAGTTTCCCATAACAGAGTTGTGTGATCCTTCATACTACACATACTTTTGCTGTGACATTATATGCGAAAATTGAAAAATCTGTGCTTTCATGATGGATGAGGGAGAACCCTGATCGTCAGGTTCTCCCTCAAGTGAATGGATTTACTTTACTGCGGCATCACGAAGACGGCATAACTGCGGCCCGGTACGCTAAAGATGCCATCGCCAAAGCTGGCCGACCGAACAATCGGGTCACTCGACTCGCTCAGGATCGGATGCAGGATATAGGTGCCATCATTCAGCATCGCGTCACTGAACTCGATTGCCTCAGGCGACGCATTGAAAATGACCACGATTTTCTCGTATTTCGGGTCAAGATCAGCCAGATCACCGTCATCAGCCAGCACCATCACAATCAAACCCGGCTGCTGATCGACCCCCGTGTTGAGGAAACTGACTCGTTGCTGCACCGCTTCTGCCGTTTGCAGACGGAACAACGGCGAGTCCTTACGAATTTGTAACTGCTCACGGAAGACATTTAGCGTAGCGGTGATGACTTCTGGCGTCGGTATCAGATCTGGATTTGCCAGCAGGGGTTGGAGAATCTCATAGTTTTCCCGATTCGCTCCTGCCGGTGGCAGTCCAACGCCCCAGTTGTTGCTGCTGTAGGTGAAATCCAACCGGTTGAACCAGTCGCCGGAGTTATAGCTGTTGCGGTCGCCTGATTTCGAGCGCAGCAGTTCATCGCCGGCATGGAAGAAGGGGATGCCCTGGCTGAACATGACAACGGCATTGCCCAGTTGAATCATGCGTGCACGTTCGGCGATGCTGGCCGTAGCGGGCGCTTTCATCTGGATAGCGTCGAAGATCGTCTCATTGTCATGCGCTGAGATATAGATGATATGTTCCTGCGGGTCGAGGGTGTAGCCGGCTGGCGAGCCGTTGTACAGCACCTCGCTGCCCGTTACCATCTCGCCATTAGCTCCCATGAAAGTGTAATCGCGCAGATTACCAGCCAGTCCCACCCGGATCTGATCCTGGAACAACCGGATTCGCGCCAGTTGTTCTTCCGGCGTACCCTGCGTCAATCCGTTGGGATCGACATACAGACCAGCAGCGAAGCCTTGATCCTGCCAGCCGCCGAATGGACTGCCACCGCGCACCGCATCACGCAGCCGATCATTGAAGGTGCCGATGCCCGTCCCGCCCATGTTGAGCTGAGTGGCATTCACGCCGCGCGCATTGTCCTGTACCTCACCAAAGTTCCAGCCTTCGCCATAGACATAAATCTGTGACCCATCAACCCCATCGGCTTCAGGCGTCAGACCATCGAGCGCAGCGCGGACATTTTCCATGTTGGCCCGCATGTGATGTCCCATCAGGTCGAAGCGATAGCCATCGACCTTGTAGGCCGTCGCCCACAACACCACTGAGTCGATCATCAGCCGTTCCATCATGTAATGCTCGGTGGCTGTGTTCTGGCAGCACGTGCTGGTCTCGACCTTGCCTCGTCCATTCAGGCGGTGATAGTAGCCTGGGACAATCTTATCCAGCACCGAGCGATCACTCTGCCCGCTGGCGTTGGTGTGGTTGTACACCACATCCATCACCACTCGCAGCCCGGCCTGACTGAGCGCCTGCACCATCTCGCGGAATTCCAGAACGCGCGTGGGTCCGTTGGGATCAGTCGAATAGCTGCCTTCCGGCACGTTGAAGTGATATGGATCATAACCCCAGTTGAAGCCATCCAGATCACGGATGGGGTCGATGATGGCTTGCTGTTCTTCCGAGTCAGGGGGCAGGGCGGCCAGCGCTGCTGCGTCCGGTTCGGTGCGCTGGCTGGCGTCCTCGTTGATGGTGGCGATGTCAAACGCTGGCAGCAGATGAATGTGGGTCAACCCTGCCTGAGCCAACGCGGTCAGATGTTGCATCCCGTTTGAGTCGGTGACCGTGAAGGCCTTGAATGTCCCGCGCAAGGCTTCAGGAACTGTTTCATCGGTAATGCTGAAATCGCGCACATGCAGCTCGTACAGCACGATGTCTTCCGGTGCCGCCAGCGCTGGCTTTTCCAACTCCAGCCAGCCGTCCGGCATATAGGCCGGATCATTCAGATCAACAATCTGGCTGCGGGTGCTGTTCAGCGCCAGGCTGATCGAGTATGGATCAGTCACCAGATTGTTTTCAATCCGCTGCGTGCTGGGGGCATAAACCCGCACGTCGTACAGATAGAATTTACCGACCCAACTGGCGTCACCGGTCACGCTCCAAACACCGGTCGCGCGGTCAAAGTCCATCCGAACCGTTTCCGGTTGGGCATCAGGATTGGCATTGTCGAACAGCCGCAGCCGTACCCGCTGGGCAGTGGGTGCCCAGACGCGGAGGGTGGGGACTCCGTCGGTGAAGCTGATGCCCAGCTCGCCCTCATAGCGGAAGAGATCATCCAGGACGCCTGGAATTTGCAGCCCGGTGCCGTCCAACGCCTGACCATTGGCATCGAGCAGCGCGATCCCCACTTGCATCCGCACCAGTCCCGGCACCAGGTCGAGACTGTCCGCGCCGATCCTGAAGGCCGTGTAACCAGCCAGATGGGGGAAGCGCTGCACAACCTCATCGCTCAGGCCATTCTCGTCCCATGTCAGGTCAATTGCGGTGCCGTCGGCGAAACCGCTGGCGTCGCCGGTCATGCCCGCTTCCGGCGCATAGTAGAGTTTGGCCGTCGCGCCTTCAGGAACGGCGATGTCCCAGGCAATCGTATCGCGCGTCACCCAGTAGGCCCTCTGACTGCTCAGATCAGGCGTCACCGCCACCGGGCCGGTCATCGGCATCGTCCCCACGCCGACCAGCATGATGTTGCTCGATGTGTTGTAGACCAAGGCCACCGGCGTTCCATCTTCTGGTACCGTGAAGGGGATATTCGGGCCATCCTTGACGCCATCCAGTCCATAGTTATCTGTCCAGCTTTCATTGAGCGCAACCTTGACTTCATAATCGCCAGCCGGTATCGCATCGGTGGCGAATACGTATAGACCATCTCCATCCGGGTCTTGTAGCCACGAGCGCAGGCAGTCGGGTTGCCAGTCGCCAGGGCAGCCGATTTCATCCTGGAAGCTGCCGGGGGCGGTGGCGATGACATTGCGACTGCTATCGGCTACCCAGTGCGTGGTGTGGTCGTAGTAGAAACGAACGGTGGTATCTTCAGCCAGATTCAGGACTATATTCGGGCCGCCCGCATCAGCATTGCCACCATAATTCTCATCCCAGGTGCCATTGATCGCCACCTTATACTCATAGCTCCCGGCAGGAATATCAAATGCGCCTTGCCAGATGCCGTCTTCTTCGGAGAAGGTCAACGCAGTAGCAGCACAATCCGGCTGCCAGTCCCCCTCACATCCCAGCACGCTCTGAAGGGTGCCAGGAATGACCACTTGATCGGGCTGCGCCTCTGCGGCGACCGGCACGACAATCGGAACTGATCCGCTGGCAGCAGACGGTGCACCGATGACCGAGCCATCTATTGTTATCGCCAGGATGCGCGTCGCCGAATCCCAGGCCAAGACCACCTGCGCGAAATCCACCGGCACCGTGAAGGGGATGTTGGCCCCGTCGCGTGCGCCATCGGCCCCATAGTTCTCCGACCAGCTTCCGCCAATCGCCACCTTGACTTCATAATCGCCCGCCGGAATCGAGGCAAGCGTAATCATGTAGATGCCGTCGCTATCGTCATCGGTCATCAACGACAGATTACAATCCGGTGCCCAGTCGCCGCTAGCCCCCAGGTCTTCCGGGCAGCCGATTTCGCTCTGGTAACTCCCCGGCGCGGTGACGAACAGACCGGTCAGGCGCTCAACCACCGCTGTTGGTTGAACAGCCGGCGCAGCCACCTGAGCGGGGTCGCTCACGCGCACGTTCAGCAGTTGGCGCGATGGGCTGAAGCCGATAGTTGTCTTCATGCCCTCGGTTGGGACTTCAAAGGCAATGGGATCGCCATTCAACTCTCCACCTGCACCGTATACTTCGTCCATCGACTGGTTCAGCGCCACCCGTGCGGCATAATTGCCAACCGGTATCGCCGTTGTAGCGAAGCTGTAGACGCCGTTACCATCTTCATCCTGCAACCAGGAGCGCAGGCAGTCGGGCGCATCATCCTCGTCGCAGCCCAGCTCACTCTGGAAGTCGCCAATCGCCACGATGATGGTCGAATTGACATCGTCTGTCACCCAATGGGTCTTGTGATCGTAGAAGAATTGGACTACCGCTGCTTCAGTCAGCGACAGCGAAATGTTGTCACCCCCGGCAGCCGCATTCGCCCCATAATTCTCATCCCATGTCCCATTGAGCGCGGCTTTATACTCATAATCGCCGGCCGCCAGTTCAAAGCTCGCCTGCCAGACATCATCCTCAGCGTCATAAACCAGCGCGGTCGCCTCGCATCCCGGCTGCCAATCCTCATCACAACCCAGGCTGGCCTGGAATGAACCGGCGATCACCACCAGGGTGGGCTGTGTCGTATCATCGCTGGCGACGACGACGAAACCGATGCACAACAGCAACGACATCAGCGCGATCAAGCTCTTCTTAAGAGTCATTATCCCTCCAGCAAGTTGACTTACTTTAAAAACTTCAGGGCTTATGCAGTTGAGCGCAGGCTTAGGACCTGATAAACAGGCAAGAACAGGCAAAGATTAGGATTTGCTAACCCTTCAAGCGCGAAAGCCCTCTATAGCAAAAACAACATTTGGATTGTATAAGGCACCTGACCCGCTGCGCAAACATTCTCATGTGAAAAGATAGGGCGATTTTGCGCTCCCTCAAGTGCTGATTTCGTTAACCGTTTTCCAACCACTGATGAACATCTGATACGTTTCCCCTCCCTCAAATTCGTTAACGCCGACTCAGCTTAACTCGTACCAAAAAGTTTACCAAAAGTTCACCCGTAACGGGGCAATCGGGCGTATGCTGAGGGCAAGAAGTCGTCCGTTATGAGAGGAAAGACTCGTTGCTCGTAGCTCGTTACCCGTTACTGACTGACTGCCAAATGTCACACAATCGAGAACTGACATTGACGACATTTCGCAGATTTCGCTCTCTGTCCTCCGCGCCTCTGTGGTTCAAGCCCATGTTTGCTCCGCGTCAATGCAGCGGGTGGCGGATCGCTCCCGTCGTTATGCCACCACCAAGGCCGATCCGCCGGCGGCAGAGCGGAAGTGCTAAGTGCTGAGTGCCAAGTTGAAAGTGAAAGGCTCTGATTGCTCTCTGTGTCCTCTGTGTCGCTGTGGTCGGTTCTTCTTTTGTTCCTGACGGGATTGGTGGCGAAATTGTGTGTCTTTCCGACAACGATACAGAGCCAAAGTTGCACAAAAAGGTGTCCAATGCCAGTGATAACACCGGCTGATTCTGTACCGCATGAGGGAAAATTACCTCATTACATTCTTCAGTTGGTGGCACCAATCAGCAAAATCAGCAGCAAAGGGGGGGATGGTCAATCAGCAGCACAAAACCCTGAAGACGCTTTCGGATGACGGATTCGCGAATCGAAAAATAGAGTGATGCGAATCTGACGAATCAACGCAGGAAAGTGCAAAGTGCAAAGTTAAAAGGAAAAGACCTCTGATTGCTCTCTGTGTCCTCTGTGTTCTCTGTGGTTCAATTCTTCTTCTTTCTTGGCATCTTGATGACGACAGGCTGTTATACTTGGGTAATCATATTGGCTGAGACTGTGGCTATGACCAGACGATCACCCTTCACCCTCATTCTATCAATCCTGACCGTTCTGGCAGTTATCGGTTTCCCGTTACTGCTTAGTTCAATGGTTGATGATGAAGAGCCGGCTGCTGCTTCGGCTAGCGGCATGACACTCGGTTCCGACTTCAGGACTCGCTTCGTCCGTTATGCTGTCATCCAACGACCGGATGCGACCATTCGTTATCTGTATATCAACCCTGAAGCGCTGGAAAACTTAGGCGTCTCGGATGTTCTCCCGGATGGTACTATGATCGTCATCGAAGGCTTTTATGCGCTCAAAGATGAAACCGGTGCGCCGATACTCGATGCTGAGGGGCGCTATCAGATTGGGGAACCTTTTCCAGCGCTGCACGTCCGGGAGAAACGTCGTGATTGGTCGGATACCGATTTTGTGAGTGATCTACGCAATGGTGCCTGGAATTACGGGTCATTTGATCGACTGACGGGTGAACCATTTGCTGAGAGCCTGAATGCCTGCTTCAACTGCCATCAGGTGGCACCGCAGGATTTTCTGTATACCGCCCCGCTGCTGGCGAGTTATCGACGTTCAGGTGATTTGCAAGTCTATTTGTGTGAACAGACTGGGCGCACACCCTGCGACTGATTACAGGACGGATCGTCGCTCTACAATCAGACCATGCGGGTCATAAAATCCCTCGCCATCGGCCTGAAGGATGCCGGCGCGTTGGCTGAATAACCACTCCCAGAGCGGATCAATACGCGATAATGTGTCCTCCATGTCGGCTTCTTTCCAAAAGGCCTCAACGGCGATGATGGCTGTTGCATCAGTCAGATGTGCATATACCCGATGCTCGGCCTCAGTGGTCGGCGTTCCGATCAGGGCTTTGAACTCGTCCAGATCATCATCAAAGATCTCTTCGCCTGCCCGGTTGATCTCGATCAGGGCGATCAGCTTACCGTTGTAGGTCAAACGCCCCAGATCATCCACGATGTCCGGTTCCAGCCCATAGGCTGGGTCGAGGCTCTCGAACCTATCCTTGATCTGCTGAAGTTGGATAGGGCGGGTGTCCGCCATGAAGTAGCGCAGGTAATAGCCCATTGTGTTATTCCGGGATCAAGCGGGTATCGGGGGTCAGTGACCGCACCAGATGGGCTATCAATTGGGCAGCATGAACGACATCGCTCATCTGGATCATCTCGTTGGGTGAGTGCATGTAACGGTTGGGGATCGAGACGACACCGGTGGCGATGCCGGAACGGGTCATATGGATCACGTCTGCGTCTGTGGCTGATGAAGTAGCATTGACTTTCACATTGTAGGGGATGCTGTGCTGCCCGGCCAGCGTCATGAGCCTATCCTGGATGACGGGGCTGTTGACCGAGCCAACCGCGATGGCGGGCCCGCCACCGAGTTTGGCCTCGCCGCGCAGCTTTTTGTCCGCTGTCGGATAATCCGTCGCGTGGGTCACATCGACTACAATCGCCACCTGCGGCTCGAAGCCGAAGGCCGCCGTCTGGGCACCAGCGAACGTAATTTCCTCTTGCACGGTGGCTACGGCCGCGACAGTCGCCTGTGGTCGATCCTGTGCCAATAGTCGCAGCGCTTCCAGAACCGTATAGGCACCGATCCGGTTATCCAGGCTGCGCGACACAATCCGTTCATTCGGTAACTCATGGATAGGGGCATCAATGACACCAACGGTGCCTACGGCTACCCGCTGGACAGCTTCAGCGCGGTTGGCTGCGCCGATGTCGATCCACAATTCTTCCAGCTTGGAAATCGTGGGTTCGCCGTTTTTCATCAGGTGAATCGGCTTTCGACCGATCACCCCGATGACATCCTCTGATTTGCCCAGTAAACGGATGCGCTGCCCGACCAGAACCATCACATCCCAACCACCAACGCCGGTGAAATACAGGAAACCTTCATCATCAATGTACGTGACGATCAGGCCAATCTCATCAATGTGACCCGCCAGCAGGACGCGCGGCTGGCCGCCTTTGAGCAGTGCGAAACTGTTCCCGCGTGGGTCTACCGAGATTTCATCCGCGAAGGTCTGGGCTTCGGCGCGCCAGACACGGCTGGGCCGCACCTCCTGCGAGGATGGGCCAGGGGCCGAAAGGAGTGCTTTGAGAAATGGGATTGTCATGAGCTTTTGTCCATCATGTCGGTCAGGCGAGATTTAAACTTTGCGCGGCGTCGCTCGTATGTTGCCTGGCCGATTTCGCCCTGTTTGTGCTGCTCGTCGAGTTCGGCGATCTGTCGAATCAATCCGTCCAGCAGGATGTCGGCCTGCTTGTCTGAGACGGATTCGGCTGTTCTCTGAGGTGATCGAAACCGGAAGAAAGCTGCTACACCGATAATGATGCAGGCCAGCACAATCATGAGCAGGATGAGCAATCGATCTGCCGGGATCAGGTTGCCAGCGGTGCTGGTGTTCGCCAGGCCGCCGCTGATGCTAAAGCGGATGCTGGTTGTCGAGGTCTGGTTAAGGGTTCGACCGTAACCCTGATACACCTGATTGCTGATGGCCTGCTGACCGAGCGCCGGTAGGTCGCTGCTGGTGAAGCTCAGACCGCTGCCATCGGGTATCAGAATGCGTACCGGGCCATCCGCGCCATAACCCAATGTCTGCTCGAAATCCACCTGACCGGTGTAGGGTAGGGCGTATGCAATCTGAATCAGATGGTCTTGCCCCGGCAGAACCGCTGCCGTGTCAACGACGGCGCGGGTGCTTTCATCGAAGCCGAAACGGGCGTCTGAACTATCGAAACTGATCACACGAGCGTTAGTCGGAATCGGAATCTCGATGCTGGCATAGCGATCGCCTTCCAGTGGCTTATCGGTCGAGTAGGCGCTGTCGCTGTCGTTACGTAGCGTCATCAATTGTGTGACGATTAGTTCACTATCGCTGAGGTTGATTTCGTAAATCACCCCAGTTAGTGTGATAACTTGAGGGTCGGAGGTGATCTCATAGATGACCACACCAGCCGGTTGTGAAGGGTCATTCATCATGGCGCTGGCGAACAGGCGTCCCTGATAACTCACGGTAATCCAATAACGCTGTTCGGGGGAAAGCGTCAGCCCGGAGAACGTGAAAGCTCCCTGGGCGTCAGTGACCGTTGCTGCCAGTCGTCGCGTCTCTCGATCAGAGACGACATAGAGCGTGGTTTCCAGATCGGCTGGTGCTTGTGAAAGCGTCGTCCCATTCGTGACCTGGCCTGAAATCTGTAGTGTACCGGCTGGGGTCGGTGTGACGAGGTTTGCGGTCTCGTTGCGAGGCAGCCAGTTAGCGACTCCGAGGCTGCGTAGGTAAGCCGCTACAACGAGTTGTTCGTCGGCATTGAAGCGCCCTAAACGGCTGACCATATCACGATCCGTCAGCCCGAACCATCGCGCTTCAGGCTGGGCGATGGTGATCCCCTGCGCGGTCAATAGGCTTGACCCTGTGTCACGTCCATCGGCTGGATAACGCAGCGCATAAGTGTAGAGCGCCACATCCCAGCGTTCCTGCTCGGTCAGGGCTTCGCGCCACGGGGGCATCAGCCTCTCGATGCGCCCATTGGTGATGGTCAGATACCAATCCACTGGCGACTGGTCTTCGGCTGTTGCGGTGTCAAGGAAACTCTCTGGGACAAACGGGATTTGACCTTCCGCCGGGCCGATCAGGCTGCCATCACCGGCTCCGTTTGGACCGTGACAGTCACTACAGCGCTGGGCGAAGATCATGGCTCCACGCGCCATATCAGGCGGTTGTGGTGGGTTGCTAACGAGTGATTCTGGGGGGAAGGTGGCGATAATAGCTGGCTCGCCACCCAGACCGCTGCACGCTGTCAGGCCAATCATCAGCACGACAGCCAGCCATATACGAGGCTGAACGTAGCTCAACAGCGTCTTATGCCAACTCATATTCGGCCTGCTCATGGCTCAGATAAGGTTCAAAGATCGCTTCAATATCCGCTAACGACTCAGCATAGACGAGCTTTTCGCGCAGCGCGGCGGCTCCTGGCACACCCAGATGATACTTGGTCAATTGTCCTCGCAGCTCGAAGATCGCTTGTCGTTCGCCGATGGTTGTCGTTTCAACGGTCAGCCGCGCATGTTTCAGGGCGGCGCTTGCTCGTTCTGCAGGCGAGGGGGATGGGAAAGCTAGCCCGGTTCGTAATTCATAGGCAATCTGATGGAATATCCAGGGATTGCCCAGGGCGGCGCGACCGATCATGATGCCATCGCAGCCGGTTTCCCGTAACATTCGCTCTGCATCCGCACTGGTCTTGACATCTCCGTTACCAATGATGGGGATACTGGAAACAGCGTCCTTCACCTGACGGATGATGTCCCAGTCGGCTGATCCGCTGAAACCCTGTGATGCGGTGCGGGCGTGAACCGCGATGGCTTTCACACCCAGTTGTTCGGCGGCTCGCGCAAAGGGAACGGCCGTGAGATGGTCGGGCGTTAATCCGCTGCGGACCTTCACGGTGACCGGAACATTTACGGCTTGTACGACAGCTTCAACAACAGCGGTCGCCGCACACAGATCACCAAGCAGGGCTGCCCCGCCACCTTTCTTGACGACTTTTGGAACCCAACACCCCATGTTGATGTCAACAATCGTTGCGCCCTCATCAACCACGAGCCGGGCAGCATCGGCCATCATCTGTGGGTCACTGCCATAGAGCTGTACTGCGAAAGGCTGCTCATCTGGCGTCCAGTCGAACATATGCCAGGTTTTCTGATTCTTATAGTGAATCGCCTGACTGCTGATGAGTTCGGTACATACCATGCCGCAGTCACCCATCTCACGACATAAGTTGCGAAAGGCGTGATTGGTCTGCCCGGCCATGGGAGCCAGAAATAAGGGGGTTTCAACCTTTACGGAACCAATCGTAATGGGGTTGAGTTTGCCGGTGATGGTGTGTTCCATGTGTAATCAAATTCCAGGCGATCAATACTGCCTATGATGGCATTCGACTTCGCAAAAGTCTATGGTCGCTAGAAGACCCGCGTTAAACGCTTCCGTTTCTGTACACGCATCCACACGCCTGGACGTGGCTCAAGTGTAGCACCCATATGTGCATGGACGGGTCTGGGAAGCAGTTCGAGGTGATAGCGCTGTAGAATTCTCATCAGGATGATCTTGACCTCGACCTGTGCATAGGCGGCACCGATGCAATTGCGCGGCCCCCCTCCGAACGGGAGGTAAGTGTAAGGCAGGGGGCGGGTAGCAAAGCGCTCAGGCCGAAACGCCGATGGATTGTCCCAGTATTGGGGCAACCGATGAGTCAGATAAATCGAATACATCACTCGTGTGTTGCGAGGCAGACGATACCCCTGGAATTCGATGTCGTCAGCGGTCAGCCGCGAACCGAGGTGGATGGGTGGGTACAACCGCAGCGTTTCATCGATGACCTGATCCATGAAAGACAACTTCGTCAGGGATTCGATAGTAACGGGCGCTTGATCATCAGTACGCATGACCTCTGCTTCAAGCTGCGACATCGCCTCTGGGTGTTTTCCGAGTAGATACAATACCCAGCTGAGTAGGGCAGTGCTGGTGTCATGTCCGGCGATGAGCATCGTCAGCAGTTGGTCTCGAATCAGATCATCATCCATATCCGAGCGCCGTACCAGTAAGCTGAGCAGATCATCCCCGTCGATAGGATTAGCCCGTCTGACGCGAATAATCTGGTAAAGGTAATCATCTATCTCCCGTAATGCTTTGGCATAGCCCGGCCTGGGGACCTGGTTCCATAAAATCCACAATCCTGGTGAGATGTATTGAATGGTTTTCAACACGGCGTTCCAAAGCTGATCGATAACTGGATCGAAGTTGGTTTGGTAGAGGGTACCCATCAGCACGAGCAGCGCAATGCGCCGCATCTCATCCAGCATGTCCATCGGGCTATGATCTTCCCATCGATCCAGCACATGATCGGTATAGTGCAGGATACCGTTGACGTAGCTATTGAGCATCTGTTTGTGCAGCGAAGGATTCATGGCGCGCCGTAATCGATCATGAAAATCGCCATCTTCCACCAACACGCCATGCCGCAGCAGCATCGCAACGGGGTCAGCCTCATTTCGCCAGCGAAAATCGTCCCGATCTGAGACTAGGACAAAGCGCGCTGCTTCCGGGCCAACCATCATGACGGTTTTGAAGCCAGGTAAAGTTAGCTCAAATACCGGCTGTAACTGGTTGCTGAAGACCTCCAGTGCGCCGAGTACACTTCGTTGTTTTATCATCGCTTGAAGAGCTTTGAGGGAGAGAATACTGTCGGGGACAGGAATAGGCAGGCTCATGAACCATCGATCCAGTGGGTGGCGCAGGTGTGTCTAGAAGATACCGTATGTGGATTATCCATGCTTTAACAGCTTAGGCATCTTTAATACTGTGCTTCATGCTGCTTAATTTGGGTCAACTATAGTCCGCGCAGTAGATTGCTAGACCTCATACAACCATTTCAATTGCAGGGGAACAAGATCAATGTCCAAAATAATCGTTATCGGCAGCGGCTTTGGCGGCCTGGGTGCCGCTGTCCGCCTGGCTGCACGTGGACATGATGTTCATTTGCTGGAGCAGCGCGACAAGCTCGGCGGACGCGCCTATGTTTACGAGCAGAACGGGTTCAAATTTGATGGTGGCCCCACTGTCATTACCGCTCCATTCATGTTCGATGATTTGTTTCAGGCTGCTGGCCGACGCCTTGAAGACTATTTCCAACTCGTTCCCTGCAATCCCTACTACCGCATCTTTGATCATAATCAGCGTAGTTTCGACTACAACGGTGATGAGCAATTTATCCTCGAACAGATTGAGAAATGGAACCCATCAGACCGCGAAGGCTATCAGCGTTTCATGGGTACAACGAAAGCCATCTTCCAGAAGGGCTTTGTTGAATTGGCGGACAAGCCATTTCTCCACTTTATGGATATGCTCAAGGTAGCCCCGGATCTCATCCGGATGCAGTCCTACAAGAGCGTTTATGGCTATGTCTCTCAATATGTTCAGAACGATTTCCTGCGCCGCGTTTTCTCGTTCCATCCGTTGCTGATCGGTGGGAACCCGTTCGATGCTCCGTCCATCTACGCCATGATCCATTACCTTGAACGGGAGTGGGGTATCCATTATGCCATAGGCGGCACTGGCGCGATTGTTAGCGGTATGGGGAAGTTGTTTTCTGAATTAGGCGGCAGGATTTCGCTGAACACCAGCGTACAGGAAATTCTCGTTAATGGTCGCAAAGTCACTGGTGTGCGCTTGCAGGATGGTACTGTATTGCCTGCTGATGAGATTGTGTCGAACGCTGATGTGGCGTATACCTATCGCAATCTCATTCCAGAGCAATATCGTCGTAAGTTCACCAACCGCAAAGTAGAGGGCATGAAATACAGTATGTCCCTCTTTGTGATCTATTTCGGCACCAAGAAACGCTATCTCGACTCAGGTCTGGCGCATCACAACATCATTCTGGGTGAGCGCTATAAGGGTCTGCTGACCGATATTTTTAACAAGCAGCACCTTTCGCAGGACTTCTCGCTTTACCTTCACATGCCAACCATCACCGATTCGAGCATTGCCCCTGCTGGTTGTGAGGGTTTCTATGTGCTGTCACCCGTTCCACACCTCGGATCGGGTATCGATTGGACGAAGGCGGCGCGGCCCTATCGTGATGCGATTATGCAGTTCCTTGAAGACAATTATCTCCCTGACCTGCAAGCGAATATTATCGCCGAACACTATATTGATCCGCTTCACTTCCAGAATACGCTTAACAGCTATCTCGGGGCAGCCTTCTCAATCCAGCCAATCCTTACACAGTCGGCCTGGTTCCGCCCACACAATCGCTCGGAAGACTTCGACAATCTCTATTTTGTGGGAGCGGGAACGCACCCCGGTGCAGGTTTACCTGGTGTGTTGTCATCATCAATCATAGTTGAGAATTTGATTGGTTCAGCTATTCAGCAACGGGTAACTCAACCGTTGATGCAGGGAGCAGTCTGATGAGACTAGAAGTACCACTCCAGGGTTGGGAATACCGTCTCCTTGACTGGGCGCAAGAACCACTCAGGACACTGACGGTTTCGCAGAAGGTCACAGCAGATGCCCAGTTGATTGACGCTGCGTATCGCTATTGTGAAGAGATTACACGCTATCACAGCCGAACTTTCCATCTGGCATCCGGCCTACTGCCCACTGAAAAGAAACGCGCCGTTCGTGCGTTATATGCCTTTTGTCGGGTGACAGATAATCTGGTTGATGACAATCATTCTGGACATGATGAACGTGATTTGCTCGATTCATGGCGGGAGACAATTTCCGCTTCTCATCCTGTAGCCCATGATCCTGTTGTTCTCGCATGGGCCGATGCTCGTTCTCGTTTTCACATTCCTGCTGGATATGGTGAACAGCTTATTCAGGGTGTGGCACGTGATCTGACGCAGAATCGCTATGCGACGTTTGGTGATCTGGCTGAATACTCTTACGGCGTTGCTTCGACTGTGGGTTTGATGGCAATGCATATCATCGGCTTCACCAGCGATGATGCGGTTCCGTATGCGGTAAAGCTGGGTGTCGCCCTTCAATTGACGAATATCTTGCGTGATATTTACGAAGATTACCAGGCTGGACGTGTTTATTTGCCCCAGGATGAACTGGCTGATTTTGAACTGACTGAGTATGACATCTCGGCGAAAGTTGTGGACGAGCGCTGGCAGGCCTTTATGCGTTTCCAGATCCAGCGCAATCGACAGCTTTACGACGAAGCGATGCCCGGCATTGCCATGCTCAACCGCGATGGCCGATTTGCGATTGCGTCTGCGGCTGGTCTTTATCGTGCCATCCTGGATGAAATTGAAGCGAACAATTGTAATGTGTTTGCCGGACGCTTGAGCGTCAGCAAATGGGGAAAACTAAGCCGCCTTCCAAGCATTTGGTGGCAATCCTATGGTACTTCTGAGAGAAATGGCATCGGTCAATGACGTATTTTGGATTTCTGCTGGTCTTTCTTGTCATTCCCATCGTCCTGCTATGGGTTCTTAACATTTATGATGCACGCCGCGGAACGTTGCTCCCAGCATCAATGCGTAGCTGGCCGTCCTGGATAATAGTTGCGGCCCACTGCATCATCGCTGTCGCCTACACCACGCCCTGGGATAACTATCTGGTAGCGACCCGTGTCTGGTGGTATGACCCCAATCTGGTGACAGGTGTCCTCATTGGCTACGTTCCCATTGAGGAGTACACCTTCTTCATTCTGCAACCGCTCCTCACTGGTGCCTGGTTACTGCTGATGGCTCGCCATTTGCCTGTGCCATTGCCGATGAAGCCGATGAATGGTTTGCGTATTCGGCGCATCGCAACTGGGATTGTATTTGTACTTTGGTTGTTCTTTGTGGGACTGCTGGTTTCGGGATGGCGACCTGGAACGTATTTGGGGCTTTTGATGGTATGGGCTTTACCTCCCGTCATGATCCAGACAGCCTTCGGTGCTGATATTCTCTGGCATCACCGGCGCAAGATTTTGTTGACCATTATCCCAATGACTCTCTATCTGGCCGCTTCAGATAAACTGGCAATTGCCAACGGTGTATGGACGATTGATCCTGAGCAGTCATTGCAGGCGGTTGGAGTTCTACTCCTCGGTCGGTTGCCACTCGAAGAGTTCCTCTTTTTCCTGATGACGAATGTGCTGGTGACATTGGGTATCGCATTGGTCGCTTCAACGGTGAGTAAAGAGCGGGCTGAACGATATGTGGCTGTACCCCGTTCATCATTGCGAAGGGGTCAGCGACGCTCTGACTGGCGTCCGGAGCACTCGTAGGGTTCGCCCAACACATGACGCTCCAGATCAATCAGGCATTTGCGGGAGATGAGCATCAGCCCTTTGAGTGGGAAGGGCAAAAAGGTGCTGTATTGCTGATACACGGCTTCCCTGGCACGCCGGCTGAAATGCTCCCACTTGCTCGCGCATTACACGACAGCGATTGGGCTGTAATGGGCCTGCTGCTCCCGGGATTTGGGTCAGAAGTCGTGATGCTGTTGGACAAACGATCTGAAGACTGGGTCCAGGCCGTTGATGGACATTTGGCGAAGCTCAGAGAAAAGCACAAGTTGGTTATCATGATTGGCTTCTCGATGGGTGGAGCGCTTTGTATGCAGGTAGCGGCTCGGAATCCACCAGATGCTTTGGTTCTGTTGGCTCCATTCATCGAGATTGATCATGTCTTATGGCGTATGTTACCCATACTGAAAAGGGTCTTTCGTGGCATTCGACCCTTCCGCCTCTTCCCAATCGATTTCTCCAAGCCCGAAACCCGCGCATCCATAAGCCGGTTCATGCCGATGGCTGATCTGGACAATCCTGAAACTCAGCAGGCGATCCGAAATATGCAGCTACCTTTGGAACTATTCGCACAAATTCACCGAGTGGGCAAGCAGGCAAAGCAATCGCTCAAGGGAAATACGTCGTCATATCCCATATTGATGATGCAAGGGCTAGATGATGATCTGGTGCGCCCTCGTGTGACACGGAAGCTTCGTGATGAAATCAATCAAGTGGTCGATTATGTGGAAGTACCCGGTGACCATAACCTGACTTCAGCCGACCATCCATCATGGACCCAGACAAAACAAATGATTGTTGACTTCTGTAATCGACAAATCGATGCTCATCCGGCTCCTTACGTTGCAATCAGTTCTGGTCGGTGAGCCATGACTATTTCGTCTCATTTCTCACCACTCCGATCCGCCCGGCGAATGCCAGTCTATGGCTATTTTGTCATCCTCTGGATTCTGAGCATGATTGCGCTGCCTATTGCGAATTGGACAACCGGTGACACGATTTTACCGCTGATGGTCACGATTGCAGCTCTGTTTCAGGTGGGTGCTGTCGCGCTGGCTCTGCTTGAATCTTGGGGGTCTAAACGACTCGCTATGACGGCTGTTGGGGTTGGAATCTTGGCATGGTTGGTTGAATGGGTTGGATCAACCACCGGTTTCCCCTTCGGAAGCTATGATTATTCAGCTCGGCTACAACCGCAGTTGGGGCATGTTCCAATCCTGATCCCATTGGCCTGGTTCATGATGCTGCCGTGCGCCTGGTCAGTGGCTTCATTGTTGGTTGGTACGCGGAACCGGTTAGTTTTCATCATGGTGAGCGCTTTAGCCTTCACTGCATGGGATCTTTACCTCGATCCACAAATGGTCAATTGGGGTTTTTGGGTCTGGGAACATCCAGATGGTTACTTTGGCATACCCTGGGTCAATTTTCTCGGCTGGTTGCTGGCATCTTCCCTCATTACGTTCGTTGTCAAACCGGATAACCTTCCTCATGGGCCGTTGGTTCTGATCTACGGCATCACCTGGATTTTACAGGCCATTGGCCTGGGTATATTTTGGGGATTGGTTGGTCCGGCCCTGGTAGGTTTTGGGGCGATGGGCTTCTTCCTGGCGTTAGCAGCGCGTAAACTGTATGGGGAATACGTTTAATGTTTATCCTCTTGGCACTGATCGCCTTCATCTCTGGTAGCCTGCCATTCTCGTATTGGCTGGGAAAACGGGTTCTCCAGACTGACATCCGCCACTATGGTGATGGCAATCCCGGCGCAACCAATGTGTTTCGCGCAGGTGGGAAATGGGCGGGCGTTTGCGCTGCCCTGCTTGACGGATTGAAGGGTGCTATTCCAGTTGGTGTGGCTGTATTTGTATTTGGAATATGGGGTTGGCAACTGGTGCTGATTGCCATCGCGCCAATTCTGGGACATGCTTTTTCGCCGTTCCTACGTTTTCAGGGTGGAAAAGCTGTTGCGGTGACGTTTGGCATCTGGATGGGGCTGACCATCTGGGAAGGGCCAACGGTGCTGGGCATCATGCTATTCTTCTGGTTTAAGTCGGTTCGCGTGAGTGGTTGGGCTGTTATCTTGACGCTCATTAGCTTGGTCGGATATTTGCTTCTGGCTCGTCCTGATGGGACACTTCTGGTAATCTCAGTGCTCAATCTCAGTATTCTGACTTGGAAACATCGTCATGAGCTGGTTCAACATCCTGGATGGCGACCCTGGTATCGTCACCTGAGGCTTTCATGGCATTCGTAATTGCCATTACGTTTGGCCTCCTGGTGGTTGCTCTCACGACTATCCTGAATGTTTTGACATTTCCTCGTTTGCGACCTGTGCCTCAGTTGAAAAATGCTCCTAAGGTCTCGTTGCTCATCCCCGCACGGAATGAAGCTGTTGTGATTGGACGTACTGTTTCAACCCTGCTGGCGCAATCCTATACCAACTTTGAAGTCATCGTGCTGGACGATCATTCACAGGATGGAACGGGAGAACTGGCGCGAGAAGCGGCGAAGGGCGACGCGCGGTTGCGGGTTCTGGAGGGTGAGCCATTGCCTGAAGGCTGGTTGGGCAAGAACTGGGCCTGCCAGCAGCTATCCCAGGCTGCGACGGGAGAGTGGTTGATCTTCACGGATGCTGATGTCAACTGGTCACCACAGGCGTTAAACAGTCTGGTGACCACGGCTGTGCGTTCACAGGCAGATATGCTGACCGTCTGGCCGACCCAGGAAACGATCACCTGGCCGGAGCGACTGGTGGTTTCGTTGATGGCATTAGCCATAGTCGGATACCTGCCGGTGGTCGCCGTCAATCATACGTCGTGGACTCCCTTCGCAGCAGCCAATGGACAGTGCCTGATGTTCCGAAGAAAAATCTATCGTGAGATTGGCGAACATCGAATTGCCCGCAATCAGATTGTGGAGGATGTTTATTTGGCCCGGCGTACTAAAGCCAAAGGATACAAGCTGTACATGGTTGATGGGCAGTCGCAAGTTCGATGCCGGATGTACCACGACTGGAAGACGGTGCGCGATGGTTTCGCCAAGAACATTCTGGCCGGGCATGGCAACAGTCTGATATTTCTAGCCCTCTCGACTGTTTTCCATTGGAGCCTCTTTGTCTTTCCCTGGCTTTGGTTGATCGCAGCCCTGGTAACCGGTCATCCGCTGATCTGGCCGCTCATGCTGGTGGCGCTGGGGGTAGGGGTGCGTGCGCTGACAGCCGCGATGACACAGCAGCGCATCGGTGATGCGTTGTTCATGCCGGTCTCGGTCTTTCTGATGACCCTGATTGCCTGGCGCTCGGTGTGGTGGCATATCCGGCTTGGTGGCCCGGTCTGGAAGGATCGCACGATCAACTCCAGCAATAAGGTGGCTCATGGTTAAGCCTATCGTCATTATTGGGGCAGGGATAGGCGGCCTCAGCGCTGCGATTCGACTGGCAGTGGCAGGTCGGCGGGTGATTATGTATGAGCAGAATCCGACGGTCGGCGGAAAGATGTCTCAGGTGCAGATGGATGGTTTCCGATGGGATACCGGGCCATCGGTGGTGACCATGCGCCACGTCTTTGAAGATCTGTTTCAGGCTGCCGGGCGAAGGCTCGATGATTACCTCAATCTGGTTCCAGTGGAACCCATGACCCGTTACTTTTATTCGGATGGCGTGGTATTCGATGTGTCCAGTGTCCTGACGAAGACTCTTCAGCAGATCGAAGCGCTGGATGAGCGGGATGTCGAAGGGTATCTGCGGTATCTGGCCTATGCAGCTCGTCTCCATCGCATTACCGGTGATGTATTCATCTACGATCAACCACCACGCCTGAGCAGCTTCACCAAGGTCGCAGTTCCCGATATGATCCATGTTGATGCCTGGCGCACCATGGATCAGGCTATTCGCAGTTACGTCAAGTCGCCACACCTCAGACAGCTGTTGGGGCGCTTCGCAACCTATGTCGGAGCCAATCCGTTTCGCGCACCGGCGACCTTGAATGTGATCGCCCATGTCGAACTCAATGAGGGAGTCTGGTATCCCAAAGGGGGAGTGTACAGTATCGCAACGGCGATGGAAAAGTTGGCGGTCGAACTGGGCGTGCAGATCCAAACTGGGTGTGCTATCCAGGAGATCATCATTCAGGAACAGCGCGCTGTCGGCGTCCGGTTGGTGGATGGAACAGTCCAGGAAGCCAGCGCAGTCGTAGCGAATGTGGATGTCTCGACAGTGTATTCCCGTTTGATCCCTGCAACCATTGATGCCGGCTACCGGTCCCGCCTCAAGCACATCGAACCCTCTTGCTCTGGTTTCATCATCCTTGCAGGAGTGAAAGGCGATCATCCAAGGCTGGCTCACCATAACATCTTCTTCTCCCGTGATTATCGCCGCGAGTTCGATGACATTTTTAAGCAGCAGCTACCTCCACAGGAACCGACGATATACGTTGCCATCACCAGCAAGACCGACGCGGCTGATGCGCCTGACGGGCATGAGAATTGGTTCATCCTGGTGAACGCGCCGGCAATCAGCCCGGCTTACGATTGGGAGCACAACAAGGCGACGTATCGTGACCGTGTATTGGATCAACTGGCGAGCTACGGGGTGGATATTCGTGACGCGATTCAGGTTGAACAGATCATGACGCCGCTTGATATTCAGCGTCAGTCGGGTGCCTGGCGCGGCGCATTGTACGGGAGTTCCTCAAACAATCCCTTTGCGGCGTTTCTGCGTCCTCACAATCGTTCGAGCGATTTTGGCGCGTTGTATTTCGTCGGTGGCACTACTCATCCGGGTGGCGGGGTGCCGATGGTCACACTTTCGGGAAAGGTTGCTGCCCAGATGGTTCTGGCGGACGGTGTGTAAATCATTTCCGGCTCGCCGCCCACTTACCGCGCGAAAACTTTTCTTGCTGGCCCTGGTGTGCCCACCTGACTGGCGCTTAACTGCTTGTCGCTGTGCTGATTCATCGGCAGTGGGGTTTGCTGCTGATTTTGCTGTTTGAAATCCTGACATGATGGAATTGGCATGTTGCGCTCCCGTAAACTCGTAAGATTCATTCCTTTCGCCACATTTCCAACAGCCTTTTTTGTGTAGTTTGTGAACCCAAGCGCGATGCACAAAGTGCAATACTGCCAATAACGAGCCATACAGTTTCCCTCTGATAACGCGTCGGGGCGGCGGACAGGTCGATGTCGGCGCGGCCAACTCACGGGAGCACTTGACCGGCATGGGGTGGTGCAAAGTAGAAAGTGCTGATTTCAAAGTAACGAGTAATGAGTAACAAGTAACGAGCCTTTCCTCTGGTCAGTGGCGACTGCGAAAAGTCGTCAAAGTCGTCAATGTCAGTTCTGGATTGTGTGACATTTGGCGTTCGGTCAGTAGTGGGTAACGAGTAACGAGCAACGAGTCTTTCCTCTCATGACTGGCGACTTCTTGCCCTCAGCATACGCCCGATTGCCCCGTTACGGGTGAACTTTTGGTAAACTTTTTGGTACGGGTTAAGCACGGATTCCACCAACCCTTTTGAGCGAAAAGTAACGCGGAATTGATTGGATAATTGTTAGGAAGTGGTTAGAAAAAATGTTCCCACGCGAGGCATTTTCGCCTGTCTGCGTGTTCCCCCTAAAGCTCAGAATATCATCCTGGTTCAATTGCTGATTTATTTCGTCTATAATGTGACGACGATCATTTGCGCTTGCACCAGAATTGAACGTTTATGGCTAATCAACAACGGACTCGCTCACAACCCATTGAGTTTCGCCAGCAGGAAGTTGGCTATGTTATGGAGCGCTGGCGCGCTTCCGATTCATGCTCACTGGTCGGGGTTGGGAGCGTGGGTAAATCGAACCTTCTGCAACATCTGTCCGATCCAAATGTACAGTCGTTTTACATGAAGGATGTTGCGGGTGGGAAGCCGTTTAAGGCGATCATCATCGATCCGACGTTGCTGGGCCCGCTGCCGAATGAAAGCCACCAGGACTCGGAGGCGATTCGCTGCTGGGCTGGCTACGAGTTGATGATGCATCGTCTGTTCCTTGCCTTCTATCCTTTTGATAATCTGTCGGCTGATGATGCCCGTGTTTTTTATGATACCTATCAGGCGCTTCAGGATGGAAACAATCCGCTGTACGCCTATATGGGGCTGCGCTATTTTGAGCTGGGCCTGGAAATCTTCATGAAGCAGGGGACACAGATTGTCTTCATGTTTGATGAGTTTGAGGAAATGCTCAAGCAACTGCCAGTGAAGTTCTTTCTGACGCTGCGGGGCATCCGCGATACCAATAAGCGTCAGCTTTCGTATCTCACCTTCACTCGCTCGCCGCTGCCAGACATCATCAATCGACTGGACATTGAGAGCCTGGATATTGAGCCATTCACCGAGTTATTCAATGACAGCATTGTGTATGTTGGCCCGTACAATGAGGTCGATGGGCGCAATATGGTGAATGACCTGATGAAACGCAATAACCGCAAGTATGAGTCTTATGCGGTTGAATTCCTGCTTTGGGCGGCTGGTCGTTATGCCGGCTTGCTGCGTTCGGCTTTCCGTGCGCTGGAAACGCTGGGTGAGCTGAATGCTGATATTGTCATGACCAAGAGCGAACAACTGGTGCATGAGTTGGCGATCAAACGAGCTGTCCGCATTGAATGTCAGACCATCTGGTTGAGCCTGACTGACAAAGAACATGCGCTGCTGCGGGAGTTTGCCAAGCCCAAGCCCAACATCAACGCCAATGATCTGGATACACAGCAAACCTTTGCCACCTTGCAGCAGAAGCAATTACTGCGGTTGCAGGGCAATCGCATCAGCATTGAGCCGCCGGTGTTTTACGCCTATATCAAGAACAATCCGGGTACGGATGTCTGACCGGTTGAGTTAATTCTCGATTTTGGTCAGGCGTTCGAGCAAGCGCACCAGCAGAAAGCCTATCACCGTCATCACGAGGTAGAAGAACGCGACGACGAGGTACGTCGGCAGATAGCGAAAGGTTGCGCTGGAAAATTCTTTGGCAAGCTGAGTGATGTCTCGAACGCCCAGCACGGTAGCCAGGGACGAGTCCTTTATCATCGCAACGAGGTCGTTACCCAGCGGTGGCAGTATGCGACGCAGCGCCTGCGGCAGGATGATGTAACGGACGGTCTGAACATAGTTCATGCCCAGCGAGCGTGAGGCTTCGATTTGTCCCCGCCCAATCGACTGAATGCCGGCGCGAAAGGTTTCGGACATGAAGGCACCATAGTTCAATGCCAGCGCGAAGATGACCGATTCGGCAGATGTGCCTCGGAGCCCCAGCTCAAGCTGTAAATTATTGTTCAAGGTATCTTCAAGCGAAGGGATGATGACGAAGGCGACGATCAGGATAAAGACCACAGTTGGAATGCCGCGCAGCACTGAGACGTACAGCGTGGCTACGTTGTAGAGCAGCGTCCGAAGGGCAGCAAGCGCGACATCGGCGGGACTTGCGCCTTTCTTGGGTGGTTGCGGCAAACTGGATCGTATGAGTCCGACCACCAGGCCGATGATGATGGCAAAGCTGTAGGCGACAAAGCTGATGTACAAAGTCATCCGAATGCCAGCACTCAGATAATCAGCGATACCGGCGAACTGCTCGCTGGGAAAACTGGTGTTGATGAGCTTGACACGACCTTCGTTAGCGGCTTCCAGAACATCAGCCGTATCTCGGTCAACTACCAAGCCATCGATTTCGTCATTAAGCAACAACTGCACCGCTTCATCAGTTGTCGGAACCGAAATGATCCGGTCCGACCCTAAATCGCTCATGGCAGCATAGCTGGTGGACTCTGTGAGTGCTGCCACGCGGAAGTCCGGGTTATCTCTGAGTTGCGGCACATTTCGGAACGAACGATCATCGGTTTCGCGTACGATCATCATGTGATCGACTGTTGTGGTTAAGGAATAGGCGATGACGAAGCCAACGGCGATAAGGACAATCAACCACCAGGGGGCGGTGAACAGGGTATCAATTATTTTTGAGATCAGACTGGATTGAGAACGGTCAGATAGATCGACTGGGTCGGCGTTGCTTAAAGAAGTCATTGTCTGTTTGTCCCTGGTCACAAATAAAAGGGGGCGAGTGAATCGCCCCCACATCGCACGTTCAGCAGTCTCTTATGATGACGGGAACCACTTGGCATTGATCTCGTCGAGTGTACCATCGTTCATCATGCTAATCAACGCAGCATCAAATGCTCCTCTAAGTTCCGATCCGTTGGGAAAAGCAAAGCCCAACAGATCAGACTGAAGCGATGTTTCGATGATCGTCACGCGATCAGCATTTTCGCCGACATAGCCCTGACCGGCCACATTGTCAATGACAACAGCATCGACATCGCCAGCGATGAGCGCCTGAACGGCCAGACCGAAGGTATCATAGCTCTGGATGCGTTCTTCACCCACCAGTTCAACCGCCGTATTGTAGTTGGTGGTTCCAACCTGCGAGCCAATGCGCAGGTTAGTGTCGGCGACGAATTCACTGACGCCGGCAAAGCGGCTTTCGTCAATCCGCACCAAGAGTACCTGATCGACACGGATGTAACCCACAGAGAAATCCACCGTCTGGTCGCGTTCTTCGGTGATCGTGATGCCATCAGCCGCAACATCAAATTCACCATTGGAGACGGCAACCAACATACCGTCCCATGACGTGACGATGTATTCTGGCACGCAATTCAGGCGCTCGCAGATTTCGGCCATCGCGTCATAGTCCCAGCCTTCGGCCTCACCTGAATCGGGATTGATGAAGTTGAAGGGGATATAGGCATTTTCAACAGCGACGGTGACGGTGCGTCCACCCAGATCAGGCACTATGGGCGGGAACCACTTGCCATTGATGCGGACGAGCGTGCCATCGGCGCGCATACTCGCCAGGGCTGCATTGAACGGCTCAACCAGATCTGAGCCTTTGGTAAAGGCAAAGCCCAGTTCATCAGAGGAAATAGGTGCGCCAATGATCTTGAGTACATCAGCGTTTTCGCCCACATAACCTTGTCCGGCCACATTGTCGATGATGACGGCATCAACGTCACCAGCGATGAGCGCCTGTACGACAATGCCAAATGTGTCATAGACCTGAACACGGTCCTGGCCCACCAATTCCACCGATGTATCGAAATTGGTAGTGCCGGCCTGCGAACCGAGACGAAGCGATGTGTCGGCAGCCAGGCTGGCACCATCGGTGAAGCGGCTTTCGTCGCTACGAACCAGAATCACCTGCTCCACGCTGATGTAACCATCTGAGAAATCGACAATTTCTTTGCGTTCTTCAGTGATGGTGATGCCATCCGCAGCGACATCGAACTGACCATTGCCGATGGCGACCAGCATACCATCCCAGGAGGTGGTGATGTATTCTGGCACACAATTCAGCCGCTCGCAGATTTCACCAATTGCATCATAGTTCCAGCCTTCTGCTTCGCCGGTTTCCTGGTTGATGAAACCGAATGGAATGTAGGCATTTTCGGTGGCAACCTTGATGGTACGTCCACCCAAATCCGGCAGACCGGCCTGAGCAGAAACATTGAACAGCGAAAGGGACAATAGAGCTAACAATAGCAACAACAAACCAGATCGAATTCGCATGGTTGAGGGATCCTCCATATTGTACATGGTTGAAAGGCCTGACCAGCGGCAAATTGTACCATGTCCACCCCTTCAGGCCATCAGCGGTCAACACACAATCTTCATAAAACTTATCAAGTTTTAACGTAGCTTACGGTGCAGGGGTGAATGGGGAACCGAAGAAGGCTGAATGAAGCTCAATATGCTTCAGCTTATGGTCACGGCTCAGACGTTTGAAGGCTAATTCAGCGCGCATGGCGGTCGGCCTATCTGGATACGACCACGCCCCTGCCAGCTTGACCGGAGTGCGACTGGCCGTATAGGTGGCCCCGCGCTTGCGGTTATGCTGTGCTACACGCCGTTCGACATCCGGCGAGATACCTGTGTAGAGGGAGTGGTCATTACAAATGACGACATAGAGGAACCAGGGCGAAGGTCGCGCCAGCAAGTAGTAGTGACGTCCCATGGACTCGCAGAAGTCCACTGCGCGATAACCTTGTGCAAAAACGGTTTGAAGCGCCTGGCGCAGCGCCATCCGCCATTCCAGCGCCAGCGATGGCGCGTTCTGCTTCAGCGCCGCCAGATCTCCTGGGATTTCAACGCGATATTCCGTTAAATCCAGCCCATAGAGCGGTTGGAGGACAGGCGTACCCGTAATGCTATCCAGCAGGCTCGGAGCCTGGGGCGGGGGGGATTGTGTTTTCGCGTCGAGTCCAGTGGCGGCCAAGGCCTTTACGCGACGATCCAATAAGTCCCAGTGAGCTTCTAGCCGGTCTGAGGGTAGTCCAGCGTTGATGCCGTCCGTCATTTCACCATAAAAGTTTTCGTGATAGATGCTGGCTGTCGCACCGAGAATATGCAGATTGAAGTTCGCATTACCTCGCTGGAGGGGATCGAATGTCCAGCCCATGTGCCGATAACCCTGTTCAATCCCCCAGGTTCGCTGGAACTGTTTCAGACCAAAGCCTACACCTTTGCCCTGATAGTGTCGATGGATGCCAACCATATGCGACCACAGCATCCATTGCTTGCCACGCCGGGCAGGAAACGCCAATGAGAGACCGATGAGCCTCTGGTCATCATAGGCACCTGCAATCAGGCCTCCATTTTGAGCCAGCGCGTGTAGGAGATTAGTGGGTGCTGCATCACGCGGATTTAGCCCCCAGATGTCCATTTCAAGATCCACCACCGTTTCGAGCGCAACCGCCTCATGAATGATGCGATAGTCCCAGGCTGTCACGCTATTTTCCTAGTGGATCGCTCAACAGAAGGCCGATGAGGGCGATCAATATGCCGAGACTCTGGGTGATGATCGCGATCAGGCGGACAACAGATGTGCCGGTAGAAAAGTCCACCAGTTGCAGGATCAGGCTGATAAAGACCAGGATAATCCCAACTACAACCGGCAGGCCACGTCGCTTGGCAATGAAATCCGATATTCGGGCAATGAGACTCGCCAGCACATGAGATTCGTCAATTCGCTTGAACATTGTAGACCCTCGCTATTTCACTCGAAATGCCTGATACCGTGGAACCAGGGCAGGGGGCAATTGTACGGTCAGGAGGATACCTTCTTCCACGCCTTCCTGCTTCTCAACATTTGCAGACTCGTAGAGATGCGATACCAGGTCACCGCGGTCGTAAGGGATAAGAAGCCGTGTCTTCTGCAAAAAGACGGATAGACAATTTTCAATGGTCGCCAGCAGTTCGGGAACTCCAGCATGACTCCGGGCTGACACTTTTGATTCGGCAAAGTACTCTTCGGCTCCAGCAAGGACGGGAGTCACCGAGTTTTCCAGTCGATCCATCTTGTTCCAGACCAACAGGCGCGGAACCGGCGGCATATCAATCGCCGCCAGCGTGTCTTCGACGGTCTCGATGTGTTGCAGGACATTTGGATGTGAGGCATCGACAACATGCAACAGGATGTCGGCCTCAGTCACTTCTTCCAGTGTGGCACGAAAAGCCGCAATCAAGGTGGTGGGTAGCTTCTGGATAAAGCCTACGGTGTCAGTCAGGAGGATATGGCGACCCGAAGGCAGGTCAACACGACGGGTGAGCGGATCAAGCGTGGCGAATAACTGGTTGGCTATGTAAGTATCCGCTCCGGTGACGGCTTTGAGCAGGGTTGACTTGCCGGCATTGGTATAGCCCACCAGTGCGATGACTGGCACCCCGGCACGGCTGCGCTGACGGCGATGCTGGCTGCGGTGGGCTCGCACCCGTTCCAGTTCTTCTTTGAGACGGATGATCTTGCGCCCGATTTCGCGCTTGTCAACTTCGAGCTGGGTTTCGCCGGGGCCACGTAAGCCGACGCCCCCGGTTCCACCACGCGCCGCGCCACCACCAGCCTGGCGCTCCAGGTGCGTCCATTGACGGGTCAGGCGTGGCAGCAGATATTCGTACTGAGCCAGTTCGACCTGAAGCGCACCTTCACGGGTGCGCGCGTGTTGACCGAAAATATCAAGGATCAGCGCCGAACGATCCAAAACCTTGATCGACTCGCCGAAGGCTTTTTCAAGCTGACGCTGATGACGAGGCGACAGCTCATCATCAAAAACGACGACTTCCGCCTCCTGGCTTTCGAGTTCCAGCTTGATTTCCTCGACTTTGCCCGATCCGATGTAGGTGTTGGGGTCAATCTGCTGAAGACGCTGAGTGGCTTGTCCTACAATCTCCATACCGGCTGTATCGGCCAGCATAGCTAACTCGCGCAACGAATCCTCAACTGTCAACAGTGGTCGGCTGCTGCGCACTTCGCCGCCGACCAGATAGGCACGTTCTCGTTCGATCAGATTATCGGGTTGTTCTCGCATATAACCTTATACAAGTGATGATTGATGATACCAATGGGTCAGTCGATCCAGGGCTTGTTCGAGCCGTTCGTCGCTGATGCCGAGGCTGATGCGGATGTATGCCTGACCACCAGGACCGTACGCACCGCCAGGTGCGAAAGCGACATGGGCTTCATTCAATGCGGTGTCTACATAACGTTCACCGTCGCCGTTGGCGGTTTTCGCCCATATGTAGAGTGACCCTTTAGGATTATCGGCTTGCAGACCGATATGAGGAAGGGTTTGCATAATGCGGTCACGCCGGCGTTGATAAACCAGGTTACGCGTTTTGATCCACTCCAATGGGGTGGTATTCAGCGCAATTGTGCCGGCTTCATAGATTGGGCGAAAATGACCACTGTCGACGTTGCTCTTCACCTGAAGCAGTGTTTTGAGTATCTCGGCATTGCCTACGGCTGCGCCGAGCCGCCAGCCACCCATGTTGAATGTTTTTGACAGTGACATGAACTCGATGGTGCATTCTTTGGCATTCTGCGCCTGAAGGGCGCTTGGCGCTGCAAAGTCATCATAAGTGACATCGACATAAGGATTATCGGAAGCCAGGATAAGCTGGTGTTCCCGGCAAAAATCAACCATGTGTTGATAATCCTGGAGCTCGGCAGTTGCTCCGGTCGGATTGTTGGGATAATTCACCCAGAGCAGTTTGGCTGACTGAAGGCTGGCGCTTGGAATCTGATCGACTTTGATAAGGAATCGATCTTCATGGCTCATCGGGATCCAGTTCACATCACCACCCGCCAGACGTGTGCCCATTGCGTAGGATGGATATGCGATGTCTGGGACGAGCGCTTTGTCACCTGTATCCAGGTAGGCCAATGCCAGATTGACAATGCCTTCTTTACTGCCCAGCAAAGGTAAGACTTCGCGGCTGGGATCGAGTTCAACACCAAATCGTCGTTGATAGTAATGGGCAACCGCGGCGCGATAATTCGGCAGGCCGACATAGCCGGTATAGCCGTGTGTGTCGTCACGGCGGGCAAACTCGTGCAGGGTCTCAATCACTGCTGGTGGTGGCGGAAGATCAGGGCTGCCTATATCAAGGCTGATAACATCGATCCCCTGACTTTTCAGCGCTTGTATACGTTGGCCGAGCGTTGCAAAGAAATAGGTTGGTAGGGCAGATAGGCGTTTCGCTGGAAGTGGCATAGCACAGTATTGCTTTCTGAAGCATTCAGGATGCGTTGGTAGAGTTAGGTTTTGACCAGGCAGGACTTTCGGGCATTGATATGTGCATCGGAATCAGGATGTGGAAAGCGCTGCCAGGGCATTGAACATCGTCATGACCATCACTTTCAGCCCAAATGTTCCCTCCGTGGGCTTCAATGATTCCGCGCGCAATCGGCAGTCCCAGACCAGGCCCACCGCCTTTGAACTTTGTTCTACCGCTAGAATGCAGCGATGCATTTCCCAAGCTGGAGAAGCGATCAAAGATATGAGGGAGATTTTCGGGTGCGATTCCGACACCCGAGTCGATGATGCTCACATCGGTGAAACCAGGGAGTTCACGCGCCTGAATCACAACATCACGACCATCGGGGGTGTACTTGACAGCATTCATCAGGACGTTTTCGACTGCCTGTAGCAACCGATCCGGGTCACCATAAGTCGGCTCTTTGGGAATGCTGTTGCCATCAATCTGAACCAAAACGTTTCGCTCGGAGAAGGCTTTTTTAACATTGCGATCGGCTGCATTCACGACCTGCCCCAACCACACTGGCTGAAAATGGAACTCCATAATCTGTAATTCAATCAATGACAGGTCAATAATGTCGTTGATGATCGCGCGCAACCGGCGGGTGCCGCCTTTTATGCCCTCGATCATCACCTGACTCTGCATATCGCTTGATACGCTCGCCAACATGTCAATGTAGCCTTCAACCAGTGTTAATGGGGTTCGCAGTTCGTGCGAGATGACTGCGATGAAGTTGGATTTGCTCTTGTCGAGCAAATTGAGACGGGTTTGTGCTGCGTGTAATTGAACTCTCATGTCATGCAGCAGCGCTTCGTTCTCAAGGCTGGACAGGTAGGTAGTTGACTGGGTGAAGATCGCATCACTCTGCACAATCAGCCGACTGGCATCCTCGGCATCGCAATATTCCAGGATAACGCCCCACAGAACTTCCTTGAGAGTTGCCAACACCGAAACCAGACTGGTCAGCTCACCGATGACGGGGACGCTGCGGGCTTCGACCCAGTTTGCCAGGACACTGTAAAGTGGCATTGAGTCGTTGGATCGAACGGTATCAACCAGGCCACCGAAGAAGTTACCGACCGTGACGGCAAATTGGGTCTTGAGCGTTTCATCCTGAGCCAGAGCATCGGTAGCCCGGTCGATGAGAATTGCCTGATGATTTTCGAGCCATTCACCCAGTTGAGACATTTCCAGTGCTACTTTCCCGTAAGAGTCGCTTCGGCCTGTTGATCGACCCATTTCATCTGATTATAAGTATGCTCAAAATGGTCGCGCAACTTGAGGTCTGAAGATTGTTTGACTTCGGCCTCCAGATCATCCAGCGCACGTTGTACATAGGCCTGATAGCGTTGTCGTTTGTTGTTGATCGGTACCGGTAATTCAGGCAATATCCCGAAGTTCGCTTTCATCGGCTGAAAGTGTTTTGGCTCAGCGTTGGCAATATAGTGGCATTGGGCTCCGAGCATCGTTGTTTTGGGGAGTTGTAGCGGTTCGCGCCCTGCCAGTGAATTTGCCAGGTTGATTCCCGCCAGCAGGCCAGTGGCAATATTGCCGGCATAGCCTTCCACACCGGTGATCTGACCGGCAAACCACAAATCATTGCGGGTGCGGAACTGGAGTGTGGGGTGCAACAGGGCTGGTGAGTTAATGAATGTGTTGCGATGCATTTGACCCATGCGGACGAATTCTGCCTGTGCGAGTCCGGGGATCAGGCGCAGGATTTGTTCCTGTTCACCCCAGCGGATGTTGGTCTGAAAGCCGACCATGTTGTACAGGCTACCAGCCAAGTTGTCACGGCGCAGTTGGACAACCGCGTGAGGCCGTTTGCCGGTGCGCGGGTCGCGTAAGCCTATCGGCCTCATCGGACCATAGGCCAACGTGTCTTCACCGCGTGACACGAGCTGCTCGATTGGCAAACATCCCTCAAAGAAGTGCGGGTCTTCACGCTCGAAATCACGCAATTCGATGGTTGAAGCGTTGCGGATAGCCTGAACGAAAGCGCTGTATTCGTCACGGTTCATGGGACAGTTGATGTAATCCCCTTCATCTTCATCACCCCGGTCATAGCGACTGGCGCGAAAAGCGAGGTTCATATCAATGCTTTCCGCAACGATGATTGGAGCAACGGCATCGTAGAAGTACAGGTATCCCTGTCCGGTCAATCGTTTGATGTCTTGTGCCAGACGATCCGAGGTCAAAGGGCCCGTTGCCACAATAGTCGGCTGGTTTTCGGGGATCGTCAACACCTCTTGGCGAATGATCTCGATTAGCGGATGGGCTTCAAGAAGACTCGTGACGCGCTCGGCGAACTGCTCGCGATCAACCGCCAGCGAACCGCCTGCCGGAACCGCTACGTCTTCGGCGATCTGCATGAGCTTGGAACCCAGGAGCTTGCTTTCCGTCTGGAGTAGCCCGGTGGCGCGATCGCGCAGCTTGGAGCCGAGCGAATTACTGCACACCAGTTCAGCGAGTTTGCTAGTCGTATGCGCACCAGTGGTCTTGTGTGGGCGCATCTCATAAAGCTTAACCCGGATTCCTCGTTCTGCGAGCTGCCAGGCGGATTCTGAGCCAGCCAACCCACCACCAATTACGACGACATTGTGATCCATATTGCCCCTCATGCGTTTCCGGTGCAGTCTGAAAGTTTTTGGACGACTAACTCAATCCCACTGCCAGATCATGATATGATTTTATGGTCATGGCGGCTTTGTGAGGAGGGGCGATTTCCAGCGCTTGGCGATAAGCTTCAGCGGCTGCGCTAAACTGTTGTAAAGCGAAGAGCGCGTTTCCCAAGAGATCGAAAATGCGATAATCATCAATCGTCTGATGCTCGGTGGCTGCCGCGGTGACGAGCCGCTGCAATGCATCAGCCGCTTTTCGATAATCTTTCATTTGATAATGGCAGCAGCCGATCTGATACGACAATTGCAGGTTCCAGGGATGATCAGGATTATGTTGTAAGGCGGCATAAAATGCGGCCAAAGCTTCCTCATACAAACCTAAACGAAAGTGCAGATTGCCCAGGAGTTCATTGACTCGAGACCAGGTGACATCAATGCCGACCGGTCTGCGGGCAATTTCCATGAAGGTCTTGAGTTGGAGGATGGCTCGGCGTTCCTGCCCGTGTATCTCTGCCAGCACTTCGCCGTGCATGAGCAGCGCTTCTGCCAGAACATGGCGCTGAGAGGCATGCTGCGAAGCCAGATTGACACCAGACTCCGCGATCTTGATGGCCGATTCATAATCGCCAATTCCCTTTTGGATGCGTGCGAGCAGCAAGTAGATCTGAATCAAGAAACTGGTATCGCCATCTATGGGATAGGTATCGATAGCCCGGTTCAGCAATCCGCGCGCTTTAGGTAAATCACGTTCTTCATAATAGGCGATGAATCCGAGTCGCTCGTAGCACAGAGACGTCAGAGTTCGAACCCGTGTTGGCTGGAGTAATGCTTTTTGGAAGTAATCGACGGCTGCATCAATCTGGATGTGGCTGACCTTGATCCTACCCAGTTGATAATGGATCCAACCGCTGTCTTCATAGTTTGGATAGTTCAAAAGGATGGCCTGATAGATATCCCGTGCTTTGTTCAGAATATCCCGATCCAGGAAGCCAG
The DNA here is from genome assembly GCA_022843385.1 of Anaerolineae bacterium. Lineage (GTDB taxonomy): Bacteria > Chloroflexota > Anaerolineae > Aggregatilineales > Phototrophicaceae > CFX2. Next base: position 14,274 of record JALHNT010000017.1, on the reverse strand, counting down.
TCGGAGATACTTCGTAGCGCATAAAAAGTGCATCGGCCAGGAGCTGTTGGGTTGTTGATAGACCAAATAAGCGTGGATCGGTCAGTTGGATGGTGTCTAAGTCATGTATGGCTTCATCAGGGCGGCTCGATGCCAACCGAACACGCGCCCGATAAATGAGCAGTGCGTTTTTCTCATCGATTCCTATGGTCTGTTTGAGCGCACGTGCGATCAGGATTTCCGCTTTTTTGAGATCCCGCTTCTCAAGCACATCAGCTATCGATTGAAGATGTTCTTGCATCCGTACCCATCTGTTCAACTCACCTTTTGCGATTGAAGCCAAGTATAATCACAAATCCAACAAAAAACGCGCCTGTTTAAATCCAGTGCGCGTTTCTGGTTGGTGATCGCGGCTGGTCTTAGGGTCTTGCAGCCAGAACTATCGAAGCATTCTGCCCGCCCAGTCCGAAGCTGTTGGACAAGATATACCTCAGCCCCTTGGCGTCGCGAGCGACATTCGGCACATAATCCAGATCGCAGTCCGGATCAGGTGTTTCGTAGTTGATAGTAGGGTGGATAACCTGTTCGACCAGGCTCATGGCGCAGGCGATGATTTCCAGGGCACCCGAACCGGCCAGCGCATGGCCCAACATGCTTTTGGTGGAACTGACCGAAAGATTGTAAGCGTGTTCCCCGAATACATTCTTGATGGCGAGGGTCTCCATTGCGTCATTGGCTTTGGTTGACGAGCCATGTGCGTTGACATACTGGATGTCCTGGGCATTCACATGTGCATCTTCCAGCGCCCAACGCATCGAACGAGTTGCTCCGCGTCCCTCGGGGTCAAGCGCAGCGATGTGATAGGCATCGGATGATGAACCATGTCCAAGGACTTCGGCGTAGATTTTTGCCCCACGCTTGAGGGCATGAGCCAGACTTTCGAGGATGACGATTCCACAGCCTTCGCTGAATACGAAACCGCTGCGTTCGGCATCGAATGGTCGGCTGGCTGCTTCCGGTTGGTCATTGTATTTTTCACTGGCGAGCGCCTGCATAGCATCGAAGCCTGCGATAGCGTAATCCTGTAGAACCGATTCGACACCACCGGCAATAATCATGTCGCTCCGACCATGCCGAATAAGGTCAGACGCTTCGCCAACGGATTGTGTGCCGGAGGCGCAAGCCACTGATGGTGCATAGAGAGGCCCTAGAGACCGGAAGAACTTGCTGACATAGTGCGCAGGCATGTTAGGCAGTGAGTTTACGAGCGAAAGAGGATTGGGCTTGGAGTAATTGGTTGTTCTGTACTTGAAGGTGGTTTGTTCTGCCATCTCGTGTGCGCCTAAAGACGACCCAATGACTACCCCAACACGCTCACCTTCCGTTTCAATCTTCTCTGCCGTCAGTCCAGCATCTTCTATTGCCATGCTTGAGGCTGCTACGGCAAAGTGTGAAGCGCGTCCCATCCGCCGAGCTTCTTTACGCTCGATGTATTCGGTAGGATCAAAGTCACGTACTTCGCCGCCAATCTTGATCGGCACATGCTCAATCGGAATGGTCTCGATACGTCGAATCCCCGAGCGACCCGCTTTGAGACCTTCCCACAGGGACTTAACAGGTCCAAGGGCTGAAACGCAGCCTAGACCAGTGATGACAACACGCGGACGACCATTTCTAAGTAACTCCATCTTCTCTTCTCCCCTGAGTTGTTAACCATGCCCTTCTGATATGGGCCCAGCACTTAAGCCTTCTGCTATCGACTGGATCACTTGTCCCGCTACAGCCAATCGAGCCTGCCGAATGGCATTCTTGACAGCTTTGGCATTTGAACGTCCATGTCCAATTATGACAACACCGTTCACGCCCAGTAGAGGCGCTCCACCAATCTCGAAGGGGTCAATCTGACGATAGACCTTGCGAAAGGCGCGCCTTGCCAGCAGCGCACCGACTGTGGCAATTGCGTCTTGCTTGATTTCCTGGCGAATGAGGTTGAAGAGGGCGCTGCCCATTGCTTCAAGTGTTTTGATGGTGATGTTGCCGACGAAACCATCGCTCACTATGACATCGGCCTCCCCGCGAATCATGTCCTTCGGTTCAATGTTGCCGACAAAATTAAGCGATGTCCCCTGTAACAGATCAGCCGTCTGATGAATTAGCTCATTGCCCTTTGTTTCTTCTTCTCCGTTAGAAAGCAATGCGACACGTGGATTAGCCAATCCCAGCGCGCGTTGAGCATAGATTCTGCCCATCAGTGCGAACTGATACATCCATTCTGGTTTGGAGTCGGTATTCGCTCCAATGTCCAACAGGATAACCGTGCGATCATTAGTCACGCGAATAATCGAACTTAGCGCTGGACGTTTCACATGCTTGATACGGTGTAATGTGAACAAAGTTGCAATCGTCATTGCAGCGCCGGTGTTTCCAGCCGTCACAAAGGCATCCGCTTCACCGTTCTTCACCAGGTTCATGCCGACATGCATCGAAGATTTGGGCTTGGTTTTTCCGACGTTAGCCGGTTTATCCTCCATAGTGATGACCTCATCAGCATGGAGGATTTCGATCTTGAGTCCACCAGTTGAGTGCTTGGCAAGTTCTTTTTCAATGAGTGCTTTGTTGCCCACCAGAATGATCTGCTCGCTTAACTCCTGTGCGGCCAGTACCGCCCCCTCGACATCGGGGGCAGGGTAGGTATCACTTCCCATCGCGTCCACAGCGATCCGCATGATTGTTTCCTTGAAAGGTGAGCGGGCAAAAGCTATTCAGACGCAAGCATAACAAAACTTTGTTAGCAATTCTATGGCTGGACATCTATGGGTGTGGCTACACAGATCAGGAATTGACACGGTATCGGTCAAGATTATAATAAGGTGCATTAGCCCCGGTGGCGGAACTGGCATACGCGCACGCTTGAGGTGTGTGTCCCTCACGGGTTGGAGGTTCGAGTCCTCTCCGGGGCAATCTTCCGTAGATCCTCATTTTTTACTTCGGACACTTGACTTAAAGAAACCAGCTAACTTTGCTGTGCCTTATGCGCTTGCGGCATCACCTACTTGAAGGTACACTGCGATACATATTGATTCAATATCGATTGGCGCACGTGGCTGCACTAACTTGAGGAAGCAAAAGAATGGTTATGAGTTCTAATACAAATGCCATTTTGCAGAAAGCCTATGACTTTATTGAAGGCGACCAGTTAGAAGAGGCCAGGCAGGTACTAAAGCCTGCGCTTGAAGCTGATCGAAACAATCCAGATGTGTGGTGGCTTTATGCCCATGCCGTAGCAGATCCCGAGACGGCACGACTGGCGCTTCACAATGTGTTGCGGCTGGACGAGAATTATCCCGAAGCTCAAGATTTGTTGCGACGGTTGGAGAATCAGCAAAAAGGATTGGATTTTGCAGATGAGTCATTGGATGAACCTGCTTTTGTGCCCGGTGCCCCTAGCGTTCTTCCTGGGATAGCCTCCAGTGAGAAGACGCTACCAGCGGATGAATATGACCCTGATGTGGATTTCGAAGTTGAGGTTGCTGAAAAAGAACCTTTCTATCGCAGACCGCTGTTCTATATCCCGTTGGTCGCTGCATTGGTCTTAGCCGGATTGGTGATTGTCATCCTGCGCCCGTTTGCGGCTGATGCTCCAGCGGTTAGGGATGTGCCCGCTACACAGCAAGCGGTGGTCTCGGATGTTGCCGATGTACCTCCTACTCAAGCGATTATTCCAACAGAGGTAGAACTTTCAGCAGATAGCATTGCGGCTGTCACAGCGGCACTGAGTCAATTTGAACTAAGCGCAAACGGTGTCCGTGTTGTCTCGACCAGCCTCGGGAGTACGCTGCTCGCTGAGATTTGCACCAATCCTGGCGCGCCACTTCGTACGGCGTTGCCTGAAGCGATGAATGCCTTGGCACGTGCCAGCTCTGCCTACGTGGGGCAGTTCGCTGCTGTGGGCGTCAACATGTTGGATTGTACCGCCGACAACACTATTCTCCGGTCGATTGGTGTCACTACCGCCGATGTGGCGTCATTTACCGATGGTAGTTTGGATGTTCAGCAGTTCCAGGCGAAGTGGGTGCCGATTCAGCAACAATAGACCTTACATCGCTTGTTGAGCAGGAAGCCGAATGGTAAATGTAGTTCCTACATTGGGTTTACTTTTGACTTCGATTGTTCCATGATGACCCTGGATGATCCCATATGTGACAAACAGACCCAGCCCTGTTCCATTCTGTTTGGTTGAAAAAAAAGGGTCAAATATCTTGTTGAGGTTCTCCGGTGCAATGCCGCTGCCAGTATCGCTTACCTCGAGGATGATTTCGTTCCGATCAACCCAGGCGCGAATGAGCAGATTACCCCCTGTCTCCATGGCCGCCTGAGCATTCAGGATGAGATTCATCAACACCTGGTTAAGCTGATCCTTGTTCCCATAGGTGCGTAGTGGTGCATAAAGCTCAGTAGTAATTCGCATATTCTGCTTGTCGAATAGCTTGCGATTCAAGCTCACTACATCCTCAATGATGTTCCCAAGATCAATAAGCTGAAATTCTGTCGTATTGTTGCTGCGTTTTCCGGCAAAATCGAGCAACTGGTTGACGATTCGACGGATTCGCTCCACGTTTTCCTGCGTTATCTGGATAGCACGTATATCCACTGGGAGTCCGTTTTGCAGATCCTCCATCATGTCCTCTAGAACGATTTTGATGGGCTGGAGGGGATTGTTGATTTCATGAGCAATGCTGGATGCCAAGTGGCCGATAGAGGCCAGTTTCTCGGCACGGATCAACATCTGCTGTGTGGATTTCAACTCTGCTGTTTTGGCTTCGACCATTTCTTCCAGATGTAGCGAATAATTGAGCTGGATTTCGTATAACTGTGTGTTTTTGATTGCCAGGGCAGACTGTCGACCAATTCCTTCGAAAAGTCGGAGATGGTTCTCGTCGTAAGGATGTTCATTTGATACCAGCATCAGCATGCCCAGCAAATGCTCGCTATGTTGTAATGGCACTGCCATCCCATACGCATAGTCATCCAGAAGCGGTGGGTGGATTGACGGCCAGAGCATCGGCCGATGGTAATAGGTGAAGCGTTGAATTACGGTATCATGATCGAGGTGCTGACCTTTTGAGGCAATATTCTTGAATTCAACTTGCTGCGGAATGAACATTTCGTGTTCGTCGGTGATATAGATAGCTGCCATATTGCCCGGCAGCAGGTCGAGAACCAGAAAAGGAATCAGATGCGACAATTCGCTGATGCTGATGTGTTGGTTAAGCGCCTCGCTGACGCGCAACAAGACTTCCAGTTCCTGTGTCCGTCGCTGCAGGGCATCTTCCAGCTTTCGCGCACGAATCTTGCTGTGAGCACGTGCCAGGAGTTCACCTGGATCAAATGGTTTAGCCATGAAATCATCTGCACCTAGATCCAAGCCACGGGCAATATCATTTGGCTGGCGTGCTTTGGCTGTGATGATGATGGTAGGTATGCCGGCGGTTGCTGGATTGTCACGCAAAGCTTGAAGGACCTCGAAGCCGTTCATCCCCGGCATCTGAATGTCGAGGAGGATCAGATCTGGGATCAGTCTGCGTGCAGACTCCAGGGCTGCGATGCCGTCCTGCGCCGTATGGATGCGATACCCTTCACGTTCAAAGATACGGCTCAGAATTTTGTTCGTCGGGATTTCGTCATCCGCGACTAGCACCAGCGGATGCTCTGGTATATGATTCATCATCGTTGGTTGCCTCAGATCAGAACTCTGTTCGTTATCCTGCTGCCGTTAGATTTATCAGCACAGGACGTTCGGAATTGTATGGAACGATGCGATCTTTACGCGCACTGCAACATTATAGACAATCTCTGCTCATTGGCCTAATCCTTGGCCTTGCGCTGGGCGTATGTTTTGTCGGTGGTTTTCTGTTTCGGGGTTTCATCGATTTACAGACGGCGCAGGCACGGGATGTTTCCAGTGAGGCTAAATCGGATTACTCTCTGCTTGTGGAAGTGCAGACACTCCTCAATCAGTTTTATTTACGTGAGCAACCTTCACCTCAGGAGCGTGAATACGCGGCAATACGCGGGATGTTGACTACACTGGGAGATCCTTACACGTTCTTTATCGATCCGCCAGTAGCACAGAGCGAATCGGACGTCCTGGCTGGTACCTATGGTGGAATAGGCGTACTGGTGCAGCGATCTGAACAGGGCGACCTTGTTTTGCATCCCTTTGCAGCTAGTCCAGCGAAGAATGCGGGAATCGAAGAAGGGGATAAGCTGCTTGCTGTCAATCAAACTCCGGTAGATCTGACGATGCCGGCGGATGCCCTTGACCAGATGCTGCGGGGTGAGGTGAAAGAAGGTAGCGGCGTTGAGCTGACCATCGAGAAGACCAGCGATGGAACACAGTTGACCTTATTTGTGCCCTTCGGTGTAATCAATGTGCCATCAGTCGTGTGGCGAACACTGGCGGAAAACTCGACAATTGGCTATATCCAGATACTGTTGTTTACCAGCCGTACCCCCGAAGAGTTGACAACAGCGTTGACCGAATTGCAGCAAATGGCTGGTGTTGAAGCACTTATCCTCGATCTACGCAACAACAGTGGTGGCCTTCTACAAGAGGCGGTTGACGTAGCAGGCCTTTTTCTGAATGGCGGGGTAGTGGTTTACGAGCGTACCAACAGCCAGGAATTGCCCTTGAATGCGGCTGGCAACGGGATAGCAACGGATATTCCCTTGGTGGTTCTTGTGAATCATCGCACAGCTAGCGCCGCGGAATTGGTAGCTGGAGCACTGCGTGACCGAGAACGGGCGATCCTAATCGGACAAACGACCTATGGTAAAGGCACCGTACAGCAGATCTATCGGTTATCGGATGAATCATCGTTGCATGTTACGGCTGCGGAATGGTTTACTCCGGATCGTATTCAACTCGATGGCAAAGGTCTGGAACCGACCATCGCTATGATCCCCGATGTGAATGGACGTGATGTTGAGCTGGGGGAAGCGATCCGATATTTGGCTCAACAAGTACAGGGGACATGAATGGCAGAGATTAAGGTCATCGCACGGAATCGAAAAGCCCAGCACGATTATTTCCTGGAGCGTACCTATCAGGCGGGAATCGTCTTGCGTGGTTCCGAGATCAAGTCGATACGAGCGAACAATGTTAATCTGCGCGATGGCTTTGTTCAGGAACGGGGTGGTGAATTATGGTTAATCGGCGTACATATTTCCCCCTATGAGCAAGCCAGCCTGTTTGGACATGATGATCCACTTCGAGCGCGTAAGCTGCTTCTACACAAAAAGGAAATTGCTCAGATTATCGATAAAAGCCGGCAAAAGGGATATACTGTTGTCCCTACAATGATATTCTTGGAGCGTGGGTTAGCAAAAGTCGAAATTGCGCTGGCAAAGGGCAAGAAGGAATACGACAAGCGCGACGCGATTTCGAAACGCGATTCTGATCGTGAAATACGGCGTACATTGAAGGAACAATACTCCTGACCTCCATGAGCTGGCCGACTTCGATCCGCGAGATAAATAACCTGCCTGATGAAGAGAAGCGTTCAATCTACGCAAAGCTCCTGCCGGAGTGGCTCTTCAGCAAATATGGAATTGCGCCTTTTCACCCAGGTTCGTCACACAATACCATCCGACTGCGCTGCCCACCCAACAGCCGTGCTTTGGAACTGGTCGTTAAACGGGATATGACTGATCTTGATGCTATGCTCTACCTGAACATGGCGGATACTTTCAATAATCAGTTGTTAGTGTTATTGGTGGTCGTAAACGATCTTGATTCTCCCCGTTTCAACATCGATGTTGATGAGCATGGCAACTCGACTCACCTGGGTACAACCGGACGCAATTTGCAGGCTGAAGAAGTGGCGATGAAAGCCGGGATGGCACCAGGGCAGATTCGCAAGGGCTTACGGGTTTTCAAACAGACCGTTCCCTTGTTTGAGGATTTCGTACGGAATATGGGACATGACTTGTTCCTGATTGAACCATTGGCTTATCATAACGCCATTATTTTCGAGCGCTACGGCTTCAGCTATATGCGTGGTTATCAGGAAATGGTGCGAATCAATCGCGAGTTTCAGCCGGGCGGTGAACTCCATCAGCGCTTGACCGAAGATCGAGTGTTTCGCCGGCCTGATGCTTGGAAGTCGATTCGAGGACGTTCCTGGGCCATCCATGATGGTATTTTGGGTCATCCCTTTACTGGGTTCCAGATGTACAAACGCATCGGTCATCATGCCACCATCGATACGTTCCCCAATGCCGAATGGTAGACCTGATTACATCATCAGCGAAGAGAGTGTGCGACAGGCGCTAAACGGACTGATCATGACTAGTGACCGGTTCGATGATTCACCTCTAAAATTTCTCTATCTGGTTGATCTCCATTTACTTGAGAATGATTTATCCTATGTTGATGATCCACGTCACCACGCTTTGTTTCGAATAGTTACTAACTCAATTAAGACCGAATATGTAAGGTTGCGTTATCGCTTGGGATTGGCAACGACCATCGACCAATCGCAGCAAACATTGACTCATCCCAAAACCACCATTTTGCAGGACCTCGCGACCGGCGGCGTTGAGTTATTTGGCTGGAGCTGGCTCTACCACTTTTTCGTTGCAGTTCATTGGAATCTGTCCTTGGGTCAAATTGCTGCGTATGCTGGAATTAATGAGCGGACGATGCGCCGCTATCAGAAGCACGGAATTCGACGATTGACCGAAAACCTGGTTGAGCGAGAAGCGAGTGCCAGGCGCAATTATCAGATGAATAATCTGCTGGCACAACTTCCGCGTTATGGGAACATCAGGATGATTGGACGCGCTGATTTGTTGAAGCGTGCCACAACCATGTTACTGACCCATCAACCGAGACACCTGCTCATATCAGGAACGGTAGGGATTGGCAAGACTGACTTTGCTGAGTGTCTTGCCAAACAATTAATCGAGTCTTTGCAGGTCGATCGGGTTGTATGGCTTGATGCTCCCTTGCGTATGGCAGATATTTTGTCCGTCTTGCGCGAATTGCTGTTGGATGCGCAGTCTACTGTCAGCCTACGCTCGTATTTCATGCTGGTACGGGTTTTGATTGTGTTGGATGATTCCGACGCGCTCTGTGAAGATTCAGCAGAACTGGAACGATTGTTATCCTATCTTAGCGCAGCGTGGGTAGTGGTAATCAGCCGCAAGCCCATCACCCTGGATCGACTGCAGCTCATTAGGCTTAGTGAGCTTGATGATGCTGCGATTGAGGAACTGACTCAACGCGAAGTTTCCGCAATTCAGGACGGTGCTTTTGCCCTTGATGTGAATCGCATTCTAGAGGTTGTAGGCGGTAATCCACTGGCTGTTAAGCTGATGCTCCGTAATCTGGAAGTATTCGACTGGCATGAGGCAGTTATTCGCAGCACTGAATTGATTGTCGCGACAATCTATGAGTCGCTCTTAGCGCCTGACACGCGTCTCTTGTGGCTGATCCTGGTGTTGCTCCCATCACGGACGGTGTCCCAACACAACATCCTCAGTTCTTTCGTGGGAATTATTCAGCAACAGGCCATGAACGAACTGCTGGAGAAGCATGTTATTGAGTATGTAGACGAGCAGCGCGAGCATATTCGTGTGATGACGGCGACCCGCTCATTGATTGCTACTTACTATAAGCATGATATAACGTATCAGATAGCCTTCGAGAGCTTATTGCGGACGATTCCAATTGACAAGGCTGACAATATGTTCGCCATTTCGATATTTGAGGCTGTCTTGGCCGCGAACTGGATTGTACTTGATCCGCAGTTCCGCCTTGAAAGGATTCGTGTGTTATGGAGAATGGCTCGACCCCTTGAACGATGGAGTATCTGGAAACAAATCCTGCATCCTTACCGGGATGAGAGCAATGATTTGGAGTTAACATTAGGGTATGCAATTTGTATTCGCCATCTGGCTGAGTGGGAAAATGCGCGTCAGATTCTGGAGCTTGTATCGCGTAAAGCGGGCATAGATGGGGCATTTTTGCTTCAGGTGGAAGCTAATTTTGAACTGGCGGTACTTTATCGTTTGCAGGGGTATTATGCGCTGTTTGATCAGATAGTCGGTCAGATCGAACAATATTTGACCCATGTGCATGACGTTTCCTCTGAATTGGGGAATGCAATCATCTTCGAAAAGGCACAACGTGCCTTAGAGGCCAGTGATGTGGCGTACCTGGAAAGGTTGCTGGGACAACTTCCGGATCGTGTTGGCCGGCAAATCTTGTATCTGGAATTGTTTTGTCTTCGTCAAGACTATGACCAACTCCTTGTCCGTGCGCAGCACTACCTCAAGCAGGCTGATCTGGGGCGAAGCACACTCGGACGGATACTCACATTGATTGGACGCGCTTATCAAGGGCTAAGTGACTACTCTCGAGCAGAAACTTATCTCGCGCTTTCGGCCTCGTATTTTGATGTTCCAAATAGCGATCCTTTGGGACTTGGAAGAGCACTATCAAATTTGGCTGCTGCGAAGATTCAGACAGGCAAATATGACGAGGCACAAGGATTGCTGAATCAGGCCGAAAAAATCCAAAGTGGAATACAGGATGTCGTCGGATTAGCAGCCACAGAGCATAACCAGTCATCATTGCGCAAAGTTGAGAAACCGCATGAATAAATCAATTGAAGTTGTTGTTTGCGGGCATCTATGTGTTGACTTGATTCCAGGAATGCGAGCGATTACAGCCGAACAGATGGCGACTCCGGGTCGTCTATACTTCATTGACCCTGTGACGATTGCGACTGGCGGTGCTGTTTCCAACACCGGACTGGCATTACATAAGCTGGGAGTCAAAGTGCGCTTGCTGGCGAATATCGGCGATGATGCCTTGGGGCAAGTCATTCGCTCGACATTAGTCGCTCATGATCCCGTGCTTGCGGAGAACCTTCAGGTGAAATCTGGGCAGGCGGCATCAGCGACTATCGTGCTTTCGCCGCAAAATGCAGATCGTACTTTTTTGCATTGCACCGGCACCAATGACCTGTTTGGGGTGGCAGATGTCGATTTTGATCTGGTCGCTGAAGGTGTTATGTTTCACTTAGGTTATCCTCCGCTGCTTCCGCGTCTGGTGCAGCATGATGGCGCCGAGCTTGAGGCGATTTTTCGCGGCGCAAAAAAAGCTGGCGCGGTCACATCATTGGATATGGCAATGCCAGATCCAAGTAGTGTGATTGCGCGCAGCAATTGGAAGAAGATCATGGGGCGAGTACTGCCCCACATGGATATCTTTGTGCCGAGTATTGAGGAGACAGTTCTCATGCTTCGCCGTGCTGACTATGATGACTGGGGAGCGGACATTCTGCGGCATGTGGATCGGGCGTACCTATCGTCACTGGCCGATGAATTTTTAGCGCACGGGATTCCAATCACTGGCTTCAAATTGGGTGAATACGGCATCTATCTCAAGACTTCTCAGAAAGCCTCGGATTATACGGCACTGAGTCAGTTGGGCCTTAATGTCGCAGATTGGCTGGGATGCGAATTATACCAACCGGCTTATGCTGTGCAGGTGGCTGGAACAACCGGGGCAGGCGACTCGGCATACGCCGGCTTCTTGGCGTCGTTACTCAAGGGACTAAGCCCAGTTGAAGCGTTGCGATATGCCTGTGCGGTTGGTGGGTGTAATGTTGAAGCACCAGATGCCACCAGTGGAATACGCCCCTGGGACGCAGTGCAAGACCGACTGGCAGCCGGATGGTCGTTAGCGGAAAAGCGACTTCCCGGTTTTTGAACCCTTTGGCCTTGCTGATGGGTGGTATAATCTCAGCGAAACATGGAGCAGGATTGTTGAATACTCTGGAGATAGTGTTTGATTAGTTCAGCGATCATCATCGCATATGGAAGCTCTTTTCACGAATCTCGACTTGGCTATGGGCGTCCGCGTGGCATGCTGCCTGCACTAGGCAAGCCACTGGTTGTTCGGGTATTGGAGCGTCTCTATCGAGCAGGTATTCGGGATTATGTGGTGGTGGTCGGGCAGGATGATGGGGCAGTCGCCTATCATCTGAAGAATAGCTGGTTGCCTGATGTGAACCTTGAGTTTGTGTGGTGCGATCAACATACCAGCCTGTTCAAGAGTCTGGCTAGCATTGTTCGTCAGCATGAAGGCCCCTTTGTCATTGCAGGCTACAACGCCATCACGCACCTGAACTTTGCTGAAAGGTTGCTGAAGCGCAGCGAATCTTCTCCTGAGCAATTGGTTCTGAGCATCGCTCCAGTCAATCTGTCACGGTCGCTCCAGCAAACCTATGTGTCACTCAATGAGCAACAGGAAGTCGTTGGATTAGTGCGAGGGCCAAACTTTGCTGGGTATTTTATGCTAGCTGATCTTGTAGTAGCCGGGGCTGAATTTGTAGAGTTTTTGAAGCAGGCAGGCAATACGCGCTCGTTCGGACGCCAATGGGTTGATCTGGTGAATAGTTACATCCAATCGGGACATCGGGCGATGGTTTCTGAAACCGCCTGGGTGCTTCAGGTGGAGACTGATCACGACTTGCTGACGTTGAGTCGGTTATTGTTGGACGATCAGGTTGATGCCCACATTTTGAGCGACATTCCAGCCGATGTCCAAATTATTCCCCCTGTGCGCATCGACCCGCGTGTTACAGTTGGGCACCAGACGGTTATCGGCCCTTATGTGTATCTCGAATCAGGGTGCAGCGTCGGTGCGCGTGCGCGGCTCGAGCAGGCTGTGGTCTTGCAGGGGGCGAATATCGCGGCCAGTACCCATATCACCGACTGTATTGTTGCATCCAATGGTCAGGTTCTACGCCTGAGCTAAAGGCAGAGGTCTTCAGATTGTCGCAAGGCTACAAGATTTGTCCCATATGCAATTCTCCGAATCATCGCAACGCTAATGTATGTCATACTTGCGGCGCTGACCTAAACGCGACTCAAGCGCACTCGAGCGATGAACAGAAATCATCCCGATCTCAGGCTCCTATGCCGGAACAGGGTGAGACCGATCTTCTGGAAGTAAGCCTGCGATGGCGCGGCAGTACCTACCTGTTGGCCGGTGGACTTGTCATGGGTTTGCTGCTGTGTGTTGGGGTCGGCGTTCTTGGAATGTCACGACTTCTCGAGCAGAATATGAATACTCCAGATGTGCTCACTGTCACCACAGTGGTGCAATCCAGCCCTACTGTGAATTTCGTAACCAATACGCCGCTCGTGATTTTTCCTACCGTGACCTCGACCTTATTCTTGCCACCACCGACTGAGACGCCAACTGTGACCCCAACACCAGGACCATGTGAACAACAGGTTCAGGCAGGAGACACATTGATTGCCATTGTGGCCCGCTGTGGTCACCGGGACTATTCGTCGCTGCTTCAGGCTGTTCTTGACCTCAACAATCTTGGAGATGCCAATCAATTGCAGATTGGTCAGACCGTCTTGGTCCCCTGGCCTACTCCGACAATTGACCCCAATCAACCGCCGACTTCTACACCAGAATCTCAGTCTGGCGGCAGTATGGATTCAGGCGGTATCGCGGTGGCAGTGGTTGACCCGATCAGCGGTTTGCGTATCCCGCCGACACCGACTTTGATACCTGGAATTACGCTGCATCAGGTGCGACCAGACGAAAACATCCTGGTGATCGCGGTACAATATCGGACGACTTTGCGGGTTCTATCTGAACTGAATCCTGAAATTCAGTTCGCGCAATGTGATTTCGGTCTGGATTCAGGTGGTCCCGGTTGTACGGTGCAGATCGGCATCGGTCAGCAGATACGTGTACCAGCACCGACGCCAACGCCAACGTTATCCCCCACACCGTCCGGCAGCGAAACGCCAACACCTACCGCAACGCCTACCTTTAACATGCCGATGTTAATTGGCCCCAGTGACCGCGCCTTTTTTCGTAGTGATGAGCTGGTAACATTGCGCTGGTTGGGTACAGGAATCTTGAGCGCGGATCAAACCTATCGAATACAAGTTGATGACATCACAACTGGACAATCCTTCACTTCGGATACGACTGAACTCTCCTACGTATTGCCAGCAGCGTGGCAGGGAAACGATGCATCTCGCCATGATTATCGCTGGTCGGTGAGTTTGATTGATCGCGATCGACCTGAAGAACCCTATTTTGTAACCGAGTCACGCCAGTTCACCTGGCAAGGACGAGGGGAAAACACAGAATGAAACATCAAGCTCTGTTGGCTGCAACTAGCGGATTAATTGCATTTGGTGTTGTGGCTTGTGGCACCTCTCCTAATGTGGTGCAAGTGACCTCAACTC